>DATDXY010000001.1:0-80766 GCA_036517155.1 Minisyncoccota bacterium
CTCGGCTCGATTCTTTTGTGCTTATATCGGTCGGAAATGCTTGGAAAGTAGCACTCCCACCTGCTTCACGTAATTGGATCCCGTTTCTCCGTAGACGGAACTCGGAATAGAACGGAGTCGTTCGTATTTTAGTTTACAGATGGGCTGACCGTGTTGAATAATCAGATTCTCGTCAAAGGATCGAATCTCCAACACTAACGGCAATCCGCGCAGTTCGCCATCTTTGCCATAGCCCCAGCCCGGATCAATAAATCCGGCATAGTGAGAACGGAATTCTCCTAAGCGCGTACTCATCGCTGCCATTTCCGCCGCAAACATTACCGGCACTCGCGACCATTCCAACGTAGAGAAGATGTAGAATTGGCCATTTTCCAAAACAACGTGGCCGTTCTTTGGCTTCTCAATAGGCATGAAGAAATCTTCAATTCTGTGTCCCTTTTGATTAAAGACCAGAACCGGAGATTGCCCCTTGGGACGTGCCTTATAACCAATAATTTCTTGCGTGCCAAGATCAATGGTTAAAATAATTGACCCGTCCCGATCAGAAATTTTCAATTGATCGTAGGTGAAAGGCTCGCCATCCGCCGCGTAGAGCAGTTTGTGTTTCGCGTATTCAATACGCATTTCCGTTTCATACAGACGCGTATCGTCATCGAATAAACGCAATTGCACAAGGCGATCCTTCGGCGCCAATTTAAGCAGAAAATTCCTGGAAGAAACCAGCATCCATAACTCTCCGGAAAAATCTTCCGGAATACCATCATAATGCGGAACTTTGTCGGCAAGAATTCGCACGTGAATGTCATTTCTGCCCGTTGAGCTTTTGGGATTCGTAAATCCGTAGATGCCTTTGGGCAAACGCACTTGTTCCGCCACCTTGCAAAGATATACGCCTCCGGGTTCTAGCGGATTATTCAGGTCGTGCCGAAATAAAGTCACGTTCTTGATAATATCCGTCACCGTTTCGGTGCACTTGAGAAGAATATTTCCCTTAATCCGATAGATTTCATCCGTAATGGATAAATCCGCGCTAGAGGGTTGAAAACTATCGTCTGGAAAATTTTGCAACATCCCAGATTCTTTCATCGCTATCAATTCTTGAATGGGCAATGCTCCTGATTTTCTCACGTTCTTTGCCTCCTTTATTGATTTGTGAATTTTTCTGTTTTTACCCTAACGTATTTTGTACTAGTAGTCCATTCCTCCCATTCCCGGCATCCCACCTCCCATTCCTCCAGCAGATGGAGGATTTTTCGGTTCTGGTTTGTCGGTCAAGGCCGCGCCAATCGTTAAGTAATTCGCCGCTACCGAAACCGCGTTTAAAAAAGCAGTCTTGGAAACTTTGAGCGGATCAATAATCCCCATTTTTTTTAAATCAGCAATATCATTCGTTAAAGCATTAAAGCCCAGCCATTTATCTTTCGACAATGCTTTCTGTTCCGAAAGCTTGCGAATGATAGTTTCCGCGTGTTCGCCGCTGTTTTCGATAATCGCTTTCAACGGCGCCGCTAAAGTTCGCATAAGGATTATGTGCGCCGCTTGGATTTCCGGGATGGATTCTTTGGAAGCGCTGGTTTGTTGGAGCAAAGCGACATTAAAAAGCGCGATGCCGCCGCCCGGTACGATGCCTTCTTCCATCGCTGCCCGAGTTGCCGCCACCGCGTCTTCTACCCGCTGTTTCAGTTCTTTTTGCGCGGATTCAGTTGGCGCGCCAACTTTAATCACCGCTACGCCGCCAGATAACTTACCCAGCCGTTCTTGCAATTTTTCCTTGTCAAAATCCGAATCGGTCTTTTTGATTTGTGTTTTAATTTGCGCAATTCGTTTTTCCATTTCTTCTTTCGCGCCATTGCCGCCAACAATAGTTGTGTTGTCTTTATTAGAAACTACCCGATGAGCATGGCCAAGGTCTTCCAAACCAACCGAATCCAATTTCTTACCTACTTCTTCGGAAATAAATGCCGCTCCCGTTACAATACAAATATCTTGCAGCATTTCTTTCCGGCGGTCGCCAAAACCCGGCGCTTTCACCGCCAGGACGCTAAAAATCCCGCGAAGTTTATTTACAATAAGAGTAGTCAATGCCTCGCCTTCCACTTCATCAGCGATAATTACCAATTCTTTCTTGCCGCTTTGAACAATTTTCTCCAGCAATGGCAATAACTCTTGAATGGAAGAAATTTTCTTATCGGTTACTAATATATACGGGTTTTCTAATATCGCTTCCATGCGATCGGCGTTGGTCACCATATATGGCGCGATATAACCTCGATCAAATTGCATCCCCTCCACAATTTCATAAGAATTCGCAATGGTATTAGAATCTTCAATGGTAATGACGCCATCTCGGCCGATTTTCGCCATTACCTCCGCAATCAATTTTCCGATTTCCGCGTCTTTAGCGGACAGCGACGCCACTTCTTCAATCTTTTTATTGTCATTAATGACTTCCCGTTGGGCTTCCAATTCTTTAATCACCGATTGGCTAGCTTTTTTCAGTTGTTCCGAAAGATGAATAACGTTGAAGCCTTTTTCTTTAATTGCCTTTTCTCCCTCGTCAATAATCGTATGTGCCAGCACGACAGAAGTCGTGGTGCCATCTCCAACATTGTCATTGGTTTTATCCGCGGCTTGTTTAATCAAGTCCGCGCCAAGATTTTCAAACTTGTCTTCCAGTTCCACTTCTTTCGCCACCGTAACGCCATCAAAAGTAACTTGCGGCGCGCCATAGCCTTTTTCAATAACTACCGCGCGACCCCGAGGACCCAAGGTCATTCGAACTGCCTCCGCTAATTTATCAATGCCTTTCTTTAACGCAATTCTTGCGTTTTCGTTAAAAAGAATTTGTTTTGCCATACATTAGTTAATAATTGCTAAAATATCCGACTCTTCACCGACTAAATACTTTTTACCATCCACTTCCAATTCATCTGGACCATATTTTTTGAATAACACAATATCGCCAATTTTTACGGACATCGGCACGCGTTCTCCTTTTTCATTTAATTTTCCCGGACCGGCCGCCACAATCTTTCCTCGTATCGGTTTTTGTTTTTCTGCTGTGTCCGGAAGCACAATCCCCGACTTCGTGGTTTTTTCTTCGTCCATCGGCTCAATAAAAATATGGTCGTTTAATGGTTTAAGATTCATATTTAGCAGTCTAACCAAGCGAGTGCTAAGCTGTCAAGAGTCAAAATAACTCTCTGTGCGCCGAGTATCGGGATGAAACTCTAATTCATTGTCATTAACAATAATCCGAGGATTATAACCACTACTATCTCGCGATATGATTTTTCTTAGTTGCATATTCTTCAGTATTTTTTCCAACCAATCGCCCATAGTACCACCCAACATCCATTCCAATATGGCCTGGATACTGATTTTATTTTTATAGCGATGCCGCGTGTCATTCGTGTATATTTTTCTTTTATTCATCCAATCTTGATTCGCATCCCAAAAAGATTGTATGGATTTTTCTGCTCCATATACCGGAACTAATGATGAATATAATAATTTCCAGTATTCATTATAAGGCGGCGCTAAACGATAGGCGCTCGGGGTTACAAAATGATTTAAACAAATTTTATTTCGAGCGAATTTTTCTGAATCGCTATGCTTTCGACCCCAGCGTAAAAGGCGAAAAATTCCAACAGTAAAAAAGCGCGCGGTAAATATTCTCCCTTGCCGCACGCCCACAATCACATCAAAATCCGAATTCTCATGCATTCGGCCAGTAGCCAGAGAACCCGATGCAAACACAAAATCCACGAACGGTATAAACCGAAACGGCCAAAGTCGTTTCAAAAAGGTGTTCCATTTTCTTTCATACATACCATTACTCTTCACCTAAATCTGGTTTTTCTAAGAGCTGCGGTTCTATTCCTACAGCTGTGCCGCTGATTTTCAATACATCTTTATCAATTTTTTTGAATTCCTTGGAAGCGCTATTGTACATGCCGACTGTCGTGCTCAAATTTTTTCCCAGCTTTAACATATATTCATCAAACGCGTACAAATGCTTGCCCAGATTTTCCACTTGGCCTACGATTTCTTTTGCCTGCTCGGAGATTTTCTGGTTCCGCAGCCCCTGAAGCACGGTCTGTAAATAGGCCAAAAACGATGTCGGCGACACAATAATTACTTTTTTCTGGCCGGCATAGTACAGCAAATTTTTTGTATCATCCGTTACCGCTCCTACTTTATTAATCAAAAGATCGTAATAAATCGCTTCTGATGGGATAAACATAAAAGCAAAGTCCATGGTATTTTCTTCCGGCTTCACGTATTTAGCAGTTTCATCGATGCGGTTTTTAATATCCGCAATTAAGGCTTTTTCATAACGTTCCCGTTCTAATGGTTCGCGCGCTTCCAAAATCCGATTATAATTTTCCAAGCTAAATTTGGAATCGATTGGGATAATCCGCTTATCCACAAACACCACCGCGTCTACAATCACATTATCCCGAAATGGATATTGCATTTGATACGCTCCGGGCGGCAACACATTCTTCAGCACGGTTTCCAAATAATATTCTCCTAAAATTCCCTGTTGTTTTGGGTTTTTTAAAATATCCTGCAGATTTTTCAGCTGATCAGCAAAATTGACCACCTGTTTATTAGTTTCATCTAATTTTGTTAATTTCTCCGTCACGTCTCGGATAATTTTTGAACTGTCGCTAAATTGCCTTTGCAACGTTTCCGTCATTCTTCCGGTGCCGGTATCCAACCGATTTGCCAAGTCATGAAGCTGATTTTGCAGAAGCACCATCGCCGATTGATCGTTATTCGGTTTATTTTGATTTTGTTTTAAATACCAAAAAATTCCGGCAAAACCCACCACCACAACCGCTAACAGGATGACCAATAAAATATTCATAAATTCTATTATACCCGACCGGCGTATTTTGCTCTAGAACGGTTTTTAATGTCCGCAATAAGCGCCGGATTGCCTTTTGGAGCCGGTAAAATCTTGATATTAAATGGTTTGACTGTTTCGCCATTCACTAACAATTTTACAATTGCGTTAAAATTATCCACATTCACCAAATCATTCTTGGTAAAAATCGGCTCGCATTGCTTAATCAATTCTTCCGCGTCTTTTGCGCCTACTCGGAACAAAATCATGGAACCAACATTGCCGAAGACCGCCTCCCGAGTTTTATCTTGCAGCTGAGCGATAAATTGATGGGCGATGCATAAATTCAAACGGTATTTCCGGGCTTCGGATAAAATCGTGGCAATAGAATCCGTCGTGAAATTTTGGAACTCATCAATGTAAACATTAAAATCTTTCCGTTCTTCCTGCGCTATATCCACGCGGGACAAGGCCGCCATCAGTAATTTACCCACCACAATCATCCCCAGCAGGCCAGCATTGATGTCGCCAATTCTTCCTTTAGATAAATTGACCAGCAAAATTTTCTGATCATCCATAATCTCCCGGAACTGTAATGCCGATTTGGTTTGGCTGATAATCGGCCGAACGTAATCGTTAGCAATAAAATTATTGAATTTGGAAGTGATGTACGGGGTCATATTCTGCAGCGCCGCCTCGCCGCCCGCCAATGCCGCTTCTTTTTCCCAGAAATTTTTTATTACCGGATTCTGGCAACGGTCTAGTTTCGCTTTGCGATATTCCCCATCGGTAAACACTCGCGGCACATCCATCAGGGTTGCCGGATCATTGGGCATATCTTCCATCAACAGCAACAAAGCATTCCTCATATATTGTTCAAAGATCGGTCCCATGGTTTCTTGGGAAAAAAGTTTATTAAAAATCCCCTGCATCTCATTTACAATAAAAGTCTTTTGTTCCGGATATCGGACATCATACTCCAACATATTCAACCCCAGTGGACTGCTCAAATCACTCGGATCAAACACAATCACGTCGTTGATTCGTTCCGGCGGCACCAAACTTAATATCGCATCAATTAAATCACCATGCGGATCGATTATCGCTACACCCTTGCCTCGCTGAATATCGCTCAAGGCAAGATTAGTCATAAGCGTTGATTTGCCAGTACCGGTTTGCCCCACCATATAGAGATGCCGACGACGATCATCATCAGAAATAAATACCGGCTTTCTTTCATTGCGATAAGCGCTTTCGCCCAATAAGGTGCCATCGTTCAATAAAGTTGCGGGTGGCGGCGCTTCTTTAGTTTTCAGCCATTTTACCCGAGGCGTTTCCGTTCCGGAAGTCGGCAAATGGAAGATACTCACCAATTCGTCACTGCCTAAAATCATAGAATGCTTCGGCTCAAATTGCCGGAAGGAATATTGCACAACAAAATGTTTCTGGTCCTTAGGACGAGTTGCAACAAAATTATTTCTAAGTGGCGCTTGAAATTGGTCAAAAGAACCAGCCAAACTTTGTAACAGCTCCTGCGCTCGTTGTTCATTTAATGAAGCTGCCATAATCCGAATCGTAACGGCAAAAAGCGGTTTAGCTAATTTTTGTTCCACCGCTTTTACGATTTCCGTTTCCAAGACCGGCTGCGCGCCGGCTAATTCTTTTTTCCCGCCTAACGCCATTTGGACGTCTTTTAATGTAATCGCGCGGTTGTCTCGCAAGGCATCTTCCAACTTCGCGCCTTTTTTTAATTTATAAACGAAATCCGTCAGGGATTTTTTCGATCCCGCCGGCGCCGGACGGGCCACGATTTGTAACGCCGCCCCTTCGCCCTCTCGTTCTAATTTGGCAAAATTACTTAGGATGGAAGAAAAGGTATCAATACTAGTTTCCTCAAAAGTACGAATGGGCAAAACAAAATTAAATTTTTCTTTTAAAAATGCTCCATCACTGGCGCCGTAAGGATTAAAAATCGTGTAATCTTCCACCAAATCCACCGAAGCATCGTTCCATAAACCCTGAATTTGGCGAATGGTAAAATCCACCGTATCTTCCGGAACACTGGCATAAAAATGAATTTCCTCGCCGCTATTATGAACGGCAACTTCAAAAACAAACGGCGCGTTTAAACTTCCTAACGCGCTCAATAATTGCGACGTATAATGAATTTCTTTCAGCCCTTCTTCCCGCGATGCCGGCGGCGGACGCTGGGGCAATTTGATTAACAGTACCCGCAATCGCAAGGTGCTTAATATATATTTCCGACGGATTTCCCAGACTACAAACACAGTGGCCACCGCCACTATAATTCCGAGAACAAAATAACCAACGACAAAAAAATCCATTTTTTGTTAAATTAATTTCCGCGCTCGTAATTCCTGATAAATCTTGGTGGTTAGCGCATCGTGCAACGCGTCCACCATAAATGGACCTTGTTTTGCCGCTGCTTGAATGGAAAGTAAGATGCCCTTATGCAATGCCAGATCTATCAATCCCGCCACTTTTTCTTGAACTGCCGGATCGGTTTTTTGCACATAGTCCGGCAAAATGCGATTAACTGGCGAAGATTGCGCTGGTTCGCTTGGAGTTACCTGTGTTACGGAAGGATGTTGGATATATCCTTTCAAAACTTCCCGAACGGAAGATTGATCGGTTTTTTCCACCCCCCTCTGAGTTTGATATTCTTTTATTTCCCGCGCCAAGTGCTCTAAATTTTTTTCAAAATTCATATACAAAACCCATTTGTATAAGTATAACCTATGGATTAACGCCATGCCACAAAAAGAAAGGCCCCCTTGTGCAGGAGGCCTATCAATAGAACTTGAGAACTTTTATTTTTTGCAGAGTTCAGCTTTGCAGAGGTCAGCGACGAATTGTTCAAAAGCTATATAACTTTTCTGAAAATTCGGAACGCTGTGTTTTTCGGCAAAAGCGATAGGATCAAAATTCAAATCGCCGCCGATGGAATTACACGCGATAGGTATAGCGGGATTCTGCTCCCGTACCCATTCCAACAGTCCGGATTCCAAAGCGCGCTCGGGTTTTTCACCGAGAACCACCAGATTATTATCCAGGACAACCGCCGAGTATTCGGAACCGTTTTTTCCGAATCGCGTTTTGAACTCTCCGATTGATCTTACAAAAACCAGATCAATCGCATTTCCATGCGCATCCCGAAGATCCCGAACGAAACGCTGAAAATGCTTGTATGAAGAAACCTCATCTTCCAACATGAGAATTTTCATATAACTCCTCCTTAATGTGAAATAACAAACTTTACACTATTATATAATATAATTAATAAAAAGTCAAATAAAGCACATTACAAACGAACCAATTCCGGCAGCCAGATATTTTTGACCGAATTAAACTGGGAACGATCCACTTCTGCCACCGCTTTGCCTTCTGGAATTTTTTCCGTAAATGGATTGATAAAACTGCCGAACTTATGCATTTCGTAATGCAAATGCGGTCCGGTGGAAAGCCCGGTAGAACCTACGTAGCCCACTACTTGCCCCTGGGTTACTTTTGCTCCTCTTTTAATTCCTTTCGCCAAGCTGGAAAAATGACCATAGACCGTTGAGTAAGTTTCGTTATGGCGAACCGTTACGGAAAGGCCGTAATCGCCATTCCAACCCGCTTGCGATATCGTGCCATCACCCACACTCACGGCCGGCGTGCCCGTGTTGGCCGCATAATCAATCCCCCGATGCGCCGTATATTTATTTAAAATCGGATTAAATCGCCGCGTCGTATAGCCGGAACTGATATATTTATATTGCAGCGGAGATTTTAAAAATACTTTTTGCAGAGACTTGCCGTTTTCATCATAATATCCGGCTTCGGTGGTTTCACCCTGAAAATAAAATCCTTGATAAACTTCGCCATTATTAGTAAATGCGGCGGTGATTATTTTCCCGGGCATAGCGTATTCGCCGTCCCGATAGCGCTTTTCGTAAATCACTTTAAAACTGTCCCCTTTTTGAATTTCTCCGGCAAAATCAATCTGCCACGCAAACACTTCCGCCAGTTCAATCGCCAGTCGTTCGTCAATTTGCTGGTCCACCATGGTTTGGTAAAGGGATTTTTCAATCACGCCGGTGACGCTGGACCGTTCCACTTTATATTCAATCGGAATTTTCTCCGCCAGCCAGGAAGATGAAGACGTTTCGGACGCAATTACTAGCTGCTCTTCGGTATTAATATCGTATCGCAAACCCTTGAAGTTTTGGCTAGTTGAGTCAAAAATCAAATCCAAAGTTTTTCCGGCTTTAATAGTCGCTACGTCATACACTGGTAAAGCGGCGGCTAAAAGCGCTTCGGTAGTATTAGTCGCAATACCCGATGCCCGAAGCAATGCGCTGAAAGTTGCTCCAGACGGAATTTCTTTTTTTACAATAGTGTCCGAAGGAACGACCTTATTACCCCCAAAGGACAGTTTTGGTTCTGATTCTATAAACAATAAAATCCCAATAATCGCAATTAAAGCTATGCCGCTTACAAGCCATTTAGTGCTATAGGCCATAAAAAAATCCCTCTGTCGGGACTATTTTAGCAAGTATAGCATATAATAAAAGAATGGTCTTTTGGTCGGAAAAGAAAATCCTTTGGGGAATAATCGGTCTGTATATCCTTATATTTGGAGTTACTACGGCAATCCGGCAGTATCATTTTCAAACTCAGGCGTGGGATATGGGTATCTTTACCCAAATTTTCTGGAACGCCGCTCATGGCAACGGTTTTACCGGCACTTTGGAAGAAATTCCAAACCATTTTGGTATTCACTTCAGCCCGTTTTTTTATATCTTGCTTCCCTTCTATGCGCTTTTCCCCAGAGCGTATACATTACTCTGGCTACAAACCATAGCGCTCGGCCTCGGCGCATGGCCGTTGTATGCATTGGCTAAAAAAATTCTCCAGGACCAGCGCTGGGCGATTATTATTACCGTTGGCTATCTTTTATATCCCTCGCTGCATTGGATTAATTTTTTTGATTTTCACGAAATCGCTTTTTTTATTCCCCTTTTTATTACTGCTCTTTATTTTCTAGAAACTGCCCAATGGCAATGGATGTCGCTTTTTTTACTCCTCGCCGCAATGACCCGGGAAGATGCGTCGGTGTTTATATTTTTTGCGGGAATATACGCTTTATTGAAACGCCAAAAAAAAGCCGGTATCGGTATTCTGATTTTTTCGGCCATTTATTTTCTCATATCCGCCAAAATGATTATGCCAGCATTAGGCGGCGGACTCTTGCGCTTGGACCGTTACGGCCAATTCGGCTCCACTGCGTCGGAAATTATTAAAAATATCCTTACTCGGCCAAGTTTATTATGGACAACTGTCGTGACTGCGGAAAAATTCCAATATCTGCTTTGGTCGTTTTTACCCGTTGCTTTTCTGCCGTTTTTTTCCCGATTCGCATTTCTCTTGCTTGCTCCCGGATTATTGGAAAATCTTCTGACTCGCTACGGATCCCAATTCAGCGGCTTATACCAATATGATGCAGTGCTGATCCCGGGAGTTTTTATCGGGGCCATGTATGGTATTTATTATTTACAAAAATATCCGAAACAGTATCTGCAATATCTAATAATTGGAACAATAATCACGGGTTATTTATTGCGCTCTCCCCTGAATCCGATTTCTTTTCCGCTGGAAATTTTCCAATCCAATCCAAAATGGGACTCCTACCGGACTATACTGCAATTCATACCGGCTCAGGCGAGCGTTGCTGCGCATACCAATTTCGTTCCTCATCTGGCGCAGAGAAAAAATATTTTTATGCTTGGCCAGGAAACCCTAGAACCGGATTATCTCCTCATCGATGCCACGGATGCATTTGGGTTCAAAAATGAAGTGGAGTTTAATGCGTATTTTGACCGTTACGCCGAATCCGGGCTGTATGAAATAAAAGTATTTGAAGGAAAATACCTCTTGCTTGGAAAAAAATAAATTCTTCCGTAATAACAAAGCTCCCCATCTGGGGAGCTTTGCGTTTATAGGCTTATCTGCCAAATCCTCCTCGGTTTCCACCGCTGCGGAAGCTTGGGCGACGCTTTTTATTGCAATCGTAGCAATACAAGCGACCATAAGTTCCGTCTTCCCGTTTTGTCGGTTCGAACGGCAACTCTTTGATGGCTGCGCCACATTCCGTGCAGGTTAAATTTAACGCTGACACATCATGCAATTGGCGCTGTCCGCCACCGAAATTTCTGTCCATTTCGCCTTAACTCAATTATAAATATCGTGTTAGGCGAACGACATCTAATAGATTACTTAATTGAAACTCTACTTATCGCCTTTTTACGATAAAAACAGTATAGCAGATTACCCAGAAAAAGTCAAAGCGCTCAGAGAAATCAATTTCTCTTGGTTTTCTCTCCATAAGTTTTGTTCGAATTGGTATACTATATATAATGCATTTATCTATGACTCGCGGCTTTACTCTTTTGGAACTTCTGATCGTTATTGGCATTATTGCAATTCTTGGCATTGCTTCAGTTTTACTTCTTAACCCGGCGGAGTTATTTTCCCAAAGCCGAGATTCGGTCCGTATTGCGGAAAACAAACAACTAGATTCTGCCGTTGCTTTGTACAGAACAAGCGCGCAAGCAAATCTTGGTAATTTAAATACAATTTATATTTCCCTACCCGATACCTCATCTACTTGCGCCAATTTATTAAATACCCTACCCACATTACCTTCAGGCTGGTCTTATCATTGCGCTTCTTCGGAAAATTATCGAAGAATTGATGGCACTGGTTGGTTACCATTAGATTTTACAGCTACGAGTCTTATTCCCTTTTCTACCCTGCCAATTGATTCAGTCAATACGACAACAAATAATTTATATTACTCCTACATCAATAATGGAGAACATTGGGTTATTACTTCAAAATTGCAATCCGCAAAATATCTGAAAGAAAATGCTTGGCCAGACGGCGGCGATGACTCCACTCGATTCGAAACTGGCACCGATGCCAATCTTTGGTCCCAAGCCAGCGGCCTAATCGGTTATTGGAAATATAACGCTAACGCGCTTGATGCGTCTGGAAATAATATTAACGGAACATTAGTGCCACCGTCTGGCGGTGTTTATTCCGATACTGGAAAATCCAATCAGGGTTATCATTTTGTCGGTACTGGCGGGCATATTAATTTTGGATCGCCAGCCATTGCCCAACTCACCGGACCAATAACAATCATGACTTGGGCGAATCTGGATGTCGACCCGCCGCTTGTGGAGCGATATATTTTCGATAAATCCAGCGTGACAAGCAAAGGATGGGGCCTTTCCATACAACCCGGTCCATTTGCCAGATTTCGCATTTCTTCCGATGGCACTAATAACATTACCGCTACCACGGGCGCAATTCCGATTACTCAATGGATTCATATCGCCGGCGTATACGAACCAAACACCGCCATCCGCGTATACGTGAACGGGGTTTTGTCTGCGAATAATACTACTGCCATACCGGCAAGCCAATTTAATAACGTGGCTTCCAACCTTATCGCCGGTTACGAACCCGGATGCGGCAGTTGTTATTATTACCGAGGTATTTCGGATGAAGTGCGTCTTTATAATCGCGCGGTCACTGCTACAGAAATCCAAGCCTTATACGAAGCAGAAAAATAAGTTCTTAAGATTTTACTAAATGATCAAAAGAATATTGTAAGTTCCCATTCACTTTTTTACCTGGATTAAAAATATTTTGGGGATCAAAAATTTTTTTGGTTTCTTCAAACATCAGGTAAATTTTTTCGCCATACATCTTTTCCAAATATGGCGTGCGAATCAAACCGTCATTGTGCTCGGCGGTAATGGAACCCTTATATTCCACCACGAGATCATATACTTCATGGGAAAGCCGATCAATAATATCTCGCGTATCCGACTTACTCACATCCATCAGCGGAATAATATGGAAATTCGCATCTCCCACGTGGCCGGCAATGGTATAGATTAAATTGTATTTGTCCAAAATAGAATTTAACCGAGGCAGAAATTCCGGTAATTGTTCCACATGAACCGCAAAATCGTCAATAAACGGCGCCGTTCTTTTCCCTTTAATGTGTTGACGTAACAAATTGAAGCTTTCCCGTCGAATAGTCCAATATTTTTTTGCCTCATCCGGATCCGCTACCACCCGAAAGGGCACGTGTAATTGTTCCAACTTGGATTGCAACTTTTTCAGACGATGAGCAATTTCAAAATCTTCATCGCCGGTAAACTCCGCTAATAATACTAATTTCGGCAAACCGCCGGTTAATACCATTTTCATTTCCGGAATAAAATCCCACGCCATTTTCAAAAGATTTTTTGGCTTCAGCACTTTTAATAAACTAGGCAAGAACCGCAACGCCAATTTCAGGGTATGATCATCATACGATTCAAAACTTTCTGGTTTGAATTCCATCACCGCTTGGGCAACGGGCACCAACGGTTTCAAATCTTTCAAAAAAATTACCACCATTTGGGAATGCAATTTGGGCCGAATCAAATGGAATTTAATTTCCGTGACTAATCCCAGCGTTCCTTGGGATCCAACTAACAATTTAGTGAGATCAAAACGTTCGCCATCCCACACGTTCCATAAATAATAACCGGCGGAATTTTTGGATACGTTGGGTTTAGCGCTCTTTAACAGGGCCTGATTTTTACTGATTAACTGATACAGTTTTTTATAAATCCCGCCTTCAAAACTTTTTTCTTTGATTTTTTTGTCTAATTCTTTTTTAGAAAGCGCCTTAATGCTATATTCATTGCCATCGCTCCAAACCATTTTTAATTCCTCAACATAATTTTCTGTTTTGCCGTAAGCCAACGTTTTTTCCCCACCAGAATTATTGGAAACCATTCCACCGACCGTGCAAATTTCCCGCGAAGCCGGATAACTGGGCATCAATAATTTCCGCTTCAGTGATTCTTTTTCAAAATCCCGATAAAACACCCCGGGTTGCGCTACTCCGTAATCCGTCCCAAATCCGCGGATTCGATTAAAATGCTTGGTAAAATCCACCACGATGGATTCCGTGAGCGGGCCGCCGGTCATATCCGTTCCTCCGGAACGCGCGGTGAGAGATAATTCCGGATGCTGTTTTTTCTGCGCGCTGACAAACTTAACCAACTGTTTTACGTCTTCAACGTCTCGCGGTGCCACTGCGGCGGACGGCATCACTTCAAATAAACTGGCATCGTGGCTATAAATTTTCAACGCTGTTGCGTCGGTAAGTATTTCTCCTCGAAAATTTTTTTTCAGTTCATCCAACATATTGTTTAATTATAACAAGAAATAAAAAAGGCGGTAGTTGATACCGACTTTTTTATTTATTTTTATTCCACAACAATTATTTTTCCGCTCACGCTAGGATTCAAGTGATCGTGATATGGCCATGTGCCAATTTTTTCAAACATAAAAGAGTAGCTTTCTCCGTTGCCAATGCCTTTGAAAGCGTCGAATCCGGAATACATCTGATGCGACGGATGATCATTAGATGCCGGCCAGACAAAAAGCTTTCCTTTATTTACCCAAGTTACTTTGCCGCCTTTTCGCACCTTGATTTCCGCCGGATCAAATTGGCCGTTTTCCGTGATGATTACAGATACGTGCAATAAAGGATCAATTGCGATAGCGGCGGTAGTAGTTGCTTCAACTTGACCAGATTCCATGCTTTCATCCAGCACCGATGCTCCGGTTTCTGCTGATTTTACTTCGCACATTCCTTCCCGCGCTACTTCTATTTTTGCCGCTTTGGCAAAACAACGGTTGGAATATGTATTGCCATCAGCGCCACAGACTGGATTATATTCTAATGTGCATAATTGCGGTGGTTCTGTAGGCTCCGATGGTGGTTTTATTGCCGATTCACAAGTGCCTTCGTGAATGACAACAACTTTAGCAACGCGCGCCTGGCAAGCATTACCATAAGTCTTGCCGTTTGCGGCGCATACTGGTTTATATTCTTTCGTGCATATTACTGGCTCTGGATAAACTGGTGTCACCGATACTGGCAAAGGTTTTACGCCCCGAATTTCCATTTCTATTAACCGGGAAAGGTTGTATAAATATTCCCGCACGTGGTTGGTATGCAATCGCGCGCTGGCGGCATCATTTTTTTCCAATGCTTCTCGCGCTAATTCCAAATGCTTTTTCGCATCTGCTAGTAAAGCAAATACTTTGGGATTTTTTTCTTCGGTATATCCTTTTTCCTGAACGAGTTGCGCATACTTTTCAATTTTTGAAGATAATTCATTAAGAACTGTTTTAATATCTTCTACGGGATTTTCTAATTTACTAATGAAACGCAACGCACTGCGCGCCAATACTTCCGCCGAACGCGCATGACCGAAGGCTTCTCCATATTTTCCAGAAGCAAATACCAGCTGCGCTTCTTTTACATTTTCTTGCGCTTCCAAAAGCAATTTCTTTGCGGTTTCCTCCGGATAACTGCCTTCTATTAATTTCTTTTCTGTCTCGGAAATTACTTCCAGGGCGCGCTTAATTTGTTCTTTGGCTTTTTCGGCAATGTCTTTCTCTTGGATAGTTGATTTCTCCAATAGATCTGCCACTCGGCCTAACGTTTCTGCTACTCGAAATTCCGCCTTTGTCCGTATCTCGTCCAACAATATCAAACGCCGCGCATTATCACCCGGCAATGCTTGTACGGCTGATTCAATGGATTGAGAATTCTCGGTTTTTAATAATTCTTGGATGTCCTGTTCCAAACGAATAGAAAATTCATTGCGCATTTTATTCAGCGCGTCCCGTAAATCATCCGGCGCTTTTTGCTCCAAACGATCTAAAATCTCTACGGAACGGATATGCTTCAATTCGCTGCCCTTGGAAGAAATCAGCGCTTTTTCTAATTTGGACGCAAACTCTACTGGATCGCCTTTGGCGGCCGCAGCAATTGTAGCATCATCAATTTTCCCCTGCGTTTCATTCACAAGATCATGAATCTCGGATTCTTTTTCAAATTTTTGGGCAATTTCGTCAAATACTTTTTGATGCTGAACGCTCCGATCCGTAACTTTATTCAACAAATTGTCTATTTCTGGATTTTGAGATTTTTCTTCCAGCGCTTCTAAACGGTCCTTCAAACGCTCTTGCGCTTCTTGATAATTTTGCAACGCGCCCATAATCGCTTCCGTATCTTCTGGTTTTACTTCCTCAATTTTTTTTGCCTCGGCGGCTTTTTGATTGGCAATTCGCAATTCGTATTCTACTCTCGCAACTGGATCGAATGTGAACACCCGTCGCACTCCCCGGCTCCATTCTTTCAAGAAATAAAATGGGTTGCCAGGTAAAATACCCGGGTTATCCACGCCTAATTCTTGCGATGTAATGGTTTCTAATTGCGCTAAATTGAGCGGCTTATAATCTTCCGCCGCCAACACGGTTAATGCCACAAAAAACAAAGCCCCTAAAACTGTAGTAATTTTTACTGTATTTCTCATATTCATATATCTACACTAAAAAAGATTGCCTGATGCAATCCCTTATATGACCTTTTGATTAGTATAGCATACCCTTGTCATACAATAAGCATCCCATCCCCAAATGAAAATAATCGGAATTTTCTTTTAATTGCTTCTTGGTACAACTCCATAATTTTCCCCCGACCCACTAAAGCAGCAGCAAGTATAAGCAAGCTTGATTGCGGTACGTGAAAGTTTGTCATCAAACCATCCACAAATTTGAAATAATATCCGGGTTGGATAAATAAATTTGTATCTCCTTGCCTTTTTTCCAACTTACCTGATGGATTGCTTGCAGATTCTAAAGTTCGCGTTACCGTTGTTCCCACGGCAATAATCGGTCTCTTCTCTTTTTTATAACTATTTAATCTGACTAATGTACGCCTTGGGATTTCATACCATTCCGTATGCAATATCCCTTTTTTCAAATTCTCCTCCGTCACGGGAGCAAAGGTTCCCAGTCCCACATGCAAAGTAATAAATTCGGTTTTGATTCCCGCGGCTTTTAGTTTTCTCAAAAGCCGCTTGGAAAAATGCAGAGAGGCAGTCGGGGCCGCTACGGATCCCTGTTGTTTCGCGAAAATCGTCTGGTACTCTTGTTTTAATTTAGATTGGGAAAGCGGCGAATGTTTGATGTAGGGCGGCAAAGGCGCCTCGCCATTTTTTTCTAGAAAGGAATATATTTTGGCTATCGGAAAAAGGCATTCCAGAAAATAATACTTGGTTTCTTGCCGCTGGACTCGGAATACGGCTTTATTTTTTATGAAAAGTTCCGAACCAATTTCTAATTTCCTATCCGCTAATATTTGAATGTAATTATCTGCCTTTCCCAAATACAAAATTTCCGCTTTCCCACCCGTAGCTTTCCGCACTCGCACCCGAGCCGGAACTACTTTAGTCTGATTGAAAACCAGCACTGCGTTTTCCGGAAGATATTCCGCAAGGTTAATAAATCGGTCGTATAGAACCTTATTTTTCCTTCGATTATAGACTAACAATCGAGCGCTATCTCGAGGATGGGCGGGTTTTTGCGCAATCAACTCTTTGGGAAAGATGTAGTTGTAGTCTTGTAATTGAATTGAATGATTCTTCATTTACCTATATATTTAAACTAATCTAGCGTAGTTCCTTGGAATATTCAAAGGAGGTATCATGGCCGATCCATTGAGTTCAAAAAACTCTGACGCATCAAAATGCCGAGGCGGACTAATTATTGAAAAAAGTCGATGCTGTGGCGCGCCTCTCCGCTATACAACCGGCTTCATTGTGGAAATCTGCACCAAGTGCGATAATCCAAACCCGCCGCCAACACTCTATAAATGATGCAACATAAAAGGACACAATTGTGTCCTTTTATATTTTTCCGTTTTTTATCGCATCTCTAATTTGCGCAATATACGCATTGAAATAATGCATATTGTGGAAAGTCAGCAATTCCAATGGAGTAATTTCCCACGCTTTTAGAAGATGATGAATATAGCTTCGCGAATAACTTTGGCAGACATAGCAAGAACATTTTTTATCCAGCGGTTTTTTGTCTTGCGCAAATTTGGATTTGGAAATATCGACTCTACCTTCCGAAGTAAACGCGACACCACGACGCGCGTAATGGGTCGGGGTGATGCAGTCAAAGGTATCAATCCCCGCTTCCGCTATGATTTTCATATCTTCCAAATAGCCGATACCTAACAAATGTTTTGGTTTGGCTTCCGGTAATTCCGCCATTACCCAGCCAAGCATTTTCCCCATTTCTTTTTTGTCATCGCCAAATTCGCCGCCAATACCAAAACCATCAAAGTCCATTTTCCCGATAAACCTCGCACTTTCTATCCGCAAATCCTGAAACTTACCGCCTTGCACGATGCCATACATTGCTTGCTTGGATTTTTTAATCTTCAAACACAGCTCCGCCCAATCATGGGTTTTCAAAAGAGATTTCTTCGTGTATTCGTGGCTGGCAATCGGTGAGGTGCATTCGTCAAACGCGAAGATAATATCCGCGCCCAGTGATTCCTGGATTTTAATAGATTCTTTGGGGCCAAGAAAAACTTCCCGGCCGTCTATGTAGGAACGGAATAAAACTCCCTCATCGTTAATTTTTAATAATTTTGGCTGTTGTCCGGTTTCTATCTGCCGTCGATCAGCTGCCGTTGGCCGTTTTAATATTTTCCCCTGGCCGAAATCTTTTCCGAAACCCAAGCTGAATACCTGAAAACCGCCGGAATCGGTCATCAGCGGTTTCGGCCAGTTCATGAACTTATGAATCCCGCCATGGGATTTAACAATTTTTTCTCCCGGCCGCAAATGCAGATGAAAAGTGTTGGCAATCAAAAGCTGGCTGCCGGTTTTTAAAACTTCTTCACTGGTCAGGGCTTTTACCGTGGCTTGGGTTGCCACCGGTACAAATGCTGGCGTTTCCACCACACCATGAGGAGTTTCTAAAAGACCGAGACGGGCCCGGCTTTTGGAAGATTTTTTGATAATTTTAAAACTAATCATAGGATGGGTTCTATGCAGATTTATAACACAAAAGCGATTAAAAGAAAAAACGGCCCGATATTTATTTGTCGGACCGTTTTTGTTTTTCTAGAACTACTGGCCCTATTGCGGCAACCTGCTTCTGTAGCTTACAGCTAGTTTCGTGGTTCTTTAAGCCATTTTTAATCAAAGAGCCACAACATGGGCACGGATGAGGATTATCCATTTTATTTTACCTCCTTCAAAATAATTCTCTATAACGATCAGAATAACATTCTATACATTTCTTGATAATTTATGCAAATTATAATTCTGAAAAATATATCTTAAATACTTCGTCTCCCCGTTGATTGGCAATCGTCGCAATCTCCCGCTGAGTCAATTGTTCCATTCCGGGGAACGAGACGATATTAGTTTGGTTGATAAAGTATAGATACTGAAAACCAACGCGTTCATAATAATCAAAACCATTTTGTTGCAGGTATTCAAAATAAGTCTTGACGCTGATGATTGGCCAACCGTGGTAAATGTGCAGCCTATCCAATATCCATAATTTTGGACCTTGATCAAAATTGCCATAGTAAACAAAAAGCGCGGGATAAGGTTGTCGAAATTGCTCGCGCGCTTTCTGGGTAGCCTGATCTCGGATGGCTTCCAGAAATTTATATTTGACGTTAAATACCACCGCCGGCATTTTTCCTTCCAATTCTTTTTCTAACCAAGCATTCAATTCGTTATAGCCCCAATTATAATTTTCATAACGGACTTTGGAACTAAACCAGGGTTGCGGGCCAATCGGGTAATAAGCAATTTGATTATTCCAGGTATACGCAATTTCAAAACTAAACACGAGCGTAAGAAAAATCACGAAAATGGTTGCGTAGCGGGCGCGAGTATTCAGCCACGCCAGAAAAATCCCAACTCCCAAAATCATAAAAGGTGTCAGCATGGTCAGAAAACGATATGATGGTCCGATTTTCAGAATCAGCGCAATCAGCCAAACAAATGAAATTAATAATAAAGCATATTTTCGTAAAACAATTTTCGCATCTTTAAAAAATCTAAAGATAAACGTTAAAACACTCGCAAAAAACAACGATAAAAATAACCAAGAATTAGTAGCAATGAGCCGAAATGGAAAATTCCTTATCCGATCCAGCGCACTGCCAATTTCTTTTCCCGGCGTCACTTGCCATACTTCCGGATGCTGGCCAAAAATAAAAGAGAATTGAAAATCAAAATACCCGACGGCTTTATACAACTGCCAGTTATAAATTAAAACCGGGCTGAAAAATAACACCGCAATCAAAGTGCCAAACCAAAACTTTTGATTCCGGAAACAATCCCGCCGGAAAAAAATAAGATACGTGCATAAAATCGGAACAATGATAAAAGCTGTATATTTGGAAAGTATCCCCAGTCCGATGGCAACCCCGGTCCAGAAAAAATACTTGTCATTTTCCAAAGCTTTTAAGAACCAATATAAAGAAAGCAAGAAAAAGAAAATCACATAGGCTTCTTGCATCCCAGTACGCGATATATACACGCCATTCAAGGTAATTGCGTATAAAGCGGCAGCATACAGTCCGACCCTTTCTGAAAAAAGTTTTCTTCCTATGACGTACAAAAGATAGACTGCGCCGATTCCCAACAGCACCGACGGCAAACGGAAACCAAAAACGCTTTCGCCGAATACTTTCATAAATCCATTTTGGATAAGAAAGAGCAGGGGCGGCTGATCATGGAAAGAAAGCCTGAGCCACCACGGCTGAACTTGCCCTGAGCTCGTCGAGGGGTCAAACCATTCCAAAGGCGTGGTCTGCACTGGCGATTCATCAAAATCCATCATTCCGACTGCTCGGAATGCCAGCGACGATTCATCGCTCATAGTATCTCCTCGCCCAAGACCAAAAAGCCGCAACAACGCTGCTATTACTAAAATACCGAGAAGCAGCCTGCGTTTTAATTGTTCGTTCATACTACAATTTAATTGTTTCTATAGCCAAAAACAATGGAATTTCCTTTCGCGCTCGATCTTCGGCAATTGCCCGCGGGCCACGTTCGCTGGTTCTATGGGAAATCCATTCTTCCAATCGAGTTACGGCCAAACCGTTTTTATGGAATATTTTAAAATAAAATTGAAACGGCCGATGAAAAGATAATGTGATGTCTTTCGGATTATCGCCCGGGTGCATTTGAATTTTGACTTGGGCTTCAGAAATGTAACGATCAATGCGGCGATATTGGGCTTTCATTTTTTCATCCCATCCCCAACTACTTTCTTTTAAGACTCGAAAAGCCGGGTGATTTAATACGATATACAAGGATCCTTTTGATTTAAGTATGCGATGAGCTTCTTTAATCACTCCGTTAACGTCTACCATATTTTGCAGCGCCAAAATAATCGCCACTTTGTCAAAGCTATTACTTGCTAAAAATGGCATGGATTCTGCGGACGCCACGTGATATTGAATCTTAGGCGAATGTTTACTGGCTAACTGGATTAGTTTTGATGCGATATCAACACCGACTACGCTGCCGCTTTGTTTGTAAAATGCTTCAGTAAAATATCCCTGGCCACAGGCAATATCTGCGATTTGCTCTCCCCTTTTAATATCCATCAACCGAAGAATATTCGGCAAAATAACCTTACACTGATAACTGTCCGGATCGGTTGCTAATAATTCATCATACCAATCCGCCGCCTTATTCCAGGAAGTGTTTGGTTTTTTATTACTCTTTAGATTCATAACCACCAATGACAATCCCCGCTGAAACTAGTACAATGTTTTTAATTACAAACTCTCCTTCAGTAGTCAAGAAAAATAGATTGCCGTTAAAAAATATTTCCGGCGCGAGAAAAAAAGAAAGGAACGTGCCGGACATTTGGAGCAATAAAAGTCCAATGGTCGCGCGAATGGCAATTTTGAAAATCAAACCCAGACCAATAATCATTTCCCATATCCCCAAGACCAATAAAAATTCTCGAGCTGGAAAAAAATAATAGGTATTACTAACTAATTCTGCGACTGGGCTGACATCCATTATTTTCAAAAGCCCAAACCACAAAAACACTACGCCTAAAGAAATGCGCAAAAGCCAAACGCCACTTTCTTTCATGGCAATTTTAATTATGTAATCTATAAACGAAGTGATATTTGATTTCATGACACAAGATTAACTAAATGATTCGTTTGAAAACCCTTAATATTTTCAAAAGTGGTAGTAAGAATCCTTCCCAACGCTTCTTGCGTATTAAACGCGTTGTGCGGCGTTATTAGCACATTCGGCATTTTCATCAGCACGTGGTTTTCCACAATCGTCCTGGATGCTTCCGGAGAAGGATACGCATCTGATAAAGAAATAAGTTCTTCTTTAATTTCTCCCTCTTCTTCCAAGACGTCTAATCCGGCGCCAGCGATTCTTCGGCCAGCAAGCGCTTTAATTAAGGCATCAGTTTCTATAATTCCGCCGCGAGCGGTATTAATCAAATACGCGCTGGCTTTCATCAACCCGATATTATCTTTGTTGATTAAATGGTGGGTTTGTTTATTGTATGGACAATGCAGGGTTACTATATCCGCTTGCCGCAATAGATCTTCCAAAGTAACATAGGAAAATCCGAATTCTTGAGCCAGTTGATTATTCGGGTACAAATCGAAAGCAATCACCCGCATTTGAAATCCTTTGGAAATTCGAATAATCTCTTTTCCGATACGGCCGGTTCCCACCACGCCCAATGTTCTACCCTTTAAATCTATGCCTCGCAATCCGCCCAACGCGAACGAACCACGTTCTTTTATTTGATCAATCGCTTCATACATTTTCCGAGTCAAATTTACCATTAAGCCAAAAGTGAATTCTGCGACGGTATTTTCCCCATATCCAGGCACATAACTTACGGCAATGTTCCGCGTTTTACATGCCGCAACATCAATATGATCAAAACCCGTAGAACGAGTGGTAATAAATTTCAAGTCTGGTAAAGTTGCAATTAAATCCGCTGTTATCGGAGAATTAATAAAGACCGATATCGCTTCCAAACCCAGATGCCCCGCTGCTTGATTGGCGGTTAATTTTTCTTTCGTAAGAAATAATTCATCGTTTGGCAATGCCTCACGAATTATTGGTTCCTCCCAGCCTTCCAATTCAAAAAAACCGATTTTCATGGATTAAATAATGTACTTGTATTTTATAATACTCCGGGGAAAATTAAAACTCCTAACAAAAAACCGCTTTTTTATTCTTATAACAAATTTGGCTGATACAAATAAGACTGGTCTGCCTCGCGAACCACTTTTGCCATCATTTCTAATGATTCCACCGGATATTTTCCGGATGCGGTTTCGTCGGACAACATCACCGCGTCTGTCCCATCCCACACCGCATTGGCAATGTCGGATATTTCCGGACGAGTCGGGTGCGGATGATTCACCATTGTAATCAGCATTTGCGTAGCAACAATGGAGGGCTTGCCATACCAGGCTGCCTGCCGAATTAAATTCTTCTGGACAAATGGAACTTTTTCCGGTGCGATTTCCACTCCCAAATCGCCGCGCGCTACCATAATACCATCCGCCTCTTTAATGATTTCATCTATATTCTTCAATGCCATCGCCATTTCAATTTTGGCGATAATTTTAACATCTTTCCCAACTAACACGCGCAAAGCTTGGACATCTTTTGCGGATTGCACAAAAGACAAAGCAATATAATCCACTCCTTCCTCCAATGCGAAGGCCACGTCTTTTTTATCTTTATCGGTAAAACCGCTCGTAGTTAATTTCGTTTCCGGCACATTTACTGCTTTATAAGAAAATAAATGTCCGCCGCGAATTACTTTGGCGGTAAACTTATTGCCCGACACATTCGTAACTACCAGTTCAATCAAAGCGTTAGAGAGATAAATTGGATCGCCTTTTTTGATATTTAAATGCAAATAGGGATCGTCAATGTGAATCACGTTTTTTTCCGGCCCATTGGTGGAAAAAACTACGGTATCATTCTGGTGGATACGAATGCCCTCTTCCGGCAATTTACCCACGCGAATGCGCGGGCCGCGCAAGTCTTGCATAACGCTGATTTTTCTTTTGAATTTTTTGGAATATTTTTCCGCTAACTTTTTTCGAAGGCGATATTCGGGATACGTGCAATGAGAAAAATTAATTCGCGCGATATCAAAACCAATCTTCGCTAATTGAGAAAAGACTTGCTCGGATTCGGAACTCGGGCCAATGGTGGCAATGATTTTGGTACGCATGCTGTTATGAATATTAAGTGTTTGATTATATCAGAAAATATGCCAAAAGACAACTTTGGTTACTTAATGAGAGAATAATTATTTAACTTTTTCTACGCCAAGGACATTCTTTTTATTTCGTTCACTGAATACAAAAATATATAAAATATCCAATATCGCGAGGGTTTGCAGCAGCAAAAGCGCGATAAACCACTTTTGTTGGCTTTTCCGCGCCGCTTTCCATAATGCCATTCCTTTCCATGGCAATGTCCACAATAACAACGCGGCAAGCGCTAATTGTTCCCCGTTGGAAAGTGTTTCGTACATATCTTTATAATCCTAAATTACTGTAATTAATGGTTTTCATAAATTGCGGAATCGCGAACACCAAGCCGATGATCGGCAAAACAATCACCGCCAAACTGATGATTAAAGTCCATAAAAAATACTTACGAGTTTTTTCTACCGAACGGTACACATAATCCACTTTTTGCTCCATAGCGGCCAATCGGTCAGACAGTTCTTTATCCATAGATCTTATTGTATCATAATACTATTATGACTTACACGCTGGTATCGTGGAATGTAAATGGCGTTCGCGCGGCAGAGAAAAAGGGCTTTCTAAAGTGGCTGCTCAAAACCAATTACGACATTGTGAATATTCAAGAGACGAAAGCGCACGTGGAACAACTGCCCAATACGCTGATTCATCCGGATGGTTATGAATCCTATTGGAATTCCGCCGAACGCAAGGGTTACAGCGGCGTCGCAACCTATACAAAGGCATCGCCGATTCTTTCCATATCCAATTTCGGCAATAAAATATTAGATGGCGAAGGCCGGATTTTACTTTCCGAATATGAAGAGTTTTATCTTTTCAATGTATATTTTCCCAATGGCGGTCAGGGGCCGGAACGATTGAAATTCAAATTGAAATTCTATGAGGCATTTCTCAAGTTAATAGAAAAGTTCCGAGAGAAAAAACCGGTGGTTTTTTGCGGTGATGTGAATACCGCCCATCAGCCGATTGATTTGGCGCGACCGAAAGAAAATGAAAATAGTTCCGGTTTTCTCTCTATTGAGAGAAAATGGATTGATAAAGTGATTGCCACTGGATACATAGATACTTTTCGCTTATTGGAAAAAGGCGGTCAACACTATACTTGGTGGGATTACAAGACTTTTGCCCGCGATCGGAATATCGGCTGGCGGATTGATTATTTTTTTGTCAGCAAAGAATTACAGAAACGCGTGAAACGCGCGTGGATTGAGCCAAAAATCATTGGCTCGGATCACTGTCCAGTGGGATTAGAAATTAACTTTTAACGCATGCCATATAATAATCGCCAATCGTTTACGTTGCTGGAGTTGCTGATTGTTATTGGAATTTTGGGTATTCTGGGAATTATTGTCGTTTTGGTGCTAAATCCGGCGGCCCTCTTTTCTCAAGCGAGAGACGCTAATCGGATATCGGAAATACTAAGTATCAATAAAGCGATTAAAATTTATCAAACCTTAGGCGGAACTACTGGTGGGGTATCAGATACCGTATACATCTCTATTCCCAGTAATTCCGCGACGTGCGTCGGTTTGAATTTGCCTACTTTGCCTGCTGGTTGGTCATACCAATGCCAAACTCAAGATAATTTCCGAAAAATGAATGGTACGGGTTGGATTCCGATTAATTTCACTACTATCTCCGCTGGATCGCCTTTCGCTACTCTGCCGATTGATCCGATCAATGACGCAACAAAAAATCTGTACTATGCCTATATAGACGGCGGTGGAGTCGTTCCAAGTTATGAAATTCTCGCTACCTTAGAATCGGAAAAATATCTTCAAGACAGCTCCTCCAAAGATGGCGGTACCGATCCAACGAAATATGAAGAAGGAACTAATTTAATTTTATGGGCCGAGGCCTCCGGTTTGCTTGGTTATTGGCCATTTGACGGCAATGCCCAAGACAGCTCCGGTAACGGATACCATGGTTCAATTATTGATGTTGGACCGCCATCGCCAACTTTTATAACCGGACAAATAAACCAAGGACTTAACTTACCAGGAATATTCTCCCGAGTCGATGCTGGACAGTCCTTGCCCATTCTTGGCCTAACAAAGGCCACGGCATCTTTCTGGATTAAATTTAATACTTTGCCAAGCATTGCCGGGAATCCTTTTGCTCTTATGGGGCGTTGGACTGGTAACGATGCAAGTCGAGTATTTGGGATTTTTATTCGAGATCCAAACACAACAGCAATGGCAACCGATAATCCAACTCAAAAGATTTCTTATCTAGCCATTCCCACCCTCCAAACCGGACAATGGTACCATTTTGCTTATACTTATAATGCCGGTAATGGTAACTTTTATATTGATGGTGAAAATATCGGCGCTTTTTCCGGCCTAGACGCATCATTACGAATTTCTGCCCCTAGCAGTAGCTTCACTATTGGCGCTGATTCCGAGCCATATGGACCATCTAATGCGACTTTTGACGATGCAAGATTCTATAACCGATTGATGACTGACCAAGAAATTCAATCGATATATTTGTCCGGAAAATAGTTTTACAAGAAAATGCCCCCGATAAATATCGGAGGCATTTTTTTATTCTTTCCAATTTACAAATTCTGGCCCTGATCAATTAGCAAAGTATCACCGCTGGTCATGGTATTCGTACACGCTCGCAATACCGACATTGTAAACTGCTGAACTGCTTCATCGTCAGTCATTGGCACTTTCAAGGGTGATTCCTTCCTAACCTGTTGCCACTCCTCTTCTGGAATATGCGGCGGCCGCAAAATCGGACCGGGAGCAATAGAATGAGTATGAATCCCTCGCTCAGCTAACTCCACCGCAAGCACTTCAGTTAGATTCGCAGCCGCGCCTTTGGTGACCTGATATGGAATATATCCTTTATATTTCCGGCCAACATAGGTGCGGTCGGTAATATTCACGATATGCGAACCTTTCGGAAAATACGGCAATAATTGCTGCACCATCCAGAAAAAACCCAGAACGTGCACACCGAAATTTTCCAGCCATTCCGTTTCGTCAACCCGCTCAATGGCATTAGGTTTAAAAATTGACGCCATATTTACCAGAAAATTAATCTCCGGAAACTGCTTCGTAATTTCTGCCACCGCGCTTTGCACTGATTCTTGCTTACTAACATCCACCTGCACCGCCATCGCGCGTACACCTAATGATTTTGCCAAACTGACAATTGCTTCCGCCTCCGCCGCTGAACTGCGGTAGGTTGCGATAATATTCACTCCCTGTTCCGCTAACGCCCGCGCTACTGTTTGCCCGACTCGCTTGCCGCCGGTAATTACGGCAGTTTTATTTTTTAGCGTACTATAAACTTTTTCTAGAATTGTCATAATTCCCTCCTGATTATTTAGAATCCATCTTAATCTGTTCCTAGCATATCATATCTTTTAAAAATAAAAAGCGGTCCAATATTCATCGGGCCGCTTTTAATTAAGATAGGTTCTAGATGGATTGAGAAAAGGAAGCAATTTCTCCACCGAATCCACCGTGTAATCAAACTCTAATTGATGCAAGCATGCCGGGCATACAAATGCTCGGCGAAAGCCAGGCAATTCTCTGATTACACATTGTTGCGGACACAAAATCGTATCCAAACAAGACGGATCCAAACGAGTTACATCTAAACGGGAGATGTGGTAGATCGAAAATTGGCTTAAACTCATTTTGAACAATTCAATTTTGCTTTTGTTCCAAAACTGGTCCACTGCGTACAAAAGCCATGCGTCTTTCTGAGAAAGCAACATCAGGGCTTGGTTATCTAGATTCATAATCCCTCCTTTAATTTAGAAGGCGTTATCAAGATGCTTTATTGAGCGTAGATAAAATTTTTCCAATAGTCAATTATTTTATATATACCACGTCTTTCCTTTCTACTACGATTTCCCAACCGAATTTTTTCGCGCGCTGGTATAATTTTAAATTAGGATTGAAACAAATCGGCCGATCCACTAACTTTAAAAATGCAATGTCGCTTTCTGTATCGCCGACGCCAATGGAATTTTTCAGCGTAAGATTTTCTTTTTCCAATGCCCGTTGTAAAATTTTTGCCTTATCGGAAATCATATCCAAATAAATAATTTCTCCGGTATAAGCGCCATTCGGCCCGATTTCATACAATCGACCGTAAACTTTATCAAATCCATATCGCCGGCAGAATTCATCCAAAATTTCTTTAGGAGAATTAGAAATCGCCAGTAAAAAATAACCGCGTTGCTTCAAAGATCGGATTAAATCTCGCGTATAACGATAAACTCGATCTTGGTGAAAAGCGACAACTTTCTTTACTACTGCCGAAAAATCTTTGTGCCGGATCCCCTTAAGGTACCGTAGAAAAACTTCAACTACCGCATCAATATACTTATCATAGCTATCTTTACGCTCCAACCAGGCCTGGTAAGCGTTCTGATACTGTTTTCTTGCCTTGGCTGGGAAAACCCCTTCTTGGATTAAACCGTCAGTAATTTCAATTAATAGGCTGGAGCGGAAGATGGTGCCGTCAATATCAAAAATGGCTACTTTTCGAGGTTTTTGAGGCATATTTCCCCATTATTTTAACCCCTCCCCGATAAAATAGCCATCATCTCTCGACCTATTGACAGATTATCTATTTTTGTGATATAATATATGGTAAATAAGATACATCCTCGAAGGGGGTGTTTTTTATTAAATCCCGCAGACGGGGTAAATTAAATGAAAAAATATATGAATCAGAACAAATGGATCAAGGGCATTGCCAGCGGCGCCTTATCCTTAGTGCTTACTTTCAATACTCCGATTGCGGTAGCGAAAGATATCAGCGCTTTGGACAGTATCGAGTCGCTCATCGCGCAAACCTCAATTACTGCCGGAGCACCACTTCATAGCCGAGGCACAAAAATGACAGTCACTGTCACCGCCTATTCTTCTACCGAAGACCAAACGGATGATTCTCCGTTTACCACTGCTTCTAATAAGCAAGTGACGGACGGCATCGTGGCGGCAAACTTTTTGCCTTTCGGCACTAAACTGCAAATTCCCAAGCTTTTCGGAGACAAGGTATTTGTTGTGGAAGATCGGATGCATAATCGTTTTGGCGATCGAGTGGATATCTGGTTCGCCGATCGAGATACTGCCACCAAATTTGGCAAACGCACCGCGGACATCGTAATCCTTTAAAATAATAAAACCGCCCTAAAGGCGGTTTTATTATTTATTCAAGAATTAATTCAATTTCATCTTTATCCCTCATTATATAATTTCCTAATGTGTCATTGGGAATACCATTGACTAACATCCTAATTTTTTCCCCCGATGCAATGCAAGTATCTACCAAACATTCCGATGTTAAAGATTTACCCCATACTTTGAAAAAATTTTCCAGGCGCAGATTACTTTCCCGTACAACACCGGAAAATTCCAAATGAATAATGTTGTCTAAATCATGGATATGGATTGCATTTTCCACTGGCTGTAATCCGACTCCTAATGGGATTATGACTTGTTGACCTCGAATTTTAATAGATAGGTGCGGATGCCAATGGATACCAGTGCGAGAAATCATCCCAGGACCAATATCCGCAGAACGATTCCAGATCATTATGCCAACTAATAACGCTATAAATGCAATAGAAAGCGTCCAGCCATTTACTATTTTTGCCATATTGAAATTGATTGTATCATATTTTTCCTAATTTTAAACTAAAAACCATCCTCGCGGATGGTTTTAGTTGTCTTATCGAGGCATCATTGGGCCGCTCATGCTTCCCGCGCTGCATTCCTTGCAGTTATTCTTGTGGGTTGCGACCTCATAAATTGCCGCTAAACCAACCAAGATATAAATAATTTGAGAAATTGCCGGACTTAAAAACTCGCCAATTCCAAAATTAAATGCGGTTGCCAACCAATTCAAGCCACCAATCACTAACAAAATAAAAGAAATTTGATGTACAATCTTCATAAGATTACGTTTATTACACAAAACTCGACCTTTATACAAAGCTTACCTATAGTATATCATACTAACTAAACCATTCTCGGATGGATTTCGGCCAACCCCGAAGCAATAACAACGAAAGCGGCGCTCCCCAATTCGCCCAGCGTTCAATGAAATCCCATATTGGTTCCCCCACTAAAGGGCGAACCAGCGCTGTCCAGAATCCCCAAAAAGCTGCCCACAAAAGCACGGCCTGAATTGGTTTTATCAATACAATCAGCGCTATCAAGATATCTACCAATCCCACCACAAATATAAATGTTGTGGCAAATGAAATATCCATTCCGGTCAGCTGGCTCACCCAGCCAATCCACTGTTTCTTTCCTTGCAATGCAAAAACGCCATGCCCGATAAACTCTCCAGCCACCGCAATCCGCAACACCCACTGAATAAGTTTTGAATTATCAATCATAAGATTTAATATTAATTTTATCTTTATTTAACCAAGCAATTTCCGCAGCACCGGAAAACGGGAACAAATTGGCAGATTACTGCACCAAGTTTCCAATCCCCAAACTCTACCGGCGGAAAATGCCGTCAAGATGAGCAATGCCATGATATACATAATGTGTTCATCCACAATATAGGCGTGCGCATTCGGATACGGAAAATCCAAGATCACCAGATAATACATCGCCATCAAGAATATTCCGCCAACCGAACCGAGCCGCACGAATAGGCCCAGCACCAAAGCAATCCCTAACAAGGTCAATCCCCAGGCATTTAAGAAATTGATAATTGGCAATATATTCGGTTGCAGCAGCCAATTATAAAAATCAACGAAATTTTTTGCACCCCGAATATAACCGCCGGCCGACCAAGCCGGATTCATTACTTTCGTGATGCCGGCATAGAAAAAAAGCGATCCCATAGCAATCCGAAGCAGAAATAACGAAATTTTTTGAAATTGAGTATACATATTTATTTTATTTTAATCGCGACCTTTTTATTCGGAATCATAAATTCTAATTAACTCATTAAATTTAATTAGTCGCTCCTTTATTGGCGCCCCTATTTTTACGCCATGGGCTCCGCTAGCTTTCGCTAGTTGAATAATAAATGAATCTTCGGTCTCGCCAGAACGGTGGGATATGATTGTTTTTATATTATGGTTTTTTGCTTTCCGGATTGCATCGCAGGTTTCACTAACGGTTCCAATTTGATTCGGCTTAATAATCACGCCGTTGATTAACTGATCTTTCGCATATTGCTCAATTAAAGACCCATTGGTAGTGGTTAAATCGTCCCCAACTATCAATTTATTTTTTACTTGGGACATCAGCAATCGGAAACCCTCATAGTCCTTTTCCGCAAATGGATCTTCCAGAGAAACCAATAAATTGGATTTCTTTGCATAACTTACATAGATTGCAACCAATTGATTGCTAGTCAATAATTTCCCGCCAAACTGATATTTTCCTTTTTTATAAAAACTGGAAGCAGCACAATCTAAACCGATTGACCATTCTTGATTTAAGTTTTCTTTTTGAAGCAGTGTTTCTAAAATTTTAATTGGTTCAAAATTATCGGTAAAATCCAGCGAGTAACCGCCTTCATCACCAATTGGTAAATTTTTTACTTTGTATCTCTTTTTTAATACTTCCCCTAGTTTTTTATAAAAAGCCGTGAGTTTTCCAACGGTTTCACTGAAAGAATGGGAAGATCTGGCCACTACCATATATTCTTGAATGGCCAAATTATTCTGAGCGTGTTCGCCACCGTTAATTAAATTAGAAAAAATAATCGGTTTTCCCAAAAATGTTTGGCTGCCAAAAAACTCCCGATTCAAATACACCTCTACGCTTTGTCTTTTGAAATCTGCCATTGCTCGAGCAAAAGCAATAGAAATTCCCAATAACACGTTACCTCCTAATTTGGATTTATTATTCGTTCCGTCTAATTTTTTTAAGAAATCGTCTAACTCTTGGACAGAGGAAAAATTTCGATTCTGAATTTGTTTTTGAATGACAGCGACTACAGTTTCCGCTTGCGCATATTCCAATACTACCGCCTCATTACTGCCCCGGCTCTTTCCGGAGGGCACCGATCCCTGAAATATTCGTCCGGATTCACTGGTTAATTCCATTTCAATAGTTGCCTGGCCGCGGGAATCAAAAATTTTTCGGATAGCAAGTTGTTGGATTTTCATATCATTAATTATTTATTTTTTTCTTTTTCCGCGATGACCGATAAAGTTTTAATCACAGTGTCCGGATTCAAGGAAATGCTCGTAATGCCCTCACTAACTAAAAATTCCGCAAAGTCCGGATAATCCGATGGCGCTTGACCGCAAATCCCAATATATTTCTTTCTCACCAGGCATTTTTGGATTACCGTTTTAATCAATTGCTTGACCGAGGCGTCTTTTTCGTTAGCAATATGAGTAACGATGCCTGAATCCCGATCCAATCCCAGCGTTAATTGCGTCAAATCATTGGAACCGATGGACATGCCGTCAAAGACATCCAAAAACTCGTCCACACGCAAAATATTGGAGGGAATCTCGCACATCACGTAAACGCGTAAAGTTTTATCCCGAGCCCGGTCCAAACCGTGCGTTTCCATAATTTTAATAACTTTTTGGCCTTCTTCCGGTGTGCGGCAAAATGGAATCATCGGAATCACGTTTTGCAGACCCATATCTTCCCGGACTTTTTTCATCGCGATGCATTCCAATCCAAACGCGTCTTTGAATTTCTCGTCATAATAACGGGAAGCGCCCCGCCAACCGAGCATCGGATTTTCTTCTATCGGCTCATAAGCGTCCCCACCCAACAATTTTCGGTATTCGTTGGTTTTAAAATCGGAAAAACGGATAATCACTTCGTTTGGCCAGAAAGCGGCGCCGATTTTGGCAATGCCTTCCGCCAATTCATCGATATAAAATTGTTTTTTGTCCGTATAGCCGGGAGTGAGCCGGTCAATCGCTTTTTTCAGCGCCGAAGATTTCAGCTTAGCGTATTGCAATAAGGCATTGGGATGGACTTTGATGTGCGAGGCGATAATAAATTCCAATCGGCCTAATCCCACTCCCTGCGCCGGCAGATAATAATTTTTGAAGGCTTCATCTGGAGCGCCGATATTCACCATTACCTTAGTCCGGGTTTTCGGCAATTTATCCAGATGATGTTCTTTGATTTCAAATGGCAAATTTCCTTCGTAAACTTTTCCCACTTCACCCGAAGAACAATCCACGGTGATCATTTGTCCATCTTTTAGCGTCCTCGTTGCTCGCTCGGAACCAACAATACAGGGAATCCCCAACTCTCTAGATACAATCGCCGCGTGGCTGGTCCGTCCGCCTTCGTCGGTGACAATCGCAGAAGCGATTTTCATAATCGGCTCCCAATCCGGATCGGTAATTTTTGTCACTAAAATCTCTCCCTTCTGAAATCGGGATAATTCTTTCGGGCTTTTAATCAATCGCACTTTGCCGGACGCGATTTTCGTGCCGACCGCCGCGCCCATGACCAAAACGGTGCTAGTGCTGGACAAGCGATATTCTTTGTAAACTTTTTTGTCGGCGGCGGCGTGGATAGTTTCCGGACGCGCCTGCACGATAAATAATTCTTTGGTCTTGCCGTCTTTCGCCCATTCAATATCCATCGGTTGATAACGCTGATGTTTGGCGGAAAAATATTTTTCAATTTGCGCTCCCCATCGGGCCAACTCCAACACCTCATCCTCGGTTAAACAAAATCGCGCCTGATCGGCGGTCGGCACTTTTACCGCTTTAGTTTCTTTCTTCCCGTAAATTAATTTCACATCTTTTCGGCCGATATTTTGGGCAATGATTGCACGCTTGCCTTGTTCCAATGTCGGCTTGAAAACAATAAACTCATCCGGCGTCACTTGTCCCTTCACAATCATTTCTCCCAAGCCGTAAGAAGCATTAATTTCCACCACTTTATCAAAACCGGTTTCCGTATCCAGCGTGAACATCACGCCACTGGCCGCCAAATCGGAGCGGACCATTTTTTGTACCCCTACGGATAACGCTACGTCAAAATGGGAAAATCCTTTGTCGGTCCGGTAAGAAATCGCCCGATCGGTAAACAATGAGGCAATGCATTTTTTAGTCGCTTCCAAAATCTCGTCTACGCCGACAATATTTAAATAAGTTTCCTGCTGGCCGGCGAAAGACGATCCGGGCAAATCTTCCGCAGTGGCGGAAGAACGCACCGCCACATCCGCATTACCGCCATAGTTCGCGCTTAATTCGATATACGCTTCTTGGATAATTTTCCGCAAATCTTCCGGTAAAGTTTCTGCCAAAATCATGGCTCGGATGGTTTTCCCCCGCTTTTGCAGATCTTTGATATTGTGGGTATTCAAGCCGGTCAGCGTTTCTTTAATCCGATTTTTCAATCCAGCTTTATCAAAAAAATACCGGTAAGCAGCGGAAGTCACCGCGAAACCGTTGGGCACCCGAACGCCGAGCGGCACCAGATTGGAATACATTTCCCCCAACGCCGCATTTTTGCCGCCCACCAACGGTATATCTTCAATCCCGACTTCTTTAAACCACAAAATAAATTGCTGATCCCTATTCATAAATTGCCACAAAAAGATCGGAGACGTTGGAACCAGTGTCACCGGTCAGAAGATAATCGCCTACTTCCGAGAAAAATTCATACGACTTATTTTCCTCTAAAAAAATATCCAACTGCAAACCCAGCGCTTCCGCTTTTTCCTTTGTCATCATATCACAGATTACACCGGCAAAATCCGTATTATCTCGGCCGTCCGAAGCAACAATAGCTACGCTTTGCCCGGGTTTTAAAAATCGAAGCGCTGACAAACCAACTTCTTGATTTCGTCCGCCCCTACCAGGCTTCTTCACAATAACAGTTGTTTCTCCGCCATACAAAAGAACAGATTTTGAAGCTGCTTTGTTTAAATCTTGAATTAAACGATATCCAACCTTACGAGCCTCGCCAACAAGCTTTCTGGTCACGATATGAGGTGAAAAACCCAACTCTACTGCCTTTTTCGCCATTGCGTCTAAGGCAGTGCCGTTAGACACAATTAATATATTTTTCACTTTTTCAAAGTATTGGTCTTCTTTTGGCGTTTCCAGTAATCCTGTTAACGGAAAACCGCAACGGCTTTCAATTTTATATTTTTTGGCTATGGCGATGGCATCATTAATCGTCGTTGTGTCTTTTACGGTCGGTCCGGAAGAAATAAATTCCAGATTATCGCCCGGCACATCGGAAAAAATCAGCGATACAGCCGCAGCTGGATAAGCATATTTCGCTAAATAGCCGCCTCGGGCTAAAGAAAGGTGTTTTCGGATAGTATTTAATTCTTCTATATCTGCGCCAGCGCTAAATAAACATTCCACTAACTCTTTTTCTTGCACACAAGTAAAATTATTAGGTTGGCACAACAGAGTAGACCCACCTCCGGAAATCAAAAAGATTACTAAATCTTTTTCGGTTAAACCAGTCAGTAAATTAATGATCGCTTTCGTCGCGTCCACATTCGCTTCGGTCGGAAAAGGATGCGTTCCTTGATAGGCCTTAATTTTTTTCAATGCGCCGCCATGGACATCTACTACCACTCCGTCAGTAAGATACTTACCTAAAATTGGTTCAATCGCCTGTCCGGCCTCAAACGCGCATTTGCCTACGCCAACCACTAATAGCCGGCCAATTTCTGAAAGAACGAAGTGATCGTTTCCCACATATAACACCCCGTGCTCCAATCGAATATGCTTTTTAATTACCAATTCGGTATCAATTGCCGCTAAACCAACCTCCACAATTTCTAAAGCTACTTTTCTAGTTTTAGTTTTGGCTAATGACGAGATGTTTTTAATTTTCATAATTTAGCTTTTCGCAATAACATGGCATTTACCGCGACAATCACGGTACTTAAAGACATAAACAGCGCCGCTACCGCCGGCTGGAGAAATATCCCTCTAAACGCCAGCACGCCCGCCGCCAATGGAATCGCTACTATATTATACCCTGCCGCCCAAAATAAGTTTTGAATCATTTTGGCATAAGTCATGCGGGAAAGTTTGATAATTTTGGGAATATCCTGCGGATCATTTTTAAAAAGCACAATGCCGGCTGATTCGATCGCCACATTCGTACCGGCACCGATAGCAATTCCCAAATCTGCTTGCGTCAATGCCGGGGCATCATTCACACCATCTCCCACCATTGCCACTTTTTGTCCCTTCGCTTGCAGGGCCTTTATTTTTTCGGATTTGGTTTCCGGCAGCACTTTAGAAAAATATTCCTGGATTCCCAATTCTTGGGCCACCCAATGCGCGACATCTTCCGAATCGCCGGTAATCATGGCGGTTTTTATGCCCATTGCCTGCAGGGCTTTGATCGCCAGGCGAGATTCTTCCCGAATGATATCCGCCAGCGTAATTGCGCCCAATATTTTTTTTGCCGTTGCGATGAAAATCACTGTTTTCCCCTGCCGGGACAAAAGATCAATTTTTTTCTGAAATTCCGGAGTGAACGTTAAACGCTGTTCCGCCAATAAAGTTTCGCTGCCCGCATAAAAAGTTTCGTTATTAATATCGGCGCGCGCGCCTTTGCCGGCAATTCTTTGAAAGTTTTTTATTTCCAATAAAATAATCTTCCGCTTCTTGGCTTCTCGAACAATGGCCTGAGCAATCGGATGTTCGGAATGGTTATCCACGGAAGCGGCTAACTGCAATACTTCGGTTTCTTTTTCAGATTCCATTGAGATAATTTCTGCTATGCCAAATTCTCCTTTCGTTAAAGTTCCAGTTTTATCAAAGACCACAATATCAATATTCCGCGCCGCCTCCAGCGCCATCCGCTGTTTTACCAAAAAACCGTTGCGGGCGGCTTTGGTGGTAGAAATGGAAGCGACTAAAGGAATCGCCAATCCCAGCGCATGCGGACAAGCGATAACCAACACCGCAACCATACGTTCTACCGCAAAAGCAGGGTCGGCAACCGCCAACCAACTAGCCAGAGTGATACCGCCGGTTACTACCGCAACAATCGTAAGATAATAGGCAGCCCGATCGGATAAAAGCTGTAGCCGCGATTTGGACGCTTGCGCTTCCGCCACCAATCGCATCACGCCAGCTAAAAACGTATGTTCTCCAATTTTCGTCACTTGAACCGTCAGCGATCCGTCGCCGTTTACGGTTCCAGCAATTACTTCCTTGCCTTTTTGTTTGGCAACGGGCTTGGATTCTCCGGTAGCAACCGATTCATTTACTTCGGACACGCCTTCTATTACAATTCCGTCCGCGGGAATCTTAGCGCCAGGCTTTACCAAGACCCGGTCGTTTTCTTTTAATTCCGCCAACGGGATTAGAATTGTTTTTCCGTTCCGGAATACTTCCGCTTGGTCCGGCAATAATTTAGATAATTCTTTCAAGGCGCCCCGGGCTCCAGTTACTGCCCGCATTTCCAGCCAATGGCCCAAAAGCATAATAGTAATCAAGGTCGCCAATTCCCAAAACAGAGTTTCTCCTCTGCTCTGGCCCACCGCCCATAAACTGTAGATATAGGCGGTGGAGATGGCCAAGGCAATCAAAGTCATCATCCCGGGCTGTTTAGCCCGCAATTCCCGAAAAGCGGAAGCAATAAAAATTGATCCGCCATAAAAGAAAATAATAGAAGCCAGCGCCAATGGGACAAAACGCGAACCGAGGAATTCCGGCGCTTGATATTGCAGCAGTTTTTGCACCACATCGGAATAGGCCACCACTGGAATACTCAATACCAAACTAATCCAAAATTTTACTTTAAAGATATTAGTGGAATGGCCTTCGTGTTTATTTGATTCTTTGTGATCCGAGTGGCCGGATTTTTCCGGTACCAGCCGCATGCCACATTCCGGGCACATTCCCCCATGATCTTGCCGTATGTCCGGGTGCATTGGGCAGGTATACATTTGCCTCATCTTGGCCGACACTAATTTCATACCGCAATCTGGACATAATCCTGGATGATTACTTTTGACCCATGGGTGCATCGGACAAGTGTAAATTGTGTGTTCCATAATTGTATATTCTTTATTTTACATCTAAATTATACCCCGCACGAACCGCCCTGCGGCCGAACCGGCGGAGTAGACAACAACTGGACGACTTTTTGATAGCCGGCAGAACTGGAATACGCTGAACTCAAGACCTTTTCCGGAACCAAAGGCATTCCTTCCTGCTGAAAATACTTTTCAATCGTCAGATAATTATCCGGAAACCAGAATTTTTGGACTTGGTACGCCACTTTGTACATTTCTTGTTCCGACATTCCTTGCGCCGCCAGCAATTCCAACAATCCCAGCATTGCCATGCCATGATTGCAATCCGGAAAATGCGTTGCATTGCCGCAACAGGGGCGATGAATGGAACGGCTCATTTTTTCCACTAAGGATTGCTGTTCCGAAGTAAGCGCAATCAATGGGTGCCGCGCGTAATGATTCATTGCATCACCCCGCGCTAAGGTCCAGCCGCCGGTAGACGCGAATCCGCCCGCGCCGCCGTAGCGCGCATCCATCATCGGCCCTTGGGTCAAAATTCGGTTTTCGTTTCCCAAACCCAACGCCCACAAAATATTCAGCAAAATGTCCGAATTATTTTCATTCATGCGGATTTCTTTTATATCCGAACGGGTCAATAACACTTCCATATCCGCCGGCAAACCGCCCCGGGCTTCATACAGCGCCTCAAAACTCTGCAAATCAATCACGCCGTTTTTTACCAAATCAATCCCCAGGGAATCCCATTGCGCCGGTATAATGACTTCCCCATCGACCGTTTCTATATCCGAGGCGATGGCGGTTATTTTTTCGTTTTTTTTGAGCGAACGATCGCCAATCACATACATCGTTCCTATTCCCAGCCCGATAAGCGTTAAGGACGAAAGCGCTCCAATCCAAAAATCGGAAAGTTTTTTATTGGACATATTATAATGAACAACCGCTTAAGCGGGCTAATTTTTCCAATCCCTGTTCGCCTTCCAAACGAGTGCCATCGGCAAAAATCCAAGTTGGATAGCCATTAATACCCAGCTTAAGGCAAGCATCAATATTTTTTGGACATTCCACGTAGGGCACATATTGGAACGAAGCGCCAAAGGCACGTTTTTCGTTTTGACAATGCGAACACCACTCCGCGCCGTACATCGTGATTTCTTTGGTCGCCAGACATTTCGCGAATTCGTCTAGTTGGCCCTGCGCCGCATCGCGCGGATACAAGGCCACTACCGAAGCTACTACAGCGCTAGTTAAAATAAGCCAGAAAAAAATTTTATTCATGACAACAATCTACTAATTTATCCACGATATCCTGATACGACCAGGGTTTTTCGTCAGCAGCCATTTTTTTGAAACCGGAGGCGTCAATGACTTTTAACCGCAGCGCCCAAAACATCGCATACACTTTGTACGCGTGTTCAAACATGGCAATCGCTTCCGCATTTTTATTATCGGCTTTCAATTTTGTTCCCACTTCAATCAAACGCATCGCGGCCGCCAGCAGATGTTTCGCGATACACCAGGTTTCTCCTTCGTGCCGGCTAATCAGCTTGCCCAGTAATTGTTTCCGCATCTCCCGGATTTCTTGCGCGAAATCAAAGTATTCATTTTTTTTCGTTTTTGCGCCGGTGAAAAAGTAATGTTCTTCCAAACTCACTAAATTCATCACCGCAATACTCAAATCTTCTTCCAGAGAAAGATCAATTTGGCCGCTTTTTTTCAGTGCTTCAATTTTCTTTACCAGATCTTCAAATTTTTGTTTGTCCATAATGGTTATTGAATTAAATTAGCAAGATCAGGATCGCGAGCGCGACCATCGCGATACCGCTCCAGAAACGCATGGCGCCAGCTTCTTGCCGCTGCCAGGCTTGCACCCGTTCCAGTAAACTGCGTTCGCTCGCTAGCAACAAAATTAACACCAGCGGAAGCACAAATAAAAGATTGTAGAAAATCAGATAACCGAGACCTTTCCAGTAAGTCGCCTGGTCATGCAACAAACCGAGCACCAATAAATACGGACCGCCAGTGCACGGAAATTCGCACAAAGCCACCAATGCTCCCAGAAAAAAAGCGGTTGGTAAAGACGCGCGTTCCATTAACTCTGCCATTTTCGGATGAGCAAAGCTGGGAATTTTCAACTTAATGGGAAAAGCCGGGAAATAATGATTAATGAGATTAATCGCTCCCAGCGCCAGTAACAACACCGCCGCGGCTTTCGCCATGAAATTCGGCGTGTTGAAGAAGTGTAAAGTCTGCAAAATCCCCAAACCAATCAGGATGTAGGCAACAAAAATTCCGGCAATATAGAAACTGCCGATTTTTAATATGCCGGACCGCAATTTCCCGACACTCAAAAGAAACGCAATCGTGAGTAACAATACGGAGAAAGCGCAGGGATTAATGCTGTCAATCAAAGCGGAAATGCCCACTAAGGGCAAGACCCATTTCCCCTCCTGGCTTAAATTCCACAAAGCAGTTGTCCCAATGTTCCCGAATTTGATTGCCGCAAGACTGCCAATCAACGCAACCGCTATGCCCAATAATACGAATAATTTTTTATTCATAAGTTAAGGCGTAACGCGAGCCGAGATTCTTAATTCCAGAGGCGCGCCGTTGCTTTGTTCTAGATACACCGACCGCTCAATAGTTCCCACGCCAGCCGGCCCGTGCGCCGCCGGATCAAATTCTACTTCTACCGCCACTTTTTCTCCGGGTAAAATTTGTTGATTGATTTTCGGTACTACGCCATGGCCCGGCATGCCAAACGGCCCCCGTTCCTTATTGCCGATAATCAGCTTTGCTTCGGTGCACATGCACGAAGTGTACATTTTCGCGACCGTAACCGTTTCCGCGGTCGGGTTAGTAACTGTAAATTGATGCCGCACTTTGCCCGCCGCCATGGAGATGGCGCCGAAATCAAATGCGCTTTCTGCCGATGCTAACAGGACCTCTCCTTCTCCTTGGGATACCGGCGTTCCGGCATTATTGGTGCCAAACCAGACAACTATTACTCCCAAAACAAGAATACTTAATCCAATGCCTAACCAGAGTTCTTTTTTTGTTTCCATAATCAATAATTTTTAAAAATAAAAAAACCGTTTCCCTGAAAGAAGTTTTCCACAACTCTAATTGACGCTGTTCGAAGGCGTTTGTGAAAAACTAAAAGGAAACGGCTGGGTCGCGTTTTTCCAGCAAGGCCTGCCAATGCCGTAGCGGTTGATTGGCCATTGCGAACTGAGTAACTTGAGAGTGGAACGAAATTCCGCCCATTACGTTATTCTCGCTTTGTGTAACTAAAAGATTGATGCCAACTAATAAAAGAAGAACGGAAAGCAATGAAGCCATTATGCTCCAGTCAAAAATCAGCGCGGAAGAAAGCCCTTGAAATACTTGAAAATGAAAGTTGAGTATCGCCGAAGCAAAACCGCTTTCTGGGCAAACTGCCGACTGGCCCAGAGCCGCAAAACACATTTGGTGCGCTTGCAAGGCTTGGTGATCCATAACCAAAAATCCCGCTAAGAGCACAGTGAGAAAGGCTGAGATAATCAATAAAGTTCCTGCTATTTTCATTGTTTTGATCTTACCATTTTTCTCTTAAAATTTCAAATATTGTTCCCAATATTCGTATAACGATTTCGTAGCCCGCAAATCTCCGACATTATACCGGGCGATTTCCTGGTATTTTTTCTCCCGAAACAAACGACCTACGTCGTCGCCAGTCACACCGGACTTCGGGCTTTGAATGCCGAATGCCCGGCAGTATAAATGCAATCCGCCGCGGCGGCGCACTGCTCCATAAAAGGAAAGTAAGTCAAATAAATCAATATTTTTCGCTCCGTCCCGCTGGCTATTTAAATAACGATTGGACATTAAATCCTTGGTCGGCCGGATTTTATGGATAGCGGAACGAATCATTAGAAAAGGAATATCAAAACTCCGGCCGTTGAAACTTACAAATTCTTGATATTTCTCCGCACCCTTCCAAAACGCTTCCAGCATTTCTTTTTCTGGCATCGGTTTGAAAGTAATACCGTCTTCTTCAAAAGTTTCATTTTTCTGGCCGGGCGCTTGAAAATACACGACGCCTTTGTCTTTTTCGCAATCTAAAACACCGATGGCGACAATTTCCCCGGTCAAGGGCGAAAATCCCATGCCATTTTTTAAATCTCCCAGCGCTAATTTATAATCTCCTTCACTGAAAGTTTCCTTTTTAATCCAATGCGTGAGCACTTCTTGCGTAGTTTTATCTAACGCTTCAAAATCCTCGCCTACGGTCTCAATATCAAAAATAAGCTTGGCCATGTTTTAGAATATAATCTAGACCACTGGATACAACGGCACAATTTCTAATTCTCCTTTTGCTGGCATACGAATCACGTCAATCACTCGGCCAAAAATCCGGTAATCTCGGCGAAGAATAATTGGTTTGTAACTCGGGTCCGAGGATACGGGATTTAAAATAATCGCATTATTGGCGTATTCTATCTTTTTAATCACCGCAAATCCATCCACGACCGCCACGACTAAATCGTTATCGGACACTCCGTCAGTCAACTCCACCAAAACATAGTCTCCTTCGTTAATGCCTGCTTCATTCATGGAATTACCGACGGCTTTAATGCTAATAATTTTGTCTTTCTTTTTTCCTTGCAATAATTCACTTGAAATACAAATAAAATCCGAAAAAGATTTTTCCGCAAAAATATTTAAATTGTCGCAACCCGCGGACGCAATGACTGGAATCGCAATTGTATTTGCGCTCATTACGGCGCCTGGCTCAATCATGGTAATGCCACGTTTTTGATAACGGCTACGTTTTACCAAACCCTTCCGTTCCAGTGCCATCAGGTGTTGGGTAACTGCCCGCGGCGAAGAAAAATTCATAATCTTCACCATCTCCGCGACTGTTGGCGCCGTACCATTCTTTTTAATGAATGATTTTAACGTTTCATAAAAACTTTTCTGCTTTTGAGTTAAAAGAGAAATAATTTTTTCCATACCTAAATTATACATATATACATTCTACTAAGTAAATATATACTGTATATATACTGTGGATAACTTTAAGAGAGGTAATATTTCTGAATCGGACAAAATTTACTGTCCAACTCATACAGTAACGGTTTACCGGTTGGTATTTCCACGTCCATAATCTCTCGATCGGAAATAGATTCTAAGGATTTCATAAGCCCACGCAAGCTATTGCCATGGGCAGCCACTAATACATTTTTGTTTTCCCGTAATGCCGGCGCAATCGCCTCTTGCCAATAGGGCAATAAACGTTCCACCGCGTCTTTCAAAGATTCCGCTACCGGCAAATATTTTTCTTCCACGCTGCGGTACTTCGGATCGTTGCCGGGATAATACGGATGATTTTTATCCAGAGCCGGCGGACGCGCGTCGTAACTACGCCGCCACGCCAAGACTTGTTCCACCCCATACTGCTTGGCAATATCTGATTTATTCAAACCCTGCAATTTACCGTAATGCCGTTCATTGAGACGCCAAGTGGATTTAATTGGAATTTCTAATTTCATTTCCGAAAGCGCCAATTGCAATGTTTTTTGCGCTCGAGTTAAAAATGAAGTAAACGCGCAATCAAAATTAATATTGTTGCGTTTGCATAATACTCCCGCCTCTCTCGCTTCTTCCATGCCTTTCGTTGATAAATCCACATCTACCCATCCAGTAAATCGATTTTCCTGATTCCACACGCTTTCGCCGTGGCGAAGCAAAATTAAATACATAGTATAAAATACTAGAGAAAAAACTTTTAAATTTCAATGCCGAGATTTCTTTATTTCTTGATATTTTGCCAAAGCCAGACGATGAGTAAAACTCCCGCCACCAACCAGACTAGCCAAGTAAAGATTGCGGTAGTACCTAACCATCCGCCACCCATCATCTGGTCCGATCCATAACCATAATTCATCATGGTATAAGTATAGCAAAAAAATCGCCTAAAGAGGTAATGTAGATTACAATACAAATACTATGCTTATTGACGACGTAACTATCTCTGTTGCCGCAGGAGACGGCGGTAAAGGAGCGGTAGCTTTCAACAAAAACAAAATGAGTCTCGGACCGGCCGGCGGAAGCGGCGGCAATGGCGGCAACGTATTTTGCGAAGGCATCGTGGACATTTCCGCATTACGACAATTTCGCTTTAAGAAAAAACTAGCTGCGGCCAACGGAGAAAATGGCCGGGGCCAATTTAATGACGGTCAAACTGGAAAAGACTTGATTCTGAAAGTTCCGGTCGGCACGGTTATCCACAATATAGAAAATGGAACTCAACAGGAAATTACTAAAATCGGCGAACGCGCCCGCATTGCCGAAGGCGGTCACGGCGGCAAAGGTAATTTTTTATTCCGATCGCCTCACAACACCAGTCCGAAACAATTTCAACTGGGATTGCCCGGAGAAAAATTCACGTTCCGATTGGAATTGAAATTAATCGCGGATGTCGGGCTGATCGGTTTTCCCAATGCTGGCAAATCCAGCCTGCTCAATGAACTGACCAACGCCAAAAGCAAAGTAGCAAACTATCCCTTTACTACTTTGGAACCGCATTTGGGCGCTTACTATGAATTAATCATTGCTGATATTCCCGGATTGATTGCCGATGCTTCTAAAGGCAAGGGATTGGGAATTAAATTTCTCAAACACATTGAACGAACTTCGACATTATTTCACTTGGTATCCGCTGAATCGAATGCGCCGGAAACAGAATACCAAATTCTTCGTCAAGAACTTGGAATTCATAATCCTGCTTTACTAAAAAAGAAAGAATATCTCTTTCTCTCTAAAAGCGATATTTTATCTCCCGGGGAATTGAAAAAGAAATTATCAGTTCTGAAAAAATGCAATGCTTCCGTTGCGCCGATTTCCATCCACGATTCCGAAAGCTTGGAACGAGTTAAAACTATTCTCAATAAAATTATTCAAAGCAAAAAAGTCAGCTAATCTCTATAATCCGATATTCCCGAGAGCCGTTTGCCGTTGGCACCGTCACGACATCCCCATTTTTATGCCTCATTAGCGCGGCGCCTAACGGCGACTGAAAAGAAATCCGCCCTTGGCCGGGATCGGTTTCTTGGGCGCCGAGAATTTGATAGGTCTTTTGCTTGCCCCCCACTGCCAATACCACCACGGAACCAATCTGCACTGTCCCGGAAGAATTCCGACCGGGCTGGATAATGACCACTCGCTTCATTTGTTCCTGAATTTCCAAAATTTGATAATGCGTCCGCCGCAGAATTGCTTTGGCGGCTTTATATTCCGCATTATCCGATCGGTCGCCGAATGCCGCGGTCCGCGCGGTTTCCGCAATCCGTTCCGGCAAGGCTTTTTTTAATCGTTCTAACTTTTCTTTCAGCGATTGCAAGCCATTTTCCGTAAGATGAATCGGGCCGTCCTCCCGCCGCCTTAATTCGTCCGATTTTCTTCTAGGTATTTGCATGCTTTGTATTTTACTCTAAAGATGGAAAAATTGCTGAAATTAGCGTAAACTATACATTCCATGTCGAATAATGAAGTAATACTGAGATTTAATAAAGTCTCATTTGAATACGGGCACAATAAACCGATTTTACAGGAAGCGGATTTTTCCATTCGCCGCGGCGCGAAAATTACTTTGATGGGCCAAAATGGTTCCGGCAAAAGTACCATTTTTCAACTATTAACCAAGACCCTACACCCAGAATCCGGAGCAATTAATATCGCCGAAGATCTGACCGTGGCCACCGCCCGACAAGTCATCCCCCGCGATCAGATGGAATTAACGGTACGGGAATTTTTTGAAAAATGTTTTTCTAAAAAAATATATAATATTGATCCACGCATTGATGAAGTATTTGAAGTGATCAATCTTCACGCCCCCCACGACCGGATTATTAAATCTTTTTCCGGCGGCCAGCAAGCGCGACTTCTACTCGCTTCCGCCCTGATTCAAGATCCCGATTTACTCCTATTGGATGAGCCAACCAATAATCTAGACAAAGCGGGCATTGAACATTTAACCAAATTTCTTTTGGATTATAAAAAAACCTGCGTGGTCATTTCCCACGACGCGGATTTCTTGAATACTTTCACTCAAGGCGTGCTCTATTTGGATATTTTTACCCGGAAAGTGGAACAATACGTAGGCAATTATTTTGACGTAGTGAAAGAAATCAAAGTTCGCTTGGAACGGGAACAAAGAAAAAATGCGCGGTTGGAGAGCGATATCATGCATCGGAAAGAACAAGCTGGTTTTTTTGGTCAGAAAGGCGGTCATATGCGAGACGTCGCTCGGAAAATGCGAGAAAAAATTGCCGAACTAGAAGAAGAAGTGGTGGATGTCCGTCAAGAAGATAAAACTATCCGGAATTTCTTTATTCCCTGTCAGGAAGAAATTACCGGCCAAATCCTGAAATTGGATTCCGTGGCCATTATCAAAAATCACAAATCGGTCAATAAAAAAGTAAATGTTCTGCTTAAGAAAAATGAGCGTTTGCTTCTGACGGGACCAAACGGAATTGGCAAAACTACTTTATTGGAAAAATTGGCCCATGGACACATGAAAGGAGAGCATATTATGAAAGGCACGCGCGTCGGTTATTACCGCCAAGATTTTTCCACGCTGAATTTTGAGGATACAGTATATGATTCGCTAAAATCGGCGCTGCCCGACGATTTTGATATGGAGATGACCCAGCAAAAACTTCGTGCGCTTGCCGCCGGATTTTTAATTAACGAACATATTTTACGGACGAAAATCGGTAGTTTGTCGGAAGGCCAAAAGGGATTAGTGGCCTTTGCCCGCCTCGTTTTGCAAAAACCCGGGTTGCTGATTCTAGATGAGCCAACCAATCACATCAATTTCCGGCACATTCCGGTAATTGCTGCCGCCCTGGATAAATATACCGGCGCGATGATTCTCGTTAGCCACGTGCCGGAATTCGTAAAGCAGATTCGGATTGACCAAGTTTTGGATTTGGAAAAGATATAAACAAAAACATCCGCCAGTTGGCGGATGTTTTTTTCTCTTAAACTCGGTTCACGTTGACCGCGTTCGGTCCTTTCGGACTGTCGGCGATATCAAACGTTACTTTGTCACCTTGCTTAAGGTCTTTGAATTCAACATTCTTTAGCTCATTAGAGTGAAAAAAGAGATCTTTTTCCTGGCCTCCGCGAGCGATGAATCCAAATCCTCGGTCAGTGACGCGAGCGATTGTTCCTTCGTTCATAGTAAACGTATTAATTTCAATGAAAGCTCAAATCTAAATACTGAAAAGTGAAACTCGACGATGATCGCTATACAGCCCCGATTTGATTAATCTAACTATATCATACATTTTCTAATCTGTCAAACTCAAATCCTATCTGGATTCGCCTTCAAAATTTTTCGCCACTTCGCCGAACTGCATGGTAATTGGATCCAGTTTGAGCCATAAACTCTTACCCACCGAAGGCGAAGCGGTCATCGGCTCGCCCGGCAAACGAACGGCATAATTTACGACAATAACATTCTGTCTTTTGCTTCCCATCGCTGTCGTTCCCTCTTCCATTCCAGTAGTTTGCGGAGCAATTCGGTCGCCCAAAAAAACCGCCTGGGAACCGACATAGCCAGTTGGTGTATTTAGGGCGGCGACAAAATAGAAAAAGGCGCCGCTGCCGCCGGTTTCTTGAGTCAAAATAAAAGCCACGTCTTCCAGGCCGTCGTCATTCAGATCGTGTTTAACTTCGTTGCCGAAATAACGGGTTGTGACTTTGGCGGCTGATTCCGGAGCGGCTTCGGTTTCCGCAATGCCATTAACCAAAGTAACCGCCTTGCCTTCAATGTAATACGTTGCGTTTTTCGGGCTAAATTCCGCTTCTTTCGGAGAAACCGCCGGGGCTTTTCCGGATTTACCAATAAAGAAAAAAATTCCCGCAGCTACCAATAGAACAACAATGCTGATAAGTTTTATTCTATTCATAGAATAACCTTCATCCTACACATTCTTCTCGGAATACGAAGGGAGCCAATCCATTACCTTTTTGCGATGTTTATCAATGGACCACTCGTTACTGCCCTTGAAAAGGACCGGATACGATTCTTGAAACTGTTTTAATACTTTCACCGACGCGTGCGGGAAACCGATGGGAATGCTTTTGTTGTAAGATTCCATAAAAGCGACGAGAGTCGTTTTTACCAAATTAACATCCAGAGGATTATACTTTGGTTTCATAATGTATTGATAATACCACGAATAAAGAAAAAATCCAATTTTTCTGATTCGAATATACTTATTTCAACGATGAGGGCAACCGGCCCAACAACAAGGCCGGCGCATCCCGCCCTTAAGTTTAGAAAGCGCCTTCTCGATACGAATATTCCTTGTTTCCGCTTTTTTTCCAGACGTAACCCAACAAATCCACTCGTTGCGCGCGATCGGCGTAATGTCTTCCCACACCGATCGCACGACCGGAACAGAAATAATAGCTTTTTGTAAATCCGCTGGCGCTTTGTGCACTACGCCGTTGGAAATTGCTTTCTTGGTCATAATACCATGACATTATCGAATATAGACGGTTGGATTTTTGAATTTCCATTCGGTTCCTTGGCAAAGTTCGTTTTGGTATTCAATCATCAGTTCCGTATTACTCGTAAGTTTGAGAATAAATCTTCCGCTTATAATCCCCTTCCCATAATTTCTTAAAGGAGAACTTCCGTTATTATCGTAGCAATATACGACGTCAGGAGTAACATCCTTGAATTTTCTATTGATAGTTCCTGATGACAGTGGCTCAAAAACCCATTTTGTCGGTTGTGAGACAATGATTCCGCTTACGGAGATCACTGACTGTTCTAGATCGCGGTTGTTTGGTCCAAAATATAAGAGCTTGCTCCAATCGGCATGGCGCGTTGGGGAAGCATCCCCAATAAACCAGTCTCCCATAAGTGTACCGGGGACATCATACTCCACGGAACCGCACGAACCCCCTATTTTAGAATCAAGTTTTCCGATAAGCGTTTCTTTAAGCGGAGAGGAAAAATAATCAAACGGACAAGTAGAATGCTTCGTCAAGTGTCCATGCCGCGACGCATTCGCAAATGTATGCGTTACGCGCAAATCCCAAGTCCCAAAATTAAAGTTGCCTTGTAAGCGCCCCACTGTACCCAGTGGCGTTCCTGCCTTAATAGGCTCCATGAGAAGAATGGGGCACGTATTGTCTTTTATTGAACCTCCCGGATATGCGCATCCACGAGAATCAACGAGTGCCTGCATTTCTGGCGATAAACTTTTCACATGATCAACAACCCCATATACATCTTTGCAGAAGGCATATTTAATAACATGATCTTCGGGGTCCTGCGTTATGCCATAACGAGGATTAATAAGAATAATCCACATATCTCCAGGCGCAACCAAAGGAGTGGTTTTCGTTGTTCCCTGTCCGGTGACTCCGATATACGTATCACTGCTGATACTCGCCAGCGTATGTTCTGGCGGGTTGGAAGAGCCGATAGGCTCAATGCCAGTAATTGAATCTATGGGAACCGGCGATACAGTCATTAAAGTTTTGCCGCACTCCGGAAGTTCTGCCCGCTCTTTTTCGGAAAGAATTTCCCATCCGGGACGCTCGGAGCTTGAAGCAATTGATTGCTTTTCGGGTTTAGGCGATAGAGTTTGTTTCGGTGGATCTATTTTTGGGGGAATACTTGAAGACTGAGATGATTTCGGAGACTCAGAAATCACGTTGTTTGAAGACACTTGGTCCTCTCTTGGTTTCTCTTCTGATATTTTTGTACGATATTGAATCAACCCAACAAAAAGAAGAACAGTGACAACACCGACCGCGATAATGGATGCGAATCCTTTTTGAATTACCTTAACCATACAATGCCGAGAATAATTGCTAGAAGTCCGAGCAATATGTCTATTTTATTTCGATCGTGACTCAAATTCAAATGCCCGGTTCCAATCGATCTTTCGCGTAATCATCATGATAGTAGCCAGTAATGCGAAGAGCAGTAACGCGCCAGTAAGCAGCGCATACGTCTCAAGATGAAGTACGATTAATAAATACGTGTAGACAAGCGTAAGCATTGCCGCGATACCCATTGCTCCCCTGACTGTTCGCAAAACGAAATAACTATACAGCGTAATCAACGCAATCGTCATTGCGGCCGCGACAATATATGCCGTAATAAATCCAATATGTTCCGTTAAGGCAAGAAGTAGAAGATAAAATTCTGCGAGCCCAAGCCCGACTAACAAATATTGTACGGGATGTAATTGCAAATGCCACATTACATCCATTAGAAAAAAGACGCCAAACGTCAGCAAGATAAATAAGATTGCATATTTGAGTACCCGTTCAACTTTTCGGTAAACGCTAACGCCAGTTTTTTCATCAAAGCCCGACAATTTATTAAATATGCGTACCTGCGAAGCGTCCCCGCCATGCGTTTCCAACGCTTGTTGCTGATACGAAATACGATCGTTTACTACGGCATAGACGAACATACTCGCGGCGAAACTCACTGCTATTACGATACCTATCGAAATCACTTTAATGGTAAAAGCTAAGCTTGGCATGATGTACATTCTAACTAGAATTGGCCAGCTAAAGTAACAAAGTTTAACTAATGTAGATTTAGAAAAATATACTCGCCAGCCCCTGCTTCCGGCGGAAAGTAGATGGTGTCAGGGTCTTGGCCAGGGACATTTTGTTTCCGAGGCAATAGCGGACAGTCATGTAGATCGCGATACGCTTCCGCAATAATCAATTTATCGGGCGTAATCCCGTATCGTTTATATTCCGTCACAACATCTGGCGTCATATGACTAAAAACCTCGTCTACTGCGGGCTGGTGCATTGGCCGGGTAAATTTAACGGCAAAATCAAAATTATCGGATGCGTACTCTGGGCCACGCGCTAAATTAGCGGTGCCGATCTTTTGGCCGGCAGTTACGCGCATCCCTTCACGCAATGAAGGATTAAGATTGATATGAAAAAACACGAACTGCCAGTGACGCGGGCTAGCAGGATGGTGCGTATCGGGAGTCAACCAAATTTGCTGGTCGCCCGGACCACCTAAATCGTTATCGATGAGAAAAATCTCGCCATCGAACGGGGCAAAAACAGAAACCCGGTCTTGCGTACCTCGGTATTCCGGTTTTGCTTTTATATAATGTTTCATAGAGCGCGGCGTTTTTTCTAATTCTCCGGTAGTTACAGTCGGAGGCCGATAGTCGTGCCCAGCGCAGCTTCGATATTGCGAAAAGGCGGCAATTTGCTCCAGATCTACTGGGTTGGCAGTAATAAACTGTTGATTGATCTCTGTTGACGTTGGCAGGTACGAGAACCCAACTGCCATTCCTATAAACCCAAAGAAAACAACTGCCACTATGAACAATAGTACTTTTACTAATCGACTCATGAGAGATATTGTACCATAATTAGTCCGCATTTTAGCGGAAGAATTGATTAAAATATTGAAAACGAACCAAAAAACTGCTCACGCAAGATAATCTTTTTTTCTTGGCTCCCCCGGTAGGGATCGAACCTACGACCGTCGCCTTAACAGGGCGCCGCTCTACCGCTGAGCTACAGGGGAATATCTGTTGGATAATATAACAGAATTTTCCAAAATATAAAAGAGGCTAATTATTAAATCAAATATGCTATACTTAAAAGTTAAAGGACGGAAAAATTAAAGGGTAGCTTATAATATGGATCAAAAAACGCCGCCCCAAAATCCGGACGAAGAAAAATGCCCTCACTGCGGCAGGCCGATTGGGGAATGTAATTGTTAATATCTAATTAAAAATCCCCGCTTTTCGCGGGGATTTTTATTTTATTGGATTTCGCAAACTCCGCTGACACAGGCCAATTCTTTGGAGCCTTGAGTTTCATCTTCCCGTTCGTACAGCAAAATCTGGGAGAAATCTATTTCCGGAAAATCTTTTGCCAGTTCCAGATATTTTTCTTCAGTCATTTCTTCATATGGAGCAAGAGTATAGGCGTGCTCATCCCGCGGCAAGAAAGAAAGTCCGCCGATAATGTCCCAGTTTTCATATACCCAGTTGGAAACTCCCAACCATTCTCCGTCTGCCACGGAAATAGTGACCGAAGGATTGTGTTCGGTGAAATTAGTTTTTACTTTTTTCCAATATTCTAATTGCTGAATCGCAGTCAGATCCCGACGAACCGCCGCTCCCTTTGGCGCTGCGACCGGAAATTCAATCACATAGGTATTCGCCATACCCTCAGATTGGCCGACTTCCGGATGATACGGAACTTTCTGGTCTTTCAGCATCTGGAATAAACTGTCTGATGCAGCGATACGAATCCGGCGGATATAATACTTTGCATGCCGAGCGTGCAAGCCAGAAGAAGCGTCTACCAATTGTGATACCGTGCCGGATGGTTTTACACAGGTTACGCAAGTAGAAGCGTTCACACCAAATCGAGTCGCGTATTTTTTATTAGTTGCCACCGCCTCTTCCCGCAATTTACGGAGTACTTTATCTTCCCGCGCTGCTGCCGAATCCCATTGGCCAGTCACTGATACTCCCAACAAACGTTCTTCTTCACAGTGTTGTTTCCATTCTTTGGAAAGATATGGGAAATCCGTAAGTGTAGATTGATACGTTCCCAAAATTGCCGCGAGCCGAGCTTTGCGAAGTAATGTTTTTTCCGTATCTTCGTGGCGCGCAATGACTTCGGAAAGATTGCAGAATTGTTTTGATTTCAATACAATTTCTCCGCACGGATTAGTACCGGAAGTGCCGGCATCTTTTTTGAAAACTTTCCAGCGCCGTTCCGGCAACTGCCTTTGCAAACTGCCGCGATTGAAAATCCCCCGTTCGCCGGTGCCACTTTTGGCCAGCGCCAGCCATTCTTCCATAAAATCTGTCGCTGAAGGCCTTTCGTTATACACTGCCGAGTTATTCGCCATAGTCCGCTCCGGATGCACAGAATAAAACTGTCCTTGTTTAGCAGTCCGCAATTCCTGATCATCCAAATCAGAAAGGGAAATCAGTGCTGAACGACGAACGCCGCCCATAACTACAATCTCGCCAATTTTACAGATAATATCGTGCGCGTCCAAACTACTTAATCGCTGGCCCTGCCGACTTAATACTTTTGCCTTAGTAAATTCCATTAAATTGATCAAAGGTTGGGGGCCGGAAGACTTGCCGCCCATCGTAATAAGACGCGCTCCGGCTGGCCGAAGATGACTATAGTCAAAAATTACATTTTTTCCATCAAACCAGGTTTTCATTCCAAGATAGAACGCATCTGCCCAACCTTCTTTACTGTCTTCTACAATATGCGTCGGAACTTTTTTCATCGGCATCTGCCGTTTGATTTGCGGCAACGCATGGATATTTTGACGCTCCACGGAAAAACCGACTCCAGTGCCGCACATCGCCAGATACATAATTTCCGAAAAATCTTTTAATTTTCGCGGCGCGATAAAGGAACAGTTATACGCAATCACATTACTCTTCTCTACTGCTGGTCCAGCGCCCCACATTAGCCGCATCGATGGCATCACTTCTTGTTTCAAAATCGCTTCGCGCAATTCCGCATACTCCTCGTCATGTAATTTATTACCAAGACGCTTTTTCATAAAAGCCATAAAACGATCTACAGTTTCAATCCAAGTTTCCCGCCGTCCTTCGGTTTCAATCCATCGCGAATAAGAACGATAATAAACAAATTCGGAAAGAGAATTTCGAAAATATTTTTTGCTTTCTTCCGAAAGTTTTTTTACATGTTCCGGAATTTCCCGCCGCTTCTCGCGAAGTTTTGACCGCTCATTGCGATACAGAATATACGCTTTAGCAGTTTTTGGAAAATCTCCCAAAATTAAATTCGTTTCCACAATATCTTGAATTTCTTCAATATGCGGAGAAGATTCTTTTTCTAATACTCCATTTTTCGTATGTTTTTTTACTAAATCGCGAAGCACCGCGTCCGAAATATGTAACGCTGCTTCTAAGCCGCCTTCGCCAGTTTCTTTCATAGCTTTTAACACGGCATTGGTAATACGTTCTTGATCAAAAGGAACTAATCGACCGTCTCGCTTCCGGGTGTATTGAAACCCAACTTTCATTTTGGCTGGCGACATGGAGTAAAATTTTGGTTAATTATTTTGTATATTCATTATATTGAGTTTGGGAACTAATGGGGTTGTGGATAACTCCAATTTTTCAATAATTTTTCTCCCCCAAAATAAACCAGCGAAGTTTTTGAGTAAATTTAACGCTTGGAAACGATTTTTCATACGAAAAAGCTTTCTAGAAACAAAAAATACGCCTTCAAGGGGCGTATTTCCTCAAATCCAGCCTTCTTACTTTTTCCGCCGTAAAAAGGTTGGGATGTCCCAGATGTCATTGGACTTTTTACCGGCAGACGGCTTTTCTTTTGCAGTTTTTTCGGCGTGATGCATTTCTTTCTTTTCTGGCGTAGTCGGGAGATCCAACTTCTTATCCATCACTGGAGCACTGAATAAACTCGGCGAAGCAAGCGTACTCTTCACCATTCCGGAATCGCTGAATCCAGTCGCAATCAACGTCACTTTGATTTGTCCCTGCTTCATTTTACGATCGTGGTAAGCGCCAAAAATCACTCGCGCCGTTGGATCAATGGAACCAGAGATGGTTTTAGCGATTTCATTGATTTCGCTCATCTTCAAATCTCGGCTACCGAAAACTCCGAACAAGACTCCCTTCGCTCCTTCGATAGAAATTTCTAATAGCGGAGAATTAATCGCTTGGTTGACTGCGTTTTGCGCACGTTCTGGTCCGCTAGCAGTACCGATGCCGACAATTGCAGTCCCCGCTTCCTGCATAATCGCTTTTACGTCCGCAAAATCTACATTGATGATTCCCGGCATTGCAATCAAATCAGCGATGCCCAGCACTGCTTCTCGCAATACATCATCCACTACTTCAAACGCTTTCATCAGGGGCGTGTCTTTATCAATAACATTAAAAATTCGATCGTTGGGTACCACAATTAACGTATCTACTTTATCTTTCAGTTTTATAAATGCGTCTTGCGCAATTCTGGCTCTTTGCGCGCCCTCAAAAGAAAATGGCTTAGTAACCACTGCCACCGTCAACACACCCAATTCTTTTGCGACTTCCGCGACAATCGGCGCTGCGCCGGAACCGGTGCCGCCGCCCAAGCCCGCGGTAATAAAAATCAAATCCGCTCCTTTGAGATTTTCAATAATTTCGGAACGGGTTTCTTCCGCGGCTTGCCGTCCTAATTCCGGATTCATCCCCGTCCCCAATCCCTTAGTCAAATTTTTCCCGATATGAATCTTTTTCTTGGCATTGCAATATTCCAAATCCTGCGCATCCGTGTTAATCGCGATAAAATCCACGCCACGGAAAAAATCGTCTTTCATTCTGGAAATAACGTTCCCGCCTCCGCCGCCGACTCCAACAACCTTAATCTTCGCCAAACCGTGCGAAATGGCTGATTCTCCTTCTTTTTTAGTAACTTTTGCGCTCATGGTAAAAATTGGCCGATAATCTTCTTCCACATACCAGTCATATCGGCAACACTGGTTTTATTCTCCAACCTATCGTGGCCTGCCATTACCAACCCCATCGCGCAGGCAAATTCCGGATCTTCCAATTGTAAATTCAATTCGCCATTTAATACTTCCAAAGCCGTGGTGTCTGGAATGCCGATTTGGGCTGGCAATTGCAATTCTTCTCTGGCTAAATCAACAATTCCGGGCAATTTAGATCCTCCGCCCACCAACACTACCCCCGCTGGAAGCCGACCGGCCCTGCTGATTGTTTTAAGTTCATTATCAACAAATTCAAAGATCTCGGCAAGTCGGGACTGAATGACCTCAGCGATAAATTTTCGGCTTGGATTTACCCGGATATTCGCATCCACTTTTCGTAAATCAATATTTTCCCGAACCGAAATTCCTTTGGCGATGGCCGTGCCGAAAGATAATTTTACTGTTTCCGCTACATCAATGTTTGTTCTTAAGCCAATCGCCAAATCATTAGTAATATTCCCAGAACCAACTGGCAAAATAGCTGTGTGCAATAATTTATTTTCTTCGTACATGCATATGCCAGTCGTTCCAAAACCAATGTCCACCACTGCTACGCCAAGTTCTTTTTGATTTCGGGAAAGAACGGAACGCGATGCCGCCAACGGCGCCAAAATCAAGGCGTTCATTCCTCCGCCGGCCATTTCTACACATTTCGTTAAATTTTTAACTCGAGGAGTAAATGCGTCAATCATTATACTATTCACTTCCAATCGATTCCCAATCATGCCAATCGGATCTTGAATATCGCCCACTCCATCCACTAAATATTCCCGAATCATTGAGTGGATAATCATTCGGTTCGGCGGTAAGTTAATCGCTTGCGATGCTTGCACCACGCGATCGATATCGTCCTGATAGATTTCAAAATCAGCCCGGGACACAGCTACAATTCCTTTAGAGGTTTGCAACTTTACATCCGGACCGCCAATATTCAATATTATATTTTTCAGCGCATCTTTGGAGACATTCCGAATTTCCAAAAAAAGCTGGTTTAAAGAACGAGTCATTTCCGCTAAGTCTTCCACCGAACCCCGACGCATGCCGGCGGATGGAGAGCGAAACGCTCGCACCAACGTTAATTGACCATTCTTTTTGAATTCACCAATGACCGCTTTAATACTCGCGGACCCTATATCAAGGCCGGTCAAATACCTAGGAAACATGCTTTAAACCTTTAAGTAACGACTGTTCTCGTTTTTCCATCTTAATTCTATCACGCTTTGTTTTATGATCATACCCTAACACGTGCAGGATCCCATGAACAAGCATTAGCGACAAATCCTCTTGATGGCGTTGGATATATACGGGATCTAAAAATATTTCTCCCCATTTTGGCCCGGGAAAATCCTTCGGCTTGGGAAATGATAAAACATTAGTGGAACGATTTTTGCCCAAGAATTGTTTGTTCAGACGATGCATCCGATGGCTGGAAATCACAAAAATTTCAATGTCCCCTTTGGGTTTGAGTATGGTTTCTAACCACCGAATTTGCTGGTTCAATATCTTTCGAAAACGATGCGCAGTGTTATCCAAATAAATGACTTCAAGTTTCATATGTAATTGCAATATTTAAATAGTATAAACAAAACAACTACCTTAGGGTAGTTGTGTATAACTTAAATTCGCCATGAGTGTTTAGCTTACTTTTTCTTTTATGATTTCACTCACCATTTTCGCATCTGCCTTGCCTTTCAACTCCGCCATTACCGTTTTCATTACCAAGCCAAAATTACTAGTGTCCGAAAGTCCGGAAATAATTTTCTCTACTGCCGCCCGCACTTCTTCCGCATTCATTTGTTTTGGCAGATACGCTTCAACAATCGCCAGTTCTTTTTTTTCTTTTTCCGCCAAGTCGGTCCGGCCGCCATTAATAAACGCTTCTGCGGATTCTTTCCGTTTCTTTGCTTCTTTCCCCAACACTTCAATTACATCTTCATCGGTTAATTCTTCCGATTGCCCCTTACCCTTCTTATCAATGCTTTTATTTTTTAACGATGCGTGCAACATGCGAAGCACGCCTAAAAGTTCGGCATTGCCGGCTTTCATTGCTGACTTCAAATCTTCCATAATTCTTTGACTAAGCGCCATAGACAATTACACCAATCCCATTTTCTTCAAATGTTCGCGTTCTTTTTTCTGAACATCGCGATGAATTGCCGAAAGCCGCCGCTTCATATGATTAACCGGTCGAGAATGAAATCGGCGTTTTTTTGCTTCCTTTAAAATACCGCTCTGTTGAACCCGTTTAGAAAAACGGTACAAAAGACCACTGGTCGTTTCTCCTTCTTTTTTTCTAACAAACATAGTGCTTTTGATAGTACACAATTATGCCTTATTTATCAAGACTGGGATGGGGCATCGCCTCAATTTCCGCCTTTCGCGTCCATCCTCCCAAAAGATGCAAATGGAGATGATCAATGACCTGTCCGCCCTCTCGGCCAACATTAAAAACTAATTTATAACCCTTGAGATTTTGCCGCTCCGCCACCAATTTTGCCGAATAAATCAATTCCGAAATAATTTCTTTATGGTTACCCTGAAGGTGGCTAATAGATTGGATATGTTCTTTTGGCACCACCAATAAATGCACTGGCGCGGATGGATGAATATCTTTAAAGACAACAATCTGTTCATTTTCGAATAAAAATTCCGCTGGAATTTCTTTTGCGCTGATTTTGCAAAAAATGCAATCCATTTAAATTCGTTTTTTTATTTCTACCACTATTTTTTTCAACGGCACGGTTTCTTGCACGCCAGTTTTTAGATCGCGGATAATTACTGATCCCTCAAACGCTTCTTTCTGGCCAAGGATCAATGCCAAGGCTGCGCCATCTTTATTTGCAGACCGCAATTGGGCGTTTAGGGAATTCTTGCCAAAAGATTCCGATACGTGGATATTGGATTTTCGGAATTCTTCCAGCAATGAAAGCATTCTTTTTTTTGCTAACGCGCCAATATAGATTAAGAATATTTTTGCCCGATTTTTCACTGTGGGTTGCATGCCGCTGGCTTTCATTGCTTCCAGCACCCGTTCTATGCCAATCGCTCCACCAACCGCCGGCGTAGATCGGCCGCCAAGAATTTCTGCCAAATAATCGTATCGGCCGCCGCTTGCCAGCGCTGCATCCGATCCTTCGATAAAAACCTCAAAAACCGTCCGATTATAATAATCCAATCCCCGAACCAAAGTAACATCTAATTGGTATGGCAATCCTAATTCTTCAACGTATTCCAAAAAACTCTTGAAATGTTTATTACAAAAACTGCAAATCGAGTCCAGAATGCTCGGCGCGCCTTGCTTAATTTTTTGGCAATCCGGTTCCTTGCAATCCAATAATCGCAACGGATTAGTATGTAGGCGACGATTACAGTCTTTGCAAATTTGTTTTGTAAAACCCTTGTAATAATCTTGTAATTTCTTGATATACACCGGTCGGCACGTTTTACAGCCAATCGTGTTGACTTTTACCACCATTTTTTTTAATTTCAAACTTTCTAAAATCCGAAGAATCGGCACAATCACTTGCACTTCATAAATCGGGTCATCGTCGCCGCCAAGGATTTCCAAACCAAACTGATGAAATTGGCGGTATCGGCCAGCCTGCGGCCGTTCATAACGGAATAACGGTCCTTCGTAAAATAATTTCAGCGGTTGCCCCATATGACTCAAACCGTGCTGAATATAGGCCCGCATCACCGATGCAGTTCCTTCCGGTCGAAGCACTAAACGATCATCTCCCTTGGTCCGAAAGACGAACATTTGTTTTTCCACAATATCCGTTGCTTCTCCTACTGATCGCTCAAATAACGCCGCATCTTCTAAAATTGGTGTATCAATCCGCGCAAAGTTATAAAATTCTACTACTTCTTTCACCTCTTTTCGGAATTTGTCCCACCAAACTTGATCCTGTGGCAACAAATCGTGCATGCCCTTGGGCGCTTGAAACGAAGTTAGTTTTTTTACTTTGGCCATAATTTAATAAGTAAATGCTTCGGCTTCAGTAAATGGAAAAAGTCGGACCCGAACTAAACCGACAACATTTTCCCGAGGCAATATTCCCCAACTCCTAGAATCATAACTATAATTGCGATTATCACCCAACACAAAATATTCTCCGGGCGCAAGCGCTTGGTCAGTATTGCCGATTGTTCGGATACCAGGAGTTAAATAAGATTCGTTCAATTGAAAACCCTCGGGGGAGACATCATTATAAATAGTCACAAACCCATCTCGAACAATTACTCGTTCTCCCGGCAAACCAATGACCCGTTTGATATAATATATTTTTGGATCTTCTGGATAACGAAAAACCACAATTTCCCCTCGTTGCGGTTCTCGAAAACGGTAGGAAATTTCATCAATTAATAAATAATCGCCAGTGGAAAAACCAGGCTCCATGCTGGCACCGCTTACTAAAAATGGTTGGACTAAATAGGTCCTAATAACAAATACCGTCACCACAGCTACTGCCACCACCTCAATCACTTCCCACACCGATAAGAGAAATTGCTTCATCATATACACAATATTCTTACATTTTAGTACAATCAGTGTATGCTCGCAAGCCAACTAGATATTCGTTTAATTTTCGGCATCGGGAATGCCGATGCCGCTTATCATCGAACCTATCACAATGTGGGGATTTTAATGGCGGAATACTTGAAAAAATCGATACCGGAACGAGCAAATCAAACCCATATAAACAAGGGTTTTATGAATGTTGTAGGAAAAGAAGTCGCTCGCGCATTGAAGAAAAATCACATAGCACCGACGCACCTGCTTGTCATCCATGATGATTCAGATATCCCATTGGGCCGCTTTAAATTGTCTTTTGACCGGAATTCCGCTGGCCATAAAGGAATAGAAAGCATTATTCAATCTCTAAAAACCAAAGCTTTTTGGCGATTACGGATAGGAATCCGAGCGCTTCGCAATACTCGGCCAGCAGAACAGTTCGTGCTGAAACGCATTACTGCCGCTCATCTTAAACAATTAGAAACTGTATTTGCGTCCGCGCTCCGACCGTTACAGTAATTGAAAACTGATCACAAAAGAAACTGTGCCTTCCGAATTATCCAGTACGTCGGCTGGCTTTAAGTCCGTTGATTTTATCCCATTCGCTTCGGCAAGTTTGTTTTTAAAATTTACAATAGTTGTCCGGCTTGTAGCTTTGCCATTTAACACGCCAGTCGTATGGTCGCTATTAACTATGATGGCAGTGACAGTAATAGAGGAATTTTGCGCAATTTCAAGAATGGAGTGAAAGACCGGTAAAAAATCGTTGGATTCAATTTTTGCGGCCAACGCTCGTTGGGCCAGCGTATTAAATTCAACCGCTTTTTGCACCAATTCATTCATTTCTCTAACAGCTGGATTAGCATCTAAAGCTTGCAAGTCATTTTCAATGACTTGTTCCGTTTTCCATAAAAAACCGTCACTTACTACAAACACCAATACCAAAAAACCTAGCGTGGTAATCGTAATGCTTTCCCATAATTTTACAAAGGATTTAATTTCATTGTGGGAAAATTGTTCTTCCGTATCTACCGGAGAAAGGCTGATAAAATTATCCTCCGATCTTGGAATCAATCCCCGTAACGCGCTGCCACAGGCAACATACCAAGAAGCCGGTAAATCGGAAAAATCGCGCAGTTGCAACGATTTTACTTCTATTGATGGAAAGGCTTCTTTAATGATTTTTTCAATTTCTTGATAAAGACCGTGCGTCATCAGCGTTAATTGTGTCGCTTGACCGCCCCAGTGGCTGCTGTAAAAAGTGAATATTTTTTTCATTTCTTGAATTAAAATCTGATTAAAAACATTCAATAGAATTTCCCGGGAATCCTGACTGACGCCGCCCTTGATAGATGACCAAGAAACAAAATAACTGAAATATACATTACCATCCTTTACAATCAGAAAATCTAATCCGTCTCCGGAAACCGAAAGGGTAACTTGGGGCTTCTTTAAATCAATGCCTACGGATTGCATTTTAATTACTCGGCTTATGGCCAAAGAAGGGAACTCTACCGCCGCGGCTATAAAACCCGCTTGTTCCAGTGCTGTCAAGAATTCGTCCACTACCGGTTTAGCAACGAATGCTCCCAAAAGCTCAATTTTATTTCCTTCCTGACCATCACTCAAACGTTCCCAATCCGCATAGGATGTTTGCGCATCAACCGGTGATAACATTTGCAGATTCAATGCAGCGGCTTCTTTGATATTAGCTTCGTTTAAAATCGGCAAAGAAAATGCTTGGGTATATATATGATTCGGCGGCAAAGATAAAATCACGGAAATCGTATCTCGAGAACGCCCTAATTGTTCTTTCAAAGACACCAATGCCTGCAAAAATTGCTCAACATTTTTTAATTGGCCATCCTCAATTACTCCGGCATCCAAACTTACACCTATTTTTTTCAATTCTTTTCCCTGTAATTCTACAAAACGAATCGCTGCGTCGCTAATTTCCAAACCGCCTATGGAAAGTTGCGGTTTTAACAATGCGCCAAGATTTTTTAAAAACGGCATATTGATGATTTACAAAGGTAACTCTTTAATAGATTCCAAACTTACTTCGCCAAAAGCTGATACGGACACAATCGCTTCCACTTTCCGGCTTCGAGTTAATGCCGTTCCCGTTGAAGAAATTTTGCGATTACCCACACCGCCGCACTCCGGTAATGTGGTGCAAATTTCTACAGTGACATTTGCCGTATTGACGGAAAATTGATAACTGGTGGGGAAATTATTATTATCTCGAGCCAGGCGAATTAATCCGTCCTGAACGCCAGCATACGCCGCAGCCAGAGCTTCCGAAGAAAGCCTGGATCCTAATCCAGAAGTACTCAATAAATACACCCCAACAGTAAGCACGATCATAATATTCACCACTACACCGCCAAGCACTAATAATGTTGGCAACGCTGCAATACCCCGATAAGATGTAAATTTCATAGTGTAATTTATTGACCCCAAGTCACAATTATGTCCGTTACTTCCGGCGCTAAATCGACACCCCAAGTGGCCGATTCTAAAATCGCCTTATAACGAAAATACCGGTGATTGCTATGGTAAACGAACGACAATTGCACCGGATCATCCGGTCCAGTCGGCACATAATAATCATCCGATAAACCATTAGGACCAATAAAACTCCACGGGCCATTTTCATTATTAGAAGAAGCAAACTGAAATTTAACGTTAGTACCAATCGGTTTCTGTCCTCGATACATCAAGCTGTAAAATGCCACTGGCGATCCCGCATCATAAGTACTGGATTCAACTGTTGCGGCAGTGGACGAAATAGTAGCGGTAGTTTTGACTTTATAATTCGAGGTGGCGCAAGTTCCAGTATTGGTACAATTAAAACTAATCCAGCCAATAATATCATTCCAAGCAAAACCGCTAAAATTTCCGCTGCCATCAACCGTTACCTGATAATTTGAGGTAGCGCAGGTATTAGTATTGTCTGGCGACGGGGTCCCATCACTAGTATGATCGCAATTAAAACTCACCCAGCCAATCGCGTCGTTCCATCCCCAACCAGACAAATTACCATCACCGTCATTAACCACTTTATACGGTATTGTGCAATTGCTGCCTGGCGGGCCAAAAGCGCAATTTAGAGAAATAAATCCTACTGAAGAATTCGCATAACCGCGCAATTCATTAGCCAGAACTTCAACATTAGGATTACTAGAATATTGAAAATCAATCCAACTAACAATGTCATTCCATGCCCATTTATCGGTCGCGTCAATATTGGGAGCGGCATATACCACCACACCCACACCAAGCAACATGATCGCGCTTATTATCCATACTATTTTATTATTTATTTTGTTCTTCATTTTAAGGATAAGTGTAACCGGAAATTCTGATTGCTCCGGGGCTTGTTGTAATATCAACGTTCCCGGATCCGATAAAATAACGACTTCCAAAATCCAACACCGGTCCGGCCGTAGCGCCGCCGGCTGACCAATCAGTTTGTTTGGCAATTTTCGGTCCCCAACGAGTAAGATAACTAGAAATTTCTAAATGACCAGGCTGGCTCGGCACATCCCAATCAACGCCAACAACAATTTTTTGGGTGGAAGGGTCTTCCCGAGACGGCGTGAAGGTTGATTCGATATCGCCATTCCCATCTCGAGAAACATTTTCTAAATAGAAATAACGTCGATACGTAATGCCATTGACCACCAATGATTCTTCCGCGCCTTGATTAACAATAAATTGACCGCCCGAAACAGTAAGATAGTTTTTTTTTGCCAAATCCAGTGGAGGTGCTTTGGGCAATGCATAAACCACCGACCATTGGGCTTCAGAAAATGCGCGCGCATTATCCAACAAGCCATTAGCAAATGAACCAGCGGCTTGGTTTTGTTCATTAGAATTTCCAGATCGCAACACCAAAAAAAGCGAACCGGTTGCGGCACTGATCATTATAATGCTGATCCCCAAACCAATCACTGCTTCAATTAACGATTGGCCTCGATTATAATACTGCTTAATCACTACCTATAGTATACCCTAGGAATCCACAACCTCAATCAATCCATTGTTAGAAATGTTAATAGTTTTGGAATCTCCGCCACCAATTTGGGTAATAGTGATGGTTTGATTGCCACCTTCTGGGGCCCCGTACAACTTAGAAAAAATAATATCCAAAGCGGCTCCTCCTTGAGCTGGGACCGTGAATTCCACTGAATTCGGTAATACAATCCGGTTGACCGAATTGATTGTTGTGCATACATTGCAATAAAAAATCGTATAAGAATCATCACCGCCACTTTGGGCTTCTATCCGAACTCCCCACTTCGCGGATACCCCCAATGCCGGACCAATTTCTTGAGTAATCGATTTTTGCTGGGTGTCCCGAATATAATTCGCTAAAGATGTTGCTGTACTTTTTAAATCTTGCGCTCTTTTAAAACCGCCGAAGTTAGTCACTCCTATGCCGCCCAGTATTACGATAATTCCAATCACTACCATCAGCTCGGAAACGGTAAAACCTCTTTTTTGCATATGTTTTTTTTATTTAGACACTACCTACTAATTGATAAATCGGGACAACAATCGCCAATGCAATGCCGCCAATCATAATACCGATAAAAAGCAAAAGAATCGGTTCGATAAACGTCACCAAGCTTTTGACCGAGGTATCGATTTCAGATTCATAAAAATCCGCCAGCGTTCGCAAAATATCTTCCGTATGACCGGCTTTTTCGGAAATCGAAATAAGATTGACGATCACTAACGGAAAAGACGGTTCTCGGCGAAACGCCTCTCCTACCGTTAAACCCTTGGCAATTCCTTCCCGCGCAATGCGTTGTAAACTTTCTTTATATTCATCTGAGCCAACCGCATCCGCGGTAATTTCCAAGGAATCTAAAATCGGCATGCCGGCCTTAATCAAGGAAGAAAGCGTGCTGGCGAATCGCTGCAGCGCCATTTCTTTTAAAACTTTGTTGATTATCGGCAATCTATAAAAAATTCTTAACACTACTTGCCGATTGACGGGTATCTTCATTAAGAAAAACCAAAGCGTAACTCCTCCGATTGCAATACCGGGTAAAATGAAAAAGATATATTGATTCAAAAATAAACCGACACCAAACACAATTCTGGAAAAAAGCGGCGGTTCAAATCCGGTGCCGGTAAATACATTGGCAATTTTTGGCAACGCAAAACTAACTAAAAGGATAAGAATTAAAACTGATAAGCCAAGAAGGATAATTGGGTACACCAGCGCAGCTCTTACTTTATTCCGTAATTCCTGCTCTTTTCCCAGGGTGGCGCTGAGATTTAAAAAAACCGTCTCTAAATTACCCGAAGCTTCTCCGGATTTAACCAAATTAACAAATACGGAAGAAAAATATTGAGGGTATTTCGCAAATGTAGAATAAAATGGTTGCCCCTTTTCTAATGTTGATCGAATTTCAATAAGAAATGCTTTTAAGATTGGCTTATCAAAATCTTTAATTAATACGTCAATGGCTCGAAATAAATCGGTGCCGGCCTTTAACATTAGGGATAGGTATTTGGTTAAAAAAATCTTATCCGCAATGGTAATCTTTTGTCCGAACAATGCCTTGGATTTAATTACTTCCGCCTCTTTATAAACTTTTAAAGAAATTGGCCGCAATCCCTGGCCCGCAAGAAAACTTAGAACTTCGTCAGAATTCTGAGCTTCTACATCACCCTGTAACATTCTGCCGCTGGAATCAGAGGCGGTATAAGTAAATTTCATAAAAAATTGCTATTACTCTCGAATTACCCGTAATACTTCGTCAATTGAAGTCATACCTCGCTCGGCTTTAATCAGACCATCTTCAAACATTGTCCGCATCCCCTGTTGCCGAGCTAGAACCCGCAAACCGTCTAAATCAAATGTTGGACTAACAATCAATTGGCGAATTTCATCATTAAACTCTAATGCTTCAAAAATTCCCATTCGACCTTTCAAGCCGCTATGCCCGCAAGACTTGCAACCCTTGCCTCGATATAAAAGTTTTGGTACTTTTACATTTTTTTCAATCCCCAATTCCTTTAGCTGCTTCTCAATAATATCCGTGGTAGCTTGATCTGCTTTATACGATTCTATGCAGTCCAAACAAATTCGCCCCACCAAACGCTGGGCAACAATTACATTTAATACCGCGGAAACCAAAAAGGCCGGGATTTTCATATCTAAAAGCCTGGGCACTGCCGTCGATGCGTCATTAGTGTGGATGGTGGACAGCACTAAGTGGCCAGTTAATGCCGCATTCACGGCAATATCCGCCGTTTCTAGATCTCGAATTTCTCCGACCATAATAATATTTGGATCTTGGCGAAGGAGCGAACGCAAACCGCTGGCAAAAGTAATGCCAGCTTGAGCATTGACTTGAATTTGATTTACATACTTCACGCTATATTCAATTGGATCTTCAATGGTGGAAATATTGACTTCCGGTCGATTCAAAATATTCAGAACCGAGTATAAAGTAGTGGTTTTACCCGATCCAGTCGGACCACATACCAGCACCATGCCGTAGCTTTTTTTGATATTTTCCCTGACTATTTTTGCCGTGTCTTCCAACATTCCATCTTCTTCTAGGGAAACCGGCTTTTGGGTCGCAGCGAGCAAACGCATTTCAATTTTCTCTCCGAAGTAAGTCGGGATGATAGATACCCGCAAGTCCACTATTTCCGAACCGAGTTGCTGACGAAAACGACCATCTTGCGGCTTAGAGTGTTCATCCAGCTTTAATCCAGCCAATAATTTAATCCGCGCGACAATCGATGGGTGCACTTCTTTCGCAATTCGAATGAACTCGTGCAAAATACCGTCAATTCGATAGCGAACTAAAACGCCATCTTCTAATACTTCTAGATGAATATCTGAAGCCCGGCTGGAAACGCCATATCCAATCAAAGTATCCACAATAGCGACAATCGGTAATTCCACCGCGGCTTCTTCCGCGCCAGATGCCCGCGAACGAAATGAAGCGGCAATATTTTCTTCAATAACGCGTTTGAATTCTTCCGTTGAGCCTCGGCTATATAAAGTGAGACCCTGATTAAGATCCGTTTGAGATGCTAAAAAGATTTTTAAATCTGCTTTTAAATAACGTTTTAAAAACTCAATAGTTTCTAAATCACTCGGATCTTCAATGGCAATTTTTAGAGCGCCGTCTGAGTCTTGACCAAATACGATTACTCGTTTTTGCCGCGACAAATCTTCCGGCAATAACCGTAGGGACTGTTCATCAATGCTTTTTTCATCTAAATGCGCTTTGGGAACGCCAAAATATTCCGCCAGTAAATCCGAAAAATAATTCTCAGAAATAGTCCCTCGAGAAATTAAAATATCAGAAATATTTTGCCCCATTCGCTTGGATTCCTGGGTAATCGCATCAAAATCCACCTCGGTGATTAAACCTTCTTTGATCAGCGCTTCTTTTAATTTTTGATCTGGAATTTGCATTACTAATTTTTTACGTATGGAAAACAAGATCCTTGACCCAAGGAATTTTGCTAATCAATATTTGAATCGTTATCAATGTCAGCGCACTCGCGGGCAACCATAAATAGTAAAAGGAAACCCGTTGATTTTTTAAAATCACCAAAACCAGTAAGGCAATCAACATAAAAATGCCAAATACTAACCAACCCGGATGTCCAGCGTATAAGACACTTAACAATAAAAGCCAAAATTCTGATGGATAAAAAAATCTTTCCTGAAAACGCTTATTCAACCAATGCATTTTCCAGAAACCAAGACCCGCAATAGCGAATGCTACCGCATATTCTACCGCAAACTGGATAAACCAATAGGACAGGAAATCCCACCAGGTTATGTGAGGAGGCAATAAAAACCTACCCAATGGATCTAAGCTTCTAGTAAGATATAAAAGATAACCGGAGTATCCAAGCAAAGCGATTAATAAACCGATACCAACCCACACAGCTTTACGGATGATTAGATAAAATCTTTCTTGGGGAACTAAAAGTTGATAGATCCAAAGCCCTAATAAATACAAATACAACAATTCATTGAATGGCAAAGACATATTATAATTATATAACAAAACTCCCCGAAGGGGGAGTTTTGTGCACTACAACCGAAAGCTGATTACAGATTTAAACCTGGATCAGTTCCAATTTCATAGATTGACTCAAGATCACCGCCATCTTTTGCATTCGATTCTACATCATCACCGCCAGTGGTAGAGTATCGAGTACTTTCCATGTTTGCGTTCAACTCAAACGTTTTGTTTGTGTTGTCACAGGCATAGCTGAAGTAATAGGTAGTATCGTTAATCGGATCAACTGGCAAGGATGCAAGAGGCGCGCCTCCTGGAATCGCTGCTAAGTTTACCGGAATCCAACCATTACCATCGCTTTCTCGGGTAGTATCAATAGTTGTGGTTTTCGTTGATGTTGCGTGACGAAGCTGTCCACAGTTTGCGCCAACCCCAGATGCTCCAGTGAAACACATCGTTGAACAACTTAACGCACCAGTAAAATCTAAGTCCGGATTAGAAACGGTCGCTGTATATAAACCGATTGCGCTACGCATAGAGCTCATATTCTCAACTCGTTGGGAATCTCGAGCTTGCCGGAATAATTCTGCCGGGTTTAATACTAATACCGTTACTGTTCCTAAAATCGCTAAAATACCGATAACGATTAAGAGTTCCAATAATGTGAAACCTCTTTTTTCTGTGTTAATCATAAAATTAATAATTTATTGGGACCTTTTTAATGTAAGTCTATTATATCAAACGCTGCGGTATTCACAATTTCTATACTGTGGATAAGTATTTCAATTTGGCTTGTCGTTAATTGAGGATTTCTTTTACTTTCCCGATTAAAAAATCAATGGAAATATTCGCTTTCACAAGATAATCCGTTGCTCCCAATTCTTTGCCGCGGGCAATATCACTGTCTTGTCCTAAATTAGAAATAATAATAATCGGAGTTTTGGGTATTTGCGGATCCGCTTTAATATCTTCCATTACTTCAAATCCGGATTTACCCGGTAAAATCAAATCCAATAAAATTAAATCCGGCTGGCTTTTTTTTAGAGCTGCTAATGCGGCGCCGCCATCTTTTACTAGCTCCACTTCAAAACCTTCTTTCTGGATTCGGTTATGAAGCAAAGATGATAAAAATTGGTCATCTTCAATAAGTAAAATCTTGCGCATAGACAATTGTGTATTTTAATAATACCAAATTTTCCGCCATAAAAAAAGCCGACCTCTGCCGGCTTTTTCTTGAAAATTTTCTAGTTGCCCCAACCGCGATTCGCCGAATGGCGAAAAGAATCGAAACTCGAAGGCTCCTCGATCAATGCCTTATTTTGTAAATATCGACACGAATCTTTTCAATGAAGAAAAGATTTGTAGTTTAAATGATCCACGCACAGCTTCCGCTACGCGTGCCTTGTTACGACTTCTTCCATGTCACCGAGCTTACCCTAGACCCAGCGAACTGAGTTATCAGGTATTCCCGGCTCCCCTGAAGTGACGGGCGGTGAGTACAGGACTCGAGAACGTATTCACCGCGGCATAGCTGATCCGCGATTACTAGCGATTCCAACTTCATGAGGGCGAGTTGCAGCCCTCAATCTGAACTGAGACTATTTTTGATGGGATTAGCTCCACCTTGCGGTTTGGCAACCCATTGTTATAGCCATTGTAGCACGAGTGTAGCCCAGGGTATCAGAGGGCCATGCGGATTTGACGTCATCCTCACCTTCCTCCCCCAAAAAGAGGGCAGTTCTCGACGACATATAAAACGTCGAGTAAGGGTTGCGCTCGTTACCCCACTGAAGGGAACATTTCAAAACACGAGCTGACGACAACCATGCAGCACCTGTCCAGCCGTCCTTGAGAGACATCCCGCGTTTCTGCGAGACTTCGTCTGGATTTCAAACCCTGGTAAGGTTCCTCGTTTACCGTCGAATTGAACCTCATGCTCCACCGCTTGTGCGAGTCCCCGTCTATTCCTTTGAGTTTTAGCCTTGCGGCCGTACTTCCCAGGCGGTTCACTTAACGCGTTAGCTACGCCACTCCGAGGGTCGATACTCGAAACAGCTAGTGAACATCGTTTAGGGCGTGGACTACAAGGGTATCTAATCCTTTTTGCTCCCCACGCTTTCGTGTCTTAGAGTCAGTAATGCGCCAGTTCAATGCCTTCGCCTTTGGTATTCCGCATGATATCAACGGATGTCACCCCTACACCATGCGTTCTATGAACCTCTCACACACTCTAGACATGCAGTATTCAATGCTGGTTCCAGGTTGAGCCCGGAGATTTAACATCAAACTTACATATCCTCCTACACACGCTTTACGCCCAATAAATCCGGATAACGCTTGAAGCCTTCGTATTACCGCGGCTGCTGGCACGAAGTTAGCAGCTTCTTATTCCCACTTTACAATCAATAACTTTTTCAAGTGGAAAAGCAGTTTACAATCCTAAGACCTTCATCCTGCACGCGGCGTCGCTCGATCAGGCTTTCGCCCATTGTCGAATATTCTCGACTGCTGCCTCCCGTAGGAGTATAGCCCGTGTCTCAGTGCTATCGTTGGGGATCAGCCTCTCAGCCCCCCTACTGGTCATAGCCTTGGTGAGCCGTTACCTCGCCAACTAGCTGATCAGACCTAGGCCACTCCCGAAGCCCCTTGCGGGGTTTACTCTTGCGAGACTATCGGATATTAGCCCAGCTTTCGCTGAGTTATTTCCGTCTTCGGGGTATGTACCAAGGTGTTACTAACCCGTTCGCCACTATTATTTCTCATCCGGCACCTTGATGTAATCGCAATGCTTTCAAAAAAATAACCGTATGACTTGCATGCCTTATCCACGCCGCCAGCGTTCATCCTGGACCAGGATCAAATCCTCTGAAAAAACTAGTTGCTAACTACCCTCGAACGAGTTGCTAGCAACCGGTTTCTGTATTGGGACAACTAGAAAATTTTCAATTCGCAATATTCCTGGATACTGCGAACACTTATCTTGGACTCGCGATCTTATTGTTTGAAAATAAGATAGCGATATTCATTTCTTAAAGCGGCCTGTATTTCTTCCTAATGAAAGAAATACACCCACTTTATTTCCCGAACAAGTTCCGGCAATAAAGTGGATGTATATGATATAGATATTGATTTGTAAAATATTATGCACCCATACGTAACCATTATTATATATAGATATATAAGACTGTCAATGTGTGAATAAAAATGCCCAGCTTGGTTGGGCTGGGCATTTTATTAAATGATTAGTATGTGTTGATTTCTACCCAATGGCGTTCCATTTTGATCTTGTCGAAACGCGGCTTCGAAAAGAGCACAAAATTGAAAAATCGCACAATGGGTAAGGGTGAAAACTCGGTACTTGGATAAGGCTCAAGTTCCTCATAAAAATACCCCATGAGCTTAAGCGGTCGAACTGAGCTTTCTGATTGAATCAGAATTTCCCAGAATGCGGTTTTGTTTCCATTTACGTAAGGATCGCTCAATAAATGCTCTTTTTGGATGGAAACTACCGGAAGATAAGAAATCCATCCTCGGCCGGGAACTGGAATGAGCGGTTCCCATTTTGATCTCAAAAGACGCGGTATTGTGTCTGACGGAAGATAACCAACAACTTTCACCAATTGCTTCTGTAACATACATTCACCTCCCAAAATTAAAGAACAACTTCTTTATATGTTATAATAATACTTTTAATACGTATTGTCAATAAACTTGCAAAACGACAAAGAAATTGCTATATTCTTTCTATTATGAAATCCGACATCCATCCAACCTATTACCCGAAAGCCAAAGTGCATTGCGCCTGCGGAGCGCATTTTGAAGTTGGCTCTACCAAGGCGGAAATCAATGTAGAAATTTGCTCTCAATGTCATCCTTTCTTTACCGGTAAAGAAAAACTGATTGACACCGCTGGGAAAGTGGAAAAATTCAAAGCCCGCCGGGAAAAAGCGGCCGCCGCGCCAAAAGCTGTTAAGAAACCGAGAGTGAAAAAGAGCAGTAAGAAGTAAATGATCAATAAAATCATTTTAGAAATCCGAGCCGGAGCCGGCGGCGATGAAGCCAGTATTTTTGCCGGCGATTTGGCGCGGATGTATCAGCGCTATGCGGCCAATCGGGGCTGGAGTTTTACTACGATTGATTTCAATGATAACAGCTTGGGCGGATACAAGAGTTATGTCGCCCGTATCCAGGGCGAGGGTGTCTACGACACGCTCAAATTAGAATCCGGCACGCATCGGGTTCAGCGAATCCCGCAAACGGAAAAAGCCGGCCGCGTGCATACTTCTACCGCCACTATCGCCATTCTCCCAGAAGTAGAACCGAAAGAAGTGAACCTGAATCCGAATGATTTAGAAGTTTCTTTTTCCCGCGCCGGCGGCCCAGGCGGACAAAACGTCAACAAAGTGGAAAGCGCGGTTCGGGTTACTCATAAACCTTCCGGTATCGTGGTTTCTTCCCGCGCTGAACGAACCCAGCATGCCAACCGGGAAGCGGCGATGGGCATTCTTCGGGCAAAATTATTTGAAATGCAGCGAGCGCAAGAAGCGCAATCCTTGGGCGCGAACCGCAAAGAACAAGTCGGCACCGCCGACCGTTCGGAAAAAATCCGTACTTACAACTTCCCAGACGATCGCATTACCGATCATCGCTTCAATGTGAAAGTGCATAATATAGAAAAAGTTTTAGATGGCGATTTGGATATGATCTTAAAGAAAATCAATAAACAGCAATAAAAAAATCACCCCGAACTTATCAAGGGGTGATTTTTCATTTCTCTAAAAGGTGCTTCAGCGAGCATTCGTTAATTTGGATATCCAATCCAATGACTTGCTACTTCATAACTATAGGTCTCTCCTAGAAACCGCATATCTCCTTCGTTCACTTCAAATGTTACTCGTTCGTCTGGTTTCAGGTCCGGAGGTAAGTGAGCTACCGCTATAAATACGAACGAAACCCCCGGCTTATTAAGGAAACCTCTCTCCGGGAAGTGAACAATAAAAGATTTTTCTTTATCGTCTCGTTCCGCAATATACCGCCCTTCTTGTGACCCATTTTGACGAATGGGATATACGGTAAGCCAGGAAACTTTTTCAAACGATACATTGCCAGTATACCGAAAGCGAATGCTCTGAAGACGAATATCTTCACAATTTCCATCTCCGCATCCGATCAATGGTTCCAACATGGCAATGACAACTGCCTGAGTGCTTTCTTGGATAGCCTTGAAAGCCTTGTAGTCTTCTGGCGGGAAGTCTCTCCTAACTTGAACATGGGCTCCAATATCTAAGCTTTCATTGACCGTATGCAAAGTACCGATTAGCGGGAATTCACCTAATGGGCGAACACTTGCATCAATTCCCCTCAGCGCGAAACCCAACGTTTGACCCCCTTGAGAGAGTGGCTGATTAACGCGCTGAACAGTAATTAAGAAGTGTCGGGTCGTTCCAGACGCAATCACTGTCTCAACTGGAACATGCGCTTGATGATCCGAAGCAAGAGAAGCGCTTTTTCCAATTTGGTAGCCATTTTCTAAGACACGGATTTTTTCCACTGTTGCATCCGACGCAAGCCCAATCCTTTCTACGGTAATTGTAGTAAGAGCAACATCACCATGTTCTGCGGTAACATCAAACGCCGTAACCGGAAGATAAGCAACGCCCCTAGGAGCAAGCTGCCGACTGGGTTGCGATGGAGCGAGCCTCACATAAAGCTTACTTTCCTCAGTTTTTTTGATTTCCCGTACACGAGACGCAGTAATATGACTACCCCGAAAAGAAACGGCGGTAGATTTCTGCAGAACAAAATGCAGATACGTCATCCGTCCTCCCCAAAACATCAATGCCACCAAACAGAACCATTTCAGCATTTCGAACTTTCGATTATCAAACTTCATTTCTGCCTCCTTATTCGTTATTTTAGCAATTTTTCAATCTAATACATGACAATGAACAGTGCTGCTATTTTACAATATTTCCTAAAAAAAGCAACTAGGAGTTTAAGAAATCAATATCTTTCTGGAATTTTTCGGCTTGAGATACCACCCGCTCTCCGTAGGTCCAAAGATAGCTGCGCCAACGGCCACCGGCATAATAACGCGCTGCCGCTTGTCGTTCTACGGAAAGACTCGCTCCCTTAGACGCGCCGGCGTCCTTGAGATACAATGCGGTTCCCATAAATGCGTCTTGATGGCGCCATGGCGACGCTGGGTCATTACCGGTTAATTCGCCAATCCGGTCTTTATAGAGTTTCCAGGTTGAAGGAATAAATTGCGCCGGACCCATTGCGCCGCCATAGGCCCCATCCCGAGGAATCGGACAAGACACGAGGGTGGATTGCGCTTGCAAACCAAGACTCGCGGTCAAAGCTTCAAAGATGGGAATATCCCTGGTTGGATGCATGGTCGTCGGATTACTGGCTCGATCCGGATAATACGGGTTTTTATTGTATTGGCATTTGCCGACATTTTGGCCCAGCGCCGATTCTTTATCCAATACTGCCAGAATCATTGCCGCCCGTACGCCCGTTGCTTGTTCGGCAAATTGGGCAAATTTTAGCGCTTCTTCAAACGTCAATTCACCGCCGCCCAATAATTCGAAAATTTGGCTTCGAATTTGCGCCGCGGTTTTTTGGGTCTGTTTTAATAATTCCTGATATTTGGATTCTTGCCCCTTGGTTGTTGTCAGCAAACTATCTTTTGCTTTTTTTGTATTATCCACTGCTTGTTTTTGAGTGAGCTGATAATCCCGTAGAGCTTCCGCGTCGTTTTTCTTGATTGCCAATTGCTCTTTTTGATCTAATAAGTCCAGCCGAAGCCCAGTTACTTTTTCCAAAGTTACGCGTAATCCTTCTTGAACATCCAAAAGATCATTCACGTCAGTAAAAAAATCGGATAAAGTGGGTTTTTTTAATAGCACCTCTAACAAGCCCGTGCTTTCCTGTTCGTAAATCCTCTGAATCGCCCCAGATAAAAGCGTTTTACTTTTATCTATTTCACTTTCGGTTTTTGTAATTTGAACTTGATTTCCTTCAATCTCGCCCTTCAATTTTCCCAGTGTTAAATTAATAGATTTAATCTGTAAATTCAATTTGGAAATTTTTGCATTGAGCGTTTTAATTTCACTCTGTAATGTGCTCCCCTGGGAACGATATTGCTCAATCGTATCCTGATATTGATCCATTTGCTTTTCCAATTCCACCAACTGTTTTTCTAATTGCTCCCGCTCTTCTTGGCTTTGTGCCGCCAAAGATAGTTGGCCATTATTTATCGGCGCCAATGCCGATCCGAATAGCAAATACAAAAACGCTGCCACAGCAGTGCTAAATTTCAAAAACGAAAATAATGGCACGCGGATAATCCGAGGTTGGGACAAGTTTATGCGTTTTTTTATAGAAGCAAATTGCTTATATGGGCGTTTTAAATCAATCAAAACACGGGGTATATACCGCATAGAGTCATTATACAATTAAAATGAAAAAGCTCCGAGATTATTTCTTCGGAGCTTCTTTTGTCGTTTCTTTCGTTGTTCCTTCTTTTGGAGCTGCTTCGGCGGCTTTGACTGCATCCCGTTCCGCTTTCTTTTCTTCGGTTTCCACTTTTACAGTTTCTACCCCTGCTCCAGCTGCTTGCTGCATCGCTAACTCTTCTTCTTCGGTTATTTGAGCAGTAATCGTAGCCACCACAGTATCGGGAGCCACTAATACCTTCACCTTTACTGGTACAACAATATCTTTCACATAAAGACTCTGGCCAATGTCGTCTAACTTAGCAATATCCACGGCAATGCTATGGGGAATATCCGATGGCAAAGCTTCCACTTCCAATTCCTGCAATGCTTTTACGAGAATGCCATTTTTAGATTTAACCGCCGACGCAATGCCGATAAATTCAATTGGAACGCCAATTTTTATTTTTTCATCCATTCGAACCTGATAAAAATCAATATTTAAAATTTCATCCGTTACACCGTGATAGGAAACATCATAAATAAATGCCGGGTATTTTTTTCCGTCCACAATAATATTTACAATGGTGTTTTCTCCGGCTTCTTTAAATACTTTTTTAAAATCCTTAGCTGGCACCGCTAAATGCATGTTCGAAACACCCTTGCCATAGAGTTCGGCCGGGATTAAGTTCTGGGTACGCAATGCATGCACACCGCGACCCAATTGTTCGCGTTTTTGGACTGCTAATTCCATATAATTTATAGTTTTCCTATTATACCAGCTTATTAAACAATTTCAAGCGGGCCCGGACTACCGCCTTCACCGCCTCTACTGCCTCGGGTAACACCTTATAAGGAGCAATTTCTCCCGGGTGATCTCCCAAGCCCTTTTCCAGGCCTTCTCGCCAAGCCACTCGGATTTCCGTATTAATATGAATGATAGAAACGCCTGCGTCAATTGCGGCCAGAAAATCGGAATCTTTGTTGCCGGAACCCCCATGCAGGACCAGCGGCACTCCAGCTGCCTGGCGAATTGCCCGGATTCGATCGATATCCAAATCTGGATCCTTGCCAATGCCTAACATGCCATGAATATTCCCTACCGCTGGAGCTAACAAGTCCACCTTAGTTTCTCGGACAAATTGCGCCGCTTGTTCCGGACTAGTAAAATCTTCCGGCCGCAAAGCCGCCCCCTCTGGAATCTCGGTCAATACTTTGGAGGCCGAACCGATATAGCCTATCTCTCCTTCCACTAAAATATTCGGGTTAACCGACTTCACATACGCCACCGCTTCTTTGGTTTTTTGGATATTTTCCTCAAATGGCAATTTGCCCGCGTCAAATAAGATTTCATCATATCCGGCCGCTACCGCTTTTTTTACTTCTTCCAATGAATGCGTGTGATCGGAATTTAAAAATATCGGAAATTGATATTCTTCTCGCAAGGCTTTAATCAACGCGGCGGCTTCTTTCCGATCCAAAAATCCCGCCTCGCTTTCGGAAGTGCCAATCATCACCGGCACATTCAATTCCTGAGCGGCTTCAAAAATTGCCTTTAAAGCAATCAGGTCGGAAATATTAAAATGGCCAACTGCAACTTTATTTTGTTCCGCGTTTTGAATTACTTCCCGCAATAATTTTGTCATGATTCTATTTTATTAAAACGAATACTACCGGTATAAAAATTATCAAGCAAGAGTTTTTCCATTTTTTCTTCTCCCCCCGCATATTCCATGAAAATTTTTGTCCACATTGCTTCTCGTTGATGATAGTTAAAAATCACTTCTTTTCCCTCCATGAACGATACCAGTGACATTGCGTTATCTTCCAAATCAAAACTGACTACGTCTTCCTGACCATCTTGAAAAATTCCGCCTACCCAATCTAAGTTATTCCAGATTCGGAGATCAAATTTTGCATCTTGCGATTGAAACATTGTTAAATCCCGTTCTCCGCGAGACCAATGCAAAGATTCTGGATTAACCCGTGGTAAAGATAATCTTGGATCTTTATAATTTTCTTTAGTTAAATACCGCTGCACAATCAGCCATTCTCCATCCTGTGGTTTAAAAATTTCCGGAACATCGCCACGCAATAACATTTTAAAGCGACTGGTAAAATCTGGGTGGGATATGTACTGCTGGAATAATTTCGAATAAAAATCTACTTCGTGAAAATAATGCAACAATAAAGCAAAGTCTCGCAAAAATTTTCCCGGAATATCTTCTTTAATTGGATTGAGAAAAATTACACCGAATTCTTTTAAGTGGCTAACATTGTGGTGTTTCTTGGCAACAAATTTTATAGCGATATCCTGCCAGATTGGTCCAAGTACTTTTATTTCAATTTCTCTTGCCTCAAAATCATTCGCAGTAAAATTAGCATAAGCCTCTTCAAAGGTTTGGTGCATCCATTCGTTGGATTCTATAAAACGCAACGTGGAAAATACCTCTAACACATCATGATGTTGTAAAACCTCATCTATGGTTTTTGCCTTAAGGTATTTCAAGAGATTGGTGGGCACTCGTTTTCGCAAAATTTGTTCCGCAAATTCTTTTTTAAGAAAAAATCCTTTCCCCACTTTCGCAATCTTTCGAGATAAAAGCGCCGCTTTCTCAAATTCATTCACGCCTTCTACAATTTCAAAAAAGTCTAGCAATTGTTTTTCGTGGCTGAAAATTGTTTTCCTAAGCACGCTTAAAATATGAATCGTGGAACGAGTTTCGGAATCCAATGTTTTCAAAGTTCGGTCAATAATTTTTTCATTCTCCGCTGCTACTTTCTCCAAGATATTATTTTTTCCAATAAGACGCGTCATGGATTTATCTAAATGCTCCAAAAGAGATGAATCTACATTCAAAATTGTACCAAGATATTGATATGCGCTCTTCATAACGCTTGAGTGGTAATAGTAAGCGACTGATATTCCGTCGCTATTTCAAATTGTTTTTTTGTAATGATGCCTTCTGTTGCTCCAATTTCCTCCACCACGCCTGTCGCATTCGCTGTTGCCAACCGAATCGCAAAACAAATATCTTCGGCAGTAAATTCTTTTGTTTTAGATATTTTCTGCCGATGCATTAAACCGGCGACAAAGCCGGATCCGAACGCATCACCAGCGCCAGTGCGATCTAAAAGTCTTTTTTCTTTAAAAATCCCTGCTTTATACAAAGTTTTTCCATCAGATACGGTTACTCCACTTTCCCCATCAGTAACCGCAACAATTCCCGGCATCAATTCATCAATTTTCTTAAAAACTGCTCGCGGATCTGTAAAAGAAATTCCAGTTAAAGCCGCTGCTTCCCCAGAATTTAAAACTAGAAATGTTAGGTAGGGCAATGCTTCAATTATTTCTTGCCGGCGGTGCATAATATGGTAGCCGCTTGGATTGAAAGCGACTTGAATCTTATTTTTTTTCGCAAATTCCAATAACGGCTTTAAAAATTTATCCGATTTGCCCGCTAGAGAAAGATACCACCATTTGCTTTTTAACTTTGACCATGGAATATCTTTTTCTACCAACGTATCAGAAGCACCGTGATAACCGAGAATTGTTCTTTCCCCGTTTCGCAATAAAAGCACAGAGTAAGCGGTCGGAACGTCTTTGGCATAAGCAAAAATGGGAGTTACTTTATCTTTTTTCAGCCAGGCAAAAATTTCTTTGGCCGTAATATCCCTACCCACCTTGCCAAAGCAAGCGGTCCGAAAACCTTGGCGGCTAAAAGTAACGCTCGCATTGGAGGAATTGCCCCCCAGAGTCGCTAATATGCTTTTCACGTCTACTTTTTCTCCCAGCGGCAAAACAATCGCCTTTTTTAGAGATGTTTTTGGCCAATCTATCGTTTCGTAATCTACTACGAAAAAATTATCTTTAGTAATGGATCCAATCGCTATAATGTCATGCATCTTCTCCTGATTATCTCACATCAATCATTCCCCTGACAATCGCTACAAGCATATCCGGCGCCGTATCCGTTTTCAAAATATAACTCGTATTTTTAATCCCTTTGATTTCTTCTCGAATTTTATCGCTGCTATAATTGGTAAACATCACTACTGGAACATCATCGAATACGGCATTTTTTCTAACTTCTTTCAAAATATCCATACCCGAGATATCCGGCAATAAAATATCTAAAATCATTGCATTGGGTTTTTCTGCTTTGCCGCTGGAAAAGTCTTGCAAACGCTTTAAAACGTCTTTACCATTCATCAAACTCTCCATTTCAAAACCGCCTTCTTCAAATGCAATTTTATAAAGCTCCACAATATCTGGTTCATCTTCTACAAAGAAAATTTTAAATTTCTTTTTTGCCATGCACAAATTTCGTCAAATGAATTTAATTATAACACACCAATAGTATATCACAAACCAAATGGCAATTCGACAATAAACATTGATCCTTTGCCTCGACCTTCCGATTTTACCGTGATATTGCCTTTATGCGCTTTAATAATATTCCGGGACAGCACTAAACCCATACCCCGGCCAGTGGTATATATTTTTTCCGCTTCTTCACCGCGTTGGAAATAACTTCTAAAAAGTTTTTCTATTTCTTCTGGCGTAAGACCAATACCCGTATCTTGGATCTCCATGTGCAACATTTTTATTTTTTCAATGGGATGGACTATTACCGTTGTCGTAACCGCCACGCCGCCAGAAGGAGTATATTTAACGGCATTATCAATTAAATTATAGAGTGCTGCTTTTATGAATTCCCGGTCTAGATTTAACGTAACTCCATCCGCTTCTGATGAGAAATCTAATTTAAAATAAAGTCCACGTTTTTCAATTTCTGGTTTTAATTCATCTAAGATTTCTTCAATAATTTTTTTAAAAAGAGTGGATTTAAAATTAAAAACTGATTTCCCCACCTCTAATTGCGACATATTCAAAAAATCATTAATTAAATGCGCCATTCGATCGGTGGCCAACGATGATTTCTGAAGATAAGATTGCATTTCTGCGCTCATTGCTTTCGCTTCTTTGGAATTTAACGCCGTCTCCAGAAATCCCTTGATAATCGTCAATGGAGTGCGTAAATGATGTTGGGTAGTAAGGATGAATTGGTCTTTCGCTTTATCCAATTCTTCTTGTTCCAAACGAGCTTTCTTTTCAATTGCGTAGGCCTTTTTAACTTCCTGGGTTTGC
>DATDXY010000002.1:0-32032 GCA_036517155.1 Minisyncoccota bacterium
AGTTCTCCCGCCACACCGACATCCGTCATCACAACCGGAACACCAGCGGCCATCGCCTCAACAGCAGTCCTCCCATAACCTTCATAGTTGGAAGTAATAACAAACAAATTAGCGGTTTTAAAAAATGAAACCAAATCAGTCGTCATTGGTTCAAATCGGATATTAGATTCTATATTAAGTTCTTGGGCTGTTTTTTTTAATTGTTCCTGCTCCGGTCCATCACCAACAATGACAATTCCTAATTGCTTATCTTCTTTAATTAATGGCGCAACCGATTGTAACAAAAGTCCGATATTTTTTTCCCGGGAAATCCGAGCTGCCGTTAATATCCGGAAATTAAATTCTGGATAGCGGTTATTTAAATCTTGTTTTATCTTTGCTGATTGGATTTTTTTTACGTCCACAAAAATCGGCAACATAACAATTTTATTTTGTAATAGCGGATTCCAGGCGATCAAAGATTTCTTAATCCGTTCGGAGACAACCCGAATCTGTTTGGCTTTGGGCAAAAGAAATTTTCCACACCAAACCCGCACACGATTTTTCCAAGATTCCTTAAAAAAATAGTGGCTAAAAAAATCCGTATGTACTTGAATTTGAAGAGGAATTTTAAACTTCCTGGCTAACAACCAACTGATAACACCGGTCTCAAAAGGATCTTGAGCGCTAATAACTTCGAACTTGTCTTGCTGTAAAATACGAATTCCGATTCGGTATGCGTTTTTACAACGTCGCCAGATAGAATCGCCAACCGCGGCATGAATAATTATTTTACTGCTAAGATTTGTTTTTTCGGGCACAGTAATTTTACTGTAGGCGATCACCGACAAAAATTCACAGTAATTACCATAATCTTGAAATCTTTTTTGGACGTCTGACCCACTTTGAAACAATAACGGGTCAGTGGAAAACATTAAGACTCGCATACTCTATCAAGAATAACTCTTAATAATGAGAGCATCCGTTCTTCGGAAAATTGAGCAGCGGTTTCTTGCCCAGCTTTAGATAAAAATATTCGAGTGTTGACATCTATGCATAATTTTCTGATGGCCGCTTGTAATTCTGGCGCATTATTATATTCCACTAACCAGCCATTTTGGCCATGATTAATAATCTCGGGATTACCGCCATTTTTTGTCGTTAATACCGGCACCCCCGCCGCCATCGCTTCAATAATCTGATGGGAAAAACCTTCATAGCCTGTGTTCAAGACAAATAAATCGGCCGCGCATAAATATCGCTGCACAACTTCTTTTGGCACAGCGCCAATCAATCTCACGTGTTTTTCCAGATTAAGACTTTTTATTTTAAAATCCAACATTTTTCTTTCCGGACCGTCGCCAATAATCACTAATTGGATGTCGGGCAACTCGGCACGCAATTCAGCAACTACTTCAATAAGTAAAGAAAATCCTTTCCAGGGCACCAACCGACCAATAGATACCAACATCGTGCCACCCATACCGCATTCTGTACGCGCTTCTTCTTTTCGGCATACATTTTTCGATATTACTACTGCATTGGGCACAACTCGAATTTTATCTTCGGACACTCCCCAGCCAGACACCAATTTCCGCAAATATTCACTTGGAGTGATAATCCATTGCGCCGATTGCGCTACCCGACGTTGAGCTTTTTGCCATCGTTTTGGCCAGCCGGTATAATGCTTGGACTGAAATTGGTCAATAGATTCCATAATACCGCAGCGTTGAGTTGCTTGTTCCCAGGCATAATCACCGACAACTTTCAGCACAATTGGTTTATGAGCAATTCTAGCCGCCCACATTGCCGGGATTCCTTCTCCACCCACGCCCTGAATAAATACCGCGTCCGCCCTACGTGCGGCGCGCCATACTTGCCATCCGTATATGCAATGACGAATCCCTTTCGGCCATTTCCGAGAAACTCGTATTATAGCCGTAGTATCTTGCGGTTGAGTTGTCCCATAAGTTACAACTATAGCTTCATATCCATATGCCGATAATTTTCGCAGCAATAATTGCGAATAAGTAGCTGGACCGCCAATATCCGGCGAGAAAATACCGGTAGCAATAACAAGCTTCTTCATTTGATTAGCATACCAAATATTCGACTCATTGCTGATACCACTTTACCCCAAGTATATTTTTCTTGAATTAGTTGCTGAGCGCGGATAATAATTTTTTTTCTTTGATCTACATTAGTAAGAGCGCGTTGCAGCTGGATTGCGCAATCTGATGGATCATCCACTTTAGTTACAAATCCGGTTTCGCCGTCTTTAAGAAAATCAACAATGCCGCCCACTGGTGTCGCCACAATCGGAATACCTGCCGCCATTGCCTCTAGAAAAGAACTCCCCAGTCCCTCGGAACGCGAAGGACGAATAAATACATCGGTGATTTGAAAATAATACGGGATTTCTTTCTGCGGCACCTGCCCAACAAATTGTATATTGGATTCTAATTTTAACTTCTGCGTCAAATCACTAAGCTGATTTCTTTCCGGACCGTCGCCAACAATTACGCATTTTACGTTTGGCAAATTCCTTCGGAGCAACTGCATCGCCCGAATTAATATATCTGTGCCATTTTTATGAACCAATCGGGAAGTTGTCAAAATTACATATTCATCAGTAATGCCTAGCCGTTGCTTTAATTCGGAAATTTTTTCTTCGCGCACTATGATTTGAAAACGTTCCCAATCTACTCCGTTTGGCACAATCTCAATCGGACAACGCGCTCCCCGAGCGATAGCAAAATCTCTTAAGTAAGAGCTGATGACCTGAATATAATCAGCTTTCCGCAGAATTCTTTTCCAAAAAAATCCTACCAGGCCCAGTTTTCCAAACCGGAGATGCTCCGGCGAATCCCCCTCCTGAAGCGAAACCAAGAAAGGTATCGTGGGATGCCGAAATTTGAAAAATAACGCCGCAATTCCACCATACGAAGCCATCATCGCCCAGATTGCCCGAAATGGCTGTTCTCTATGAAAACGTTCCGCCGCACGATATACCCGGATAATATAAGTAATTTTATCTAATAAACGGCCGTAATATTGTGTTGTGGATCCTTCTTGAACGGCATATCGTCGCCCGGAACCACAACGAATAATCTCCACATGATCACTCAACGATTCTTCAGAAGACCAACGCGCGTCAAATCGATGCGTAAATATCTTCCAGTGAATTTTTGGCAACCGCGTTATGATTTCCCGAGCAGCAATTTCTGCCCCACCCTCAAAGGGACTGTAAGCAAAGGAAAACACCGCAACTGACTTTTCTGATGGCATATAGGTTATTATATAGTATATGAACTCTGTCCAAAGAAAAAAGGTCTTGTTTATCATTACCCGCGCCGATACGGGCGGAGCGCAAAAGTACGTGCATGATATTATCACCCGTTTAAATCCGCACGAATTTGAATCCATTGCGCTGTACGGAGAAAGAGATCTCAGCTGGTTAAAACGAAACGCCAATCCTTGGCTATTTTTTTTACCCGATTGGCTGGCATTGCGGGAATTATACCAAACCTTACACCGATTAAAACCCGCTATTGTTCATTTGAATAGTTCCAAAGCCGGCGTTTTGGGATCGCTCGCCGCGTTTCTCTATAACCAAACTGCCGCCGAAAAAATCAAAGTGGTGTTTACGGCCCATGGCTGGGTTTTTAACCCGACTGATGCTTGGCCGGCAATCATTCGGTATGCCTTTGTGCTTTTCCATAAAATCGCCGCTTATTTTCAGGACGCCATTATTTGTGTATCGGAATATGACCGAAAACTTGCCCTGCGTTATCATATCGCTCCACCCAAGAAACTTACTACGATTTACAATGGCATCGATCCTTTAATTGAATTTTTTTCTAAAGAAGATGCGCGGTCAATGATTCTTAATAAAATTACAAAGACCGCTAATGGCCTCACTCTGCCTAGTCGCCCGAAACCAAAATCAAAATGGCCCTGGATCGGATCGATTGGCCGATTGGTCCGAGAAAAAAATTATGAAACTTTGGTTCGCGCTGCCCAATACGTTCCACAAGCGAATTTTATTTTAATTGGAGAGGGGCCGGAGTTAAAAAAATTACAAAAATTAAGCGAACGATTAAAAGTTAATTTATTTTTTATACCGCCAACCGGCAAAGATTATCAATATTTGAAAGCCCTGGATGTATTTGTAATGTCTTCCATTAAAGAGGGGCTGCCATATATAGCGCTGGAAGCAATGGCAGCTTCTTTGCCGATTGTCGTCACGGAAACTGGCGGAATGCCAGAAATTATCCAACACCACGAAGACGGCATCATGGTTGCGCAAAGAAATCCGGAAGCGCTTGCTCAAGCAATTCTGGGACTTTTACATAATACTCGAGTAAAAAAAGACCTTCAATCCAAAGGAAAAAATATCGTAAAACAAAAATTCTCTGTCCAGGCAATGATTGCCCAAACAGAGAATGTGTATCGCCAAATTACATCTGAAAAGTTCTAACTATTTTTAAGTTGTTCAATCTCTTGCTGGAGACTGGTATTTTTCGGGTTAAGCTGCAAGGCTTCTTCAAGATATTTTAATGCCTCTGTCTTTCGGCCCTGATCTTGATAATATTCGCCAAGCGTAATCAGTAGATTTGCGTCTTTCGGATTTGCGGTAATACCCTTTAACAACAACGGTTCAATTTTGTCATTCTTGCTCGTGTCATAATACTGGTATATTGTTGCCAGTTGTATATAGCCTTGAATATTCCCGGGCGCATTAGCGATTGACTTCAAAAAATATTCTTCTCCTTTCAAATAATTCTTGAATTGATAAGCGTAGAGATCGCCTAAATTATGGAATACAACATAACTTTGCGGGCGAATTTTCGCCAAGAATTCCCAAGCTTCCCGCGCTCCGTCATAATCACCAATTAAACGGCGATAAGATCCTAAATCCAACCATGGCGCGTCATAATCAAAATTGCCGCGAATCATATCGGAGAGTTCTTTAATTTTCTCCCTTGCTTGGGCTTCTGTGGCCGCGCTTAATGATACCCGAATAAGAATGTCCCGATTAATAATATCGATGGCTTGTTGTTGTAATTTTTCTTTCTCGGTTAACGAGACTGGGGCGGGTTTAATATCATTAACGGTAGAAGTTGCTTCCGATTGAGGCGAATTGACCACTGGTGTTTTGGCCATTTGGCTCCATCCGAACCAAGAAGCGCCGACAATTAACCCAATAAATCCAATAATAATCAGTGTTTTTTTCATATAGTAGTGGATTATATCATCTCAGAGTGAATTTGTAAATCGTAAACATCAATTTATTTTCTTGGCCGTAGATTTCTTTTACCGGAACAAACCCCCGCTGCCGCAGCCACTGCTCAAACTCTTGGCCGATGGTTTTGTCTATTTTAAATTGATTGCGCAACGTGTTTTCGGTGCTTTGCACAAAATAAATGGTAAACGGTTTAAGATAATCTATCCCTTGCGTTGCTACTGTACGTTGAAAATTTTCTATAAACATCGTTGGGATGCTTTGATAGAAAAAACGCCGATAGAATACCCACTCCAAGGTTGGCAAAGCAATATTATCATTGTACACAATCATTATCAGCGCTCGCGGACGCTGCGGCATTTTTTTATCGGAAAATTTTTGAACCATTGCATTGAGATGGGGGTGGTTTGCTTCCGGAGTAACCCCGGATTCTATGCCGTGAAATTCTTCTTCAAAATAATGATCTAGGGCAGCAACGCCAAAGTCCGGATAAGCGATAAAAATTTTGTTTGTAAGAAAAGCGCTTTCTGCGATTAACCAAGCAATAACAATAATTTTAAGATTTTTCCGCTCCCATAAATATGCGGAAACAAATCCGAATATTATAACCATTCCTGGTCCGTATAGTGCCAAGAAACGCTGAGCAGAGCCGATTACTACCAATAGCATGGTTGTCCAAAAAAGATACGCTCCAATCAATGCAACACTTTCTCGACGAACTCGCCAATGTCGCCACAATATTCCCATGCCCAATATCAGGAACATAATCGCCGATATCCCCCAGGCAGCCGAGGCATTGATATAAATCTCTCTAAACGGCGATTGCGCTTTACCCAGCAACCCGCGCCATTCCGGCGTATCTTGGCCCAATAAATAAGCAATTTGCAAATCAAAATGCCCGGTAGCCTTATACATATAATAGTTATAGATGATGACCGGACTGAGCACGATAGCTGCCATAATCAACGCAGCATATAATCGCCAATTCCGAAATAGAGAACGTTGAAATAAAAGAAGATAGGAAATATAGATTGGCACAACAATTACGCCCGTATATTTAGTTAATCCAATTGCGCCAAGCGTGATGCCAAACCACCACCAATATCGCGGTCGTTCCACAAAAAGTAAAAAAGCGTGCAGATTAAGCAGAATAAAAAAAATCAAATAAGGCTCTAAAATCGCTGTTCGGGAAATCCAGACCATCGCGCCACTGACAGCCCACCAACCAGCGCTCCAAAGCGCTACTTTTTCATTAAACAATCGCCGCGCGATCCAAAACACCAATAATGTTGCCAACGTTCCCAACATAACCGCTGGAAACCGAACGGCAAAAATGGAAAAACCAAATATTAATGAGGAGATATGCTGAAAGATAATCGCCAGCGGCGGAATATCGTGGAAAGAAAGTTTCGTCCACCAGGGCAAGGCTGACTCGTCCCGATACCAATCAATCGGCGTAGTTTGCTCACTGGTTCCTAAATAATCAATATAACCTATCGCCCGAAACGCATCTCCGGATTCATCACCCAGGATTTCTTGCTGGCCCAAACCCAATAAACGCAAGGCAAAAGCAATGCCGATAATTATCCACAACCATTGTGCTGTTGATAAACGAAAACGCATATAACCCTGCAATGCTTAGAAAGTCGTAATCGTTGGTCCTTCTATCGGGAAAGTCAGAGAAGAAGTTATATCCGCTATTCGAGTCAAATCATCATAATCAAACGCCCTAATATCTGCTGCGGTCATTAAATCTAATCTGATCTTTGGTTTTTCTGTCGTGTTAGGAGTAAGTAAATCAGCTCGAATAAAATAGGTTCTTCCGGAAACCAATACTCCTTTATTGGCCTTGGTTGGATCAGCGGTGAGTTGGAAATCAGCGTATCCATCTTTTACGGTGTTGGTTGATATCAAGACAACGCCAGACTGTGAATCTACGAGTTCTAGATTTAAAAAGGATGGATCCCCCAAGGTGCCGTTGTTTTTAAAACGCAACCGAGTAATAGCAATTTTTTCTTGCGCCTGTAAAACAAATTCCGTTAGCGTTACGCCGATATATTTGCTTAGAGTAATGGAAGGATACTCAACTTTTATTTTGAGAGTGCTGATAAATGGATTAGGGAGCGATGGTATTGGCGCAACAGCAGGCATAGTCGTTGTGGCAGGAAGCGTGGTAACTATTTCTGCTTGCTGCGATTGCGCTAACTCCGCTTGCAATATCTCTATCTGCTGCAAAAGCGCGGCGATTTGCTCTTGTAGAGTTAATTGGCGGACAGGTGTTGTTTGGTTCAAAATTGCTCTGGTTTTTGGGCCAACGTATCCAACTGCCGGTTCAATTTTATGTTGTTTTTGGAATTCTTGCACTGCCGCCCGAGTCAAAGAAAAAAAATTTCCGTTTACTGGACCAGTATACAGTCCCCGATCTTTCAAAAATTGCTGGAGGCGTTCAACGTCCGAATCACCAATAAGACCAAAATATAAATTTCGATCAAAGGTTTGGGCAGCGGCAACTGCCACGTTGCTTAGTATTATGCCAAACACAATAACCGTTACTAAAATAAGATGCTGATATCTCATACAATTAAGTATACTATAAAGTAAATTTATATACCGTTAGCATTGGCAGTTCCTTTCCTGGGAATCTCCCGTGTCCATATGACACAAAATCCGGCTGAAGATTTAAATTCTCTTTAATAAAGCCCTCAAATTCCTGGGCATCGGAAGAATTTATTAATGTATTTAAATTCGTATCTGGACTGCCTTTCACGAAATATATTTCATATCCCTTAAAATAAGCTGGACCAGGATTCTGAAGCATGCTTTTGAAATTTCCCGTCGTAACCGCGGATATACCGTGATAATAAGTTCGCCGCATAAACAACCAAAGACGAGTAGTTAAACTTAAATTTTCATCAAATACCAATAAAATAGCACGGTTCCCCGCCGGTAATTTTTGATAATAAGATTGCGCCATCGCATTCAGATGAGGATTATTGAATTGCGGCATCGCAATTGATCGCTCAACGCCCAATTCCCGATTTAAATATTCATCTACTTCCACAACGCCAAAACGAGGAAATTCCACGAACACTCCTTGTGTGGTAAAAAAAATCTCATATCCAAAAAACAAAGCCAAGAGAATTCCCATAATTCGGCGACTTTCCCGTGAGGATCCGTAGTGTTGTACACAATAACCAATCGCCATAACCGCCAGCACTATCGCCGGAATTATATAAAGAGACAAGAAACGAAATGCGGCGCCAATAAATACTAACAGGAAAGTCACCATCGCTATCGCAACTATTGTCCAAATCCCGAACTTAAATTGTTGTTTCCACCACCATGCGACCGTCCCCGCTCCGCCAACTATCATCATTAAAAATGGAATGGAGTACATGGCCAATAAATTTTGAATAAATAAAGAAAAGGGTTCTTGAGATTTACCCAACGATACTTGCCACTCTGGGGTATTTTGATGAAAAAGATACGCAAACTGCAAATCAAAATGTCCTACAGTTTTATAAAGGTAGGCATTATAAATAATTATTGGGGAAAAAATAATCGCCGCTAATCCCGCCGCCGCATACCAGCGCCATTGTCGGAACGCCGAACGATAAAATATCAAGCAATATAAAAGATAGGTCGGTATAAGCCAACCACCGGTATATTTAGTAATTAAGATTAATCCCAAAGTCACGCCAAACCATTTCCACCAGCCTGACTGGCCAGATCGTTCATCTTCCAAAAAACGAATGAAACAATACACATTAAGAATAATAAAAAAAGTAAGTAGGGATTCAAAAATTGCGGAACGAGAAATCCATACGTGAATGTGATTTACCGCAAGCAACGCAGCACCAGTCAATCCATACCACTCTCCTTTTTGACCAATCCGATTAAAAATTTGTTTGCATAGAAAATATACCAGCGCGATTGTCCCTAAACCTGCCAGCACGGATGGCAATCGGGATATAAACAAAGAATCGCCAAAAATGCGAAAAAAAATATTCTGCACTAAAAAAAACATCGGTGGGTGATCGTGGAAAGAAAGTTTCGTCCACCCGGGCAATACCGGCGTATCTTTAAACCACTGCGGTGGCGTGGTTTGAGCATTATTATCGATAAAATCTATATAGCCAATGGAACGGAATGAATACAAGCCTTCATCATGAAAAGTATCCATTGCGCTAATCCCCCAAAAACGAATGATTGCCGCCACAATAAGAATTCCGCCTAAAGCAATTATTGGAAAACGCGGATGATTTAAAGCTTTCGGAAACATGGTAACCATATTAACAATATTGGATTAAAAAACCAAACCCCCCACCAGTATTGGTGGGGGGTGTTGGTACAAATCTTAGAGTCTCAAGTCTCTAAAATTATTTACTGATCGTTTCTGCAGTCATGTTCGTGCTTGGGAGACCAACCACGCCATAACCGTTTGTCCAGTCTAGATCATCAACATCTGCCGCCGTTGTCGTAGAAATTGGCGACCAGATGAAGTCATCATGGGCGTCATTATCAACACCGGAAGCCTGACCGGCGAATCCGCCAGCTTTTTGCATGAGAGTGGCTGCATTCACTGGGAATACAGAGTCACCTTCAAGCTGTACCTGGATGTTTTCGGAAGTGCCAGATTGCGCGAGTGTTCCTACAGAAGCCTGTAATCGGAACCATCGGCTCTGACCAGATGGGATAGTGATGGTCGTTGTAGCTCGGCCAGTAGAACTGCACGCAGCAGCGCTAGTATCTGGATAGATTTCCGGGCCCGCAGAACCAGCACCGTTCTGACCAACTGGAGCTGTTGCTGAACTGCTGTTCAAGCCGTTAAAACAAGAACCAGCATTCAAGAGACCGCCTGGGTTGTTCGTGCCGTTAAAGGCCGAGTCCGGCGTGCTCATTGCTGAATCAGTAAAGGCATACAGAGAGAACTTTGTCGTAGTTGCGTTGTTGCCTCCGCTCGCTACCACCGTTGAGGAGGAAACGCTGAAGGAGAACTTCGCAATTGCGACGTCGCCGCTGTTCGCAGTCACCTTGAATTTATACAAGGCCTTGCCATCACCAGCGGTTAAGGTTCTTTCGCTAGAAGTTAAGTCAACTTTTTCGAAGGTCGGATAGGCTCGCATTATACGAACACCATTCGAAGCAGTATCGTTGCTTGCTGGAGTAATCGTCGCACCGGACGCTACGCCAACGCCATAGTTACCACTCAATCCTTCGTTGTTACCTTCGTAGTCAACTGCTAAGAGATCACCAGATGCGGTCAATGGACCAGAGTTGGTGATACTCGCAATAACACCCTTAACTACTAAGATATTCGCGCTGTCTTTTGGAACACGGAAATCCGTGATTGCGCTGGAAGTACCCATGTCTACTGTCGCTCCGCTGTTGGAGAAAGTTACCGTTCCAATTGGCGTACTGAGATTTGCCAACTTGTAAAGACTCACTTCCTGACCAACTAAGTCAACAACAGTATTGGAAGCAACGCCGGTTAATTGCAACGCGATTTGCTTCACATCAATGTCTTCCTGAGAAGCCGCATATTTGATCCGAGCCAATTCTACTGTCTGGCCAGGAGCAACAATGGTATACGACGGAGAAGCCGTGTCTAAGCTAATAGACAAGGCACCGCTTGTCGCCGCAGTCATTTGCTGACCCGCGCTGTCATTATCCGTTTCGGTGATACTCTGACCAGATGTCAGGCCAGTTGGCGAGAGATCTGCGCTCGTATCAAAACCTAATGAATACTGACCAGTTGCGCCCGCTTTCAAATCACACTTGAGAGAAAGCTGTTTGGATGTGCCTTTGTTGATCACCAAACCAGTGCCGTCAAATGTAATAGAAGTGTTAGACGCCGCTGAGGACGGATTCAATACATTGTTTGCATTGACCACCGTCGCGCCATCGTACAACTTGCAGTTCGTGATATCAGTCGCTGCGCCGCCGCCGCCAACATTGTTTTCAATTTGGAGCGCGGTTAAACGAATATCTTCACCGGATGCCGCTGAATCTAAGACGTATCGCGCGAACTCAAATTGAGTTACGCCAGCGATGACGGTCTGAGCAATCGGCACGGAAGATACGCTGATTGTTAACGAACCGGACTTTACAGTCATAGTGTTACCAGCAACTGCGGAAGTCGGGCTCGGAGTAACCGTATTACCGGTAACCTGACCAGTGACAGTTGTCCAACCGGTGGAAGGAGTTGTAGAAGCGGCAATGCTATCGTTGTTATCGAATGCCGTTGTCGCCGCCAATTTCGCCTTCATCACAATGTTAGTTACGCCAACTGGGAATGTAACGGTATCCGTAAAGGTAACATTACCATCCGCAGTCGTTGCTGTCGGGTCAATTGGACCAGCCAACACCTTACCTGTCCCATCGTAAAGGGTCAGGTTATCAATGTCGTCTAGACCAACCGTGCTTGTGGTGTTTTCTGTCGTATCAATATGGAATGCCATATTGCCCACAGAAATTGCTTCACCTTTAACATCCACGATCCAACCACCTAATGGCTGATTCGCTAAGTTAATGGCAATGTTCTGAGCGGCAACCGCATTATCCTTACTGACCGTAATCGTGCCGGTATTGATGTGTACTTCGTACGCATCAAACCATGGATTGGTGCTGGAATGGAACGCACCATCATCCGATCCGGATGTATCCGTACCGTTTGGCGGCAAAATGCCATAGTTGTAGAGCTCACCCAAGAGATACAAATCGCTTCGCTTATCTAAATCGAAGTCAATTTTTCTGGATGAACCGCTGCCAATATCACCTTTGATGGAGATTTCTTTGGAGAAACCTTTGTCAATTACAATGCCGTTGCCGAACGTGGAGGAATAGAATTTACCATCCGCGCTGACAATCGTATCGTAGGCTGTGCCATCAATGTAAGTTTTGGCACTCTTGACATCACCCGAACCCGCCGAACCAGTTTGATTCCAACGGATGGATTTCAAGACAACTTTTTCTGTAGAACCAGCAGTTACCTTCACAGAAGAGAATGTGTACCCTGCGGTACCAACTTCTTTTGTTTGGCTGCCTCCTGGGTCAGTCGCGCCAAGATCCATAGTCACGCTACCGATCGTCAAAGTTTCGTTAATGGTATGCGTAGATCCTCGGAGTGGGAAACTCGCATTGACGTTCGCAGATGTATTCACGCCTACTGCGTCAATAGAGATTGTTTGACCCCCTCGAGAACCGGAACCAACTCGGTTACCAGCAATCGTTAAGACTTTGGTTTGACCGGCCGCAACTGTAAACGCTTCACCGATGGTTGCCTGGTGATTGGAATTCAAAGTCTTGGTAAGACCAAGTTGAACGCCATTTTCATCCAAAAGCAATACTGCATCCAGTGCTGCGTCTTCTGCTAAACCAGTTCGTTCTACGACAATGGAATTCACCGTTACCGCGCCATCTGCCGAAGCAGTCAAGCGAAGTTTGGTAAACGGAATCCGAGTCGCGTTTTGAGGCGCGATCGTCGCTGTTGGCTGGACTGAATCTAACGTTACCGTTAAACCAGTGCCGGCCGGAGCTGTCGTTGTGGTAGTCGTTGTGGTTGTGGTCGAACTTGTAGAAGTAGTCACCGTAGATAACTTTGCCCGAGTGATCGGACCAAAGAAACCTGATGCCGGAGAGATACTCATCGCTGCTTGCCATTTTGCCAGAGCTGCCTTGGTTAAGGAACCGAAGTATTCGGTTTCATTGCCAGGAGAACCGGCTCCGCTTGCAGCAATTTGATAGCCGTTCGAATTCAAGAACTTCTGCAAATCCATGACCGCCGCTCCTTTGCTTCCAACTGTGAGGTTGCCGGAAGTTAATAAGGACGCAGGGACCGCGGACGAAGAAGTCGTTGTCGTCGAGCTATTTAATTGAGACTGCAATGCAGTAATTTGGCTAAGCAATTGCGCAATCTGCGCCTGTAGCTCCGCTACAGTTGCTCCATGGGCAATCGGCACTAATGCGCCAACGCCAGAGAGCGATACAACTGTGGCTATTGAAAGCACAGCTGTTGAAATTTTGCTTACTAATGTTTTTCTTCCCATATATATTGTTTTTTGACCTTTTTCTTTTTAAACCAGTTCAATCGACGAACTGACCGAAAAAGAAATTAATTTAATTTTCTGACTAATTAATTGCTAATTTCCAAAAATTATTCCTTCTCACTGTTCCCCTCCTTCCATAGTGGAGCTGGGACCGACCTCAGCAAAAGAATAATCCTAATATCAAAATGAAATAAAAAAACTCGCTGTTGAGCGAGACTTTCAATAAATAGTAAAAAACAAACCGCGACATGTCCAATGGATTTTCCTTTTCCCTGTCGCTTTATGCTTTTTACGTAATTGACTCAGCCTCACTCTGAATCCTTACGGATTAATAACCAGTATACACGAAACCCAAACAAAGTGCAAAACCTCCTAACCAATATACTGATATAACATTATAACGTATCCTATTTTTGAGTGTTACGCTCATCTATATTCAAAAGCCGATAATAGCTCCCCGGACCACTAATTCCAACCCTTTCTAACGCCCCTTGATCACAAAGCTTCTTCAAATCATATCGAAGCGTTCTTTCGCTAACATCCGGGAATGCGGCAATGAGATCCTTCATCCGGCAAACTCCTTCTTTGCCGAATTTAGCTAAGCTTATAATTGCCGATTGCCGCATTACGGACTGGATATCGTCAGACTCCTGTTTATATTCCTGATCTGTTCTGGATTCCTTTTCTTCAATTCCATCAGAATCAATACTTTGCTTATCAAATCTAACCGGTAAAGATACTTTACTAAACATTGAATCTAAATCCGGCAATGACTCGTCCAAATTGCCGAATTGCCGGATTGCCGAATTAAATAGATCTAGTTCCCTTACTAAGATAGTGGCATTAACCGGCTCTATTTCATAAATAGAATGGCCTATACGGATCAGAGTATCTAGTACCGATATATGTTTTACAGTCTTTAAAATAGTTTGCTTATCGTCCTTATCCAGTACTGCTTGAGCGGTTATTTCCAGAAGAGAAAAAGCATGATTTTCTAGCCTCGCCTTTAAATCAGACCGCTTAATATAATACGATACCCGAATTAGCGCATAAGCAATTTCTCTGGATTTGTCCCGCAATGTATCCGGCAAAATCATTCTTCATGTTTACCGCATTGCCGGATTACCTGTCAAACAACCGAATCACTCTCCGCATATACCCTTCGGAACCGGCTGTCCGTTTCCTCCATAGGTGAGCGTAGCTGGTTGAGGGGAAAAGTATTTTTGTTCTTAATGTCCTATAACTTCCAAGAAGCGCTCCAGAAAATTACCAGTAAAGTCATTAAAAAAATTGCCGCGTTTTTCCAAGACAAGGCTTTCTGAAGCGTGCCATGAAAATGATGGTGGGTCAGATAAACCAAAATGTACGTGCACAAAATCAGCAGACTACTATTGTTAATTAGTCCGAGCGGCAATAATGCCGTTGACCACAATAATTCTCCAATCAAAAAAGTCATCGCTAATGCGGCAATCAAATATCGCTTAGGGAAGCTTCGTTCAAAAAGAATTAACCATTCATAAATTAGTATGAACACCGCCGCCAACACCAACAAAAACTGCCACCAAAATCCGGTTGATTTATCCGTAATAAAAAACAAAAGGTAGGTAAAATACAAAAGCAGCACATTCCGAACCGCATACCAACCAATCCGATGTACAAACACTAATTGCCGAATCCCAAAAGAAAGATAAAAAAATACCGCGCCGGATATTGCCGCGCCGCTGATAAACCAAAAACTGTCTAAAGTTCGGATCATCCCTAGCAAAACTCCCAAAACCACAAACATAGATAGCGGGTGCACTCGAAAAAACGTAAATCCGATAATCCCCAGAAAGACAACCAAAGATACCCAACTGAATTCACTCATGCGCAACCAATAAAGCGCTGCGCCGAACGCGATGCTCCTAAGCGTTAATTGTAACTGCGGAATTGCTAAAACCGATTTTAATTTTTCCCACATCTTTAAGTTTGCCTTTAATAATCCGGTCCGCCATGGTGTCCAGCACCAATTTTTGAATCAATCGTTTCAGCGGCCGCGCTCCGTACTCCGCATCAAAGCCTTTTACCGACAAATATTCCTTAAGAGATGGGTCAAATTCCACCTGATACCCTCGTTCCGTAATTCTGGCTTTGATTTGGTCCAGGTGTAAAGCCACGATTTTTTCAATATCTTTTTTCACCAGCGGCTTAAACACAATCACATCATCAATCCGATTCAAAAACTCCGGCTTGAAACGTTCCCGCAGCGCTTCCTGAATTTTCCCCTTGAAATTTTCTTCTTGGTGCAGCCGCTCATTGACTTGTTCTGGCGCAAAACCCAAATTAGACATTTGCCGCACATGATGGCCGCCTACGTTGGAGGTCATAATGATAATGCTGTTTTTGAAATTAACGGTTTTTCCTTTGCTGTCGGTTAATCGGCCATTATCCAAGACCTGGAGAAGAATGTTGAATACTTCCGGATGCGCTTTTTCAATTTCATCAAATAAAATCAAACTATAAGGCCGATGACGAACGATTTCCGTTAATTGGCCCCCCTCATCATAGCCAACATATCCCGGCGGCGAACCGATTAATTTGGAAACGGCGTGTTTTTCCATGTATTCGGACATATCCACCCGTACCAGTGCCTTTTCGTCATTAAACATAAATTCCGCCAAAGCTTTAGCGAGTTCAGTTTTTCCCACGCCAGTCGGACCAAGAAACATAAAAGAACCCAAGGGTTTATGTTCATCGGATAATCCGGCTCGAGCTCGGCGAAGTGCGTGCGAGACTGCCGAAAGCGCTTCTTCCTGACCAACTACCCGCTGGGACAAAACTTCTTCCATTCGGGATAGCTTTTCTATTTCCGATTCCAGCATCCGCATTACTGGAATACCGGTCCAACGGGATACCACCGCGCCAATATCTTCTTCGTCCACGGCATCTTTAATAAACTGATCTTTGTCGGTTTTTTTCCTTTTTTCCGGACCAAAATGTTTCTTTTCAAAAGCTTGAAACTCTTTTTCCGCCGCTGGCAATTCGCCGTAGATAATTTTCGCTACTTTTTCTAAATCTCCTTCCCGTTCCGCCACTTCCGCTTGGCGCCGCAATTCATCAATTTTCCGGCGTAAATTATGCAAATTTTCAAAAGTAATCTTTTCCGCGTGCCACTTTCCGGACAATTCATCATTTTCCTTTTTCAAAGTTTCCAGCTCTTTTCCAATCGCTTTCAATCTTTTTTTACTGGCCGCGCTGGTTTCTTTGCTTAAAGCGGATTTTTCAATTTCCAAACGGGTGATTTCTCGGCGGACGCGGTCAATTTCCCGAGGCAAGCTTTCGGTTTCTAATCGGCGCGCTGCCGCCGCTTCATCAATCAAATCTACCGCTTTATCGGGTAAAAATCGGTCCGTAATATACCGCGCGGAAAGATTCACCGCCATTACCAACGCTTCATCGCTAATCCGCAGACCGTGGTGAATTTCATATTTCTCCTTAATGCCCCGCAAAATCGTAATACTGTCTTCAATCGTCGGTTCCTCCACTAAAATTGGCTGGAAACGCCGCTCTAAGGCTGGATCTTTTTCAATATGTTTTTGATATTCCCGCAAGGTAGTGGCGCCGATGGCATGCAATTCGCCTCGAGCCAACGCCGGTTTCAATAAATTGGAAGCGTCCACCGCGCCTTCCGCCGCTCCTGCTCCGACAATCATATGAATTTCATCAATAAAAAGAATTAATCGGCCGGCCGAATTTTGAATTTCTTTAATAAACGCTTTTAAACGATCTTCAAATTCTCCGCGGAATTTAGTGCCGGCAATTAAAGAACCCAGATCTAGCATAATAATTTCTTTATCTTTCAGCGGTTCTGGCACATCGCCGGTGACAATCCGTTGGGCCAAACCCTCCACAATGGCGGTTTTCCCCACGCCAGATTCGCCAATCAGTACCGGGTTATTTTTCGTGCGGCGAGAAAGCACCTGAATCACGCGTCGCAATTCTTCGCTCCGGCCAATGACCGGGTCTAACTTTCCTTCCCGCGCTTTATCCGTCAAATTAATCGCGTATTTATCTAATACTTGAAATTTGGTTTCCGGGGTTTCATCGGTAATCCGCGTAGAACCACGCAATTGCGCTAAGATCCGCAGCGCCGCTTCCCGTTTGACGCCAAATTTTTCTAACAACGTTTGAGCGGTAGAAGTAGTATCTACTACGCCAAGCAATAAGTGTTCGCAAGAAATAAATTCATCATGCTGAGCCTGCGCAATTTTTGCCGCTTTATCCAGTACATGCATCAATTCTTGGGAAAGATACAGTTGACCAACGGTAGTATTGGCAAAAATTTTCGGAAGTTTCTTCAGTTCATCTTCTATCTGTTGCTGCAGGGTTGGAAGATTCAAGCCCATTTTCAAAAGCACTGGCCGAACCAGCGATTGATCGTCCGCAAGTAGGGCGGAAAGCAAATGCAATGCTTTAAATTCTCCGTGATTTTTTTGCGCGGCCAATTCCTGGGCATTCTGCAACGCTTCCTGCGCTTTAATCGTAAAACGATTGAAGTTCTTCATAATATATATTGTAACATTTTTAATGTAGCGTAGATTTTAGCACTCTGTCAATGAGAGTGCCAAATAATAAAACTAGTCCGATGGCCATCGGACTAGTTTTATATTCCTGCTTGAAATCTTATAAACTATTCAGGTCTGCTTCTGTAGTTTTTAATTCGTCTTCAATGGCGCCAAAATCCGTTGCGTCATTCAGTTGCTGTTCAATCGTAGCGGTAGAATCTTCTGCCGGCGATACCAATTGATTGATTTCCGGAGATTGTGTTATTGATCCCGAACCAAACCACCATACCAACAATCCTACGATGATAATTCCTAGGCCAATCCAAATCCATTTTTTTGGGTTACTCGAGGACATTTGATTTTGCATTTGCGGATCCATAATGATGTTAAATTTAATTTTAATTATTGAGTCGTTGCGGCGGTAGACGTTGCTGTTACCTGATCAACTCCGGCAATGCCTTTCAACGATGTCAACGCGTCAACGACTGCTTTATGAGCGGCGCGAATTTTCTCTCGAACCGATTGTAAATCGGTATTCATCGTAGTTCGAGCGGAAGCTACCGCTGATTTCAAAGCGTCATCAGTCGTCACGTTAATTGGATAAGCTTTCGCGAGTTGCGCCGCAATGGCTTGGCGAGCAGTTTCTATAGCAGTTTCGGCTGCGGTAATGGCGGTACGAGTTCTTGTCACATCCTTTCCGGCTGCAGCTGCTTTATCCGCCCGAGAAATTACTTTAGCCAGTAAATCCGATAATCTATCCATATATTTTTCCCAATGGGCCGCCATTTTCTGATTGATTTCCGTAAACCGATTATCTAATCTTTCAACAACTTGTTTCTTTCGTTCGTCTTTAATTTTCGTTAATTTAGCTTTTAATTCCGTTTTCCGGGTTTCAATTTTTGTTTTCAGCTCTTCCCGCTTGGCTGTCATTTCATTTTTAAATTCCGCTTTTCTTTCCGTAATGGCTTGCTTGCGCTCCATCAAATTCTCTTTCTTCTCTGCCATACGATCGGTCACTGCGCTCTTTTTCTCCATAGTTCTTTCAATCATTGCGTCCTTTTTTTCTGCCACTCGTTCTCGCGCATTTTGCACTGCCGCCGGCACGCCCTGCGCAAAAACCATACCGCTTTGAACAATTAAACCCGCTATTAAGATAGTATTAATAATGATTCTTTTCATACTGAAAATAGTCTTTGAGTTAATTATCGACTCTAAGGTTTATTATATCATATCTTGGCATCTAAATCAGAACTTGCGTTCTTCTAAGACAACTGGTATTTCCAGTTCCTTTTCATCTCTCAATAACTTTAACTTCACCGTATCGCCAACCTGATATTTTTGAATCAGAGAACCAAGTAGGTGGTCCTCATCAACTTTTTGACCATTAATTGACAAGATAATATCTTCTGCTTGAATTCCGGCTTTATAGGCTGGAGAATCTTTTACCACGCCCGCCCCATCTTCCCCGCCCCGCACTAACGCGCCTTGAGTAACCGATAATTTTTCTTTTGCTGCCAATTCCTCATCCAGAGAAAGATAACGAACTCCTAGATACGGAATCGTAATCTTACCGTTGGTTTCCACCGAGCTAATATCCCGTTTGGCTTTATTAATCGGAATCGCAAAACCGATGCTTTGGGCGCCGGAAGCGATTGCGGTGCTAATGCCAATCACTTCGCCTTTTAAATTCAATAGCGGTCCACCGGAATTCCCGAGATTAATGGCAGCATCCGTTTGGATTAATTCATCCAATATTTCTAAACCGCCACGCTGATCGGATGCAGCAATCTTTCTGGACAAGCCAGAAATAACTCCAACCGAAACCGTATTGCGAAATTCGCCCAACGCATTACCAATAATAATTGCAGTTTGACCGATACGAATGCCATCGGAATTTCCGAGTTTCAGCGGCTGAATTCCCGTAACTTCAATCTTTAACACCGCCAAATCTTGGATCGGATCGCGCGCCAAGACTTTCGCTTTATATTTTTTACCGTCATTCGTCAACACCGTATAATCCGCTTCTTCGTCGCTGACCACGTGTTTATTTGTAATCACCAAGCCATCTTCCGAAACAATAAAGCCAGTCCCGCCGCCGATGTCTTGGTTACGCATGCCTTTTTTGCAGGGCCGGGAAAAATTCAAACCATCGCTAAAAAATTGACGAATTTCCGATGGTAAATCCATTAAGGGATCATACGAACATTGTTCAATAATTGGCACATATTTAGAAACAATTACCGACACTACTGCCGGCGCCGCCTCTTCTACTACCCGAATAACGGCGGCTTCATGAGAATTTTCCGACTCGTAGGGTGGAATGTTTTTTGCAACGTCATCTCCTTTTATTTCTTCTGTAATTGGCGTTTCTTTTTTTAATTCTATTTTCGGAAGATACTTATCCAAAAAATCTTTCCAGAAACTCGCTTCCGATACGCGCGCGGAAACAAAAAAACTTACCAAACCGGCGACCATGGCCATAAAAAGCAATTGCCAAATAAATTTATTTTTCATATATATTATTTTTGTTTAATAGGCGACTCTTTTATTATATTTTTTAAAGCTTCCGCAAAATTGTCAATATCTTCTGGAACAGTATATCTGCCCATACTGATACGAATGCTGCTTTTTGCTCGATCTTCCGAATACCTCAAAGCTCGAATGACTGCGGATGCCTCCGTCGAACGGGAAGAACAGGCCGATCCGGAAGAGACCGCGATTCCCCGCATATCCAGATGAATCAATAATTCCTGAGCAAGTATATCCGGTACATATATATTCAGGATATTCGGTAATTTCTCCCGCGCATTGCTGTTTAATTGAATTTTTGAAGAAGTGCTATGGAGTTTATTTTCAAGAGAATTTTGCATCGTTTTGATTCGCTTCGTTTCTTGTACCCGGATATTTTCCGCTAATTCCACCGCTTTCGCGTAACCTACAATGGCCGGCACATTTTCCGTGCCGGAACGCAGTCCCGATTCTTGTCCACCGCCAGTGATAATCGGCTGCAAAGGCGTATTCTTGCGTACATATAATATACCAACTCCTTTCGGGCCATATATTTTTTGACTAGATAAAGTCAGTAAATCCACCCCCAAATCAACTGGGCGGCACTCCAAATAATTAAATGCCTGAACTGCGTCGGTATGGAAAAGCGGATATGCGCCGGACTTTTTATGGTTTTTAATCAATTCGGCTATTTTTTTCAACGGTTGGATTGTTCCAATTTCGTTGTGGGCATAAATAATGGATACACAAACTGTTTTTTCATTCAAAGCCGCAGACAAAACATCAGTTCCCACCACCCCGTCTTTCGTAACCGGAATGCGTACTATTTTTACTCCTTCTTGTTCTAAATCTTCTGCGGTTGCCGCAATCGATTCGTGTTCAATGGCGGAAATAATAATTTCCGGCGTACCGTGGTGATTTCTCCGCCACGCTTTCACCGCGCCGCGAAGCGCCAGATTATTCGCCTCCGTCGCCGAACCAGTAAATACAATTTCCGAGTAATGGCATTGTAAAACTTTGGCAATGGTTTGCCGTGCCTGAAAAACCGCCGCGGACGCTTCCTGCCCAAACCAATGAAGCGAACCCGGGTTGCTATACACCTTATCCCAATACGGCTGCATTACCTTCACTACCCGCGGATCAACCGGCGTGGCAGCGGCATAATCTAAATAGATGCGTTTCATAATTATCGATTATATATACCCTATCACTTTTACTTTGACAAAGCACCTGAAAAAACGGTAACGTAGGAACTATCGTCTATATGGATACGAATCTTTTTAACAGTTCGTTTGGATTGAAATTGACCACGCATCAAATCGTTTCTACCATCCACGATTTTATGCTGGCGGACACCAAGCGGAACTACAAAATCATCATTGGCACCGATTCCGAACGCCGACCGGACAACAGCGCGGACTTTGTCGTGGCTATCGTAGTGCATCGTGTCGGCAATGGCGGCCGGTATTTTTGGCGGCACGTGCATTTGAATAAAATCCATAATTTGCGCAACCGAATGTATCAAGAAGTATTGCTCTCCTTAGATGCGGCGCGGGAATTTATTGCGCTACTTAAAGACGCTAAGATGCCTCATTTTGATTTTGAAATTCACGTGGATGTCGGCGAAAACGGGGAAACCAAAGCGATGATTCAGGAACTAGTCGGCATGGTGCGCGCCAACAATTTTGAAGCCAAAACCAAGCCGGAAAGTTACGCCGCTTCTAAAGTCGCCGACCGGCACACCGGCGTTACGCTTTAATCGCTATGGATAAGCTCGTTATTGATATTGAAACCAAAAATACGATTGCTGATGTAGGCGGACCGCAGAATATTCCCAAGCTTTCTATGTCTTTTGTCGGCGTGTATTCATATAACCAAGACAAATATCTTTCTTTTCACGAAGATCGATTTGACCAGCTTAAATTAATTCTGCAGCGCGCCGGGTTGATTATCGGCTTCAGTAGCAACCGGTTTGATATTCCGGTCTTGAGCCGCCATTTTAATTTAAACCTAAAATCCGTGGAAAGTTTGGATATGCTGGACGAGATTGAGGAAAAATTGGGGCATCGGGTTGGCTTGGATCTGCTAGCACAAACCAATTTGGGCGTCGGGAAAACCAGCCACGGCTTAGAGGCGATTACTTTTTATAAAGAAGGCCGCCTGGAAGAATTGGAAAAATATTGTATTAACGACGTGAAAATCACGAAAGACTTGTACGAACTGGGAAAAAAGCAAAAGTATCTACTCATCCCAACCAATCACGGCAAAGATACAAAAAAAGTAGAGTTTGATTGGCAAGAAAAAATGCCTTTGCCGAATACTTTATTTTAAAATACTTTGTTTATCGTGTTAGAAGAACTAAGCCGCCAATTAACAAAATACTCATCAGTAATTTTCCAAAAAGTCCGCGTTCTTTAAAATAGTTATGACCGGACACAATTCCCGCCAATACGCCAGAGGCGCGAGTTGCCGTTGTAATCACCGCCGGCGTGCCAAGCGAAACCGCAAAGGACACAAACACAGAAGCCAGAGAATGAATTATGCTTTGGCTTACGATAATTTTTTTGGTTCGGTTTTCCAATAACAAATTATGGTGTTCTCGTTTCCACAACCACCACAAATAAATCGCTAGGACCCCATAAATCAATGCTTGTTCTATTTCTACGGAATTGAAATGGGCAGTGTTATATTTGAATAAGGAAATGGTAATGACTGCATTAGCTGCCATTAATGCCGAAATTCCGGCGCCGCGCATATTTAATACTTTTAGTTTTAAAGTCATACTCAACACAACTAGTATGACCGCCATACCCCACCATTGGGATATACTGGGAGCATAGCCGATATAAACATCCACAATCAGCAAAAGCGGAATGGTAATGTTCCGCATGAACGCAAACGTGCTCCGGTCCGCGGCCAGTAAAGCATTCATACTCAAAGTAATTTGGATAATTTCAAAAACTGCCCGCAATAAAAAAGTTGGTAAAGATGCCGCTTGGAATACTAGCGTATTTCGCCACCAACCAATCAGAAGAAATAAAACTATGCTCGCTCCGGAATTCAAAAGGATTGCCCGATACATTATTGCACGCCGTTCCGTGCCTAGTGTTTTCACTATGGATGAAGAAATTTCATCCGCCACCGTGCCAAAAAATGCCAGTAAAATAGCAAGCATACTAAAATTTCTTTAAAAAATCGGTTAATTCTTTCTGGCGTAACTCTAATACATCTTTACTCTTTGCTTCCATATTCAAACGAATCAACGGTTCCGTATTGGAAGGCCGCACATTGCACCACCAATCCGAGTATTCAATAGTTACGCCGTCTAAAGTAGAAACCGCTAGAGCCTTTGGTTCGTATTTTTGTTTAAACGAACGGAGAACGACATCGCTATTTTTTACGGTAAAATTAATTTCTCCGGAACGATAATAAGCCGGCAATTTCCTCAACCATTGAGAAAGATCGATGTCTAATTTAGAGACAAAATTCAACACGTGGATGGCGGCAAAAATTCCGGAATCGCAGTAAAAAAACTTTTTGAAATAATAGTGGCCGGAATGTTCCACGCCGAGATTCGCTTTTTTCTGCCGCATTAATTGTTTAAAAAAATAATGGCCTACGCGGGACATATGGGTTTTTTTCTGCCGCAGCCGCCAACTGGATATGGCGCCAAGCACATACGGGCCGCGAAACTCCTGCATTAATATATACGCCGCTTCGTGTGGATCAATGGCCTGACCCTGATTGTCCACAAAAAATACCCGATCGCCGTCGCCGTCAAAGATAACTCCCAAGTCCGCCTTCACGCGCCGGACAGTTTCCTGTAATTGATTTTGCGCTCCTGGGACAAACGGATTCGGACCATGCGCCGGAAAATGACCGTCTATTTGATCATTTAAAAATATCGCTTCTAGGAGCGGTTGATGCTTGAACAATCCCCGAAGTACTGGACCAGTGACGCCATTAGAACAATCAATTATAACTTTTAATTTTCTTTTTAGTTTAAAAGCCGGGCGCAAAAAACCAACATATTTCTCTAGATAATTCATAATAATTTTTCGATTTCTTGGCCGCTTACCGGTTTTGCTCGCGCTCCGGAAATTTTAATGCCGTTATATTCTTTCGGATTATGGGATGCGGTAATCATAATTCCCCCGCCAGCTTTTAATTCATTAATTAAAAAATACATCATCGGCGTGGTAATTTCTCCAGCTTCCAGAATTTCTTCTGGTTTTTTATATTTCCGCAATGCGTTCCGCGCCGCCTGATATAAAGACGGTGAACTTAATCGTCCATCTCGGCCCAAGACAATTTTCCCCCGCAATAATTTGGGGAGTTTTAAAATGATCCGTTCGGTCACCGATTCATTCACTTCTTCTGGATAGCGACCGCGGATATCGTAAGCTCGAAAAATCTTCGAATTCAGCTTCATTTTGGGATTCATTGTAGAAAGTGTTCTTCTTATTATATAATAAGAGCACATTTAGACCTATATGGCTCGAAATAAAAATAAAGGTTTCTTCGATCGCATCTCTGATATCCGTTCCCAAATCCATCCGGACACAGAAAAAACGATTCTCGCAGTCGTCTGCATTGTTATAGCGGCGATTTTGATTTTGGCGCTTTTTCACAAGTCCGGCCCAGCCGGAGAAGCCCTATATCGCCTGCTTACGATATTATTCGGCCTTGGCTATTATCTATTTCCGCTCATTTTTCTGATTATGGCTGGGACCTTCATATCTGGTAAAACGCAAAACAATCGCCGCGTCGCGATGACGCTCGCTGGCGCAACGATGTTTGTATTGTCTGGATTGGGCGTCATAGATATTCTTGCAGAAAATCGGGGTGGCTTAGTTGGCCGCTGGATGGGTTCGGTAGAATCGCCATTTGGCTATATTGCCGGATTGATTATTACCGCAGCAATTATGATTATTTCTCTGCTCGCGACAGTCAATCTTCCTTTCACTCTGCGCCGAGATGAAACTGACGAAGCAGAAGATGAAGATGAGGAAGAAACCGAAATTGAAATTGAAAATGAAGAGCAGTACGCAGAAGAGGAAAAACCAGTAAAAGCCAATAATAAAAAATCTGGTAAAGAAAATGAACCGGAAGAAGACGAAGAGGAGCCAGAATTACAAGTCACCACTCCCGGTTTTGCGCCGATTAAGAAGAAATCTCTCGGGGTAATTCAAAACTACACGCCGCCACCACTTAGTCTTTTGAAATCCACTGTGGAAAAACCGACTTCGGGTGATTTGCGCGCCAATGCGAATATTATTAAAAGAACTTTGGAAAGTTTTGGCATTCCCGTAGAAATGGGAGAAATCAGCATCGGCCCGAAAGTCACCCGATACACCCTGAAGCCCGCGGAAGGCATTAAGCTGGCGCGTATTACCGCGTTGCATCAAGATATGTCGCTGGCGCTGGCCGCCCATCCAATTCGGATCGAAGCGCCAATTCCAGGCAAATCCTTAGTAGGCATTGAAGTTCCAAATAAATCTGCCGCTGTCGTGCGATTGGGCAGTTTAATGTCTTATCCGGAGTTTGCCAATTCCGGACCGCTCGGATTTATTCTTGGGCGGGATGTAAGCGGCGAACCGATTTTTGGCGATATTGCTAAAATGCCGCACTTGCTAGTTGCTGGCGCCACCGGCAGCGGAAAATCGGTTGCAATTCATTCCATTATTATGTCCCTGCTTTTCAAAAATGGCCCGGCGACTCTAAAAATGATTATGATTGACCCAAAACGCGTAGAACTTACCCTGTACAATGATATTCCCCATCTAATTTCTCCGGTTATCACCGATGGGAAAAAATCTTTGGGGGTATTCCGTTGGGCTATCGCGGAAATGGAAAATCGTTATGAAAAACTCCAAGCTGTCGGCGCCCGTGATATTAAAAGCTACAACAAATACAAGCCGTCCGAAGCGTTGCCGTATCTTTTAATTATCGTGGATGAACTCGCCGACTTGATGGCTACCTATGGGCGAGATATTGAAAGCTCTATCGTTCGTCTTGCTCAAATGGCTCGGGCTACCGGCATTCATCTCGTACTTTCCACCCAGCGGCCATCAGTAGAAGTCATCACTGGACTGATTAAAGCCAATATTACTTCCCGGATGGCGCTGCAAGTCGCCAGCCAAATTGATTCTCGAACTATTTTAGACACCGCAGGCGCGGAAAAATTGCTCGGTGGCGGTGATATGTTGTTTATGACTGCCGAGCTTTCCAAGCCCAAACGGATTCAGGGCGCCTATATTACCGAAGAAGAATTGCACGAGGTGGCAGATTTCATCCGAGATAATAATAAAGTTCCGGAAAGCGTGCCTGAAGAAGCTCCAGATTTTGCCGGCAATACTAACGGTAACAATGGACAGCCTAATTTTGAGTCCTTTGCTAAAAGCGATGACAGTGGCGACGAACTTTATGACGAAGCGGTCAGCATTGTTCGCCAAGCGCAAAAAGCTTCGGCCTCTTTGCTGCAACGCCGCTTATCCGTCGGTTATGCTCGGGCGGCTCGCCTTTTGGACTTAATGGAAGATCGTGGTGTAGTTGGTCCGGGTGATGGCGCTAAGCCCCGCGAGGTCTATGTTGACCAAGAGGACCCGAATATCGTAGCCTAAGAGAGCTTTAAATATGGAACCGCAACGAGATCTCAAAACTCTGATTACCGATTCTCTGGCAATCCGAAACCTGAATCATGAAAAACTTTCCCAATTAACCGGCATTCCGGCCCATTATTTGTACGCGATTGAAAATCACGATCTTGCCAAGCTGCCGGCCTCTCCGTATGTTCGCGGATATATTAAAAAAATCGCTCAAGCGCTGCATTTGAATCAAGAAGAACTTTGGAAAATGTACGAGCAGGAACTAACCCTTAAATCTTCTGGGGCGCTCGATAAACTTCCCAGCAATCGATTCGCTATCAAACCAATTAATAAAAAATATTGGTTGGTCGGAGTTTTATTGCTCATTATCGCGATCTATGTCGGTTTCCAAGTGAGAACTTTTTTTGACGATCCATTTTTAGATATCAACCAGCCCCAGGAACAGACTACGTCTTCTGCCGAATCGATGATTACGCTTTCTGGCCGCATTGATTCAAAGGATAAACTGCTGATTAATGACGTGGAAACCATTACGGATAATCAGGGCGCTTTTGAAATCGCCTATAATTTACAGCCCGGACTCAATACGATAGAATTCAAGGTAAAACGCTTGCTTGGCAAAGAAACCATTATCAATCGGCAAGTACTCTATCAACCACCGGCTACTGAAGATGACAAAAATGCCAATAACGTCGAAAATATTAATCCTTAATTATTTAATTTATGTACAAAGAAAAAAAATCAGAAGCTAAAGTTCCAGAAAAAGAAGCCGCCAAAGATATTGAGGGCTTACTTTCCAATCTTCAAGATAAATACGGCGAAGGAGCAATTATGCGGTTGGGCGATGCGAAAAAAGTGGATGTAGATGTAATTCCCACTGGTTCTTTTTCTTTGGATTTAGCCTTAGGCGTTGGCGGCATCCCAAAGGGCAGAATTGTGGAAATTTATGGTCCAGAATCCAGCGGCAAGACTACTCTCGCCTTAAACATCGTCGCCCAAGCGCAAAAGAAAGGCGGCAAAGCGGCGTTCATTGATGCCGAACACGCGATGGATCCGGAATACGCGGAAAAACTCGGAGTAAAAATCAAAGAGTTGTTGATTTCCCAGCCGGACAGCGGCGAGGAGGCGTTGAATATTTTGGAAAGTTTGGTCCGGTCTAATATTATTGATGTGATTGTCGTGGATTCGGTTGCCGCGCTGACGCCGAAAGCGGAAATTGAAGGAGAAATGGGCGCATTTCATGTGGGCGCGCAAGCGAGAATGATGTCCCAGGCACTCCGAAAACTGACCGCTATTTCCGCCAAATCCAATACAATGGTAATTTTTATCAATCAGCTTCGGGAAAAAATCGGCATTATGTTCGGCAATCCGGAAACAACGCCCGGCGGCCGAGCGTTGAAATTTTATTCTTCCGTCCGCATTGATGTCCGCCGCATTGCGCAAGTGAAAAAAGGTGAAGCGGTAGTGGGCAATCGCGTAAAAGCGAAAGTAGTGAAAAATAAAGTCGCTCCCCCATTTCGGGAAGCGGAATTTGATATTATGTTCGGCGTGGGAATTTCCTATGAAGCGGACGTGCTTAATGCCGCTATCAAACACGGTGTCGTGGTAAAATCCGGCGCTACTTATTCTATGGAAGGCCAAAAGCTGGGCGTGGGTTTTGAAAAAGTTACGGAAATCCTCAAAGAAGACAAAAAAATGCTTGGGGAGATAAAGAAAAAAACTACGGAAGTTGTGAAATAAAAATTCTTCCAGCGTTCTTGCCAGATATTTCTCACTCAAACGGCAACATTACAATAAATGTCGCTCCTTGGCCGGGGCCAGCCGATTCCACTGTAATTTTCCCATTATGAGCATTGATAATGTTTTTAGACAGCACCAACCCGATACCTCGTCCAGTGACATACACCTTTTCCGCTTCCGCGCCGCGAAAAAAATAACTCTCAAATAATTTTTCCTGCTCTTCCGGAGTCAAACCAATCCCCGTATCTTGAAAACGCATTTCCAAAATCTTATTTTTTTCAATGGGATGAGTAAGGACTTTAGCGCTTACGATAATGCCACCCGCCGGAGTATATTTTATCGAATTATCCACTAGATTCATTATGGCAGCCTTAAAGGGCTCTCTATCCAGGGATAATACTGCCACTTCCGCCTCCGGAGTGAATTCTAATTTAAAATACAATCCCTTTTTAGCAATCTCTGATTTCAATTCTTCGTAAATTTCCTGAACGAGCGCTTTCACCATCACTGGCTTAAAATGAAAAACTGCCTTGCCGATTTCTAATTGAGATACATTCAAAAAATCATTGACCAGTTTTGTCATTCGATCCGTTGCGGAAGACGATTTTTCCAAATAAGAAAGGAAGTTACGGCTTACTTTCTTTATATCCGGAGCATGTAAAGCGGTTTCCAGAAAACCCTTAAGGACAGTTAGCGGCGTGCGGAGATGATGTTGGGTGGTAAGAATAAACTGGTCTTTGGCTTTGTCGAGTTTTTCAAGATCTAGGCGGGCTTTTTTTTCTATTTCATAAGCTTTTCTGATTTCTTGGGTTTGTTCGTCTACTTTTTGTTGAAGATTCTCATTCAGATGAACTAATTGCGTATTCATTCGCAATTCATTATTAACGGAACGAATCAGAAAAACGCTCAATAAAATAGAGGCGAGAAAAAGAACAATATTTAATATTAATTGCCAGGTGGTCTGATAATTGGTCAAGAATAAATTGAAAAATAATACGACAGAAATGAGCGGGCTTAGGATTTCCGCCGCGATGGATTTGATATTTAAAAGGCCGTGTCGAAAAATAGCATACGTAATCAAAAACAATTGTAGGAATGCCAATGGTGATCCCCAGGCTTTTATCGGAATTCCCTGATACAAAAGAAAAGCCGTATTTCCGCCAATAATACCGGTAGCAATGCCAAAAATCATTAGTTTAATCTGCATCTGCCGTTGATAGTCTGAGTATTTTAACTGCTGAATGGCAATAATAAGCGTATAGATGATATAACCAACCTCAAAAATTAAGTAGGGGGTTAATAATGGTCCAGCGATTGGCCAGGAAGGCAAATCCAGAATCGGCCGCCAGCCGTTAATAATATAATCTGTAAAGAATAATAAGAAAGGAAAAATAAAAGCTACTAGATATCCAAATCGGATTAAATTACGATGCTGATTTTCTACGCCTAAAAAAATGAACATGCTCTGCATAAATAAAGTTGGTACCAGAGGATTAAACAATAATAAGATCTTTGTAATCAATACCATTGTATCGCCAGAGACGATTTGCGCTTGCATTAAAAAATCAAAAAAGTAAATCCATACGGCCATGCAAAATAACACAAATATATACCGATTGAGTCGCGCTTGGGGATTTTTATAGAGCACAAAAACTGCAAATAGAAGAATTAAAGAAACATTGAGTAATGCGGATATGGAAAAATAATTTAGTACGATCATACATTCAATTATATAACCAAGCGTCAAGACCGTTCAAATAGTAGAAATTCCTAAAAATTTCTGCCACAAGCATCGGTCCGGTGCCACCGGGAGTAGGCGTGTACCAGCCCTCCAAGGTATTGCGCGGATCAAAATCCCCCGCTATTTTTTCTTCGCGTAGATCATAACCAAAATCAATGACTACTGCATCCACTTGAACCATATTCGCCGTAATCAATCCCGCCTTACCTACGCCGGTAATGACAATGTTTCCTTTTTTAATTTCGGAAAGATCGCTGCCATTATGCAACCTAATCAATGTTCCGCATCTGTCTTTAAAATAATCCGCAATCGGCTTGCCCACTAAAAATCCTCTTCCAACTACGACTAATGTTTTATTCTTCGTGTCTTTGTTAATGGTTCTTAAAATATCCTTCACGACCGCTACCGGCAGCGGATCCACCAGTTTTTGGCTTTCTAATGTCAGCGCATCCACGTCTTTCTCCGGGTTAATTGCCGCTACCACCGCGTCCCGATTGAATTGTTTCGGCAAGGGTAATTGGACAATCATTCCGCCAACGGATTTATCTGCTCCGATTTTTTTGATTTCTAAGATTAAATCACCTTCCAAAATAGTGTCTGGAAAACGGCGCAATTGAAAATCAATTCCCAATTCTTTCGCCATCTTTTCTTTTTGCTTCAAAAAACTTTGGGATTGCGGATTATCGCCGACAAAAACAGCCGCCAGCGCTTTCTGTGGTTTTGGCTTCTGTTTTAATTCGGCAATAATCTTTCTAGCAATTGCTCGACCGTCGATTACATTCATTTCCCTACTTTAGTGCATCGCATGCAGAATGCAAGTATCTCGTGGTACTATAGAAATATGAAAATAACTTTACCGCCCCTGAATGTGACTCCAGCGATTTTGATGAGAAACTGCGGCTATGTGACGATTGAAAATCCACACAAGAATAATGAAATCAGCTATGCGCGTAATCTGCACGCGGGAAATTTTTATCCCCGCTTTCATGTTTATATTGAAAAAACTCGGCAAGATACCGTTCTAAGTTTGCATTTGGATGCCAAGAAACCCAGTTATGAAGGCGCGAATGCCCACAGCGGCGAATATGACGGAGAATTAGTGGAAACCGAAATGCAACGCTTACGCGCCGCGCTTACTTCGTTTATTGCGGACGTCGCAATCCCAAAAAAACTTGGCTTTTAATGAATTAACGGGTAACAGAAATTACCTCTTCTAATTCTGGCGCCTCGGCAACAACCGCAATTCGTCCGCTGGCAGCGTAACGAATAATCCGATAACTCGTGCTCGCGGTTGTGCCAATCAGTGGATCTAACGGCAGATTCGGCAAATAAGTTGGGACAAGACAGGGCTCTAAATTGGTATTGGCGACATCCGTACCGATGGTTGTGGTGGCGGACGGCAAACTCACCGTTGCTGCTCCGCAGGTGGTACTCCAAGTACCACGATTATCCGCAATTCGCTGATAGACCGCGGTTAAAATTGTATTCACGTGCGCCCAACGCTGGGTATTTCTTCCTTGGGAAAATTGGCGGGCAGGATTTAACGCGTAAATTACTACTCCCATCACCAAAGTAATCAGGGCAATAGTAATAATTAATTCTATTAACGTCACTCCTCT
>DATDXY010000003.1:0-31190 GCA_036517155.1 Minisyncoccota bacterium
AACGACGGCCGGTATGCAGCAGTTTAAGCCGTATTATGTGAGTAAGGCGGATCCTATGATGGATTTTGGCAGCCAGAGTACCGCTTCCGTACAGAAATGTTTCCGGACATCGGATATTGAAGAGGTGGGCGATAAAACCCACCTGACTTTTTTTGAAATGCTGGGTAATTTTTCTTTCGGAGGATATTTCAAACAAGAAGCAATTCAGAGGGCATATGACTTGATAGTCAATCATTATGGGATTAATCCAGAACGCATTACAATAACTATTTTTGCGGGTGATAAAGAAGTGCCTGAAGATAAGGAATCTTTCCGGATTTGGCATGAAACTATCGGCATGCCAATTGCGAAAATTGAAAAGAAAAGCAGGATAGATAATTTTTGGGGTCCGACCGGCAATGAGGGCCCATGCGGTCCAACTACGGAAATATACGTAGACGGCGTGGAAATTTGGAACCTTGTGTTTAATGAATATTATCAGAACGCCGATAAAAGCTTAAGAAAATTGGAAACTCCGGGAGTGGATACGGGGATGGGATTGGAGCGGTTGGTAGTAACGCTTCAGGGCGTGGATAACGTGTTTGATACCGATTTATTCCAGCCGTTAATTAAGCGCATTCAAGATGCGACTCATCATTTGGATGAGCGGACGGTGCGAGTGCTTGCTGATCATCTTCGGTCTTCCATATTTTTAATTGCGGACGGAGTTCGGCCCTCCAATAAAGAAGCCGGATATATTTTGCGGCGATTATTGCGCCGAGTATTGGTATATGGGATTCAATACGATATTCATGCCGATCTTTTTCCGATTGCGACAGAAGTCATTGCCAAGGAATACGGCGATATATATTCAGAAGTTAAAACCAGCAAGGAAATTCTAAGCGTGTTAATGGATGAAAAAACAAAATTCGAGAAAGCGCTGGCGAACGGTCTGAAAACGCTAGAAAAATACCCAACCATTTCTGCTACGGAAGCTTTTTATCTTTATGAAAGTTTTGGTTTGCCGTGGGAACTGCTTTTGGAATTAGTTCCGGACAAAGTTAAGGATGTTAGTAAAAGAGATTTTGACGCAGCTTTTCGGAAGCATCAGGAAATTTCCCGGGCTGGTTCAGAGAAGAAATTCGGCGGCCATGGTTTGATTCTGGACACTGGAGAATTAAAAGCCAGTACCCCGGAAGAGGTGGAAAAAGTCACTCGTTTACATACTGCCACCCATATGATGCAACAGGCATTGCGAACGGTGCTGGGACCGGAAGTAAAGCAAATGGGTTCGGATATTACTGCCGAACGAACCCGGTTTGATTTTTCTTTTCCGCGAAAATTAACAGATGAGGAAGTGAAAAAAGTAGAAGAATTAATAAATCAGAAAGTTAAAGAAGACTTGCCGGTTTCTTATAAGGAATTACCAATTGAAGAAGCCAAGAAAACCGGAGCGCTGTATTTCTTCAAAGAAAAATACCCGGAACGGGTAAAAGTGTATTTGGTGGGGGATTTCAGCAAGGAATTCTGCGGCGGACCGCATGTAACAAATACTTTCAAGATTGGGAAGTTTAAAATTACCAAGCAAGAAGCCGTGGGCAGTGGAGTTCGGAGAATCCGGGCCACCGTTGAATAAGTAGCCGTTTTCTGGGACACTGAAAGTAGTGAAACTCTTCCAATGGTTACGGCGACTATTCGTTAAACCGGGATTATATCTGGTATTTGAATGTGGGCCAGAATTCCTACGCGCCACTCTTACTCGCTATGATCAAATCAGCAAAGAAGCGCAGATATGCAAGTATTGGTTGCACGAGAGCAAGGAAATAGATATTCAAGAATGTGCCCACTGGATGCGAGAGATTATCCAGAAAATTTCGGATATTAATACAACGCATATTGCCGTCGGTTTGGATTCCCGTTGGGGAGTCACTTCATATTCAAACTACGAAACAAGACGCCACCAATCTGATCAGGCAATTACCGAATCAGAAATTGAAGAAATTATTGATCACGGATTAAATTTCCACTTAGAATCTCAGCGGGGGAAATTAACCCGGCTTTTGAATGCCAGCGAAGTAGCCATTACTCCGATTGACAGCCGAATCATTTCTTTAAATTTGGATGACCATTCGATTATAAATCCGCTGGGTTTGAAAGGAGCGCGGATTGCTATCGAATCGCAAGTTACTTTTGTCCCAAAAGAAATCCAAGATCTTTTTTATAAAATTCTTCCCCGTACCCAAATTGATGTTATTGCAGAAATTGGGGTATTGGCAGGAAAAATAATTTCTACACATGCGTCCTCACCAACATGTTTTCTGGCCCGGGTAAATGCCTATAGCACAGCTATGTATTCCATTAAGCCAGATTGTCAGTTATTGGACCAATTTGGTTGGGGGCAAGAAAATTTAATAACGGCAATTTCCAGCAAATTGTCGCTGGAATCCGAGACGGCGCGGCTACTTATCACTCGCAATGAAACGATTGATATGGCTTCTGAGGTGGGGCGGCGGATTGAGTCATATTTGCATCCGGAACTTAAGTTTTTTCATCATGGATTAGCTTCTTTTGTGCCCCAATCCTCGGCGACAATCTATGTATACGCGCCAACCTCTTTGCCGCCCTGGATATTTGAACAGCGGTACCAATCTCGCTGGTGGCAACCCTGGAAACTTCAACCTCTATCCACTGAAATCTTTTACAGCATGGTAGGTTTTAGGATAAAATATAAGCAATCTTTAAATGTTAAAAACCCGGTTAGTTTGCTTGTTTTGTTGCATTGTCAGTTGAACGGAATTTCAGCGGAGTTTGTCCAGAAAGCAATTAAACGGCGAACTCATTGGCATTCTTCAGTTTAATCAAAATATTTTAAATGAAAAAAATTATCGTTAATCGCAATGATGAAGCAGCGGCAATCGCGGAAAAAATTATTGCCACGGATGCTTCCGAAGTTACGGTGAGTATCCCTAGATTTTCCGAGTTAGCAAAATTACCAAGCAATTTCAAATTATTAAAACGGGAAGCGGAAGCCGCCCAAAAAAATATTATCATTGAATCCTTGGATCGGAAGATATTAGATGTGGCGGCAGCGCAGGGTTTACGAACCTCCCATCCGTTTGAAAATCAAAAACAGTTTTCGGATATTGTTAGCCGAGATTCCAAGCCCCAGACCGCTTCTAAAAAAACCTTTTTAGATAAAGTCCGAGAACAAGAGAAATCATTATCTCGCCAAAATCCTACTGATGATATAGAAAAAAAGATTCAAACTTTTGAAATCCCGCCGCTTTCAATTGAGCCGAAACTGCCAGCATTTACATTGCGTGGAATGTTAGCTAATTGGAATCCCATTCGTTTCATCAGTGGAATGCCGTGGAAAATTTTAGCGTTATTATTGTTATTGGTCGGAACCAGTTGGTTTGCAATAGAAAAATTACCCAAAGCAGAAATTCAAATTACTGCAAAAAAATCGGTTTGGGAATACCACGATTCAATTTTAACTGATAAGGCCGCGACCGTGAATGCAAAAACTGCAACCGTTCCAAACCAGGTATTTACCCAAAAAAAGAACGCGGATTTAAAATTCCCAGCTACCGGTAGAAAACAAATTTCCCGAAAAGCGGGCGGTCTACTGACTGTTTATAATAGTTATAGTTCTGAACCCCAGTCATTGGTCGCAAGTACTCGTTTTGTTACTCCGGACGGAAAGGTATTTAGGTTAGAAGATAAACTTACGGTTCCCGGAGCAAAAATACAGTCTGGTAAAATTATTCCTTCCAGCATTGAAACTAAAGTTATTGCCGATCAGCCGGGTCCGGATTATAACTTGGGTCCGATTAGCGTTCTTACTATTCCGGGTTTTAAAGGAACGCCGAAATACCAGGGTTTTTATGGGGAGTTAAAAGGAGCTACTGCGGGCGGATTTGTTGGCGAGGCCGCTTATCCAACTGATAGTGATATTGCAATGGCGAAGCAAAAATTATTGGAAACACTAAAATCCAGCGTATTAACGGATTTGCAGTCGCAAGTGCCAAAAGAATTTAAAGTTTTAGAAGATGCGGTGCAATTTACGATTTTAAATCAAACTGTAAAAACCGATACCGACGAGCAGGGACAATTTTCTATTTTTGGAGAAGGCCAGGGAACGGTGCTGGCGTTTCGTGAAGAAGATGTTTTGGGAATCCTTCGCCAAAGGGCAATGGAAAATCAGGGCAATCAATTTGAAATTATGGATACCGAATTAAAGTACGGGCTGGTTCGGATTGATTCTAAAGTTGGGAAAATGAGCTTTTTAGTTGATTTTAAAGCGAACTTGAGATACATAGTAGACACGGTGGCACTCTTAGATAAGATCCTTGGAAAACCGGAAATAGAGCTAAAATCAACCGTATTTGCCTTGCCGGGTGTAGAAAATCCTAAAGTATCCTTATGGCCATTTTGGGTGAAAACCGTACCGATTAATCCAGAAAGGATTACGATTAAAGTTGACTAAAAAAGGTGGAGTATGGTATATTAGAATTCATCTTAATAATAATCCTTCGTAATGTCCGAATTATCGAGAAAAGATACGCCGTCCAAAAAGGTTCGTCAAATTGAAGGAGTTGTCATCGAGGCGTTACCCGGTGCTACCTTTAAAGTAAAAACCGCTGAGGACAAAGAAATTCTCGCGCATCTTTCTGGAAAGATGCGCATTTATTATATTAAGATCTTGCCAGGAGATCGGGTAACGATGGAAATTAGCCCCTACGATGAAACCCGCGGACGAATTGTTCGCAGAATGTAATATATGAAAGTACGAGCATCAGTAAAAAAAATTTGCACTAGTTGTAAAACCGTGCGTCGCGGCGGTCGGGTGTTTATTGTGTGTAAAATCCCGAAGCATAAACAGAGACAAGGTTAATTTAAGGATATGCGTGTTTTAGGTGTTAATATTCCGGATAATAAACGTGTTGAAATTGCTTTGACGTACTTATACGGCATTGGCTTAAAATTATCTCAAAATATTTTACAAGCTACTCATATCGATATAAATAAGCGGGCAAAAGATTTATCATTGGAAGAGTTGAACAAAATTAAGGAATTCATTGAAAAAAATTATAAAGTCGAAGGTGAATTGCGCCAAGTAATTCGTCAGAATATTAATTTATTAAAGGATTTAAAAACTTATCGGGGTGTTCGCCATTTACGGCGGCTTCCGGTTCGCGGTCAGCGCACGAAAACAAATTCTCGTACGGTGCGTGGTAATGTCCGTAAAACAGCCGGTAGCGGTAAACGGAAAGTTGATTTGAAGTAATTTTATAGAATTTTATGGGTAAGAAAAAAGTCATTCAAAAATCTGGCGACCAATCTTCTAGCGCTCTTCAACAAGCGGCGGTTAAGCCTGCCAAAGAAGTTAGTAAGAAAGTAGATACGGGTTGTGTATATATAAATGCCTCCTTCAATAACACGCTTATCAGCGTTACCGATGAAAAAGGCAATGTGATGGCGTGGGCTTCGGCTGGGCAATTAGGTTTTTCGGGACCAAAAAAGGCAACCCCTTTTGCTGCCTCTAAAGTTGCGGCAACACTTGCGGAAAAATTAAAAAAATCCGGTCCAGTTAATATTCATGTATACGTGAGTGGTGTTGGTGGAGGGCGAGATTCTGCGGTCCGATCGCTCGCAAACCAGGGTTTTAATGTGTTATCAGTTCGGGACGTTACCCCGATACCTCATAATGGTCCGCGTCCGCCAAAAGTTCGCCGAGTATAATTATTTTTTATGTTTAATACCACAGAAAAAAGAGAACGATCATTGGGCACTAAACTTTTTTTGAAAGGAGGTCGTTGCCTTTCCCAAAAATGCGCTACCATTCGGCGGCCGCATCGCCCAGGCATGCACGGCAAGCGTCGACGTAGCGTCTCGGAAGTAGGAGAGCAATTAATGGAAAAACAAAAAATCAAATATAGTTATGGCATTCGTGAATCGCAGATGCAGAAAATTTTTAATCAAGCTGCTAAGCACAAAGGCGTAACCGGAGATAGAATTCTACAGATTTTAGAACAGCGCTTGGATAATGTGGTGTTTCGTTTGGGTTTTGCTTTATCTCGTTCGATTGGCCGGCAATTAGTCGGGCATGGCCACATTACAGTAAATGGTAGAAAGGTTACTATTCCATCTTTTTCTGTGCGAATTGGTGATCGAATCGCTATTCGAGAATTATCCAAAGATCATCCGATTTTTAAAGAATTATCGGTTAATTTAAAGAAATTTGAACCGCCAGTATGGCTTTCTTTGGATCAAGATAAGATGGAGGGCAAAGTAGTAGGTGTGCCACAGGGGATAGATCAATTATTTGACGTTAACATGGTCGTCGATTATTATTCAAAATAATTACGTATAATTTATGCAATTTTCTTATTTAAGTGATGCGGTTACTATTAAAACTATTTCCGAATCGGAGATGGAAGGTGTGTTTGAGATAGAGGGTTTATATAGCGGTTATGGCTTGACCCTTGGGAATGCTTTGCGCCGAGTACTTTTTTCTTCTTTACCCGGAGCGGCAATTACCCAATTTAAAATTAAAGGCGTGGGCCACGAATTTTCCACGCTTCCTAATGTGTTGGAAGATACGGTGGAAATTGGTTTAAATTTAAAGAAAATCCGTTTTCAAATTCATACCGATGAACCACAGACTTTAACTTTAAAAGTTAAAGGGGAAAAAATAGTTACCGCAGAAGATATAGAAACTAATTCATTAGTAGAATTAGTGACCCCAGAATTACCAATTGCCACCCTAACTGCAAAAAATGCCGAGTTAGAAATGGAAATTCGAGTAGAAAAAGGAATGGGCTATGTTCCGGTAGAAGCCAGAAAATTTGAAAAACTGCCGATTGGAACAATCGCTTTGGATGCTTTTTTCTCTCCAGTAGTGCGAGTTAATTTCACCGTGGAAAATATGCGAGTTGGAGAAAGAACTGATTATAACCGATTAAAATTAGAGGTCCGAACCGACGGCACCATTAGCCCTTCCCGAGCAGTCCATAAAACCAGCGATATTTTACGAGATCATTTTGACAAGATTTCAAAATTGGAAATTAAAGACATTACGTCAGCGGTAGTAGAAAAAGAGGAAAAGAAAACCGCTAAAAAGAAAAAGAAATAAAAAGAATAAGATATTGGTATGCGTAAATTTCACCGGAAAAAGGGGCCGCGAAGATTGTTCACAAAAATCCTGGCTCATAATTTAGTAATGAATGGAAAGATTGAAACAACCGATGCCCGTGCTCGGGAAGTTCGTCCTATCGTGGAACGGTTAGTGACTATCGCCAAGGGACAAAATCTTCCAAGTTTACGCCGATTATATACCAAGCTGCCAAAAGTATCCGCCAATAAATTATATTATGAAACTGCGCCAAAATTTAAAGAAAGAAAAGGCGGATATCTGCGAATTGTGAAAACCGCGCATCATCGTCGCCGAGATGGAGTGTCAACGGCAATTGTGGAATTTGTCCAATAAAATAACTCTTACTTATATGAAATACACTCTTGACGCAACTCATAAAAAAATCGGTCGGCTCGCATCAGAAATTGCGCTGATTTTGCAAAATAAAAAAAGCGTTTATTATAATCCTCGCTTAGCCGGTAATGATACGGTATTGGTGGAAAATATTGATAAATTGGATATTCCCGCAACCAAATTAATTCAAAAAATCTATCATCGCCACACTGGTTATATGGGTCATCTTAAGGAACTAACATTAAAACAAGTATTTGAACGTTCTCCGGAAAAAGTATTGCGTCTGGCGGTATCCCGAATGCTTCCAAAGAATTTTTTAAGAGCTAAGCGGATGAAAAGACTAACGATTAAACGTTCCGTTTAATATATAACAGCATGACTACAAAAACAGAAAAACAAACAATTACTGTTGATCGATATGTTGAAGCGGTGGGTCGGCGAAAAACTGCAATCGCCCGAGTGCGCCTTTATCCGAAAAAAACCGGTTATACCATCAATGGTAAAGCGTATCAGGACTATTTCCCAATGAAGAAATATCAGGAAATGATTCTTACTCCGTTTGAGGTTTTAAGTATGAATGAGAAAATGGGAGTGAATGTCCTGGTTCGCGGCGGCGGCATCAACGCTCAAGCCGAAGCAGTTCGGCATGGAATAAGCCGCGCATTAGTAGTTTGGGATGAAACTTTTAGAAAGCGATTGCGCGTTTCTGGTTTTCTTACTCGAGATCCTCGTATGGTGGAAAGAAAGAAATACGGCTTGAAGAAAGCGCGCCGAGCGCCGCAATGGGCAAAGCGGTAAAGATTTTAAATTAGGTTTACAAATCTAATTTATACACCCCGTCTTCTGGGCGGATGAAATACACGGCATTATTTTTTTGGTCGTAAGCGTAAGAACGAATATTGTCCGCAATCGTCTGAAAATTAGTTGGCAAATTATTATCAATTTCTGTTAATACCAGGCGATTGTCTAATCGTAAGATAAGATAAGCAGAATTTTGATACCAATTGAAATCGAATTGATTATCCGCGCGCTGTAAATCTAGGATAGAAAAGTCCCCAGTCTTCTTATTAAAAATGGTATCATTTTCAAGAAAATAAATACGAATTCTACCCGGCTCATAGTCATTCACTAAAGCTATTTTTTTCTGGTCCGGAGATATAGCGAACGCGAGGTTTAGTTGTTGGGGAAGCTTGTCTTTAAGAATGTTATATATAATGTCTTTGTGCGATAAAGAGGGGCTAGTCGGAAATATGGTATTTTGGGAAAGCCAAAGAGTAGCTTTGTTAATGGTGAGAAAACGTTCTACTGGCTGATTTTGAATTGGCAATAAAGTAAATTGATTAGTATCTAATTCATACATAGTATTTTTTCCGGAAATATAAATAAGTCGAGTTTTATCATCCACGAATTCTGCTGACAATAGTTCCTCTTGCCGGGTATTTTTTAAAAAACGGGTAAGATTAGTAGAAATTAATTGCTGATTTTGAACGAATGTGACATACCAGGTATTAGTAGCTTTGTCTAAGCTTAACAAGCCAGTACCATCGTTTGACCAACTGTGTAATTCTGCGCCAGGAATAATTTTGTTGTTTAAACGCAGTTGTTTCCCATTCAATTGGAATAAAGAAAAACGAGGTCCAATCCAAATTCGGCTTATCGCAGTATTCGCTTCTATGAGCGTGGACACTGGTTGTTTGGGAAGCAAAATAATTGGGTACATTTTTGTAACTAGTGATGGTTGGACTGCAATTATTTTGTTCCAAGTTTGATAGAGATCTTTAGAAATTTCTATGCGATAATTTTTGGGAAATAAATTTGCTATCAGAATATCATTTTTGAGAATACCCGGTTCGATATAGAAATCGGTTTTTTCTATTTTCACCGATGCGCCTTCGGGCGAGGCTTCAATATACAACGCTCCAAGCTTATCAATAGTGAAAGTTTCAAAATCAAACCGCCAACCGTTGGAATAAAAAACAAGAATCGTTCCGACGATAAAAAACAGGCAAGTCAGAAATAGAAAAAGAGTTCTGCGAATTCGAATAGTCATAGGATGATTACACAATAGTAAACAACATTTTTATAGAAAAGTAAACGAACCCTTATTTTGACAGTCCCACTTCCAATCCAGTAAGATACTACTATGTTTATTCGGAAAATTGGCATTGACTTAGGAACGGCGAATACCATTGTATTTGTGCCGAATCGCGGCTTCATTATCAATGAGCCTACAATTGTTGCTTTGAGTGTTCCAGATAATACGGTGTTGGCAGTGGGTAGAGAAGCAAAAGATATGATTGGCCGAACGCCGGAGGATATTGCCGCGTATCGGCCATTAAAAGATGGCGTAATCGCTGATTACTACATCACAAAAGCAATGCTCAAATATTTCATTGCGAAAGCATGCGGTCAATTTAATGTCTTTCGGCCAGATGTAGTTATTTCCGCTCCGGCGGGCATTACTCAAACGGAACGGCGCGCTGTGATGAACGCCGCCCGTGAAGCCGGCGCGAAAGAAGCGTTTATCGTCAAAGAACCGATTCTGGCCGCATTAGGAGCGGGCATTCCAATTAATTCTCATTCTGGAAATATGATTATTAATATTGGCGGTGGCACTTCTGAGGTAGCGGTGGTATCTTTGGGCGGTATCGTGTCTTGGGCAAGTCAACGGGTGGCTGGCAATAAATTTGACCAGTCCATTATGGAATATATTAAAAAGAAATATTCCTTATTTATCGGTGAACAGATGGCGGAAACCGTAAAAATCGCGATTGGTTCCGCATTGCCTTCGCGGGAAAAATTAGAATTTCAAATTCGCGGTCGGGACTTGGTATCTGGTTTGCCGAAAGATATCGTGATTAATTCCAATGAAATCGCCGAAGCACTCAATTCGCAATTAATGGAAATCGCAACGTCAGTACAAAATGTGTTTAACGCCACGCCACCGGAACTGGTTGCGGATATTATGGAAAAGGGAATTATCGTGTCTGGCGGAGGAGCGCAGCTCCGATATATTGATGAATTTTTCAAGCGGATGACCGGAGTGGAAACGTATATTGCCGAAGAATCCCTGTTTTGCGTGGCGAAAGGTGCCGGACTAATTTTGAATCATTTAGATGTCTATAAGCGAACTTTATTGAATAAACGCTAACGGCTGAAATTCAATGTTTATTGGTAATCAATATCTGGTCAGTTATTTTCAAGAATTAGCGAAAAAACAGCGTCTCGCTCACGCGTACGCATTTTACGGCGAAGAAGGGGTAGGAAAATGTTGCTTTGCTAAACAACTTGCCTATTTTTTGGAAAGGGGATTGTTTGATGAGCCAAAGCATTTATTGCAAGACGTGTTAATTATTGATGGGCGCAATGGAATTGATGCGGCTCGAGAAGCAAAACCATTTTTATGGCAAGCGCCAGTATTGGGCGGCAAACGAATTGTCATTTTGGACAATGCCGATGAATTGAACGAACAGGCGCAAAATTCCATATTAAAAATTATTGAAGAACCGCCAGAACACGCTTTGTTGCTGATTATTGTTCGTCAGCCAGATAATCTTTTGCCGGCTTTGATTTCCCGTCTTCAGAAGATATATTTTGGCCGAGTTAGTGATGGTGAAATGCGACCAGCGACCCTGGCCGGGCAAGTAATCAATAAAGAAATATTGGATTTTGCCGCTGGCAGGCCGGGTCGGTTGAGAATATCTCAGGAAGACGCGTTGTATCGAGAAGCATTGAAATATAGCAGCCAATTTTTAAAAACTAATGGACCGCAGCGATCACAGATGATTAAGGAATTAGTCGAGCTGCAAAAGGAACGGCCGCTGATTTTAGATAGATTTTTTGAGATATTGATTTTGGAACTTCGCAAAACCCCGCTGCGCCATACTGATCTTCTACGATCGGTTCTCTCTAGATTATTTTATATCAAGAGTTATAATACTAATAAGCGTCTTCAATTAGAGGCGATATCTTAATTTTATGGACAAAGCCTTCTCTCTGATAGTAGTAGTTTTTATAATCGGGATTCTGATCTATTTTCTGCCGATTGTTTGCCGGCCCTAGAACTAATTTCAATATGGATATTAAAGTTTTTGAACAAAGGCTTCAGCAAATTGTTGCCGCTCTGAAGCAGGAATATCAGTCTCTGCGAGGAAATCGGCCGTCGACAAAAATGGTGGAGGATATTAAAGTTGAGTATTACGGTCAAATTATGCCCGTGAAACAAATGGGTTCTATTTCCATATCGCCGCCTCGGGAAATTGTCATTCAAGTATGGGATTTAGCGGCCGTAGCAGCGGTTGCGAAAGCGATTGAAGCATCATCATTAAGTGTTGTTGCTAATACCAACGGTACCACCATCCGTATCCAATTGCCGCAATTAACTGAAGAGCGGAGAAAAGAATTGGAAAAAGTAGTGCGGAAAACTACGGAAGAAGCCCGGATTAAAATTCGTGGCGTTCGGGATGAAATTAATAAAGAAATTAAAAAAGCGGAAGAAGAAAAAAAATATTCCGAAGATGCGGCGTTTAAACAAAAAGAAGCGGCACAAAAAATTGTGGATCGGTGCAATAAAGAAATTGAAATAGCGTTGGAGGTAAAAATAAAAGAAATTTTTGAATAATCAACATGCTTTATTTTGTAATTGTTATTATCGGACTTTCGGCCCTAATTATTGTCCATGAATTGGGCCATTTTTTTGTTGCTCGCTATTTTGGCTTATTGATAGAAGAATTCGGTTTTGGCATACCGCCAAGAATATTTGGAAAAAAAATTGGAGAAACGTTAATAACTTTAAATTGGTTGCCGATTGGTGGATTTGTAAAGATTTTTGGCTTGGACAAAGAATCGGATGGCGCCACAGTTCCAGATACGCGAAACTTTCGAAAACAGGCCTTATGGAAACGAGCATTAATTATCGGCGCCGGTATAGGAATGAATTTTATTATCGGTTGGTTTTTATTAGCGGTGGTATATATGATTGGCATTCCCCAGTCATTAGTTATTACTGACATTCAAGAGCAAAGCATTGCGGAATCTTCTGGTCTTCTGACGGGTGATCGATTATTAGATTTCTCAAGCCGGGATCAATTAGTTGGATTTCTAGATAGTCATGGCGGCCAGGAAGTGATGATGAAAATTCAGCGTGGCAAAGAAATTTTAACTATTCCGATAATTCCACGCGTTGTTGTTCCTAGGGGCGAGGGTAATCTTGGTGTTTTTTTGGTGGAAACTGGTATGCCGCAATTGAACTTCATACAGAGTTTCGGCGCGGCGTTAAAAAATTCATTGATTATATGTGCTGGAATTTTTATGGGATTAATTCAGCTCTTTATCGGAATTTTTTCCGATTGGAGCATGTTAAATAATTTTGTTGGTCCGGTGGGAATCGTCAATGTTGCTGTGGAACAAACTAAATTGGGTCTGCCGTATTTTTTCCAACTGCTTTCTTTGATTTCTTTAAATCTGGCGATCTTCAACCTGATTCCGATTCCAGCCCTGGATGGCGGAAAATTATTTTTACTGCTGATTGAAAAAATAAAAGGCAAACCATTAACCCTGAAAACTGAAGTCATCGCTAACAGTATCGGTTTTGCTTTCTTATTGCTTTTGATTATCTCGGTGACAATCAAAGACATCGCTCGGCTTTTTTAGTTTACTTTCACCCCTTCCTGTATTCCCTCTCTTACCACTCGCGACCTGCTTCGTTTGTTATCTCCGTTTGGATTTCCGGCAATAGCTCTTGACGTTACACTCCCGAAAATCCAAACGAACGAACTCGCGGTCTCCCGCTCGGGATGCGTTCGTCAACACAGGAACGGGTCTTGAAGGCGATCCGCCTTTGTGTCGTACGGCAAGTCTCGGAGGCAGAAAAGCTTGGTTCCCGTAAGGGATTTTCTGCCGAGAGTCTAGAGTAGTCATTTTCCGCTGGAGAAAATGAACTACCGGTGCCGATAGGCACAGAGGCGGAGCGTAGCTAGTAGTATTTTGTACAAAGCAATTTTGTGATAAAATTGCTGTATTGTTTATGTTGCAGTCCCAATTGTTTACGAAAACCATCCGCCATGCGCCAGAAGGAGAGGAAACCAAAAACGCCCAATTATTGATTCGCGGCGGGTTCGTGAATAAATCTTCGGCAGGAGTGTATTCTTTATTACCGCTGGGTTTTCTGGTCTTGGAAAAAATCAACCGGATTATCCGGGAAGAAATGCACGCGATTGACGGACAGGAATTGCTGATGCCGACTTTGATACAGAAAAAATATTGGGAACAGTCTAAACGCTGGGATGTGGATGTGATTTATAAAACCGGAGCGAATTTGGAATATGGTTTGGGTTGGACCCATGAAGAAGTTATCAGCGCCATTGCGACCAATTTTATCAGTTCCTATAAAGATTTGCCGAAAGCAGTTTATCAGATTCAAACCAAGTTCCGCGCGGAAACTCGAGCGCAAGCCGGTCTCTTGCGTGGGCGGGAGTTTTTAATGAAAGATTTATACAGTTTTCATGCCAATGCGAATGACTTGAATGCGTTTTATCAAAAAGTTATCGGCGCTTACGATAAAATTTTTAAACGGGTAGGGTTAAAAACGGTGCTGACGGAAGCAGGCGGCGGCGCTTTTACCAAAGAATACACCCACGAGTTTCAGGTTTTGAATCCCGCCGGAGAAGACACGGTGTATTATTGCCGAAAGTGCAAATTTGCCCAAAATAAAGAAATCTATAATGAAGCGGCGCATAAAGATTGCAATGCCGAAATTAAATCTGACCGGGCAATTGAAGTTGGAAATGTCTTTAAACTGGGAGTAAAATTCTCAGAAGCTTTTAATTTGAATTATTTGGATGCCCAGGGAGCGCGACACCCGGTAGTAATGGGGTCTTATGGTATTGGTCCCACTCGCATATTGGGGACGATCGTTGAAGAATATAACGACGCCAAAGGCATTCTTTGGCCGGAAGCGGTGGCACCATTTTTTGTTCACATTATCCAATTAGGCGATTCGCCGAAAGTAAAAACCGCGGCCGAACGACTTTATAAAATGATTAGACAAAAGTCTAGTTTATCGGTACTCTACGACGAAAGGGGTTGTATGGCGGGTGAAAAGCTGAACGATGCCGATTTGCTGGGAATTCCGTGGCGAGTGATAATCAGCGATAAAACTGTTGCCCAGAAAAAAATAGAAGTAAAGCAACGCGCGGAAAAAGAAAGCCGTCTAATAGATTCGAAGAAATTGTTAGCCGATTTGAAACAACGATTGGTAATGGAAAAACATATTCACTAATCCAATGAAACTTTTTAATTATTTTTCAAAAAATATTGGCATTGATTTAGGCACAGCCAATTCTCTCGTGTATCTTTCCGGTCGCGGCATAGTTGTAAACGAACCTTCGGTGGCGGCTGTTAATAATAAAACCGGACAAGTGCTCGCAATTGGCGAGGAAGCAAAAAAAATGGTTGGCCGTACCCCAACGCATATTACAGTTGTTCGGCCATTAATTAACGGCGTAATTTCCGATTTTGAAATGACGCAAGCGATGATTCGGGAATTTTTAAAAAAACTTGGCGGTTTTAGATCAATTTTAAATTATCAACGGGCAATTATTGGTGTGCCCAGCAATTTAACCGAGGTGGAGAGAAAGTCTGTGGAAGATGCGGTAGTCGGCGCAGGCGTAAGTAGGGCCTATGTTATTGAGGAGCCGCTCGCTGCTGCTATTGGCGCACGATTGCCCGTGCACGAACCAACCGCAAATTTGATTATTGATATTGGCGGCGGCACGACGGAAATCGCGATTATTTCCATGGGCGGCATTGTTACCGCGAAAAGTTTGAAAATCGCCGGAGATAAATTAAATGAAGATATTATCCGTTTTGTTCGCGATGAATTTAAACTGATTATTGGCGATCCGACCGCGGAAGAATTAAAAATGGTTATTGGTACCGCTATTGCCATTGATCAAAAAGCAGAACTAGCCATTCGTGGACGGGATATGGTCACTGGTTTGCCGCGGGAAATCCTAGTGAAAGAAGCGCATGTTCGATCAGCAATTTCTAAATCATTGCGGATTATTGTGGATGCCATTCGAGAGGTTATTGAAACTACACCGCCGGAATTGGTTGGCGATATCTTAAAGCGGGGTATGTATTTATGCGGCGGTGGAAGTCTATTAAAAGGCATTGATCGATTGATTCAAAAAGACCTTACTGTCGCGACTACTATTGTAGATGATCCTTTAACTTGCGTAGCTCGCGGTACTGGAGTGATTACGGAGCAATTTGAAAAGTATTACGCTATCGTTAATAATCCGCTTCGGCCTCGGGAAATTAATATTTAATTTTTTGCGGAACTTTGGTTATTTCACAGTGCTCGGTTTCGGAGTCGTGAGCCTGTTTATAGGCATTACATTTAAAGCGCCATTACTGGCTTGGTTTAGAACTGCCAGCCGTTCAGAGTTAACCCAGTTGCGCATTGAAAATGCCAGCTTACGGCAACAATTAGGCAAATTGAACGATTCCAGTCCAGAAACGATAGTGCGCAATTTGCACTATCGGCCCGCTCAAGTATATTCCAGTTTTCCATTCAATAATCAAAAGATTTTATATATTACTCAAGGCGCAGAACAGGGAATTGTAATCGGTATGACGGTTACGCTAGAACCGGAAATTTTGCTTGGACAAATTACTGAAGTTTGGCAAAAATATAGCGCGGTTCGGACAGTTTTTGATCCAAACTTTAAAGTAGCAGTTCGCATTGGCGCCTCGCAAGAAGAGGGTTTGTTTGAGGGAGGGAACACACCAATTATAAGTTTGATTAAAGATAAAAAAATATCCACCGGGGAAGCGATTGTGAGCGCCGGAGTGCAATTTCCATACGGATTATCATTGGGAACATTAGGCTCTTTTTTAGAAACCTCCAATGATTATTTTAAAAAAGCGGAAGCGCGGCTAGGTTATAATTTGGGAGACGTAAATGAGGTCTATGTTATCACTAATTACCTCCCAAAAATTTAAATCTTATCTTACCCTGAGCGCGATGTTGGTAATAGGGAATTTTTTTCAACACACCGATAATTTCCAGTTATTTGGTATAAAAGTAAATTTTATTTTTGCAATACTGGGAATCGCGCCGATTTTCTTAGAAACCATTGGTTGGTATCTGTTATTTATTTTTCCGGCGCTTTTCATAATGAGTATGCCCTTGCCGATTTCTTTTGAGATATTAAAAATTGGCGGCCTAGGAATCACTTTTTTTTATCTTAATCGTTGGTTGCGCTGGCGTACGTTTTTGAACAGTTGTTTATTAATCATTTTAGGCATTATATTTTTTTACTTAATGGTTGACCCGGTATTCTTGGGAACTCATACGGTCAGTGTTGCGTTGGAAATTGGATCTACTATTGCTATGGGCGGTATCATGTACGTTATACTGCGCATCATATAATGCTATGGCATTTCAAGAAGATTTTTTTATTGAAGAATCAATAGAAACCTTATCGCAAGGAGATTTAGACGCGCTAGAACTGCCCTTGTCTCGCAGGACATTTGTACTGATTATTCTGGCAGTGGTTTTATTTGGTGGAGTGGTATTGGGCAGAACTTGGTTTTTAAATAGAACCCGAGGCGATTTTTATGTTATTCGAGCGGAAGCGAATGTCGGAAAAGAAATTTTATCGCCATCCGCCCGAGGCATTATTTATGATCGATTCGGCGAACCGCTGGTAGAAAATATCCCTACTTTTAGCATATCGGTAAAATTAAATGATGTTTGGCGAGTGGCGGAAGTATTGGAAATTTCAGCATCGGAATTGCAAGCGCAATTAAAAAATCTTAACCTAGAAAATAATTCCGCTTTATTGATTGCCCGGAATCTTTCGCCGGAAAAAGTGGTGCTGTTAAAGAGCCTTAATTTTGAAGGAGTCGAATTTATTAATGATTATAAGCGGCATTACTTCGATGGTCTGGCGTTTGCCCATTTGATTGGTTATACCGGTCCCGGAAAAGCTAATGAAGTAATTGGTAAAACTGGACTGGAATCTTCATATGATTCGGTATTACGCGGGACAGATGGTAAATCCATTATTTTTAGAAATGCCGTTGGGGAAAAAATAGACACGAAATTGATAACCAATGCGGAAAATGGAAATGATTTGCATACGACCATTGATGGCAAATTACAGAAATACGTGTATCAGCGTTTGGAAAATCAATTATCCTTATTAGGAAGAAAGGCTGGCGTAGGAATAGCATTAGATCCTCGTAATGGAGAAGTTCTTGCCTTGGTCAGTTTGCCTTCTTTTGACAGCAATGTATTTAATGACTCAACTAAAAACGAAAATAGAGTGCAATTGCTGCGTTCCAGTTCCCAGCCGCTTTTTAACCGGGCAATTTCTGGCGCTTACTCTCCGGGATCAGTCATTAAGCCGATGGTGGCCGTGGCGGGATTAGCCGAAGGAGTGGTTACTACAGAATCTCAAGTATTTTCCAAGGGATACATTGAAATTCCCAATCCTTATAATCCAGAAAATCCCAGCCGTTTTTTGGATTGGAAACCGCACGGTTGGGTGGATTTGCATTCCGCGCTTGCGCGCTCCAGCAATATTTATTTTTATGCGGTAGGCGGCGGTTTTGAAAATATCCGAGGACTGGGGATTGCCCGGCTGAAAGAATATTGGCAAAAATTCGGGTTGGGGCAAAAAACTCATATTGACTTGGATTCAGAAATTGCCGGTTCTTTGCCGGATCCAGAACAAAAGGAAAAAAATAAAAATGATATTTGGCGTATTGGCGATACTTATAACGTGACAATCGGTCAAGGGGATTTATTGGTAACGCCGATTCAAATGCTAAGCCAAGTTGCTTCCATCGCCAATGGCGGTTATTTTTACCGGCCGTTTATAATGCAAAAAATTACCAATACCGCTGGCATTGTAGTAGCGGAAAACCAATCCGAAATATTATTGAATAATTCTTCCCTGGAGCCATATTTGAAAGAAGCTCGGCGGGGAATGATTGACGCCGTTGCCAAGCCTTACGGCACGGCAAATTTACTGTATAATCTGCCGATTCCAGCAGCTGGGAAAACCGGCAGCGCCCAGATATCCAATAATACCAAGACCAATGCGTTTTTTATCGGTTACGAACCAGCGGAAAAACCAGAAATCGCAATTTTAATTTTAATTGAAGACGCGAAAGAGGGGAGTTTGAATGCGGTTCCAGTTGGGAAAGATATCTTGGAGTGGTATTATTATAATCGGTTAGCAAAAACATTATGAATTCTCAATTACGACAAGATATAGTATCTGGTGATTGGATTGCCATCGCCCCTGGCCGCGCGAAAGCGCATCTGCAAGCGTTGAAAAAACGGGTAAAAAGAAAAATTGCGCCGGTACGTACCTGTCCATTTGAAGATTTGCAAAAAAGCGGTCATGGAAAACCGATTTTGATCTATCAAGATGCTGGTGATTGGCAACTACAAATTATCCAAAATCGGTATCCGGCCTTTACTCACGAAAATAAATGCGTCTCCATCGGTACCGATGGGCCGTATGCGATTACCGAAGCGGCTGGCCATCACGATTTAATCGTAACGCGCGACCATAACCGTAATTTTTCCCAATTAGACTCATTGGCGGCCACCCAGATCTTCCGGGCGTTCCGAGAGCGTTACCAGATGTTTTTAAGTGATCAATGCCTAGCTTACGCATCTTTCTTTCATAATTGGGGCCCAACGGCCGGCGCTTCCATGTATCATCCGCATTATCAAATAATCGCTACGCCCATCATTCCCCCAGACGTAATGCATTCTTTATTGGGTTCATTGAAATATTCTCAAACTCATTCCAAATGCGTTCATTGCGTAATGCTGGAATGGGAATTAACGCAGAAAAAACGGATTCTTTATGAAGACGATATCGTAGTTGCTTACGCGCCTTTTGTTTCTAAAAATCCATTTGAAATTAGAATTTATCCCAAAAAACATTCTTCCTATTTTGAAGAAGTCTCGGATATTTTATTGTCACACATTGTGATGGCCCTTCAATATACTTTGCAACGTTATGTAAAGAAACTACGAGATCCGGATTATAATTTTTTTGTGCATACAGCGCCAATTCAAGACAAAAAAAAGTATTCCATGTATCATTGGCACATTGAAGTGATCCCGAAAGTTACAACCAATGCCGGTTTTGAATTGGGAACCGGAATAGAAATTAACGTGATTGATCCGGATCAGGCAGTGGAGATACTCAAATAAATATGTTCGATTTAGTTTCTTTTATCACAACGGCTGGATATATCGGTTTAGGAGCGGTGGTCTTTGCCGAATCCGGACTTTTTGTCGGATTTTTTTTCCCGGGAGACAGTTTGTTATTTACCGCTGGATTTCTGGCTTCTCAAGGAGTTTTTAATATCGGACTTTTAATCGTTATTGTATTTATTGCCGCCGTGCTTGGCGATAATGTTGGTTATGCGTTCGGGAAAAAAGTCGGTCCAATGATTTTTAATCGGGAAGATTCACTTTTTTTCCATAAAGATAATTTAGAAAGAGCGAGCCGGTTTTATGATGCGCATGGAAAGAAAACGATTATTCTCGCGAGATTTTTGCCAGGAGTCAGAACCTTTGCGCCCATTCTTGCTGGAGTAGGAAAAATGAATTACGCCACCTTTTTTTCTTACAATATTATTGGCGGCATTTTATGGGGCATTGGCATGCCCGTGCTCGGTTATACCCTTGGTAGCGTTATTCCGGGCATTGATGCTTATTTATTGCCAATTATTATCGGCATTATTCTTCTTTCTATCGCTCCGAGCATTTTGCACATACTTAAAACCCCGGAAGATCGGCAGAGAATTAAAAAGATATTGCAACGGTTATTTAAGCGCGATACCATTCAAAAATGAAAAAAACTTTGGCTTTTAATTGGAAAATGAACCCGAAAAAAATTGATGCTGCGTTGGCACTGGCAAAAGCAAGTGACTTTCCTCAGGCTATTATCTTCCCCCCATTTGTCTTTTTAGAAGAAGCGAAGAAAGTTCTGCGCCAGGCTGGATTGGGAGCGCAAGATTTATTTTGGAAAAATCCGGAAGAAGATGGAAGCGCTTATACCGGCGAAGTATCGGGAGAAGAATTGAAAAACTTAGGCGTAACTCACGTAATTGTCGGCCATTCGGAGCGGCGACAGGCGCTTGGGGAAACCGATGCGATTGTCGCTCGGAAATTAAAAACCGCTTTGGAAACCGGATTGACACCGATTTTATGTGTTGGGGAAACCAAAACAGAGAAGGAGCGGGGAGAAACAGAAAACGTGCTGGAGCGGCAATTAGAAGTTGGCGTATCGCTAATTGTTTCTAATGTCAGTTTGAAAAAGCGCGAATTGTATATCGCTTATGAACCAGTGTGGGCAATCGGCACGGGTATGCCGGAAACCCCAGAAGATGCAGAAACCACAATTATCTTCATTAAAGATTTTATGAATAAAAATTATAAAATGAAACCGCGCATTTTATATGGCGGATCTGTGAATTCCAAAAATATTAAAAATTATATACAATCAAAAGTAATAGACGGCGCCCTTATCGGCGGAGCGAGTCTTACTAAAGAAGAAGTTAAGGCAATCGTCGCAGTTGCCGAATAATTGCATTAAAAATTAAATTATATTTATGGATACAACAAAAGCTTGGTTTTGGAAATTATTAAACGTTACATTAGTCGTGATTATTATTCTTGGTGGATTGAGCGCCTTAAGTTTGCGCCGCTATAATAATTCTTTATTTCCGGCGCGCACTATTTATGTCAGCGCGGAAGGAAAGACTACCGTATCTCCGGATATCGCGAAGTTTTCTTTTTCCGTTGTCAGCGAAGGTATGGACCCGGAAAAATTAGCGGAAGACAATAATAGTAAAATCAATAAAGCGATTGATTACTTAAAAACTCAAAATATTGAATCCAAGGATATCAAAACTGCTGGTTACGATTTAAGCCCGCGATATGAATACGATGAAACTAAAAGGCGGAGTTTTATCAGCGGCTATACGCTAACTCAAACAATTTTCGTCAAGATTCGAGATTTTGCTAAAATTGGGAAAATTTTGGGTGGATTGCCAAATCTTGGCATTAATCAAATTAGCGGATTAACTTTTGAAGTGGAAGACCAGGACCGATATCTCAATGACGCTCGGCAAGAAGCTTTTGAAAAAGCCTATGCCAAGGCTAAAGCAATGGCGAAACAAAATAAGGTCCGGATTAAAAGAGTGGTGACTTTTTCTGAAAATCAGGGCGGTTATCCAATTGGCCGTTTTGCGGGAGCGGAGTATGGCAAGGGTGGTGATGTAATGACGTCGGCGATTGCGCCCACTATTGAACCTGGAACCCAAGAAGTTACAGTGAATGTGACGGTGACTTACGAAATTAGATAATATGTGGCTAACTCTTAATCGCCGTGACCTTAGGGTCAGTGTTTTTATTGGTTTCTTTGCCGGTATTTTGGCCCTACCTACGATTTATCATCTAGATATTTATCCAGTGAATGCATTCACTGTATTCGCGACGGTGATTGGTTTAACAATTTTTACCCCGGCGGGTTACCTAGTGGCGTACGGTTTAAGTCGCTGGTTTACTTGGATACTGCAATTCGTGAAGTTCGGCATTGTAGGCGGCTCCAACGCAATGGTAGATTTGGGTGTTTTGAATTTTTTGATTTATCTAACCGGCATTGCGAGCGGTTGGCAATACGGATTATTTAAGTCCATTTCCTTTATGTTTGGAGTCACAAACAGTTATCTTTGGAATCGTAATTGGACATTTCATTCTGAATCCCAAGAGAAAACAATGGAGTTTACTAAATTTGTGTTTGTAAACGTGATTGGAGCGGCAATTAATATCAGTTCGGCGCTCTTCATAGTGAATGTTATTGGCATTCGGGGAGATTTTTCTCCGGAACAATGGGCGAATATCGGCGCGTTATCTTCCGTTGCGATTTCTCTAGTTTGGAATTTTTTAGGAATGAAGTTTATTGTGTTTAAGAAATAAAATTTGCAATTTAAAACAGAGTATGCTATACTAGTTACATTAGTGAGTGAGTATTCCTTAACGATGATATCGACTAAGGAATGCCTCAAGTCTATTTGGCTCAACGCCCCCGCAAGGGGGTTTTGAGTTTTTAAGGCGGTACTTTATACTGTAATAGAGCGGTAGGCCATCTAGGGGGCTATAAGGATGTGCAGCTCACTAATTACAAATAGAATTGGAGTTCAACCACTTATAGCCCCTTAGGCGGCTTAATAATATTTAAATTAAAAATTAATTATGCGCATTCAAATTGAAGCCAAAGGATTCGAACTTACTCCGTCGCTAACAAAATTTATTGAAGAAAAGATTGGCGGACTGGACCGTTTTATTAAACGCTGGGATAAAGACAATTCCGTCATTACCCGAGTGGAAGTCAGCAAAACTACTAAGCATCATCAAAAAGGAGAAATATTTTATGCGGAGGTGAATATGGATTTGCCCCATAAAGTACTTCGGGTGGAAGAGACGAATAACGAAATTCATACTGCCATAGATCGGGCCAAAGACCGGCTAAAAAATGAAATTGTTCGCTTGAAAGAAAAGGCCACCGAACATTAGATTTCTCCGTCAAAATCGGGTATACTAAAACATCATTACAAGCGTCAGCTTGTTTTTGTTTCTCTATGAAATTCCTCAATTTTATTTTTGATCCGACTAAGCCGTTGAAAGACATGGTGGCAAAAATCAATGCCCTGGAACCGGATATAGAAAAATTAGACAACAATCAATTGCTTTCCCAAAGCCAGAGCTTAATAGAACGGGGTGGGCAAGAAGAGGATTTGCATCAAGCTTTTGCTTTGGTTCGGGAAGCGGCGAAACGCACTTTGAAACAGCGGCATTTTGACGTGCAATTAATCGGCGGTGTTACTTTGCATCAAGGAAAAATTGCGGAAATGGCCACTGGCGAGGGAAAAACTCTGGCTTCCACAACGGCGATTTATTTTAACGCGCTGGCAAAAAAAGGAGTGCATGTTGTAACGGTTAATGAATATCTCGCCAAACGCGACGCAGTTTGGATGGGTCAAATCTACGACGCACTCGGTTTAAAAGTGGCTTGTCTGATACACGAAGGAGCATTGATGTACGACCCCCACTGGAAGATCCCGGAAGGGCAAGAAACGCTGGTAGACAAGGAACGGGATATGACCGGTAGTTTCCGGGTCCAGGAGGCCTATTTACGCCCAATTTCGCGAAAAGAGGCCTATTTAGCGGACATTACCTATGGGACCAACCATGAGTTCGGTTTTGACTATTTACGGGACAATTTGGCGTATTCCAGGGAGCAACAGACCCAGCGGGAACACTACTTCGCGGTGATTGATGAAATTGACAGTATCCTGATTGATGAAGCCCGGACGCCGCTGATTATTTCCGCTCCGGACGCGGAATCCAGCGATTATTATAAAATCTTTTCCCGATTGGTTGCGACTTTGAAAATTGAGGAAGATTATATTATTGACGAAAAATTAAAATCCGCCGACATCACGGAAACGGGCATTAACAAAATTGAAAAAGCGCTGAAGATTGAAAATCTTTACGCGCCGGAAAATTTGCGCCTGACGCATTATCTGCAAGAAACGCTGAAAGCGTACGGGCTTTTTAAACGGGACCGTGATTATGTGGTGAAAAATAACGAAATCATTATTGTGGACCAATTTACCGGCCGGTTGATGCTGGGCCGGCGCTATTCCGGCGGATTGCACCAGGCGATTGAAGCCAAAGAAAGCGTTGCGATCCAAAATGAATCGCGGACATACGCGCAAATTACTATCCAAAATTATTTCCGGATGTATAAAAAACTGGCCGGCATGACCGGCACGGCGCAAACTTCCGCGGAAGAATTTGATAAAGTGTACGGCTTGAAAGTTATTACGATTCCGACCAACCGCCCAATTCAGCGGAAAGATTTGGGTGATTTAATTTATAAAAACGGAGAAGCAAAATTTAATGCCTTAGTAGCGGACATTAAAGACCGGCAGAACAAAGGCCAGCCGATTTTAATCGGCACAGTTTCTATTGAAAAAAATGAACAGTTATCTCGCCAGTTATCCTTAGCCGGCATTCGCCACGAAACTTTAAACGCCAAGAACCACGAACGGGAAGGTTTAATTATCGCCCAAGCCGGTCGCAATGGCGCGGTGACGGTGGCAACCAACCTCGCCGGCCGAGGTGTGGACATTGTGCTTGGCGGCAATCCGCCGGATCCGATTGCCGCGGAGAAAATTAAAGATCTGGGCGGTTTGCACGTGATTGGCACGGAACGTCACGAAGCGCGGAGGATTGATAATCAGCTTCGGGGCCGATCCGGCCGCCAAGGCGATCCGGGTTCTACCCAATTCTTTTTATCATTGGAAGATGATTTGATGCGGATTTTCGGCGGAGAGCGGATTCAAAAACTGATGGGAACGCTCAATGTCCCGGACGATATGCCGATTGAATCCGGTATTGTCAGCCGCGCGGTATCGCAAGCGCAGGCCAAAGTAGAAGGATTCAATTTTGACGCCCGGAAACATTTATTGGAATATGACGATATTTTGAACAAGCAGCGATTATCGGTGTATCAGAAACGGCGGGAATTAATGGAAAAAGGAGCGCATCCGCAAATTCTGGGCACGTTGGATTTATTATGGATGAATCACTTGGAACATATGGAAGCGATTCGGGAATCGGTTCGGCTGCGCGCCTATGCCCAGCATGATCCGCTGGTGGAATACCGAAAAGAAAGCCACATCGCATTTCGGCAATTAAACGAGGATTTTGACAAATGGTACGCGGAGAATAACGAAAAGCTAAAAGATGCTCCGGTTATGGCCCAAACTCCATCGCAATTGAAAGTACCAGCTCAAAATTCCGAGAAAGTCGGCAGAAACGATCCTTGCCCGTGCGGATCGGGGAAGAAATATAAAAAATGCCATGGCAACTAGGTATAACAAACTCGTTCGTGATAATATTCCGGACATTATTAAGAAAAAAGGCGGACAGGCGATAACACATATTGCGGATGATAAAGAGTATTGCCAGAAACTGGAAGAAAAACTTCAGGAAGAAGTGCAAGAATTTCTAGAAGCCGAAAATCTTGACGAGATGGCGGATATTTTTGAAGTGATTACCGCAATCTTGGAAGTGAAGGGATGGAATATTGAACAAGTAGTGGAAGTCCAAAAAAAGAAACGCGAAGAACGAGGCGCGTTTAAGAAACGGATTATTCTGGATGAGTCATAAAAAACCGCCTTTATGGGGCGGTTTTTTGGTATGAACTCAGAAGTTTCGCGTGAATCACCGGGCGATGCATGTGTAAAACTCCAATGGCTTCGTGCAGATCGGCGTCGTTAGTTATGGGAAGGCTTAAAAAATGCTTTTCTACTTCCTGATCAGAAACTTTTTCAACAGAGATTACGGCTAATTTGAACTTTTCAATCTCAGATAGTTCGGATTGACCCATACGTTCCTCCTTGAGAAAAGTGGTAAGTTGCTGATAGTATTATAAGACTCATTCTATGAAAATCAACGTCGGCTCAAAAAATAATATCAAAGTTAGCGCCGTTAAGGAAGCACTTGATTTATATCAGGATTTTAAAAATGCGGCAGTGGAAGGGATGAGTATTCAATCTGCTGTTTCTGAGCAACCGAAATCAATGGAGGAAACTGTCCGCGGGGCATTGCATCGGGCGAAAATCGTATTCCAAAACTGCGATTATAGTTTTGGTATAGAATCGGGCTTGATGCAAGTACCGAACACTAAAACCGGTTACATGGATTTTACGGTATGCGCGATTTACGACGGCCAGAGATTTCATCTCGGCCTTTCTCCGGCATTAGAATGCCCGCCGATAGTAATTCAGCGTGTTTTTGCGGACAATTTGGATTTAGACGGCGCGCTACATCAATCTGGTATCACTCAAAATCAGGATATCGGTTCTGCGGAGGGAATGATCGGTTTACTGACCAAGGGCCGGATTACTCGCAAAGATTATACGAAACAGGCAATCATGATGGCAATGATTCATTTAGAGAATAAAGAATATTACTAATATGAAGAAACAAGTTCGTTTACCGTCCCATACCGTGCCGATTTGCTATGAAATTTTTCTGAAGCCGGATTTCAAAACATTTAATTTTGAAGGCAAAGAAAAGATTGAATTGGCATTGGATATCCCGATTAAAACCATCACGCTTCATGCCAAAGAGTTAAAAATTGAAGCAGTGATTTTTACGAATACCACCGAAAAAATTAAAGCCCAGTCCATTAAATATGATGCTAAAAAAGAAACCGTCACTTTTTCTTTTGCTAAATTATTACCCGTGGGAAAAGGGGAGTTGTCACTCAAGTTTAATGGGGTTTTAAACGAACACATGCGAGGATTTTATCGAAGCCGTTATTTAAAGGATGGAAAAGAGTGTTGGATGGCAACCACGCAATTTGAATCCACGGACGCGCGGCGGGCGTTTCCTTGCGTGGATGAACCGGCCGCCAAAGCGGTTTTTGACGTTACTTTGATGGTTCCCGATCATTGCACCGCGATTTCCAATACAATTCCGACCGAAGTTCAGGAGCATGAATCCGGATATAAAATAATGCGTTTCGCTCCCACGCCGAAAATGTCTACCTATCTTTTGGCGTTTATCGTTGGCGAGTTTGAATATGTAGAAGGTAAAACGAAAGAAGGAGTGCTGGTGCGCGTGTTTACAACTCCCGGAAAGAAAAAACAAGCGCATTTTGCTTTAGAAGTCGCAATCAAGACCCTTTCTTTTTTTAATGAGTATTTCGCTATTCCGTATCCCTTGCCGGTGTTGGATTTGATTGCTATTCCGGATTTTTCTTCCGGCGCCATGGAAAACTGGGGTGCGATTACTTATCGCGAAGCAGCGCTATTAGTAGATCCGGAACACTCCTCGGCGCATACCAAACAATGGGTCGCGTTAGTTATTGCTCATGAGTTAGCGCATCAATGGTTTGGTAATTTAGTAACGATGGAATGGTGGACGCATTTATGGCTAAATGAGGGCTTTGCTTCATATATAGAGTATCTTGCCGTAGACCATCTTTTCCCCGAATGGGATATTTGGACGCAATTCGTGACTGCGGATTTAGGTAGTGCCTTGCGTTTAGACGCGCTTCAAAATACTCACCCGATTGAAATCGCTGTACACCATCCAAATGAAATTGACGAAATTTTTGACGCAGTGAGTTATTCCAAAGGAGCAAGCGTGATTCGTATGTTGGCCAGTTATTTAGGAGAAAAAGATTTTCGGAACGGCTTGCGGCATTATTTGAAACGGCACAGTTACAGTAACGCGACCACCGATGATTTATGGTTTGCTTTGGAACATGCATCCGGCAAACCGGTGAAAGAAATTATGGATAATTGGACGCGAAAGCCCGGTTATCCGATTTTAAACATCAAGCAAAAAATGGCAAGCATAACAGTAGAGCAATCTCGATTTTTTTCTAGTCCGTTATCGCGCGCTGCCAGCAAAGACAAAATGATCTGGTCGATTCCGATAAGAATCCGGCGGGAGACTTCCGGCGTTCCGGAGATGTATTTTTTAAAAAAGCAGAAAGGGGATTTGGCGATACCAAAAGACGGCTGGATTAAATTCAATGCCGGCGAAACCAGTTTGGCGCGGGTAGATTATCCGAAGGAATGGCTTTTGCAATTCCAGCCGGCAATTAAAAATAGAGAACTGCCGGCAGCGGATCGTTTGGGTATTATTCGCGACGCTTTTGCTTTGACGGAATCCGGACAATCTAAAACCTCCGAGGTATTGATGTTGCTAGATGCGTATCGGTCGGAAGATAATTACACGGTGTGGTCAGAAATTGCCAGCAATTTGAGCCGCTTGAATTCCTTACTTGCGCACCAACCGTTTTCTGGCGAATACAAAAAATTTGCCCGCAACATTTTTTCAACATTGGCTGACCGCATGAATTGGCAGAAGCAGAAAAAAGAGCAGCATATTGATACGCTGCTCCGAAATTTGGCGCTTTCTAATTTTGGTTTTTATGGCGATGCCGCTACTATAAAAAAAGCGCAATCTTTATTCCGTCATCCAAAAAAAATTGACCCGGATTTTCGCGGTTTGATATACGCTTTAGTAGCAGAAAATGGCGGGACAAAAGAATACCAGCAAATACTGGATCTGTATCGTCAAGTCAGTATGTCCGAAGAACAAAACCGTCTGGCGGCCGCGTTAGGATTATTTCCGGAGGAAAAACTATTACAAAAAACATTAGAATTTTCCCTATCATCCGAGGTGCGATTGCAAGATTCCGTGTCGGTTATTAGTCATGTAATGTGGAATCCACACGGAGAAGAATTAGCTTGGGGTTTTATCCAAACGCATTGGCAGGAATTTTTGAAACGTTACGGACAAGGCGGGCATTTTCTTACCCGCTTAGCGCAATTAACTAATATCTTTCGGACCGAAGCAAGAGCAAAAGAAATCCAACAGTTTTTCCGGACTCACAAGGCGCCCGGAGCAGAACGGACCATTCAACAAGTATTAGAGAGGGTGCGTTCTAATGCAGCGTGGCTTGCTCGAGATCAAAAAGATCTACAGAGATTTCTCTTGTAAGTTGATCAACCCACCAAATTTCCGGATATTTTTGCTTGATTTGTTCGTACAATTTTTTGTCGTACACATAAATACGCACGTCTTTATTTAAATCTTTAAACCATGGGTCAAAAGGTATTTTTAATATTGTAATAGAATCGAATGTGTAAGTTGCAACGTTTTTAATTGTTTCTATTTTAACAAGTTTAACGATTCGATAACTGAAATCGTCCTCAATAATATTTGGGAAAATTTCATTGGGTTTTAATTGCGTTAGAACATTTTTAACTAATGGATCATTTGGATTGGATTGGACCGATGGTGTTGGCGGGTAAGTAATGCGTTGGTAGGCGTCAAAAGACTTGCCTATTGATATAAAATCATCTGGTTGAGATAAAATTTGTTGTTTTATTTCTTCGATTTTTTCCCGCGATTTTTTCTGAATTTCTGCATCTACGCTAAAATGCTTATGTACTACGCGATTAATAATCCCCGGGGCAACAAAAAAATCAATATAACCTCGATTGTAATCGCGATAAACATTTTTAATGCACTTTAATATATCTGGAGATTGAGTTTCTTCATCAATTCGTTTAGATTCTCCAGCCATATCAATATCATTTAAGAGATTCAAATCAGCCGCAGTAAAAGAATATAAAATCTGTTCAATAAAATTAATAATAGCAACTTCATCTGATGTTATTTGGGATGATTCAGCTACATAACAATCTTTTTGAGCTTTAAAAAAAGTAATATCTTGATCAGAAATTGATACTTGATTATCGTTTTTGACAAGAGTAAGAATTAAATTCTCGGGAGAAGTGGGCAAGTCGGTTTGCAAAGATTTTTTTGGTTTGAGCAAGATGAATAACCCAAAAACCACTACTCCAATAATAAGTAGGACTCCAATTCTAGTTTTCATTTTCATACTTAATTTTTCTGGTGGAGGTAAAGAGTGCGAGAGGGAGTAATTGCCTCGAGGCCAGTGAATCCGCTTCCCATATTTGACCACCATCCACCAAACACATAAATTGTTCCATTGGCAGCAACGGCAGTTGGAGTTGTTTTTGGTATTCTTAAAGGAACCCCCGAAGATAAGTCGCCATAGGTTGGATTATAAATGAAAACATCAGCATTTGACCCACCACCATTAGGTAAACCGCCAAATATATAAATCTTATTATTAACAGTAGCAGCAGCGGCGTAGGCCCTTCCATTGGGTAACCCATCACCAGCACCCCAAGTCCAAGAATCCGTAACTGGATTATAATATTGAATTGCCGAGCAATACCCAGTGCCACAATTTTGGAAATCAGTGTCATAACCGCCAATAATATAAATGACGTCACTAGATCCATTATTAGCAATAGTTGTTCCAAAACTTCTCACATGAGGCCACATAGCTGCTTTACTGGACCAAGTATCGGTAGCCGGATTATAGGCTTCATTTGATGGAGCGCTTGTTGGTTGTCCGCCAATAACATAAATAATATCGTTAAATGCGACTGCTCGATTTCCACTTCTTGCCTGAGTCATTGGGTTTTTTATTGTCCAAGTATTAGTACTTGGATCATAAGCTTCGTTTTTATTGGTTGGTCCACTAGAGAAACCAGAAACCCACACATCTCCGCCGATTGTGTAAATAATATTATTTACTACAGCAATTCCGAAATCCTGTTTTCCGGTAGGCATTTGCGCTTTAGTTGTCCAACTATTTGTGACTATATCATAGGCAAGATTAGTGTTATACCAAGCGCTATTATAATATCCACCGATGGCGTAAATCACATTATTCACTAATGCGCCGCCAATATTGTTACGATCAAAATCATCTAAAGAAGAATTCTTTGCTGTCCAAATTTCCGCCGTATCAAAAGATCCAATATAAGTATATCCAGATGGGGGAGTTAATGAAGGACCAATAATTGAATAACCGCTCGGTACTCCAGAGGGCGGTGATTGCCAACTCCCCAACCCACTTGCATCGGAAGTAAGTACCTTTCCGGCTCCAGGTGTGCCACCAGTAATTTTGACTTGTCCGGCAACTTCTAGTTTCGCTCCTGGAGTTGGAGTTCCTACTCCCACATTCCCGGTATTGTTGTT
>DATDXY010000004.1:0-4127 GCA_036517155.1 Minisyncoccota bacterium
CCTCAAGAAGATGAATGAATTATTGGGATTCACCCAATCCACGCCCACCGCCCTTCCGACCGTGCCTGCCACTTCTTCTCCTGAAGAACAACAACGCCGGCAACTCAACCAACAGATTGAGGAAGCGGAGAGGGGGTTGAAAATATTGCTGGAGGATTTGAAATTGAAAGTTCAATAGTGATATAATAAAACTATGAAACGCTTATATCGCTCGGAAAAAGATAAAAAAGTTTTCGGAATCTTTGGTGGCTTTGGAGAAGTATACGGTTTTGACTCCACTGTCTTGAGATTGATTTTTATTGTATTCTGGTTCTTTACTGGTCTTTTTCCTTTTACGGTTTTATATATTTTAGCCGCAATCATCATTCCCAAAAAATCCGACTTGAAATAAAATAAACCCCGCTTAGGCGGGGTTTTTTAACGTTTGAAAATATAGTATAATTGGGAACATATGAATTTGGATGGAATCCGGAATGAGGCGGAACAAGCGATCCAATCAGCTCAAGATATAACAGCGCTTGAGGCTATTCGAGTTAAATATCTAGGCAGAAAAGGAGAATTGAATAAATTTTTTGACTCTCTCAAATCCTTATCATTGGAAGAAAAACGCACAATTGGTCCGGGATTGCAGAAATTAAAATTAGATTTGAACGAATTCTTGGTGAAAAAAATAGCCGCATTCCAAGCCGAAACCGGTATGCAATTAAGCCTGGATATCACTATGCCGGGGAAAAAGATTTCTGTCGGCCATGCGCATCCGCTAACCATTATTGAAAAACAAATCCGCGAAATTTTTAAAGCTTTAAATTTTTCTGTTGTAGAAGGACCGCAAATCGAGACAGAATTTTATAATTTTGATGCGTTAAATATTCCGAAAGGCCATCCAGCTCGGGATATGTGGGATACATTTTGGCTGAAAGATACCCGTGGCAAGGAGCGATTACTTTTGCGGACTCATACCAGCCCGGTGCAGATTCGTTTTATGGAATCGCATAAGCCACCCTTTCAAGTAATTGTGCCCGGGCGAGTGTTTCGTTTTGAAGCGACGGATGCATCGCACGAAACTAATTTTCATCAAGTAGAAGGCTTGATGGTGGGGAAAGATGTGAATCTTGCCAATTTCAAATTCATGATCCAGGAATTTTTCAAGCGTTTATTCAATCGGAGCGTAAAAATCCGTTTTCGGCCGAGTTATTTCCCATTTGTGGAACCGGGTTTGGAAGTAGACTTAGAATGCGTGCGTTGTAGTGGTAAGGGCTGTTCAGTATGTAAACAAAGCGGCTGGCTGGAAATTATGGGCGCGGGCATGGTACACCCGCGCGTGTTTGAAGCGGCGGGCTATAATCCACGAGACTGGCAGGGATTCGCGTTTGGCTTGGGGTTAGAACGAGTAGCGATGATTAAGTATAATATTCCGGATATCCGTCTTTTCCATTCGGGTGATTTACGTTTTATAAAGCAATTTTAAGTTTATGTTATTTTCTTTCTCTCTAATCAAAAAATTAGCGCCCGGTCAATACGATAAAAAAACTTTGATTGAAAAATTAAATCTTACTTCCTTTGAAGTAGCGGATGCGGCAGGGGATGCGATGGAAGTAGCGGTGCCGCCCAATCGTTATTCCGATGCTGCTTCGCATTTAGGCATTGCTCGAGAAACCGCGGTGATGTTCGACATTGATTTAAAAGACGAATTTAAAAAAATAAAGCCGAATATTGCTAAAGACGGGCCGTTATCGGTGAAAGTCATGGATTCAAAATTATGCCAACGGTACCTGGCTACTTATGTGGCTGGCGTGAAAGTTGGTTCTTCACCGGCGTGGCTGAAAGAGGTGTTAGAAATCTGCGGCATTCGTTCCATTAATAATATAGTGGATGTAATGAATTACGTGATGCTAGAAATTGGCCAGCCATTGCATGCGTTTGATGCGGATAAAATCCAAAATGGAATTATCGTGCGGAAAGCAAAACCAAAGGAAATCATAGAAACGTTAGATGGCGGAAAATATGAATTGGGAAAAGATATGCTTGTGATTGCGGATCAAAATCAGCCTCTGGCGATTGCCGGAATTAAAGGCGGTAAAATCAGCGAAGTGACACCAGCAACAAAAAATATTCTTATTGAAGCGGCGAATTTTGACGGCATTGCCACTTATACCGCTTCTAAAAAATTAAATTTGCGTACAGACGCCTCCATTCGTTTTTCTCACGCGCTTGCGCCAGAACTAGCAAGGCTTGGTATGCAGAGAGCTTTGCAACTTATTCAAGAAGTCGCTGGCGGCAAATTGTTTCAAACCACCGATTTTTATCCGAAAAAAGCGACGACTGAAATGCTGACTTTAGATTTGGAAAAAATTAATCGTATTGTCGGCGTATCTTTTTCTCTGGTTCAAGCTGTAAAAACTTTAAAGCAATTGGGTTTTATTCAGGAGAAAAAGTTGTGGCGAGTGCCGGAATTTCGTCCGGATATCCAAAGTATTGAAGATATTGCCGAGGAATTAGTACGATTTTATGGTCTCAATCAGGTGCCAATGACGCCGCCAGCAGTCGCGCTAGGATCAGCTTTTGAGGAGGATCAGTTAGTATTGAAAGATAAATTACGGAATTTTTTAAAAGGCGCGGGAATCAGCGAAGTCTATAATTACGCGTTCGTATCCGAAGAGGAATGCCAGGTTTCCCCGGTAGGGGTTTTTGGCTATCAAAGTCCGGTGCCATTAGCTAATCCAATGAGTATTCAATCCGCGTATCTTCGCGATAATTTAGCACCAGGATTGATTAAAAATATAAAAGACAACCTTCGTTTTTATGATGAGGCGAGAATTTTTGAAATCGGTACCATTTTTGGGAAAAACCAGAAAGGCGAAGTTCAGGAAAAATTGGTATTGGGTATTGCCTTAGCCGCGAAACAAAGCGTATTGGAACTAAAGGGATTGATTGATGCGCTATTTGGCCAATTAGGATTTACTGGTTACTCCATGCCAGATTTGAATTTGGATTCCAAAGCCTTGCATCCGAAAGAAGCGCTCCGAATTGAAACTGACGAACATGAAGTAGTGGGGTATTTTGGATCTTTAAAAGGTATCCGCCACGGTTCTATTGCTGAACTGGATTTGGGCCGGTTGTTAAAAATTATTGAAGAAGAAAAAGAATTCAAACCGATTCCGAAATATCCGTCGGTGATGCGGGATGTATCTTTGTTGGTATCGCGATCAGTGCGAGTGGGAGAAATCCTGTCTTTATTGCAAAATGTCAGCCCAAAATTGATTGATAACGTAGATTTGATTGATTTTTATGAAGATGAAAAATTGGGCGATGACCGGAAAAGTTTAACCTTTCGAATCGTCTTTCAGGCGGATGACCGGACTCTGACCGATGAAGAGGTGGACCGAGAAATGGCAATTATTGCCAAGGTGATAGAAGATCGTTTTGACGCGGAAATTCGGTAATTTATTATTGGCTTTTTTAGTTTAAATTTGCTACAATAATAGGGTAATTATTTGGGCTTTCCAGCCTATTTTATTGGTTTTATGGCAGAAGATAAGGAGAAAAATAACGCTTCCTATACCGCTAAAGACATCTATGTTTTAGAGGGTTTAGAGCCAGTTCGGAAACGGCCGGGCATGTATATTGGTACCACTGATGTCAAGGGTTTGCATCACTTGATTTGGGAGGTAGTAGACAACTCTTTTGATGAAGCAATGGCGGGACACGCGAAAAATATTCGCGTAGAATTATTGCCGAACAATCGGGTGTCAGTAACCGATGATGGCCGTGGTATTCCAGTGGAAGTCCACAAACAAACCAAAAAATCGGCGTTGGAAACGGTTCTTACGACTTTGCACGCGGGCGGTAAATTCGGCGGCGAATCCTATAAAGTTTCCGGAGGTTTACATGGTGTGGGCGTATCGGTAGTCTGCGCGCTTTCTACTTGGATGCAGGCGGAAGTGCAGCGCGATGGAGGAATCTATGTTCAAGAATATAAACGCGGCATACCGCAATTTAAAGTAAAAAGGGTCGGCGCTTCCAAAGTGACCGGCACCAAGATTACTTTTGAACCAGATCCGGAAATTTTCCCAAAAATCGAATTTGACCACCACTATATTTTGGAACATTTACGCCAACAAGCTTTT
>DATDXY010000005.1:0-17005 GCA_036517155.1 Minisyncoccota bacterium
TACTAAAACCGCGGATGGTTTCGGACAAAATGGCATCTTGGCCGGCATACTCACTGTGATTAATAAATTTGTAAATATTCGGCAGACCGCATTTTTCAATTTCCCGGACCGTTTCTCCGTATTTCGGATTCAAATGCATGCCAGTCACAAAAATGTGGGTTTCAAATTTTTTGGAGGTCTGCAAAATAGAAAGCAAGGATTTAATCTTGCCAAAATCCGCCCGGGTTCCGGTTAAAAAGACAATCTTTTTTACTTTATTTTTTTCCATGATTTTTTTGAAACGCGCCGATAAACACCGAACTCCAAGCAAGACTAATCGGTAAATCTTCTAATGCCTCCAAGCAGCCAGATATTTTGTTAAAAATTTGCGGTGGGAGCATTTTATTCAGATTCGGATCCATTAAATGCGGATGTACGCCATAATACGCCGCGTGTTTGTATCCGCATTTTAAAGCTGTGGTTTGCAATTCCTTGGGAGTGCTTTGCCGAACTGGATCCTTTAATTTGGAAACATAAGAACTATATTTTTCCGAAGGAGAAAGCATTAATGCTTTATCGTACGCTGTCTTTTCTGGTAATTTTTTAGATACCTCTTTTAACCTTTGAATAAATCTGTCCGCATCTCTTGCCGGCACTTGGCTATACAACCCCTCCAGTTCATTAACCAGATTCAGGGCATTTTGGTTTTTAATTTCGTCCTTAGTTCTAAAGCTGATGCTTCGCATATTAAATAAGCGATTTCGGCAAGAAACAATAAGATGACCATTAGGCTTTAATAAAGTGTCCGCTATCTTAAAGAGAGCGCTATCATTTGGCAAATAGCCAATAAAACCAAGCGCCGTAACGATATCAAATTTTGCGTCTAATTTTACTTTCCCGACTTCTCCGCGTATAAACTGAAGGCGATTGCGAATCTGTTTTGGTAAATTCATCCGCCGGTTTTCCGCTACTTCAATCATTTTTTTCGATTGGTCTACACCCACTACGTCGTAACCCTCCTGCGCCAAACAAATCGCCAAGTCCCCTCCGCCGCAAGCAACATCAAGAATCTTTAATCTCTTGTTCTTCAAACGAGTTAGAAACTTAGACACTATTCGGACCCGATGCCATGCCGTCGGGTAATTATAGCCACTATCATTGTAGCCATCTAAAATCCATTGTTTCGCATTCTCTTCAAAATATTGTTTAGTTCCAGCCATAGCCAAAATAAGTATCTATTTTTTTTGTTCTCGCAAGCAATTCTTTGGACAATTTAGGGATTGGGTTCCGAGCTTGATGTTTCTTTACCTTGCCTAAGGCGGTTTTAGTGATCGATGACGGTTGTATGTCTAAAAAGGAAGCAACGCTCTTAACTATCTTTGGGGGATTTTCTAAAAAGTCTTCAAACTTAATTGTCAGGATATTTTTCTTTTTATTTTTTAATTGCTTCAGCGATTCCATTATATGCTCCATCAACGAACACCAATAGAGAAGCGCCCGTTCAAATTCCGAAGAGCTGATAAATTGCTTCGCGTCTTTTGGCGCTATCCAGGACGGTATATAAAAAATCTTGCCTTGATGAGTGGTGGGATAATAAATCCGCGCGTGCGGCGGTTTGGCTAAATTTTTATCTGAAAGCCATTTTTTTTCTTGGATTCGATTCGCTACGTCCATTCCCCGACTAACGACGTGGACAATTTTACAATTGGGCAGAAAATTAAAAACTGCCGGCAAATTAAACAATGGCGCTTCCCGCAATATCATTAAAAAAAGCGGATCATGCTTTTTTACAAAATTCTTGACGTCGGAACGGCTTTGCAACGACTTCAATCGTAAAGCAATTTCCGCTCTGGTTTTTTTGGTCCAGATACTGCTGTCGTCTTTCGGACGAAAATTCGCCTGGCGCAATAAGATCATGTCGTTCATGAGCTCGTGAAGATACGTGACAAACATATCTTTTCCCATTTCTTCATTAACCATTTTCAATTTCACCATGGCCGGCAACAAATTCAGTATCCAGGGCTCTTCATAATATTCAACGTAACGATGCGTTGCCAGCACATTGCCGAGCGTGGTTTTTCCAGATCTGCCTACGCCCGTAATGATTGCTGTTCTAAATTTCAGAAAAAATTTTCCGGACGGAAAAGAATATGCGGTTTTTCCTTTAGAATTCATTTTTTACTATATAACAAGGAGTCATCGCAAAAGGGAATTTCTGGATTGTCACATTTTTATTCTTAAAGAATTCATCCGCCGCTTTGGTTTCACCGGGGAAAACACCGTAATCGTCCAAAATCAAAACGCCGCCTTTTACAATTCTCGGCCATAAATCTTCCAAGATCACGACCGAAGGCTCGTAAATATCCACATCCAAATTCAGCAAAGATATTTTTAAATGCGGATTTTCTTTAAGGTACGCGGGGATGGTTTTCACTACGTCTCCTTCCACTAGTTCAATATTTTTATCTATCCCCTTGTTCTTGAAAACTTCCAATAATTGCTCTTTGGAAATAGATTGCTCGCCACTCGCCTCAACCAGTCTCTTTCTATATATTTTATCTTCTTTATATTTGGTCTCTGGAAATTTACCAAACGTATCAAAACCAATTATTTTGTGGGAAAATGCGTTGCCAAATATACTTCTAAAACCGGCAAACCTCACCAGACTCGCGCCTTTGTAAACGCCACATTCCACTATGGCGCCCGGCAAGTCCTTGGTTAGCTTGAATAACTCATAGTGGGCAATTACTTTGCCAAATCGAGTATTATCGCAGCTTAAATAAAAATTATTTTCGTATTCAAATGATTTGGAAAAATCGGGTAGTTTAATCATGTAATTTAGGCATTAATAGTATAGTTGTATCTCTAATTGCTAATTATGTCAAAATGTAGTTATATTGAAAAGCATATGGACTCATTACCGCCAGAAAAAAATAAATTTTTTCATTCCAAATACTTCTATTTTGGCCTTGTTATTTTAACCCTTGCCGCTGGCGCATGGTTTCTTTTTGGCCCAATGGTTTTAGGCGAGTTGATTTTCCCCCAAAAATCCGCCGCGCAGTACCATTATATGTATTTCAACGTAATGAAATACTTTGTCTATGATTTGCATATGCTGCCAAATTGGTGGCCTGCGTACCACTCCGGATATCCAATTCACCTCACGTTGGACGGTTTCATGAATCCAATTTTCATTGTCACTCTTAAATTTCTGCCAGCATTCTTAGCCAACAATTTACTGGTATTTGTGTTCTTCGTTATTAACGGTTTAAGCCTTTACGCTTTTACGCGAGCGTTGAAATTAAGCAGATCAGCAAGTTTGGTATCGGCCATTTCTTACGCATTCAGCGGTGTAATTATCACCTACGCTCCCATAACCGGCATCACTACATTAATGCCCTTTTTGCCATTATCCTTCCTATGCTCTCTGAAAATAATGCAAGGCAACCTAAAGTGGTTGTGGCTTTGGCTGCCCCTGCTTACATATTCGTGGTTTGGCGGATGGTCAGAGATGATTATCTACGCATTGGTAGCCGCTGGAATTTTTACAGCATATTTGTTTATTAAAAATCGGGGCACGGAACATTCCAGTTACAGCCGTCCAGTTTTGCTTTTAACCTCGGTAATTGCAAGTGTTTTGATTCTCTTGCCCTGGTTCCTATCCATACTTGGATTCATTGCTACTTCCAGCCGAACCGGCGGCATTCCTTTAAAATTCTCTGGCTTTATGCCTACGACCCTTTCCCATCTTGCGCACATGCTGTATCCGCGCCTAACTATCTTTTACGGAGAACTCTTGCCTTTCTTTTCTTTCTCCAACAACGATCACTTTCTCTATTTTGGCGTTTTGCCATTATTCTTAGCATTTGCCAGTTTTTTTATAAAAGACAAAAAAAGCAAAGAACATCTTATCTTCTTTCTTTCGCTTGCGGTTGGCGCTCTTTTGATGACTGTGAAAAATTCTCCCCTGTTTTGGCTTTTTCACCATCTGCCTGTGCTTCGGTGGTTCAACGGTTACTGGAAATGGTCTTTTGTGATTGTATTTTCTTTAGCAATATTGGCCGGCTATGGCATGGATTATATTCGAGATTTTTTCCAACGCCGTTTCAGCAAATACGCGGTCATTGGTTTGTGGACATTATTACTTGTTGCCATACTAGGAATCGGCGCCATTACGATTTTTGAAAAGCAAATCCAGACTTCCATTATTTCTTATGGCGTGGCGCATTATCAAAATACTCCCAACCGAGTTTTTAGCCGATCGGACAGCTACTACCAGGGGGTCATAGAAAAAATGTCCGGCAGCTTGCTCAACGCTTTTTCTTTCAAAAATGGCTGGGTGCAATTTACGATCATTCTCTGGCTCATTGTAGTCATTCATATTACTTTAGGAAAATACGAACTTATTTCCCAACAAAAATGGAAATTGCTTTCGGTGGCAATAACTTTTTTAGGCAGCGTATTTGTTTGGAACGGTTTTTACGGTAATACTCCCGCATCTTACCTCACCACCGAGCCAGCAACTGCCCAATACCTCCATTCAGTCAATCCGTATCAAAGCAATTCTCTGCCCCTAACGCCAGAAAAGCCAGCTCTTCAGCCGTATAGAATTTTTGTGTACACGCCCGACCAATTTATCGCGGAACTCTCCGAGGCTTACAAAATAGATTTGGCCAATACGGAATTCCGCGATGCCTTCACTCGAGAAATGTTGGACAGCAATACGCACGTGGCGTTTAACTTTGACACGTTTTATAACCACCAAGCTCTCGCTTCGCAACGTCTGCTAGAGGTCTACTATTTCAGCAAACGGCAAGCGAGATTCACGAAAGAATCTTATATGGACACCACTCCCTTTGAAGAATACGTGCAAGCATTTTCCGAAAAGAAAAATTCGCAATTATTGGGCATGCTCAACATCAAATATATTCTTACTCCTCTCACTCTTAAAAATGAGCGGAAACCAATTTTTACAACGCATATCAACAACTCCACGCTTCCGGTATACATATACGAAAATCCTTATTTTCTCCCGCGCTGGTATTTTGCTAAAAATATACAGTGGACGGAAACGGAAAACGCTTTTGAAGTATTCAAGACGATTGATGACTTTAACCGCACAACTTTGCTAGAAAAATTGACTCTCAATGATGCCGCGCTAGTTTCCAAAGCCGATCCCCGAGATACGTTGGAATTGCAACTGTATACCGCCGGCACGCTTCGCATAAAAACTAATACTCAAAACCACCGTTTCTTGGTATTCAGCGAAAACCGGCAGCCGTACTGGAAAGTTATGATTAATGGCAAGCCAGCGCCACTCTATACGGCCAATTACTTGTTTCAAGCGGTCTTGGTTCCGCCAGGAGAAAATATAGTGGAGTTTCGTTTTCCTAGTCTTTGGGAACAAGGACTTCTTTCTCTACAATCCCGCATCCAATCTTTTTTCCAATAAACCAAATTTATGAGTGATATAAATAATTCCAGCCCTCGCAAAATGAAGGCCTGCTTCTTACTACTAAGGCGCTTTGCCTACGTCGGCCACGCGATGGCGATTATCTTTAAGAAAAAATACGGAATTCAAGAATTTTCCGGTTATGTAAGAATCCGCGATAGTTTTAAATTTCTTCAATCTCAAAAAGATATTCACTATACTCAACTGTTGTTGGATGAAGATGTTTTTAAAACGTATAAACAAGAGCCTTTAGATTTGAATTATATAAAACATCTTGAAAAAGAATATGGGCTGCCAAATTTATGGCCTTACTTAGCCGTTGATCGCCTGATCCGATATAATATGCCAATCCGAGAGTACCCCTACAATACTCCCAAATTTACTCATGAAGAAATGATGCGCATGCTGCAAACGCAAGCAAAAGCGATTATTCAATTTCTGGAAGAAGAAAAACCGGACTTTGTTGTTTTCTCCGTGGTCGGCGATTTAAGCACAATGCTTTTATATCACATTGCCAGAAAAAAGGGCATCCGGACTTTTCTTATCCGGGGCACTAGCCTAAGCGGCAGATTTTCCATCACTGAACATTATTACGAAAGCCTGGAATTTATAGACAAAGCATTTGCCGATATACAAAAAAACAGTTCACCTTACCAAAACTATATTCAGCAAGCTGAAAAGTTTCTAAATGAATTCCGCGCTAAACCGTCTTCCTATTCTGCCGTAGTCACTCCTAAGGCGAGGCCAATTAACCGAAAAAAACAATTTGCGTTTCTCTCCCCCCAGAAAATATTTCAATCTGTTCGCTGGTTTTTTCAGATGCTCTCTGCGTACCTTTTGGACAAGCACCGAGATGATTATCAAAATATAAAACCGTGGCACTATTTAGTGGACCGGATTAAAAGAAAAACTCGGGTCCTTATTGGCTTCGATGATTTATATGACGAAGCGAACCTTAAAGAAGACTTCGCTTTTTTCCCTCTGCAATACGAGCCGGAAGCATCCATGATGCTCTACGCGCCATTTTACAGCGACCAACTGTGGCTCATCAAACAAATCGCCCAATCCCTGCCATTGCATTACAAACTGTACGTAAAAGAACATCCGGTTATGTTTGGTTATCGGCCCCGGCAGTATTATAAAGAACTCAAAAAAATACCGAATGTGAAATTAATCAGACCAGAAGTACCTAATTTTGATTTAATCCAAAATGCCAAATTGATCACGACTAATACTGGCACTGCTGGCTGGGAAGCTACTTTATTAAAAAAACCGGTCATTACTTTTGGCAATGCGTTTTATAATACCTTGCCGATCATTAAAAGATGCAGAGCCATTGAAGATCTCCCGCGTCTGATTAAAGAACAATTGGAAAATTTCCACTACGATGAAAAACCGCTGATTCATTTTATCGCCGCCATTTTTAAAGAAAGCGCCAATGTGGACTTAATCCAACTCTGGCACATTGAAGGCGGCGGCAATATGGAGAAAAAGGAAAAAGAATTAGTCCCCCTAGTTGATTTGATAGCGGAAAAACTGCACCTTGCGCCAATTAAAAATGGGTAATTATTTCTGCTCGCTTTTTCCACGTATATAATTCAATGTCTCTGCTGGCTTGTTCCGCTTTTTGCTTTGCCACTGCTTTATTTTCAATGACGGTTTTTATTACTTCCGCAAATGATTGTGGATTATCCGGTTTTGCGAAATACGCATTACTTTCATTCAATACTTCCCTTATAGAGGGTAAATCCGAAGCGATGATGGGAATGCCAGAAGTCATATGAGCAAATACTTTTAGCGGTGAAGTATATTTGGCGGATACCGCATCCTTAGCGGTATTCGGAACAACTAATACGTCTGCCGCTTGTTGATGCGAAGACAGTTCTCTATAAGGACGAAAACCTAAAAACAAAACTTCGGGATATGCAGCGCGTAACGGTTTTATTTGTTTTTCTTCTCCGCCAATAATAACGAATTGAACTTTATCTTTGAGTAATTTTGCCGCCGCCAATAATGTATCTACTCCTTTCCAACCGCCCAACGCGCCAATATACATTACTATTGGCAAATCGGTTTTAATGCCAAGATTTTTTTTCGCTTCATCCTTACCAATGCGCACTGCAAACTGCTGCGGATCAACCGCATCACGCGTGACAATGATTTTTTCTTCCGAAACTCCTTTAGAGATATAAAAATTTTTTAGCCCATCGCTGATTACTACAATGCGCGCGCCAAACTTAGAGAAAAGCCAGACAAACCAATTCCATTCTCCGGTATGGGCTTCCCAAACAGTTTTCCTGCCAAAAAACGCTAAGTACAAAAGACTGATATAATCCCGCCCAAAATATATATCCTGTTTCCCAAAAAATGAATACCAAAATACTGTTTCTGAAAACAAAAGCCACTCTAACAAAAAACCAAAAAAACCAAATCGCACCGTATCTAAGCACCACAGTTTTTTTATAGTAAAATTTCTTTTTACCGAATAATACGCAAAAGGATCTTCCTGAATTGGATTTTTTCGTTTCGGCACTATGAGTTTTACTTCGTGCCCGGCATCAACAAACGCCTCGCACATTTTCATAATTTGAACACCATGCGCCTTTTCCGTGGGAATCCGCGCATTGGCAATGTAATACAATTTCATATTACTTGGTAACAAAAACCGTAAACCCAGAGGTTTGGTTACGCGCGGGAAATAGGCGGTCCAAAAAATAGGCCGGCCATTTCAGCCAGAATCGCGCAATCGGCAACATATGCACAACTGTTCCAAATAATCCCCGCACTTTCATTATTTCTATTTTAGAAAAATCTTTGCAAAGCAAACGCAAGGCATCTTCCGTAAATCGCCAATAATCTTTATAAAACCCCGGTTCCGCGTGATATGGAAATAAAAATGGAACATAAATAATCCCATAGCCGCCTTTTTTCAACACTCGATATAATTCTCGCGTAGCTTGAAATGGATCTTCCACGTGCTCCAAAACCGATTTACAAATCACCGCATCAAAAGACTCATTTGGAAATGGCATTGAATGAATATCGCCCACAACCGCATTTGGCGCCGTAGAAGTATTAGGATCCAGTACCACATAGTCGGCGGCCTTAAATAGCTCCTTATATGGCGCTAAATGCTTCTGAAACGGCTGCCCACCGCCCGCATCTAGAATCCGCTTTTGCTTAGCGATTATCCTAATTTTTTCGTCAAAAAATGTGTCCCAAATCATTATAGTTGAATCTTATACTGTCTCGCCCAGCTTTGGAAAGTAAGCAAAGCCCAAAGAACTGTAAAGTTATACTGCGATTTTTCTTGGTGGGCTTTCAAAATTGGAATTAAATTATCCCAATTAAAAAGCGACTGGGTTTCAGAATAATAATATGGCGAGAGCATTTCCCGTGCCATCTGGTCAATTTTCGGATGACGAAGCCATTTTGCGCCTGGAGAAAACCAGCCGCGTTTTGGTTGATTGAGCAAAAATTTAGGAATCCGATCCGCAAATGCCTGTTTTAATATAATTTTCGTATTCGTATAACTTACTTTTTTATTTAAAGGAATTTGATACGCCAATGCCACTATTTCTTTATCCAGTAACGGCACTCGCTGTTCCAACCCCGCCGCCATCGCCATTTTATCCGAACGCATAAGTGATTCATCTACTAACCAGCTTTGCCGGTCTACATTCATAAAATGACTTTCAAAAGGCATCGCTTTATCCCAATTCTGAAAATAGCGCTGGTTAAAAAATTGTTTGGTGTTTTCATTTATATATTCCGGAACAAGCACCTGCTTTAAAATATCATCTTTCTGAAAAAGAAATAACGAAAAACGATCTACCCCGGCAGGAGTATTTAACTTTTGTAAACGACTCGACGCGACCAACGCAGTGCGAAAAAAACTTGGGATATGCTGATACACGCTTGCAATCCGACTTAAACGATACCGCTCATATCCCCCGAACAATTCGTCTCCCCCATCACCACCAAGTACTACTGCGACTTTCTCTTTGGCAAAACCGGCTAAATGAAGCATCGGAATAATCGTAGGATTAGAAATCGGCTCGTCTAAATGCCATACGGCTTTTTCAAAAAGATTAATTGCCTCTTCTTCCCCAAGCATAATTTCATGATGCCGGGTACCATAATGAGCGGCGGTTTTCCGCGCTAAATAAAAATCCTGATTGAATTTTTCCATATCCTCTTTAATCGGCAATTCAAAACCGACAGAAAAAGTATCGGTATTCTTATGCTCTCTACTCATACAATCCAACACCACGCTGGAATCAATTCCTCCGGATAAATACACGCCCAGCGGACGATCGGAAACTAATTGCCTGGTAACCGCGCTTTGGACTTTATTTCGTACCATTTCTTCCAATTGTTTCTGATTGCTAGGTATTTCGATTTTCTCATCTTCCACTTTCCAATATTGTTCTATAACCAGTTTTTTATCTTTTAGTACCGCCCAATGAGCTGGCGGAAGTTTAAATATATTTTCAAACATTGTATGCGGTTCCGGCAAATATAGAACTCGGAAATAATGTTCCAATGCTTTCTTATTTAATTGTCGCGGTACGCCGGTTTCTAGAATCGCTTTAATTTCGGATGAAAAAATGAATTTCTTGCCATCCCAAAAATAATAGAGTGGCTTGATACCGATTGGATCGCGAGCCAAAAAAAGTTCTTGTTTTTTTTCATCCCACAATGCAAATGCGAACATTCCATTAAAATACTTCACACACTCTTTTCCCCATTTCTGATAAGCGGCAATAATTACTTCCGTATCGCTAGTTGTTTTAAATTGATATGATGCTTCCAATTTTTTTCGTAATTCTCGGAAATTATAAATCTCGCCGTTAAAAATAATTATTTCATTGCCATCGTTGCTTTTCATTGGTTGAGCGGCGCGATCGGAAGTATCTAAAATACTCAAACGATTATGTCCAAAAGAGATTTGGCCATCTAAAAAAACACCCGTGCCGTCTGGCCCGCGGTGTGCGGTCGCCTGATTCATTTTTCGAATCAGCGACTCATTTTTAAAATTAAACCCGTTAATTGCGCACATTCGATATTCTTTCCCGCTTAATCATTATATCCCACCACAGTGAAATAATGGTTTTAAATACACTGATAATGTTCTTAATTTTGAATGCGGAAGTTTTCCGAGTCTCGGTGTTAGCTTGAATACGAATGGGTACTTCCAGATACGTAAAACCGGATTTAATCAGTCGGATTAATATTGCCGCCGCAAAAGCAAAACCAAAAGTTGAAGGCAATGCTTTTCCCACCAATTCCCGCTTATACAAAGACATCCCGTTGTAATAACGGATATGAAGGCCGAATCCAAGATTCAGAATCTTCCCATATAACCAAGAAATAAAACGCCGCGATAAAGGGCGAGCTTCGGTATTCTCCGTATAACCGATGACAATATCCGCTTTTCCGATTGCGCCAATCACATTCCAGAGCGTTGGATCAGCGTTTTCATTATCACCCGGAAAGAGCGTGATGTATTCTCCCCGCGCTTCTTCCACGCCTTTAATATAATTAAAACCGAAACCAAGATTCGTAGGATTATGAAATACGCGAATATGCGCGTCGCTTTTCGCTAATCCATCGGCAATTGCCCCAGTCGCATCTTTAGAACAATCATTGAAAATCAACAGTTCATAATCACTAAAATTTTTTTCTTTCAAAAGATGACTGATCCATTGGATCGCTGCTGCCAGCGATTTTTCTTCATTATAGGCCGGAACAATAATTGAGAGTTTCATATAGATATCATATTAGTAATTACTATATAACCGCTATTAGCAGTTAAAAGTCATTCTTCAATTTTTGCAGTGCCTCAAAAACAATGGTTGGTTCAATTACTTCCCCCGATCCAATCAAAGAATCTGTGGAATAGAAATATTTTTCTAAAAGCGGGCTCACAATTTTAACGAGGCGGTTATAGCCATAAATTTCGTTGGGACTGGTGCAAGTAAATAGAGCAATGACTTTCTTTTTTAACGCAAGCGCCAAATGTAAAGCGAGAGAATCAGTAGTGACTACAACGGAAGTCGTATCAATCCGATTCACGAATTGTTCCAATGTAGGAAACTCCTGGAATTGCACAAAGGAAATACTTTGCTGTTTTAAAAGCTCTATAAACTCCGGAAATCGTGGCCAACGTTTCGCCACCCACCGTTCTCCGGAACGTGTCTCTAATCCAACTGTCATGCGTTGCTCAGTTTGGCTCTGACATTGAAAGGGTAGCATATATTCCTCTCCATTAAATTTTTTCCCGCACATGGCAAAAAGGATTTCCTGATAGGTTTTTTGATTAGCCCATTTCTTCTTATCTGCGATCTGCTTGCCGTATTTGGAAATAAGCCCCATATCAAACCAATCGGATGAAGTGTCGGTATAGAGCCGACGATCGCTATCGGAGTACGCCCCAATAAATTCTCTTTTCTTAAGACGGGTAGCCAAATCGCACGCCTGCCGATCTTCATCTAAATTAATCACCAGATCATAATGTTGACTTTGTGTCGTTTGATCAATATCTTGAATGTCTACCACGCGATGAATCAATGGGTTTTTTCGCAAAAGCGGGAACGCATTACGCTGAGTAATCCACGTAATCTCACCAGAAAGGACTCGTAATAATGGCGTAGTTCGTACTACGTCTCCCAAAGCACCAATCTTGATAATTAAGATTTTGTCCATTTTCTTCCCAGCACAAACACCATATCGCGGCTCTTCGGCATAACGTATGCAATTAATGTTGCCAATTGAGCAAGTAATTTTGGCAATTTGCGAATATCCAATAGTTGCTTTGGATGAAAAAAAGTATTTTTCGTTCCCCGTTTTACTATTTTAAAACCCGACCAACTAAACATCTCGACAACTTCCGAAAGTGTGTATTCCCGGCGATGGCCGCGGAAATTATCTTCCTGATTGAAAAAATTTTCAAGGTCCCAATACGGGCTGCGTCCGAATACAAAACGAATTCGGCGCAATAAGTTGGCAAGATTCGGGGTAGTCACAAAAAAATAGCCGCCCGGTTTTAAAAGCCGATGCGCTTCTTGAAACAAAGCTTTGGGCGAATGGAGCAAATGTTCAATAGTCGCATCGCATAAAATAATATCTACGCTTCCATCCGTGAAGGTTAAGGGCGTTTGAGTGATATCCCCTTTTACAATTTCCAATTGGTTTTTATTCCAAAGATTTTGGATTTCATTAAAATGCTGAATTGTATAAAAATTCGCTTTTTCGGTTGGAAAAATAAAATGATCCACGCCTTTTGCCTTAGCGCCTAGTCGCTGCAACGCAAGCGCCATAATCCCAATGCCGCTACCTAAATCCAAAACTGATTTACCCGCCACATTAACTTTACTAGTTAGAAAATCCAGCGCTTTTTGAAAACGAACAAAGTCTGATTGATAAGCATCGGAAAATGGGGCTAAATCTTTATACACTTGTCGTAATACTTCTTTTGAAGACATGTTTTATTTTATTCCGGCAATCCAAAGGTCCAAGCCCAGATGTTCCGCAATCCAACGTTTTATAAAACGCGGCGCTAATTTTCCAAGCGGCAACCAGCGGTGCGGAAAATAATCAAACATATCTTCGCTATCGTGAATGGATACGTGCAAATCCTTAAATTGACTGTACATTTTTTTAATCTGGCTGGCGCTATAAAACTTGGTCAGCATATTCCCGCCAATTTCCGCGCCGTCCGTATAGCGATTAGTAAGTTCTTGAAGTTTATATTTCAACAGCTGAAGTTTTAAAATTCCCTTGCCAAAAACAATATAATACAGCCAATGCAGAGAAAGTTTATTATACATCATCGCGCCAAAACGGCCTCCTGGTTTCAGTGTTCTATATATTTCCCCGATCGCCTTTTGGGTATCCGGCGTATGCATCAAACAACCCCACGCCAACACATAATCAAAGGAATTATCCGGAAAGGGAAGATTTTCCGCATCCGCAATCAGCACATTGGCTTTCAGGCCGTACAATTCCATTCGCTTTTTTGTGAGTTCTACCGCTTTCGGAGTGAGATCAATTGCCGTTACATCGGCGCCAGAGCGAACAAATTGTTCCGTAGACCAACCAGTTCCACAGGCAATATCTAAGATTTTTTTACCCTTAAGAGATTGATAATCAATCACTCCAGATAGAAGCGGATATCCCGGTTGCGCCCAACCCATCCATTTCAAAATCTTCCGGTCCACATTCCGAAAAAACGCCCAACTACCCGGAGCTTCTTTTACAAAATAAGTAAACGGATATCCGTTCCACCAACTTTTTACTTTAGATTTTAGTTCTGGATTTTCCATGAGTTTTTACCTTAAAACATCCCCCGTAATTTCTCAATGACTTTATCATATTCTAACGCCACATCCCATACCATTATTGCTCCCACAACGGCGAACGCTTTTATTAAATAAATTTTATATTGCTGCCAGTTCTGCAGTAAACGCTGCGCCGCCAAACCGGAAAATACCGCAAGAAACGGATAAATCGGAAGCCGATAGCGAGTTTCTACTAAAATTAAGACTATGGAAAGACAAGTAAGCAGGGCGGTAATACCCACGACTCGCAGTCGGATATTCTGCCGCTCCTCCTGCCACGCAATGCCTAAACCAGCAAAACTGGTAATAAATAAAATCAGTGCGGTCAGCGCAGAACTAGTGACAAAAATCAATTGGCCAATTCCTTTTTGATAAAACCAAAAACCCATAGGCCGCAATGGGCTGAAATATTTCAGCACTCGGCTACCGGTCAGCTTGAGATACTGCAATGGATGCGCCTTGATAAATGTTTTAAACTGCGCCAGCGCGTAATAATTGGCTTCAATTGCGCCTTTTTCTTTAATCGCATCCAGGAGAACTTGGGGGTTCCCCCCTTCGCCATCCGCGTCAATGCGATTCCCTACCCAAAAGTTATAACCAAAATTAGCCATCGTAGGCAAAAAGATATGATAGGTCCGATAATTTCGTACAATCCAAGGCGTCATTAATAATCCGCCTATCATTACAAAAACAATAAACGGTTTCCAGGCCCGCTGACGATAGCACAGCCAGGCGATTACCAAACCCAAAATCCCAATCGTAGAACGGGCCAGAACCGCCGCCGCAAAGATGATTCCCAAGAGCATGGCTCGTTTGATATTCATCCCATTCTCAAAACGGACAATCACATACACCAAGAGAATACTTAGAAAAATAAAAACTGTTTCCGTCATCAACATCGCGCTGATTTCCACTAAATCCGGATGCAAACCAAAAATTGTTCCGGCGATCCAACCAATTTGCCGCTGTTCTGACCCAAATATTTCTCTGCAAAGCAAAAATAATATGATAACAGATAATCCCCGAAGCAATGCCTGCGCAATCCAAATCGCTTCATAATGATGGCCAAAAAGCCAATACAAACCGGCAATAAAAAATTGATATAATGGCCCCTGATAAGTAATAGCTTCGTCTTGAATTAACGGCGCGGCCAGGTCTAAACGGAATCCCTGCCCAGTCGCGAGATGCCAGCCCACTTGATCGTAGGCGAAAGCGTCTACCGCGGGTCGAATCCGATACCCAAATGAATACACCAAACTCGCGATAACCGATATCAGCGCAATAATACAAATCAATTTTTCTTTTTGCCAAAAAGTTTTTATATTATTCCACATACCAATCAATGATTTTCTGAACTAATTTATCCAATCCATAATGGCTACGCACCCAAACCGCGCTGGAACGGACATCAAATTGTTTCTTGCCATTATAGAGTTCAGCCATTTTTTCGGCTAATTCTTGGGCATGGCCGGCCCTATAATGGACAATTGCCGCTTCCACCTTATCATAGGCCTCGCTGGAAGTAAAAACGATAACCCCGCAGGCCAGCGCCTCTAATACCGCCTTATCCAAACTACCCGTCTGGCTGGCATGCAGCAGCCAATGATGTGATCGATAGATATCCGGCATCGCCTCATAAACAGTGCCGCCCCGAAAATGGACTTGAGATTCAATTCCCAATTCTTTTACCAACGTCCGCAAAGATTCTGCATATTTTCGGTCCGCCGCTAAAATCGGATCGCCGACTATATCTAATTCCAATTTTTCCGCGATTAAACCGTTTACTTTTGCCAAAGCAAGAATCATCGTTCGTAAATCTTTTACCGGAGCTATTCTCCCGGCAACTAATAATTTAATCGGTTTCTCCGGACGCGCATCCGTATATTGAAACCAATCCATATCAATCCCGTGGCCGATAATTGACACTTTACTGCTGGGCAATCGAAAACTCTCCAGAGAAGCAGTAAATACTTTATCCACTAAACGCTCTGCCCAGCGCAATTTCCAATCCACATTTTTATGGACATACCAGAGCGCGGTTTTCTTTCGAAATAATTTTGGACAGAAAGCAGCGGCCAGGACATATTCCGGACACATATGGTAAAAAATTCCGTCAACTTTCCATAACAACTGCAACAAAAGCCATCGGTAAATAAAAAAACGCCGTAGCCGACCATAACCCCTTTCCTTTCCCAGCGAATATACTTTCACGTTCGCCGGCAAACGAGCTTCTCCCACCCGATTGGCAATCACGATAAGATTTCCCTGTTCAGAAAATTTTTCCAGCCACCGATGAAAAAAACCGAGATTGTCATCCCGGTGATCCACGACCTGCGTGACAATTAATAGAGTTTTCATGATTTACGAAAAATAAGCCGCCAAGGAGTCAGAAGCGCCTCCCGGATAATTTGATTGGATAATTTGGATTGTCCCTTAACCCTATTGCGAAAGAAAATGGGTATCTCTTTCATGCGAGCATCCAACTTATATAATGAAAATCGAAAAGCGAGTTGCCACGAATATCCTTTAAAGGTAAGAAGAAAGGGGAAATCTAATTTTTTAAGCATATTTATCCGAATTCCATTAAATCCCCCAGAGCAATCGTGAATTGGTATTCGAGTAATAAAACGATAATATTTATTGCCATATTTGCTTAGAAATTTTCGCCAGGCATTCCAACCCCCCGTGCCACCACCCGGAATATATCGTGAACCAATCACAACGTCTTCGGATTCTAATATGCGAATCATTTCTGGAAGATATTTAGGATCATGAGAAAAATCCGCATCCATAGTAATCACGGCATCAACCTGATTTTTAATCGCTTTCTCAAAAGTTTCTACGTACGCCGAACCCAGCCCCATCTTATGGGGTCGTTCATAAAGTTCGAGCGTAGTAAATTCTTTTTGTAAATTTCTCACTATCTGACCAGTCCCATCGGGCGAACTATCATCCACAATCAAAATTGACGTATCCGGAACATAACGAAATACCTGTCTAATTAATTCTTCGATATTCAAACTTTCATTATAAGTTGGAATAGCAATAATGGTTTTCATATTATTTTTGATAATACATTAAAGTAATTCTTCAAATACTGTTCTTTGTCTGGCAAGGATTGAACAACTTTCATTGCTTCATTTTTCAAATTTTCCCTTTTTGCCTGATCTTTTAATAATACCCGAATTGCCTCAGTGAGCCGAATACAATCTCCCACCGGTACTACCAGACC
>DATDXY010000006.1:0-5654 GCA_036517155.1 Minisyncoccota bacterium
TCCGCGAAGTCAATATCGATATCCGGCATTTGAATACGCGCCGGATTTAAGAATCGCTCAAACAGCAATTCGTACTTTAGTGGATCGATATCAGTGATATTTAAAATATAAGCAATAATACTGCCGGCAGCGGAACCACGACCCGGTCCAACTACAATGCCGTGGTCTTTCGCCCAATTCACGAAATCCTGGACAATCAAAAAGTAATCGGCAAAACCGGTTTTTTCAATAACGCCCATTTCATACGTTACTCGATCTTTTACTTCCTGCGTAATTTCCGAATACCGGCGTGCGACTCGTTCCCAAATCAATTCTTCCAGATATTGATTGGCGGTTTTTCCATCTGGAACGTTAAATTGCGGCAATTGAATCTTACCGAGTTCAATTTCCAGATTGCATTCTTGGGCAATACGAACGGTATTGGTAATCGCTTCCGGAGTTTCTTGAAAAAGTTCGGACATTTCTTCCGGAGAACGAAGCGAAAAATCATCATCTTTGAAAGTGAGCCGGTCCGGGTCAGTAATTTTACTGCCGGTTTGCACGGCCAGAAGAATATCGTGATAGGGAGCGTCTTCTTTCAGGATATAATGCAAATCTTGGGTAGCGACAAGCGGAATCCCAGTTTTGGCGGCAATTTTTTTCAATCCTTCATTGGCTTTGACGGTTTTAGTCACGCCCGGATGATGGCCGATTTCCAAATAAAAATTTCCTTGACCGAAAATATCTTGATATTCCAATGCTACCTGTTCGGCTTGTTCTAAATTATTATTAAGAATTTTTTTTGCCACTTCGCCGCCGATGCAAGCGGACAGGGCCATCAAACCTTCGGAATATTGCCGAAGCAGTTGTTTGTCCATTCGTGGCTTGTAATAAAAGCCGTCTAAATGGGCAATCGTGACTAATTTGATTAAATTTTTCCAGCCCGTATGATTTTTAACGAGAATGACTAGGTGATGGTAATTTTCTTCTCCGTTGGCGGGTTTTTCCTTATGATTTTTTGGCGCAATGTACGCTTCCACGCCGATAATCGGCTTAATACCGGCTTTCTTGGCTTTTTTATAAAATTCAATTGCGCCGTATAAATTACCGTGATCGGTGAGCGCTAGCGTGTCCATCCCGAGTTCTTTCGTGCGGGCAATCAGGTCATCAATTTTGCCCAAACCATCCAGCAGGGAATAGTGAGAATGAGTGTGGAGGTGGACGAATTTCGACATACCTCAAGAGTATCTTTTTTGGTTTCTAGCGTAAAGGGTTATCTGGAAAATTTTGACTTTCCCCGCGCCTTATAGTAAGATAAGTAAGAATTAATTTATTTATCCGCTATGGGAGGTGTACCAGTCAAACATAGATCTAAATCCAAGGTCGGCCGCAGCCGATCGCATTTGGCTTTAAAAAAGATAAAGTTAACCGTCTGTTCTCAATGCAAAGCGCCGACTTTGCCGCATCGGGCTTGCGCGCAGTGCGGTTATTACAAAGGTAAAAGTTCTTAAATCAATCTCTAGTTTCGGAACTTTTAAAATTTGATACAATAAAGTAAGGTATGGCTACTCGACAATTAGGAAGGTCAATCGTTCTCCAATCGCTCTACGAGTGGGATTTTTATAAGCAAAAATCGGATCTCATTAAAATTGTGGAACGGAATTTGCTGGAATTCGGACCCGGCATTAATGAGCCGGAGTTTGTCTGGAATCTCGTCAAGGGAATCATTGATCACAAAGGGGATTTGGATAATATTATCCAAAAAGCCGCCCCGGACTGGCCGTTGGAACAAGTTGCCCTGGTGGATCGTAATGCGCTCCGCATCGGACTTTTTGAGCTTTTGTACGCCGATCGGAAGGAAGTTCCGCCGAAAGTAGCCATTAACGAAGCCATTGAATTAGCTAAAAATTACGGCGGTCCGAACTCTGGAAAGTTTATCAATGGCGTGTTGGGTACGGTTTATCGGGAAATTGGCGAGCCGGGAAAAAATGATACCGGTAAAAAAGAAAAGATGCCCTCGTCGGATCATCATGAAAAATAATTAATCATGAGTGATTAAAAATTATAAGTGCGGTATTTCACTTTTAATTTTTAGCTTCTCATACACATTATCTGGAAACAAAAAAATTAGAATCCATATTAGATTACGCGTTTAAAAATCCGGACGCGCTCAAGGAAGCATTAACGCACCGTTCTTATTTAAACGAAAATCCACGCTGGCAATTGCCGCATAACGAACGTTTGGAATATCTGGGTGATGCGGTTTTGGAATTGGCGGTGACCGAAATGCTTTATCAGAAATATCCCCAATATGACGAAGGACAATTAACTGTCTTTCGGGCTTCTTTAGTGAATTTTCAAATGCTGGCGGAAGTTGCCAAACAGATTGATTTGCATAAATGGCTGCTGCTTTCTAAAGGCGAAGCCAAAGACAATGGCCGAGCCAGAGATGTTATTTTGGCAAACGCGATTGAAGCGCTCATCGGAGCATTGTATTTGGACGGCGGTTATGCGATTGCCAGAAAATTTGTGGAGCATTTTGTGATGCCGCATCTTCAGGGAGTGATTGCCGAAGGTTCTTACCGGGATGCTAAAAGTATGCTGCAAGAAAAAACCCAGTCGGATTTGAAAGTGACGCCTATGTATAAAGTATTGGACGAAAGTGGCCCGGATCATCAGAAATTTTTTACGGTGGGCGTGTATTTTGGAGAAAAATTAATTGCTAAAGGCGGCGGTTTTTCCAAACAAGACGCGGAGGTGGAAGCCGCAAAAGAAGCCCTAAAGACATTAAAAAAATAACATGTTACTCAAGCGTTTGGACTTTGTCGGATTCAAATCGTTTGCGCAAAAAACCGTGTTGGATTTTCCCGGCGGCATAACCGCGATTGTCGGTCCGAACGGCAGCGGGAAAAGCAACGTGATTGACGGTATTCGTTGGATTCTCGGCGAACGGGAAGCAAAGAATTTGCGCGGCGGTAAGGCGGAAGATTTGATTTTTGCCGGCACTCCCAAACGGCCGCGCATGGGCATGGGCCAAGTGACGATTGTTTTTGATAATACCAGCGGGTTTTTCCCGGTGGATTTTCCGGAGATAGAAATTATCCGCCGCATTGATCGCAGCGGCGAATCGGAATATTTTTTGAATAAAGAATCGCTTCGGTTAAAAGATATCATTGATTTTTTTGCCAAAGCTCGGCTGGGAACGCGCGGGCTTTCTATTATTAACCAAGGCAGCAGTGATTTATTTGTTCGGGCCACGCCGCCAGAACGCCGGGAAATGGTGGAGGAAATTTTAGGTTTGCGGCAATATCAGCTAAAAAAACAAGAAGCGGAACGCAAATTGAAAAACACTACAATTAATTTGGAAAAAGTTCGCGCCATGATTGATGAACTCACGCCGCATCTGCGTTTTCTCAAACGCCAAACCAGCAAATGGGAAAAAGTGAGCGAAGTGGAAAAAGAAGTTCGAGAATTGGAAAACGCTCATTTTGGATATAAGTTGAAAGATATTGAAGAGGGGATGCGCAAGTTTGATCCAGAAATCCAAAGAACAGAACAAAGTATCCGAGAGAAACAAAAAGAATTGAAAGAATTGGACGGCGCGCTAAAAAAAATTGAAGCTTCCAAACCAAATCAACAACAAGTCAATCAAGCTCGGTCCAAACGGGAGAAATTATTACAGGAACGATTTCAAATTGAAAAAGAAGTAGGCCGCCTGGAAGCTAAGGTGGAATTTTTGAATTCTATGGTGACAACGGAAAAGTTGGATATGCGAGCGGGGGAATTGTTAACGGTTCTGGAAGATGTTCAAGAATCCTTGCGGCGGTTATTGGGCAATAAAAACTTGGAACAAGTCCACAAAGAATTAGAATTATTATTGGAAAATGTGCAACGAGTTACCCATCGTTCCATAAAGCAAAAAGATGAAATTTCCGAAGTAAAAACCGCCAAAGACGCGCTTATCAATAAACTGGCGCCGATCAGCGAAGCGCTAAAGCAATTATCGGAAAATGAAACGGAATCCACGAATAATTTTGAACAATTCAATGAAGTATTCCGTTCGGCATTTGAAAAAGTGGAAAAGAAAAAAGATGAAATAGCAGAATTGGAAAATATCCTTAATAAAGTAAAATTTGAAGTAGAACGTTTCCGATATCGGAAACAAGATACAGAAACGCAACTTTCTCAATCGGGCCGGACGCTAAAAGAATTGGAAACCGTAATTTCCCAGTTATCCGCAACTCGTCCAGACTTAGGCGAAATTGAAAGAAAAATGTTACGCGCGCGTTCGGAATTGGCTTCCATCGGGGAAATTGATCATGCGATGATTCAAGAAGCGAAAGATACGGAAACTCGGCATCAATTTTTGAGCAGCCAACTGCAGGATTTAGAAAAAGCGGTTAAAGATTTAGGGCAGTTGATTAATGATTTGGACGTGAAAATTCACCACGATTTTACATCAGCGTTGCATCAGATTAACGAGGAATTTAATAAATTTTTTGAATTAATGTTCGGCGGCGGCAAAGCGAAAATGAAATTAGAAAAAGCCGCTCCGACGCTCTCTAACGCAATGATCGGAGAGGTCGGAGCCCCGACCGAAGCATCGGGGGAACCAGAAGAGGAGTTCGACGAACTTACTGCCGGCATTGAACTGGAAGTAAATTTGCCGCGCAAAAAAATTAAAGGTTTAGATATGCTCTCCGGCGGAGAAAAAAGTTTAGTTTCGATTGCGGCGTTATTCGCGCTGATTTCCGTCAGCCCGCCGCCGTTTTTAGTATTGGATGAAGTCGACGCGGCGCTGGACGAACGAAACACCAAACGTTTTGCGGATTTGATTAAAAATTTTTCCAAAAAAACCCAATTTATTTTAGTGACGCATAATCGCTCAACAATGGAGGCGGCCAATGTGTTGTATGGCGTGACAATGGAGGAGGATGGGGTGTCTAAAATCCTTTCAATCCACCTGGAATAATAATCCTTTTGAATCTGTGTATAACTCCTTATACAATAAGTAGGTTTTCTTGGTATAATTTCATATAGAGAATAGAGCGGAAATTAGAATCATTTTCTTTCGAGAATATATGGTTGGTAAAAGAAAATTTTTTATTGCGCTCGGCATTGTTTTTGTCGGGGTTTTTTCCTTTTCTTCCACGCAAGCGCAAACATTGGCCGCAAAGCGTTTTTTGAATAAAACCGAAATATTTTTCAATGCGGCATCTTATAACGTTTCCGAATCTTTTTATAAATTTTCCAAAATTCATAAATCCAATGTTCAGAACTTAAAAAAAACAGTGGAAAATTTTAAAGAAAATATCACTAATGTTATCAGTCAAGAAATAAAAGTTAACTCCCTCGCCCAAATCTCCACCAACCTCCCCGAGGAACCGCCATCCACTTCTTCCTCCAACTCATTACCATCTTCTTCTTCTTCTCCCTCCTCTCCCGACCTCACTCCCGAAACGAACAAAATCTCCGATCTCCAAGCTCTCCTCCAAGAAGTTCAAGCGCTGATTGCCGGAGGAGCGGGTGTCTCTCAGCTCCAAGTGGTTACTCCCGCTGCTGCCTCTTCCCAACTCGCCGATCTGGAATCCTCCCTATTGGATCTCCAAAACAAACAAAGCAAAGATTATCTGGCTTTGATTCGGATGATTGGCCAAACCGGGAATATCGGTCAA
>DATDXY010000007.1:0-50019 GCA_036517155.1 Minisyncoccota bacterium
ATGTTGGGTAGTAAGGATGAATTGGTCTTTCGCTTTATCCAATTCTTCTTGTTCCAAACGAGCTTTCTTTTCAATTGCGTAGGCCTTTTTAACTTCCTGGGTTTGCTCGTCCACTTTCTTTTGGAGGTTAGTGTTGAGGTCCGCCAATTGAGAAGTCAATTGTTCTAAGCGTTCCCTTTGTCGGACCTCAATCAAAGCACTTTGGATCAATAAACCGCCAAAGAGAATGACCAAAACAAAAAGGCTAGTATAAATAAAAGCTTGTTCTTGGGTTGGAGCGGTAAAAATTTGTATGAGAAAAAATAAAGCAAAGAGAAAAGAAAAAATTTCAGCGGCTACCGCTTTTAAATTAAATAATCTGTATCGGGTAATCGTATAAGTTAAAATCAACACAAAAGGCACTCCGCCAAGATACGCAATCGGGTACACTGCAATTTTATAAGCTGGTAAAAAACCCAGCGGCCCAAGTGTGTATAACACCACAAAAGCAATAAATGCATATTTTGCCCGTTGTTTTTCCGCGACATCAGAAACGTGCTTGTATCGCTGATATATAAAAACAATGCCGCGAATATTGAAATAGAAAAAGAAAACAAGGAACGCATGGTGCCAAAATTGGGCAAGGGTATGTTGCCCCCATTGATATTTAAATAGACCAGAAACAAAGTAATCAGTTTGGCTTATAATCAAGAAAAAAACAGTCAACGTATATCCAACGAATAATATCCATCGGTGGATTTTTATTTCCGCAAAGGCCGCTCCAAATTGATAGAGTAACATAGGCAGCATAATTACTCCGAGATAAATAAATCGGTCCCAAAAAATCGCCAATTCATCAGTCGGGCTGATAAAAAGCATGAAGGTGCCAAATAACCACAAAGAAATGCAAAAACTGAATATACTGAAAAGTATATTCATGTTAGATCGCCAATTTTGCAACAGCACAAGAATAGCAAGTGTTAAAACCAAAACTGCGCTCAGTAACGGCATCGCAGTCACTAAATTGATGTCGGTAAAATCATATTGAAAAATAAGCCGCTCAAATAACATATACTATGCGCAAGGCAACGTAATAATAAAAGTTGCGCCCTTTCCTTCTCCGCCGGATTCCGCTTGTATGGTTCCTTTGTGGAGTTCAATGATTTTTTTGGACAACAACAACCCGATGCCCCGTCCGGCAATGTTGATTGCCCTGGCCAACCTTCCTCGTTGGAAATAATGCTCAAAAATAATTGGTAATTCTTCTTTTGGAATGCCAATGCCAGTATCTTGAATAGAAATGCGGAATGCCTTTTGTTGATGAGAATCACTCACTATAGAACAGAGGGTTATAACGCTGCCCTGCTCAGTATATTTCACCGCATTGTCTAGAATATTATATAATGCCTCTTTTAATTTATGGGCATCAATATTTAAAATAAGATTTTCCGCGCCATTTTCAAAGTGAATTTCGTACTTTATTTTTTTCCGTTCAATTTCTGAAATCAGTTCTAGTCGAATATCTTCTAAAATTGATTTGATATTTGTCGGGCCGGTTTTGAGCACGTTTTCCCCCGCCTTTAATTCAGAAATATCCAATAATTCATTGATTAGCCGAGAAATTCTTTCAATGCCTTCCGCAATTTTATTGAGATACGTTTTTGCTTCACCGTCTAAAAGCATCAACTTCTTTGCAAGCGTCATATGGAGATATCCCTTAATGATAGTCAGCGGGGTACGCAAATGATGCTGCATTGTTAAAATAAATTCGTCTTTGGCTTTATCAATTTCCTCCAATTCTATTCTTGCTTTTTTTTCCACCTCGTATGCTTTTTTAATCTCCTTAGTTTGTTGATCTACTTTGTCTTGCAAATTTACATTTAAATCTCTTAATTTGGCATTGGCTTTATCCAACTGTCGCGATAAAGCTTCTGATCGTTCACGGTGAGCAACTTCATTCCACACGCTTCTGATAATCGAAAGTCCGAATAAAAATATAATCGCAAACATGCCCGCATCAAAGATTCGCTCCTCAAAACTAACTGCCAAAAGAATACGCACAAAAAGAAAAGTCCAAATGGCAAAAATAAAAAGCTCGGTGGCAATAATTCTAATATTGAATAAGTGGTGCTTAGTGATACCGTAAAACAATCCCAATACGAAAAACGGAATTAAGAGTCCGCCAAGCGGAGGAACAACGATGTCATACCATAATAGGTAGTTAATAAAAATGCCTATAATTGCAAACATAACGCTAATAAAAATAAATAACAGCTGGATTTTAACGATTCGCTCTGCGCCATGCCATATTTTATACAACATCCAAAAGCCATACATAAATGCCACGCCAGAAAAAAGAAAAAAAAGTCCAAGGGCCGGACCAGGAACCGGCCAAAGCAAAAACCAAATCTTGGGCGTATTTCCTAAAATAAAAAATTGGCTGACTCCAATGATATCTAAAACAACAAACATAACTAGCGCGATTGCAACAGAATAAAAAAATCTTCTTGTGCGATCATAGATTTCCGGTTTTAAGGATTCAACAAAACGAGTAACAAAATCAACAAAAAAAACGGAAATTAAAATAGCGCAGATTATTCCAAGTTGGCTAAAAAAAATGGCTAATTTCGAATTAAACGTGCTTTGCCACAAAAAATGAGAAATAGCCCATATCGATACTATGAGCACCAACCTGCCAAAAGCTCGGGGCATTTTATATTTAAATGCCGTAATCAATATAAAAAAACCCAAAATCCAGCTCGCAAAAAAAGTCAGGATCATCGAAAGCGAGAATAAAAAAGGAACGCTTAGCTGGAAACCCATACGTTTAATAATAACTGAATATAAGCCTTGCCGTCATTCTAAAAAGTTAATATCTTCTTGCGAAATTGGTTGTATGTTAGAATGAAAATATGCGACAACCTATCCCTCCGGAATCATTGCGTTTTATTAGGCATCAGCTTAAGGGACCAGTGACGGTGATTCACGGCTATCTTAGTTTTTGGCAAACGGACGCCTATAAAAAATTTTCTCCGGAAAAGCAAAGGGAGTTTATTTTGAAAGCTTTTGAAGCTACCGAGAATCTGGATAAAATGATTAATGAGCTTTCCGCATGAAATCCGTTAAAATTTTATTTATTGAAGACGATGATTTGCTTCGTTCCTTGTTCAGTGAAGCACTGACGCTAGATACCGAGCGAGCATATACCATTCTCAGCGCGTTGGATTTAAAATCCGGCAAAGCAATTTTACAGAGCACGCAACCAGATATTATCGTACTAGATTTAATTCTTCCTTACGATAAAGCAGCTAATCAAAATGATTTAAGCGAAAAAATGGGCTTGAATCTTTTAAGGGAAATTAAACAAGATTCCCGATTAAAATCCGTGCCAGTCATTATTTTTTCTAACCTTGGCGATGAATCTATCAAAAAAGAAACTCTGAAATCCGGAGCCACAGAGCATTTAATGAAATCTGAAACTACTCCAGAAAAATTCTTAGAAATTATTAAACGATTGTTGCAGTAATTTTCTTGCGTTTCAATACTTTTTTAATTGCGGTTTTAATAGATTGCACTCCCATCCCATATTTTTCAATTAAAGCAAGCGGGGGGCCAGATTCACCAAATGTATCTTGCATACCGATAAATTCCATTGGCACCGGAAAATGACGCGCCAAAGTTTCGGCCACCGCTCCGCCTAGTCCCCCCTTCACCTGATGCTCTTCAATCGTAACTATCGCCCCACAACGCCTTGCAACCGCAATAATAGTTTTTTCATCTAGCGGCTTAATAGTGTGACTGTTCACTACCATCATTCCAATTCCTTCTTCTTCTAATTCTTTTGCCGCAAGCAGGGCCTGATATAACAGTGACCCGCAACCAATCAGCCCTACTTGCGGTTTGCGAATTTTGCTTTTTTTACCATTGGATTCCCATAAAATTTCCGCCTTTCCGGGAATAAAATGGGTGTTTTCAGTGGAAATAATTGGCATTTTTTCTCTGCCAAAACGCAAATAGACTGGTCCCCAGATGCGCGCTGCCGCAATAGTCGCTTTTTTTGCTTCAATTGCATCGCAAGGAACAATGACCTTCATATTAGCAATAACTCGCATAGTTGCGATATCTTCAATCGCTTGATGCGTTGCGCCGTCTGGGCCAACTGAAATGCCGGCATGCGCTCCGGCAATTTTGACATTAGAATTATTATACGCAATCGTCGTTCGAATTTGTTCCCAATTCCGTCCAGGAGAAAAAGTGGCATAAGAAGAAATAAATGGGACTTTCCCGGAAATTCCTAAACCCGCCGCAATGGCCGCCAAATTTTGTTCTGCCACTCCAATTTCAAAAAAACGTTCTGGGAATTTTTTTGCAAAAGCTTCCGATCGAGTGGACTCGGTAAGATCGGCGCACAGCACCACCACATTTTGATCTTTTTCTCCGGCAATCACCAGCCCATCGCCATATCCATCGCGAATTGGACGCTGCTCCACATCTTTTTCAAATATCCCAGGATTAAGTTGTGTATCAGAATGTGTCATAAAAACTTTCTTCCTCCCACCACTTTTATAGTAAAAGTGGTGGGAGGTATGAAAATTCTCGAGAATTTTCTTAAATCTTATTCCTGCGAATCATCTGCCTCGCAAGAAGAACAATTTTCGTTGCTAATTTTTTTGCCGATGGCAAGAACTCCAAAAAGCAAAGCATTCCAATACCAAGCTAGCGGTTCTAATCCAAACACCAACGCGTTTTCATATGGCTTTGTCTCATTTATAGACGCAGCAGTTTGAATCGCGGCATTTTTATAAATGGAAACCCAAGCAAAAATTAATGATACCGCTGCCGCAACCCACAAGACATTACCGATAATTGGCTTCCAACAACAAATCCAATGATTTTTTCGATGAAACATTGTAGACATTTTATTAACTTAACGACCTTTTGTTACTTTGATCAGTATAGCAATTATTGGTGTTCGGATTCAATCTGGCCCTGTAAAGTTCGCAGCTCATACAGAGCCCGCTTAGCTTCTTCGGGATTTGGCGGTTTGCCGTGCCAGGTATAATCATTTTCCATAAAACTTACTCCTTTGCCGGGAATAGTATGAGCAATAATCACTGTCGGTTTTTCATAGACTGCCTTAGCTTCATTAGTCGCGTCAATAAATTGCTCAATATTATGCCCATCAATTTCAACTACATGCCAATTAAATGCTTCATATTTCGCTTTGAAGGGCTCAAGCGGCATAATTGTTTCCGTAAACCCATCAATTTGGATATTATTCCGATCTACGATTGCGGTAAGATTATTTAATTTATTTTTTCCAGCAAACAAAATTGCTTCCCAAACATTACCAGCATCGTGCTCGCCATCAGACATCGCGCAATAGACTCGATATTTTTTCTTGTCCAAACGTCCAGCTAAAGCGATGCCAATCGCTTGAGATAAACCAGACCCCAACGGCCCAGATGTCGTTTCTACGCCCGGCAAAGAAGTTCTGTGGGGATGCCCCTGTAAACGAGTGTTTAATTTTCGAAGCGTCAGTAACTCTTCAATTGGGAAATAACCAGCATGCGCCATTGCCACATATCGCACCGGACAAATGTGGCCATTAGATAAGATTAAACGATCTCGCTCCGGCCAATCTGGTCGTTTAGGATTATGATTTAAAACTTGAAAATAAAGTGCGGTAAAAATATCCGCCATTCCCAACGGCCCAGCCGAATGGCCAGATTTCGCCTCCACTAGCATTTCAATAATATCTTGGCGAATTTCATTGGCTTTTTCTTCTAAAAATTTTAGTTTTTTATCATGCAGATTCATACATGTAAAAAGCGAGCTCCGATAGCCACGCCAAAAGAAAGCGTAACTATAATTAATGCTAAAAATGCTAATTTGAACCAGCGCATAATTGTTGAAAATTACGGTATGTCATTGCGGGATCATCACTACTCCAAATGGCCGAAGCAGATATTAAAATATCCGCGCCCGCCGCTTGAATCGGCAACGCATTATCTAAAGCAACTCCGCCGTCTACTGATATTGTAACATTCGAATAATGCGTCCGCAAAAAACGGACTTTATCTAATTGGTCGTTACGGAACATTTGGCCAGCGCGTCCGGGTTGAACGGCAAGAACAAGGACACGGGATATTGTGGCAATATTTGTGAGACGTTCCACGGAAGTATCGGGGTTAAGGGCCACAACTAACTCTACTCCGGCTCGCAGGCATTGTTCCTGAATGGAGGTAAAATCTTGTAACGCTTCAATGTGCACAATAATCCGGCGAACACCTGCCGTAATCCACTGGCCAATGACTGCTTCTGGATTCTGAACCATGAGATGGACTTCTATTTTAATGTTTTTATCTTTTAAAGACGATAAATCTTCCGGATTATTCCAAAGCGCATTGCCGGTAAATTGCCCATCGGCCACATCTATATGAACCCATTCCGCGCCAAAATCACCCGCGCGTAATATCTTCTTTAGAATCTCTGGAAATTTAATTTCATTGATTGCGGGAATAATTAACATCTTTTTTGTTCTATATCTGAAATTTTTTGAATTCGGCGGCGATGACGTTCTTCTCCGGAAAACGGTGTTTGAATCCAAGTACTGACGATTTTTTTTGCTTGATCCTCACTAACATAGTCTGCCGCAAACGCCAATACATTGGTATCATCATCATTCCGAGATGCCGCCGCCTGATCTGCATCTGAAACCAGCGCGCAACGCACGCGGGAAAATTTATTCGCAACAATATCTACTCCCACTCCGGACGCGCATAATACAATTCCGCGGGATTGCGGATCTAGGCTTACTTTTTCCCCCACCCGAGCGGCAAAATCCGGATAATCATCATCTTTCTCGTATTGAATATTGCCGACATCATTCACTTCATAACCAGTCTGTTCAAGAAAATCGCGCAAAACTTGTTTCAATTTAAAACCCCGATGATCGGAACCAAGATGGATAAGCATTATAACGTTTCTGCTGCCCTTAACACGTGACCGACTAGCGTGGTGGTATAACCCCATTCATTATCGTACCAAGAAAATACTTTCACTAAATCGCCATCAATGACTTGAGTGAATTTTAAATCCACGATTGCTCCATAAGATTCTCCAATGATATCCGAAGATACTATTTGATCTTCGTTGACTTTCATTATATTTTCCCAACGCTTATCTTTGGCGGCTTTGCGAAATATATCATTGATTTCCTCTACGGTAGTACTGCGTTTTGCGATAAAAGTAAAATCCACCAAGGAACCGGCAATGACTGGCACCCGAATCGCCACGCCATCAAATTTCCCCAATAATTCTGGGAAGGCCCGAGCCACGGCAATCGCCGCTCCGGTCGTGGAAGGAACAATATTCCCCGCCGCCGCTCGGCCGCGCCGAAAATCTTTTCCTTTCGTTGGCGCATCAGTTAAATTTTGGGTGGCGGTATAACCATGCACCGTATTTAGCACCGCCTTTTGAATACCCACCGTTTCCGCCATAATTGCCGCCACCGGCGATGCGGCATTAGTCGTGCAAGAACCATTAGAAGTGATGTTGCAAGTTTTAAATTGCTGTTCATTCACTCCTAAGAGTATGGTTTTTGCGTCGGTCCGTTCGTCATCTTTCGCCGGCGCCGTAATCACCACCTTTTTTGCTCCCGCAGTAATATGCACCGAAGCTTTTTCAAAGGATTCAAAAGCACCAGTGGATTCTACGACAATATCTATTTTTAAATCTTTCCAGGGCAAACGAGTGGGTTCTTTTTCTTGTAATACTTTAATTTTCTTTCCTTTTACGATTAAATCTGAACCAACCACTTCTATGTCTTCAGAAAATTTGCGGTATACCGAATCGTAACGTAAAAGATAGGCAAGGTTTTCTACATCCCCCAAATCATTAATCGCGACTATTTCCAAATCTTTATGATTCCATGCTTGCCGGAAAAAAAGCCTTCCAATCCGACCAAAACCATTAATTGCAATGCGCGTTTTCATATGTTAATAATTATAGAACTTTTTTATTGAAGATGCACGATATCACCGATTTTAATGCCCTTTTGAGCCGCAATGCCGGCTTTTAGTTCAATCACTCGATTCACTGGTTGGGGCGGATAATACTGCTCCGTAGATTGAAAAGGCACATTAGGTTCAATGCCCACAATCACATCATCTTTAATCCAAAGAATATCTATGGGAATTTTCATTCCTGCCATCCAAAAGCCATGGTTTCCATACTCGTCAAAAAGAAAAATCATTCCCCGAGTATCCGCTAAATCCAAACGCCCCGCTAATCCTTTGGTCTTTTGCCCCATCGTTGTTGCGACATCCATATCAAAAACCGCATCGCCGATTTTCACTTTCATGGTTTTATGGTTAACCGCAATGATACTCAAAAATAATCCAGCCACCGCAAGCGCCATAAATAAAAATCCTCCCAAGACAGTTTTTCTGATATGTGTAAGCATTATTAGTAAATATAACTCAATTAATAGCGTAGCCCAAAAAGTACGATTCCCGCAGCTACAGCGACATTTAAAGATTCTTTTTTTCCATGCATGGGAATTTCTAAAATAGAATCGGCTTCTTTAAGAATTGGTGATGATACTCCTTCTACTTCGTTGCCAAAAACTAAAACGGTTTTTGCTTTTACTTTTTTGCGAAAACAATAATAGGGTTTCGAATTCCGTGACTGCTCGACGGCCCATATTATAAATCCCTCTTTTTTTAATTGTCGGACACAATGAAGTGAGGTGCTTATCTTTTTCCACATAATATTCTTTTCCGCGCCCAGGGCAACTTTGGAGAATTGGGAACGCACCGTGCCAAAACGATCCGTTGGTTCCGGAGTAACGCCGCAGAGATAAATCCTTTTCACTCCCGCCGCATCCGCGGTACGAAAGATTGAACCGACATTGTAAAGACTGCGCAGATTATCAAGAACGATTACCATTCAAATATTCTTGAATATTCAAAATCGCTTTCACCGCATCTCCCGCAGAAATATTATTTTGCCGATAGGGCGACATTGTCACATCTCCCGCCGCCCAAATCCCCAATTGGGAGGTTTGCTGATTAACAGCATTCACAATAATCTCGCTGTACGGAGTTTTTTGCACCAAATCACCAAGAAACTCTGCATTAGGCATAGAACCAACTTCTATGAAAACACCACTCAGTTCCAATTTTTTCATTTCATTAGACGGCTTATCCAGATACGCCAAGCCGGTTACAAACTGTTGACCAAAAATTTCTTTGGCTTCGGCGTTGTAAATAATTTCTACCCGCTGATCTGATTTAATTTGATCAAACGTTAATGGATCGCCCTTAATTTTTTCGCTGCGCACCAACATATACACTTTTTCGGCATAAGACAACAGGTCCCGCACCGCTTCCAGGCCAGCATTGCCTGCTCCAATAACCGCAACGGTTTTATCGCTAAAAAGCGGCGCATCGCAGGTAGAACAATAAGCCACCCCTTTGCCATCTAATTCCCTTTCTCCTAAAATACCCAATTTTCGATGACGGCTGCCGGAGCAAATTAAAATTGTTTTTGTCTCCAGAATTTTCCCCTGCTGCGTGGCAACGGAAAAACCATTGTTTATTTTTTCTACTTTTATTACTAAATCGCCATCAATAATTTCTAATCCCCGTTGCGCGCGTAAATGATTTTCTAGATTTTTTGCCAAATCAAAGCCAGAGATAGACTGGGTGCCAATCCAATTTTGAATATCCGCCGAAGTAATAGATTGACCGCCAAAACTTTCCGCTATTAATGCGGTTTTCAATTTTTTTCTCGCAGCGTATACTCCGCCGGCAATGCCACCTGGGCCGCCGCCTATAATGACTAAATCATACATAGTATGTATTTATCTTTGAATGCCAAGCGCTTTCTCGATATCTGGCCGATTAAATCCAACAAAGATTTCTCCGCCAATATCAATTACCGGCACTCCCATTTGATGAGATTTATTAAACATTTCTCCTCGTTTTTCCAAATCAGTCGATACATTATATTCCTGGTAAGAAACATCGTGTTTCTGAAAAAACTCCTTCGCCATCTTGCAATATACGCAAGTCGGAGTGGAATAAATAATAACTTCTTTAACCGCCATATAGTAAAGTATACTTTAATTATAATTATTGAGAAGCTTGTATCGCTTGCTTCAGTAGTGGCTCAAATTGAGAATAGGGCAAAGCTCCCTCTACTTTTGTCCCATTAATAAATGAAGTTGGTGTAGCAGCGACCCCTACTTTTAAAGCGCCGGTATAATCATCTTCTACTTTTTGCTTATATTTCTGATCCGTAACGCACTGGGAGAAATTGGAAACATTTAATCCCAATTTTGCCGCCAAGGACATAAAAAACGTTTCGTTTAAATTACCATTATGTTCTTTCCCGTCCTTCACTTCCGCGTCATACAAAGCATTATGATATTCCCAAAACTTTCCCTGGTCCTTCGCGCATTCCGATGCTTCGGCTGCCGCTACTGATTCCGGACCTAAAAATGCAAAATGCCGATATACTATTTTCACTTCTTTATTTTTTACAAAATTTTCTTTAATCTTTGGCATTACTTGAGAATAAAACCGGCCACAAAATGGACATTGAAAATCCGCATACTCAATCAGGGTGACTGGTGCTTTAGGATCGCCCAACACCACGTCTTCAGCATTCAACGACAAAGAAACTGCAGCCCCAGAATCTTGGTTTAATACAGTATCTAGATCTGCCGTTGCCCCTTTTTTATTGGCAGTAATCCCGGTACTATATAGTACCGACCCGGCAATTAAAACCCCTGCGGCTAAAATACTAACAGGCAATAAATATTCTTTTTGCATAATATCCTCAATTATATATGATGAACTTACAAACGCAAATCCATGCTTACCTCTTTTCTTAAGTTAAAAACCCTGGTTCTTCTAACCGGCGACATAATTGTGCTTTATGCCTCGCTTATTCTTGTAGTCTTTATTCGATATCAACATCGGTTTTATGGACAATTTTTTAATTATCACTTGGAACCATTTACAATTGTTTTTATAGCGTGGCTTATTGTATTTTATGTGGCGGGATTATACGACCTTAAATTCCTTAAAAACAATTTTCAATTCAAACAACTTTTTGGATCAATCTTGCTGATTAATACCGCCATTGCGGCGCTTTTCTTTTATACCATGCCCGCATTTCAAATTACCCCTCGAGCCAATTTAATTCTTTTTCTCATTATTTTTGGAATCACCGACTACGTGTGGCGCTATTTTTTTAATTCCGCCGTCAGCCGAACCGAACCAACAAGCGCTATTCTGGCGATCGGATCTAACGAAACCATGCAAGAAATCATATCTGTAATTGAGAAAAACCCGCAATTAGGCTACGCAATTAAATTTTGGATGAAAGAAGGACTGGCGGACAAGGAATTTGAGCATCTTTCTCAAATTCTCATCACTCATAAAATTAATACTGTGGTCATTCCCGCGCACCTGAAAAAAGATCAGGCTTCGGCGAAACGCATATATCAAATGTTGGTGTTGGGCATTGAAGTAATAGAAATATCCGCGCTCTACGAATTAATTTTTAGAATGGTCCCGCTCTCAGAATTAGAAGAGGTGTGGTTTCTGGAGAATTTAGTCCGCCGCCATAAAATATACGACATCCTTATCCGGCCAATAGAAATATTTTTTGCTGCATTTTTCCTTATTGCACTTTTACCGCTCTTAGCGTTAATTGCCATTTTCATTAAACTGACATCTCGGGGACCAGTTATTTTTACACAAACTCGCATCGGTAAAAACGACGCGCCATTTACTATCTATAAATTCCGCACTATGCCAGTAGACGCAGAAAAGGCCGGTCCACAATGGGCAAATTACCATAAAGATACCCGGGCTACAGGAATTGGTAACGTTCTACGTAAAACTCATTTAGATGAATTGCCACAATTAATCAATATCCTTAAAGGAGAGTTATCATTCGTTGGTCCTCGGCCAGAACGGCTAGAATTTGTTAAAGAATTACGAAAAACAATTCCTTATTATGATCTTCGTCATCTGATTAAACCGGGTATTACCGGCTGGGCGCAAATTAATTACCGGTATGGCGCATCCGCTCATGATGCGTATCAAAAACTGCAATACGATGTATATTATATTAAAAACCGTTCACCCTTTATCGATAGCGCCATCATTTTGAAAACTCTGAAATTTCTAATTACCAATCATACTTAAAATGTTTTTCCCAAACAATCAGTCCCGCCTGTTAGCCAAAAATACGTTTTGGCTTTTTTCTGGGCAAATTATCGGCCGAGTATTGCGAGCTGTCCTAGTAATTTTTGCCGCTCGTATTCTTGGCCCGGAAAGTTGGGGCGCTTTTTCCTACGGAATGGGATTAATCGCATTTTTTTTAATCTTTAGCGACTTAGGCATCGGAGCAATTGTTACGCGGGAAAGCGCCAAAGATCAAGACGTCAGTCATCGTTATTTCGCGACTGCCTTAATCATCAAGGCTTTTCCTCTAATCATTGGGGTTTTATTGTTGATATTTGGCAATCGCTATCTTTCTAATATTTCCGAAGCGCAACAATTACTTCCTTTTATTTCACTCGTATTAATTTTTGATAGTTTGCGTAATTTTGGTTTTGCCTTAAGCCGCTCGTTCCAAAAAATGGAGTGGGAGGCATTTAATGAAATTTTGACCAATATTGTAATTGTCCTGCTTGGTTTTTTGTTTTTAAAAATTGAACCAACCAGCGCTTATCTTACCTATGCGTATATTGGCGGCACCGCAGCCGGATTCATGCTTACGTGGTGGTTATTTCATTCTTATTTTCGCAATCTTTTTTCTTCATTTACGCCAGCGCTGATAAAACCAATTCTTAGCGCTTCTCTACCCTTCGCTTTTGCAAGTTTCCTTGGGGCAATTATGATTAATACCGATTTATTAATGGTTGGTTGGTTGCGTTCTCCGGAAGAATTAGGCTGGTATTCAGCAGCGCAAAAACCAGTTCAACTTCTGTATGTTTTTGCCTCTTTATTTGCTACTAGCCTTTTTCCTCTATTATCTAAAAGTGTTGCTGATACCGCAACTTTTCGATCGCTATTAGAAAAAGCGCTTCGAATTGCTCTTCTGGCAGCAATCCCTATTACCTTGATTGGAGTTATTTTTGCTCAACCGCTGATACAACTTTTTTTTGGCAACCAATACCTTTCCGCTATTGGCACTTTCCAAATACTGATGTTGACCATCCTGATAATTTATCCATCAGTAATTGTCAGTAATGCAATTTTGGCCTTTAATCAACAACGTTATTTAATTATATTTTCTCTTATTGGAGCGTTGGGCAACGTAATTTTGAATTACTTATTAATTCCTATATTTGGCATTGCCGGCTGCGCGCTGGCAACGCTCGCAACCCAAATACTCGCCAACGCCTTCAATTGGTATCGTTTGCGCCGAATAATTGATTTTTCTATTCTGCATTAGTTCTTACTAATAACAAAAATAATACTGCCCCATAGGGGGCAGTATTATTTTTTCTAAGACAATATCTTAATCTTATTGTCCTATCTGCTTCAGTAGTTGCTGCAATTGCTCTTGAGCCGCTTTTAATTGCGCTTCAAGGGCCGTTGTTTCACCACTACTCGATTGCGAAGTTGTTGGTTTTCCAGAACCAAACACTTCTTGCAGTTTTGCTCTGGTCTTTGGACCCACGTACCCGAAACCGGAATCACCCGATTTTGATAAATCATATTTTTCCTGAAAACGTTGTACGGCTTTTTTCGTCAAAGGACCGAAATTGCCATTTACAATGCCTTCTGGATAAATACTGGTATCAGTCGCTAACCATTGCTGCAGGGTTTTAACTTCATCTCCTGAAGAACCCTGTTCTAATCCCCGTGTTAATACCTGGGGTGTAGATGGAGCGCTAACTGGCGTTGTTGCAGGAACAGGAGTTGTAATTTCAGAAGTCGTTCCATTTCCAAATACTTCCTGAAGCTTCGCTCTTGTTGCTGGACCAAGCCGCCCATTTCCTGGATCGGTAGCTTTTTTAATGACACCGTGCTTAATTTGGAATTTACGCACAGCATCTTCCGTGAGCGATCCATAGAAACCGCTGGCTAACCCATTCGGATAGATTTCCTTGTCAGTAGCCAAAAGCTCTTGCAAACGCTTTACATCATCACCGCGATTCCCCCGCACTAAATCTTTGTTGAACGCTGGAGAAACGGATTGTGCTCTCGGAGAAGCATTTTCTAATGCCGGAGCTGCCGGAGTAGCTGGTATCGCTGGAGATACTGTTGGGACTGCTGGTGTTGCCGGAGCTGCTCCGCCACCACCTCCTCCCCCACCTCCACCGCCACCACCGCCTCCGCCACCGCCACCACCGCCGCTATCACTGCTGCAGGTGCTACCGCTGTCCGGTGTAATCGTCACAGTCGTACTTGAATTGTTTCCTACCTCGATTCTCAATAGAGACTGCGTCGTGCTACAAGTAAAAGCGGTCTTGTTCACGGTTGGACTAACAGTAAAATTTCGCCGATCTGCTGAAGTAATTTCTAGAAATGTTCCCCCAGAACTTACATTAACGGTGAAGCTGTCAGAATTAATCACGAAATAATCCGCAATAGAATCCCGATTTGCCACTACAAAAGTATCACTGCCAATTTTGATTTCGGAACCGACGCCCAAAACTCCATCACCAACTGCCGCAATCGCCAGGCTTGCTGAAAGCAACCATGCTCCAATTGTCCATAGCGATTTTTTCATATTCGACTTAAAAAATCTTTAATTACAATGACTTTTATTTGCATGCACCGTATTCCCATACAGCCTCAAGACCTGCACGACCTGTCGTTCCCGTAACAGTTGCATAATCGTTAGTGCCGATATACAACCGATATGGTGAACCACTCGCTGATTGCAACTGAATACAACCACCTTTCGTAGTTGTCTCCGCAGCAATATATAGAGTTGTTGTTGCCGCAACTGTTGTTACCGCAATATCTCCACCCTGTGGAGTTGATGTACCAGAACCGATCGAACCTCTTACCGCAAAATTACCGCTAGAAGCAGTTGTTGTCGCTCGTCCCGCAACCGTTAAGTTACCGTCCACATTGATTGTTGAAGACGCGTTGATTGCCCCGGCATGGGTTTCCAAACCCGTTACTGCAAGCGTACTACTAAGTGTCGCCGCTCCAGTAAGTGTCGTCGCTCCAGTAACTGTTAGAGTGCCTGCTGCTGAAACATTACCAGTTAAAGTACTTGCTCCAGTAACCGTTAACGTTCCTCCGGTGTTTATATTAGTACTGATAGTTGAAGCGCCAGATACTAAACCATACACCGAAAAAAGAGTTACGATTATCGACAAGAAAACCGCTACGTATCGATAGTTATTGCTCAATAAAGAGCTACGCATATTTGATATAAATAAATTTAATTTTAATAAACTTCGACCAATCGTTAAGAATTATTCTATAAGTATATAATAGCTAGGGAAATCTGCTATAAAGCTGTTAATAACTTTTAGAGTTCCTTTTGCAGTTCTTGAATGTATTGCTCTCCCTCTGTTTTAAAAGCTGGATTTACAGTAATTGCTTCTTGCATTACGCGAATCGCCTCTTTCGGCGCATTAAGAAATAGATAAGCTCCGGCTAGGCTCTTCCGATATTCCATATTGGCTGGATTAGATTTCACCAATGCTTCCCAAATTCGCGCTAAACGATCGTATTTTTTTAATCGGGAATATACCTGCACAAGCAAAATATCCGCCACATCAGCAGTTTTATATTTCTCAATAAGAAGCTGGTCTGCTTCTTTCTGCTGGTTATTTAAAATATAAGCTGCCGCCAAATTCATTCTGGCTACGCCGAATTCTTTATCTAATTCAAACGCCCGCTGCGCCACTTCTACCCCATTCCCAAATTCTTGTTGCTGCAAATATATATCCAACATTTCAAAATAAATTTGCTGTTTTTTCGGCGAAACTTTTAAAGCTTCTTCTAAGACTTGAATCGCATTATCAGTTAAACCGACTTTACCATAAATAGTCGCCAAAAAAAGATGGGATCGAGGATCTAATGCATTATCGCGAACATTATTTTCCGCTTCGGCAATTGCTCGCCGTAACGCTCGGTCCTTGAGATCATCCGATGCCTGCGGCACAGAACCAACCGCTACCGCATAACGAACTAATTGTTCTCGCGCTTCGGTTCTGCCAAGCACGCCATTCGCTAATGCTGCTTGAAAATCGCTGTACGCATTTTCAAATTTTCCTTCTTGAAAAACCTTAATCGCATTTAATAAATGTAGGTTGGTTTGGAGTGGCCGCCAGTTTACGTAATATATCATTAAAACTGAAATCAGTACTCCGACAACAGAAAATACTGAAGCCCAGCGAATTGGTGTTTCTTTTTGAATTGAAACCGGTAAGTCCCCAGAAATACTATTAATCCAAGCTAGAATGCTGAAAAAGCTTATATAGGTGGCAATATTATCAAACACAAAAAAGTTTTGCAGGAAATACATGAAAAATAAAGTGCTAAATAATAGCAAAATTTCTAATTGAACGCGTTGTTCTCGGTAAAGCTTGAATAAACAAAAAATGGCAACTATAAAAATACTAATATAGCTCAAAAAGCCAACAATACCCGCGTTAATGAGCCAATCAAACACAATATTGTGCGATCGATCAAACCAGGGTTCTTGCGGCCATAATTCTGGGCGATAGTATTTGGCAAATACAGCCGGATAAGCTTCTGGCCCCCAACCCAAGATTGGCCGTTCTTTTACACCATCTAATCCCATTGACCAAATGGTAAAACGGGACGCAATTGTTTTTTCTTTAAAAGAAAGTGAGGTGAGCCGATCGAGATTAGGAGTAGATTTTACAAATTGAGTATTATGGAGCAATCCCAGTGTCAGCGGCACCACGATTACAACACCCAATACAATACCTAACCAAAAACGCCGCTTGATTTCTTGCGAGTTTTTCGGTTTCCATACGATTAAATAAATGCTTAAGGCAATAAAAAGTCCAATAAGAAAAGCAAGCACCGGACCGCGGCTTGCCGTAAAATAAATAACTAATAATGCAAAAAGCGCTGTAGTAATGTAAACATATTTAATTTTATTGTCTCGATTCCATAACCACATCAAACCGGCAATGCCAACCAAAAAAATAAGATAGGCGGCAAGATAGGTGGGATTGCCGATAGTGCCATCTACCCGGAAACCGCCTTGCGGCGATGGAAAAATGCCGAGCCGTTGGGCAAGGGCATATAAAATCTCAAATACTCCCGAAACAATAAAAAGATTGAAAAATACTATCCAATCGGATTTTCGGAATACATGGGTAATCACTAAGAAATAAAGAAAAAGATGGAGATAAGTTACTAATCCCTCCATTCGTTCAAAATTGGACCAAAACGCCCTGACCGGATTAACGCCAAATAAAGTCGCTAAACTGACAATGAAAATAAAAATACTCAAAGTAATCATTAGCGGTGTCCGCCGCGGCCGATATTCTTGATAAAATGACGCTAACACTACCCATGCTCCAAAAGCAATTTCTACAATGGTCCGAAAAAGAAATGCTTTTCCGGTGATATACGGGAAAAATAAACTTCGCGATACATAAAGCGGAATAAACGGGATTATCCAAAATCCAATCCGAACTACCCATAACAGGGCGTTCTTTAATTTTTGGGACAACATAGAGTTCAGTATAAAGAGCTTTCCCGCTTCACGCAACAGACTTTTTTATACTAAAAATCAGGTGTAATTTACTCCCCGGTGTCCGGACTTCATCATCGCGCCAAAATACATGCTTCACGTTCTTGCCGAATAAATTAAGAATTTCGTCCATCCCCCGTTCTAAACGCGTGCCCTGCGCTGCGCGGGAAGACATCCGGCGTGGAGCGGTAAAAGAGCAGGCGACCAAAGCGCCGTCTTTGGAAACCCGAATAATTTCCCGGACCACTTGCGATAAATCATAACAATAAGTAAATACCCAGCCGCAATTAATCGTATCAAAAGTATTATCTGGGAAAGTCATATGATGAGCATCCATCAGTAAAATATCCGGGCTATAGGTGAATAAATCAATGCCAACCACATTTTTGAAACCATGCCGGCGAAACAGCAAAGTTTCCCCCTCGTTGCGTGGACCAATACACAGCGTTCGGCCGGCTAAATTAGCTGGGACCAATACTAATAAATACAACAGCTGTTCTATGCGGGCGCGGCAAAAATAAAATAAATTAAAATTCTCCCATAAATTATGATTAATGACGTGTTCGTTGTGTTTTGTATCTTCGGAAACCGGAATAATGCTTAATCGAAAATGGCGACGCAACAAAAAATATAATGCCCGGCTTAGATATTCAATCTGAAGCATCCAACGGGACTGCCGGAAATATGCCCAAGGAGAATTTAACATTAAAGCTCGCGGTGGATATAAAATCCGAAAAAAAGAAGAAGAACGAATATGCCGCAACCACCAGATAAAATAAAAAATTGGGCTACGTTCCGCGAAACGATTAAACCAATAATGCACAATGCCACGAGTATCCACGACACCCATGGCTGGATTAGTATGAGTGCCCGCCACGATTTCCTTGGTTTGACGATCTACGTGAAAAAATAACGATGGGAAAGTATGTCCGCGATGGGCCACCGTAATCGATCCGCGGCCATTTGTTTTGGCTAAAAGTTTTTTTCCCTCTTCGCCAAAAACTTTATCCACATCAATAAAAAAAGTTCCAAAAGGAGGAGCGCTGACTTCTCGGCCGGATAAAATTTCTCCTTTTTGATTGTGTAATACCGGATTAAGCGTTACGTGATCAGCATAGCCCGGTTCCGTAGAATGATTAAAGGCAGTAATGAAAGTCTTTCGACTCTCCGTGCTAAGTACTGCCGGACAAAACATATAATAACTTTTGCGTTCTTTGTCTCCGGTAATATTAAATGCTGTTAGAGCCCCAAGGCCGATATGGCATGCTGGCCGTCCGGGTTTTATGGCGGACCATAAACAGACAAAATCACGTTGAGACAAACGCTCATCTGGCGCCACCTCAAACGGATGAACAATAAACATAATGCTTCCTTGAAAACTGGCGTGCCCCGCGGCATTCAACAAAGCGCCAGCATCCAGAACCAGCGTTTCCGCTGGTTTCAAAATTTTCGGTTGAGATGAAATCTCAGTCACCTGGCGCCCGTCTAGATGAAAAAAAACTGCTACCACTTCTTCTAATCCAATCCCAATATTTTGATAATGAAACTCGTTTCGTAGTCCTGGCTCGAGATACACATAACTGGAAAAACATGATTTGTGTTCATTTTTAAAAATCTCTTGCCAGAGTTGATGTGATTGCGCGGGAGATGTCATAAATGCTCGCCTAATGCGGTTTTGCCATCGGTCAAAAAAATAAATGGCTTAGCTAAAAATTGCTCTCCGATTACTTTAATGCCGAATGGCCGATCCCCTACGTGCGACGCCAAATCGGGATCCATAGCAAATAAATCTAGCTTTTGGCAGGCCATCGGCTTCATTGGAGAAACTGCAATCTTTTTTTCTTTGCCATCGGCGTTCGTAAAGTCCAGATTAACGGTCGTGCAAGCGGGGTGCCAAAAACGATTAAAACTGCAACCACTCGCAATGAATAAAAACGGCCGCAAACCCCTAGGCACAGAAAGACCGCTTGCCTCTCGTATATAAATCGGCCCATGACTTGATCTCGGTATATGAAGGCTATGCGCCAGAATGGCAGTATTCGTGCCGGGTATGTAATATTCGGTAAAGAACATACTGCCATGGGGTTGCGGTATAAATACATTCGACGCATCTGGAATTAAATATACGCGCAATACGCCAAACGCATCCAAACCTTTGACATCGGCAAGTTCGACTATGGTATTTTCTTGATCCTTGAGAACTCCTTCTAGTTCTACCGCGATTTTCCCAGTCCGGTCATAGCACTGAATCCGCCAACGCGCCGAAATATCCGCATCGCACATAAAACGAAAATAATTATGGATAAATACCCGAGTAAAGAATCCCTGTTCTCCGTGCATATAATAAGAAGTATTTCCCAATGTCAGCACGTCGCGAAAACGCGAAAGAAACGGTTTGGAACCGGATGAGACAAATTGTTTTATGAAAATTGGATGGGCGGCTTTACCAAACATAATTAATTTTCTGTAAAAATCGATTCGGCGGGCACTCCTTGTTTTGCAAGCCAAATTTTTCCTTCAGCGATAAAATTCGGCGCCCCAGCCATATATATATGAGTATTTTTCGAATCCTCAAGAGCAACATTTTCCCACACAGCGCCTATATCAACTTTGTCAGCTGGCGGACGAATATTAGAATATACAAAATTTTTGCATTTTTCCATCCACAACGCAAGCTCGTCATCAAAGGCAATCCAAGGATCTGAATCTCTCACAAAAGACAGTTGAACCGGCGCGGTGGTCTTTCGCACAAACAAAAGATCATGCAACATTGATCGAAAAGGCGCTATCCCCACTCCGGAAGTAATAAAATGGGCCGGTTGGGTTTCGCTCTGCAATACAAGTTTTCCTTTTGGCCCGGAAAAATTAATTTGGGTGCCAAGATTAATATTTCGGAAAAAATCGGAAACAATTCCCGTGGGCAATAACCGTATCAGCAATTCCACCTCATTCTGCTTATGCGGTGAAGAAGCAATGGAAAATGGCCGTTGAACTATTTGGCCGTCTGGCAACGTGAAATCAACCAATATATATTGGCCGCTTTGAAAGACGAATTTCTGGTCATTGTTTAATGCAAACCGGGCCAGCAAGACTGTCGGGGTTAAAGCCGTTTTCTGAATAAGGCGTGCTTGGTAAGAATCCATATAATTGATATAGTAGCCACGGACTAAGTTTCTCGCAAGGCATTCACCCGGAAAAAATAAGAGTCTTTATCTTTCAATAATTCCTTCGGCGTTCCATCTTCGCTCACTCGCCCATCTTGCAATACCACCAATTTATCCGCCAACATTATTGTTGACAGCCGATGCGCAATTGCAATCACCGTAATCTTGCCATGAAGCGACTCAATGGATTTTTGAATTGCGATTTCTGATTCATTATCCAACGCGCTGGTTGCTTCATCTAATACTAATATCTGCGGTTTGCGCGCTAACACCCGCGCCAGCGCGATACGCTGGCGTTGACCAGCGGATAATCTCATTCCCCGTTCTCCTACCATTGTTTGAAACTGTTGGGGCAATTTTTGAATAAACTCGTGGGCGTTAGCCATTGTCGCCGCTGTCATTACCTCTTCTTGAGTAAGAGTTGAGTTATAAAATCGGATATTATTTTCAATCGTATCATTCATTAAAAATACGTCTTGAGAAACATATCCGATTTGTTCCCGCCAATACCGAAGATCGATGTCTTCCATACTAACGCTATCAATGAAAATTTTTCCGCTTGTAGGAGAAAAAAACCGCATCAATAAATCAACTAATGTAGTTTTTCCAGCTCCGGACGGTCCAATTAAACCGACAAACATTCCTTTACGGATTATGCTGGATACATTGCGAAGCACTGGTGTTCCGGCATGAGCAAAACTCACCTGATCAAAATTGATTTCTTTCTGAAAAAATATTTTGCTTCCGCCACCTTCCGCTTCCTGGTGTCGACGCACATCTACTTCGTAATGCAACACGTGCTCTAAATGCGGTAACAACAAACTTACCCGATACATTTCCGATTGCGCTAATTGAATATTGGAAAATATTTTTCCGCTGGCGTACACGACAACCGCAAAAGCACCCAAGTTAAAAGCGCTGACTTTATAAAAAAAAGCAAAAATTAAAATAACAAACATTAGTCCAATCGGCTGAATCACCACATTGGTAATATTTCGAAGGGCCGCCATTTTCATATTAAATACCCGCATTCGTTCAAAAGACACAACTGCATTATTCAGCACTGGTTGCTCCACTAGCATCGCCTTCACCGTCTTCATCCCCAAAACATTTTCATTGACATAGTGCGCTACTTCTTTATAAAGGAAGACTACTTTTTCTGACATCATCTTCCCTCGTTGAAACAAAGTTTTAAAAATCCAAAAGCCAACCAGGCCAAGTAGCAATGTCGCGAACGCAATTGTCACCGACACATTGACGATTAGCATGCCATATACCAAGGTATTGACGATCACCAAAATCAACGCGCTAGCATACAAAAATAAATTGGAACTGCGCGTTAAATCGTTAGTCAAGATTTGATCCAAATATCCGAGCTTCTGCTTAGACATATACGGCCAGTTCGCGTTGAGCGACAATCGCAATAGTTTCGTGCGGGCTTCTTTTTCATATTCATAGGTAATGCGCGCGCCAACATGCGTCATCCAATACAAAACAAAAGCCTTCACCACAAAAAGCAGAACAATAAAAATCAGGAGCGAACGCATCGTATACCCGATATGCAACAAAGTAAAAAAATTAGCGATGCCTCGCGATAAAATATCATTGCCGGGAGCTTGGCTAGGATCAATAAAGGAAAAAAGCGGAATCACCGCGTTAATGCCAATTCCTTCCAGAATACCGCTGGCGAAACTTAAAAAAGTGACCAAAAAAATTTTAGATCGGTATTCGCCAAAAGCTTGCCACAATACTCGCCAGATATTGCGCAAACCCCGAAACCCGCTGAATGCCAGCAAATGCTTGTTATTCCAAATCATGATTTTATGCAATGACCCAATTTATTATTAACCCATTTTTCGATAAGAAAGTCACCCCTTTTCGCATTGACACGAACAATGCTAATTGCTAGTGTAATGGACACAAGTTCTTCACAACAATCTATAAAGGAGGTGCGTAAGTGCCGAAATCAATCTCCATGTTTATTCCCGCCTACAACGAAGCAAAACATCTGAAACACACAATTGACACCATTGAGCGGGTTCGAATCCAAAATGGCATTCAATCAAATCAGATTGAGTACATTATCGTAGATGATGGCAGCGACGATGCTACCGGTGAAATTGCCGAATCATTGGCGCGAAATTCATCGAACATCAAAGTTATTCATAATATCCTCAATCGCGGGCTAGGCTACAACTTAAAAGTAGCGATTGCGGAAGCAACGAAAGATTATTTTGGATTAATCCCCGGCGATAATGAAACAACCATTGAAACCATCAACATTATCTGCCACGAAATCCAAAACAACCATTATGACATCTACGTTCCTTATCAGGCCAATTCCCAAGCGCGGCCCTTGATGCGGAGAATTCTTTCCAGAATTTACACGTCGATGTTTAATCTTTTGTTCCGAATGAAACTCCGTTACTATAACGGCCTTTGCTTCTCAAGGCTTCCCATCTTAAAAAAAGCAAAGTTGATGACTGACGGGCCAAGCTATATGGCTGGAATTCTCATTCAACTCATCAAACAACATCAGGCAACCTACAAAGAGATTCCAATGTACGTGAATTCTCAACCGGGACGAAAAAGCCGTCTCTTAAAATGGAAAAATGTGTATCGTATCGCGAAACACATTTTTGACCTCAAGCAGCACCTCCGCACCGCGCCCTTAACCTAAACCGTTAAGGGCGTTTTCTTTTTGAAACGATGCCATAACAGTCGCACACTTTCGAATGCAAAAAGATATAACCAGGGTTCAATGGGCACTCGATATCGATGCTGACCGACTGGAGAAGCCAACACCGCATACAATGCGATAAAACTTATTATGAACAACACCGGCATATCCCATGCGTTATTAAATAATTTTTTAATTCCCAAGTATCCAAACGCAAGTAACGCAATCAGCAATGCCAGCATTTTTAACCCCAATGACAAAATCCACAATGGATATTTTTTAATCATCTGCAATGCTTCTGAAATTTGACCGCGCGCTACTGCCTTAATTATGTTGATATCCACTTCCCCCGGGCCGGGATTATGCGCTAATCCAAAATCTTTGACTACTGCTTCAACATTCACTTCGTGGTAAAAAAGCCGCGGGATATGAATAAATTGATACCAGGCAAACGCAATTGGATGCGCTTTCACTTCTTCAAAACCAATTTCCGCCAGACGTTTTGCATTATGCGGCTCATACAACTCGGCCGCGGTTTCTACGCCAATAATCTTTTTTCCTAATTCCACATAGTGGCCGTGATATTTTGGATCGGCGCCGCCACTCTGCCAATCGCGAACTCGATACGCGCTGTCAAAGACTGCCGGGAGTGTTATGGAAGAAAATTGCGGCACTTTCAAAACAGCAAAATTATAGTAGAGCCAGGGGCTAAGAACGATGCCAAAAACCGCTAAGGCGCTAAACATTTTTTTCCATGCGCGCAATTCCCCCGCGCACCACATTACAAATGGAATCATAATGAAAAAGAAAAAGAATTGGGGCTTAGTCAACGCCGCTAACGCCAACAATCCCGAAGCCCATTCTAAACAACACCAGTGTTGAGTCTGAATATACCGGATAAAATTCCAAAATGCGCCAAAAAGAAATAAAGTCGCAAAAACCTCGGTCATCATTACTTTAGATATATACGTGGAAGCCAAATAAGGCTCAACGGCAATAATGAGCCCGGCAAAAAAGGCGGCTCGTTCCGAAACTATCGTGCGGCCGAAATAAAACGTCAGCGCTGCGATTAATGCCATCAATAAACTTTGAATCAAACTAATATACCCAAAAGGTATCTTGAAATAGAGAAAGGGAATCAAGAATAATGGATAAACGGGGGTGCGAAAATTATCCGGCTTAGGATTTTCTTGGGGGCTAGCCGACCACACTCCTTTATTTAAAAAATTCTGCGCTGTATCCAGATAATTTGGCGCATCTCCTTCTAGAGCTAAGAGCGGTTGATGCGTACTCACTAGTCCCACTGCAAAAAGCGATTGCACCGCAATCGCGATAGTGGCAATCCACACCAATTTCCAATTCAATGAATTATTCATGGGGTAATTGTAAAGAACTTAAAACCATCTTTCAATGGCGGTAAATTTTCCATCACATACGGAATATCGCTTGCATTGAAAGCGCGCGTTATATCGCCATATTCTTGCGCGGCGCTGATAATCAAGAATTGAGCTTCAGGCGCAGCTTGAGCGATTTTAAAAAGATACTGGACTACGTCTTCGGGTTTTTTAAATACCAGCAGTAATCGATCCATATAGACTTGTTGAAAAAAACGGTGAGAACCGCCCTCAATGCCGGTAAAAGTGCCCATAATAATAGTATCGGGCGTAGTAATGCGGTTAATATTTTTCCAATATTCAATTTTTTCTTTCTCCATTACATTATTAGGCCACCCGCGGGCATAACGGAATGTTCCTTGGAAATGCCCCGCCCATAGGATTACCACCAGAAATCCGATTAATAATCTTTGCATTCTTGGCAAGGAAAATGATTTCCATTCCACTGTGAGGAGCGCAATCAATAACACAATCGCTGGTGTGACTTGCCTACCTTGATAACCAAAAGTGCCTACAATCGGCACCATCGCCGTATACAATAATCCAGAAAATAACAGTATAGAAATAATTATCAATCGCGCCCGGTCAATGATTTTCCACCGATAAATTAAAAACATAATAATCAAAAGCAGTGGGATAATAAATCGGGTGCGAATGTCTGTCAGATAACCAATAGTGGAAAGCGCCGCAACTATATTTTTCACCCCCATTGGCAATGAATCCAAAACTGCAGGCGCTTGACTGGCGCGAAAAGCAAAAGCGCCCCATAAATCCAAAAACATATCTCGCCATCCCAAATACCAGGCATTTTGCAGAATCTGCGTTACGAATGCGGCTATAGGAGCGCTCGCCCACACCAAATATTCTTTCCAATGGAATTTGCGGTTCCGCCACCAATCCCAAGCGCACAGCCAAGCAAAAATAAAAAAAGTGGAATCATACGACGAAATTGCTAAAAGAAAATACAAAGCCCAGATTCCCTTCTTCCATTTTCCTTCAATCTGTCGAAACTGTGATTGTTCAATCGCATATACGCTTAAAAACAAAATTGCGAATTTAAAGAAATCATCCACCGGTATATTCGCCAACGAATCCGCGTAACCAAGAAAAGTCGTGGAAGTAGTATAATAAAATACCGCAAGGATCGTTATCCACCAACGCCGACCGGCGATGAGGTGGATAAAACCGGCAAGCCACAACACCGAGCCATATGAAAACAAAAGCGCTAAGGCGCGAAACCAGACCCGGCTGTCTGCGCCCAATGCCGCAAGTACGCCATGCGGAACCAAGTATCCGGACGGATAATGCGTGTAATAAAGGCGAATACCAATCAATGCTCCGGTTTTTAAGCCATCTGCCAAAAAACGGAATTCTGGATAATCTAGGATTGCAATATTCGGATGATATCCGGAAGGTATAAAGAGCAAATAATTCTTAAGAAATCCATCCCGCGCCCAATGCCGCACTGTCAGCATTGTCTGCGCGGATCCAAAATCCCAATTATCCCAGCCTTCTTCGCGGGTAATTCTAGTGCCAAGGTAAATCAGCGACGGTAAAGTCACAATTATAAATAATAACCAGAGCAGCCATTTATGTTGCGCTAAGTTCATATTTTATATAATTCCCATTGGAGAGATGAGATGATTGGTTTTTGATTTTTTATTAACTCTTGAGCGCCTGGCGATTTCCCCTGCTCAACCAATATATAGTCTATTCGATACCGTTTCAATTCCAATAGAAAATCTTTTTTTAGGAAAGCGCGATAATTCTCCTCGAGATTATTGAGAAATACTTGATGATCATCGTAGTTAATGGTCTTTCCCATTACCTGCATGCCTAAAAATGAAACCATGATATTAGAATAATTTTCTTGGAGATAAGAATCCAGTGTTGCTGCCGTAACGCCTTTTAACCGCATATATACCAATTGATTATGAATCAATCGTTCGGTCGGTAATAAAAATGTCCAGAAGTTAGATATGTAGACATTACAGCGCGTGAACGCCAAGATGGATCCATTTACATACCGTTTCTCTTCCGTCAGCACAACGCATTCCGGAACCGCATTAGCATTGAGCCATTCCAATGCCGCTGCGTAATGCTGGCGGCCGCGATATAAATCCGCATTCTGAACATAAGTGGTAATTTGAGAATAAATTCCAAAAGTAATTGACACCAACAAAATTCCGACCGTAAAAAATTTAGTAACCAACTTTGGCAGCCACTCCAAACGTGACATAAGAATCGCTAGCGCGCTCACGCACAGCACAATAACGTATTGCACAAAATGATACGGCCACACGGTTCTGCCGGTGATCACCTGCTGGTTAAACACCACCAACCCAACGGCAATCATGCTCAATGCGACATACCACCATTGTTCCCTCCGACGAAAATGGTTGAAACCGCGTTTTCGATCATCTAACCAAGTCACGAACAAAAAAATTGCCAGCGTTGCCAGGGTTACTTTATTCAAAATCGGAATACGCGTGATAAATAATCCATTGCGCATCACCGAATCAATATATCCCTCGTTTCCGGACGCATTCCAGAGATTATACCAATACGGCAACGATATAATTATTCCAATGAAGGCAATCCAAATGCTATTTTTCACCATGTCCCAGCGTTTTTGCAAAAACGCAATCAGAGTTAAAATCGCAAGAAAAGAAAGCATCGCTCCCCAACTGAAGAAGTAGCTAAGAATACCGCAGCTCAAGAGCAAGCCGCCAATTATCCGGCCCCGCCACAAGGAAACTGTCTGACTATATAATCGCCACACTGCCGCTACAAAACCAAATACTAAGATACCGCCAAGCACCGGATTAATCGGCCGGGTCCAGATTAAAAATTCATCCGGCCCGCGTCCGCCTTTCAGGAATCCGATTACGCTGCGATAATCAACCAAATCATATCCCAGCACCGCAAATGCCGCCGCGCCCAGCGCCCACCAACGCGTTTCTTCCGAATCCCTTCCCGCGCTCCGAATCAACGAATAAATTAAAAGAAATAACACCGCCGGCAATACTCCTTTGCTGATAATAAAAACCGTTGGGATGGAAATAAAAAATATTTTACTCGCGATCGCAAAAATTATTTCTAAAAGGCTGGGCGGCATAAACGGCGGGTGCGATTTATATTCCACAAACGGCACCGAACCGACTTTCCAATGACCTTCCGCGATTTCCTGAACTCGTCCGAGATATTCCAATTCATTGGCCGCCTGCGTCATATACAAACCGCGATATTCCTCTCCCAAAGAAATCGCAAACCAAAGATGCGGGGCAATGCTGATAATCGCCACTAACGCCGCAAGCGCAACCGCAATTTTATTATTTTTTAGCGCCGATATAATAGAAGCCATAAGCAATATTCTCCGCGGTTTTATAACGGGAGAAAATAATATCCAAAAAATTAAGCGGCGCGAATAAGACCGTAAAAAACAACACTAATATTTGTTGCAAAAAAACAATATTAAACGATAAAACTGTTGCCAACCATTCCCGCAATGTCCACGTCAATGCATAGGTCGGTCCCCAACCAATGCCAATTTCTTGAGTCTTGAAATCCTGAAAAAATGCTTCTACACCTTTTTTCGTCCAGCGGTGATAATCATTCGGCGCTGCGTGAAAACCACAGATAAAAGGCACTGAAGCATATACCAAGCCTTGCGGTTTAAGCACACGCCTAATTTCATCGCGAACTTTTTCCGCCTGTTTAAAATGCTCAAACGAAGATTCGCAAAGAATCGCATCTACGGAATTATCTTTAAACGGCAATCTGGCGGCATCAGCAACCACGGTCACATTTTCTAATGGATAAACGTCTAAATTTACTATATCTTTCCGAATCACTTTGGTTCCGGAAGCAATGTTGATAATCAATTTTCCCTCGGAAATATTTTTGATCGCTTTTGCCGCAGTCTTACCGCTAAAAAAACCCAAAGTGTAATACAAAGAAAACCATAGCCAAGAATGGCGTTTTAAAAAATTTTTCAGAGCCAGCATAAAAGAATTATCTTCCTCCCGATTATATTGTTCCGGAAGAAAAAGGATTGCTTCTCCTTTACGCGCATATTTTTTCTTGCATCCTTCGCACGTTGCTTCATTGGCCGAAAACGACAAACGCCCAGCGCATTCTGGGCATTGCAAGGAGTCCTGAAATCGTCTTAACATGTTAGATATCATATCATGGAGGCTTATTTATACGAAGATATATACCGCTACGAAACCAACCATTGGTGGTATCGCGTGCGGCGGCGCCTAGTACATATACTACTCGACAAGTACCTCTCTGGGTCACGTCCATTTACTATTCTGGATATCGGTTGCGGCGGCGGCAAATTGAATGAAGAATTGCGACAATATGGCAACGTAATTGGCGTTGATCCTTCCCCGGAGGCAGTGCATTTTTGTCAAAGCCGCGGGTTGAATAATATTTTTCAATCTTCTATTGAATCCTATGCCACCGACCAAAAATTTGACTGCGTGATTGCCCTGGATGTTTTAGAGCATTGTGAAGACGATTCGGCAGTAGTCCAAAAATTGCATTCATTTCTAAAGCCAAACGGCATTGCGATTGTTTTCGTGCCTGCTTTAAAAACTTTCTGGGGGCCACAAGACATCATCAGCCACCATTATCGCCGCTATACCCGAAAAGCGCTTCAACAAATATTTCAAAAAAATAATTTTCAAACCCTGCAGGAATCCTATTTTAATTTCTTGCTGGCGCCCCCTATTTGGATAATCAGAAAATTAGTAAATCTATTGAAAATTAAATCAGTTTCAGAAATTAAAATGAATCATCCAATTTTGAATAAAATCTTGCTGGCAATTTTCAGTCTGGAAATTCCTTTTTTAAAAGTGAGGATGCCTTTCCCTTTTGGGGTATCCCTATTGGGAGTATATAAAAAAATACCCCTCCCGTTTTAAGGGGAGAGGTATTATTCACTCTTGTCACGGAAACCCAGAACCAATCGCCACCAATTGATCAGCAGGATTGCCACAGCAAGTAATAAATGACTTTGCAGTTTGTAACGACCCGCCTCTAACGCGATTTCTCGCATATCCAGAAGACGAACAAGTCGTTTCTGGACAATATCAGAAGTCTTATACAAACAAAGAATTTCCTTTTCTTTGAGAAAGCCAGTTCGGTTGATTTCGTAGAGAATCTTAATGCGCCGAGCCGTTTCACTCATATTAAAGAAATGGAAATAGGTATAGGAGAAAGAACTATACACCAGGAACGCATATACTACGGCCGCTGTCGTTTGTTCCACAAACGAAAGGACATAGTAGAGAGGAAAAAAACCAATCAAGTAAGCGAGAATCTGAAGCGTTTGGATCGGTAATCGGACTTTGAAACGGCAAATAGAAACATGCAGCAAAAAAACCAGCAATGGCGAGAAGCAGAGAAACACGCCTAACGAGATTAAGGAGTTCATAAACTTAACCGGTTTGGAAGCCAAGGCCGAGGATTTTTCTGTAGGCGATGAAAGTGCGAATGACACAGAAACCAACGGGACTTAAGTGATAAGTATCCGTTTTCTTTTTGGCAAGACGAGAGTTAAGCAAGTCCCTTACTCTTTCTTTGACGAGTCGCCGGTCATTGAAGTAACTCAGAAGAGTTTGCGCTTCTAGACCTTCAGGATAATTATCCATAATAAGAAGAATTTCCAGCGATGGAGATATCGCTTGAAAAACTGGATAGGTCGCAATATAGGCTCCCGATAGAGAAAAATGAAGCAAATACCAAAGAAAGATGCTCGCAAAAGAAACGGGGTAGAAAAATCTCGCAGCGACAGCGAAAATCGGAGGAATGAAGAGAAAAATCACAAAGATAGTTCCCGAATCATTACGCGGCCGATTTAGGCGCCAGAGTATAACGTGAAACAGAAGACATCCAAAAAAAGACAAAATTCCCGCTAAAGTAAGCGAAAGAGCCATAGCCCTACCTCCTTGATTAAGATTTCCGAGTAAAATTACTAAGTTGCTAAAGGTAAACTATCATGATTTGGCTATGCGGGCAAATGAATTACCGAAATCAAAAAACCAGCGATTTCCATCGCTGGTTTTTTAATTAAGAACACATCTTGTTTAAATAACAACCGACTCTAAGGTTTGCCTTGAACTCGACGAAGGAGCAGAACCTTTATAGAAGCCAGGTAGGATCATGTTGGCGATGCGAAGCGCGAACATGAGCAGAACGGCAGATTTCGGATAATACAACGTTTCGCGGTTGGAGTGGATAAAGCGGACAATCGGCGGCACGGCCTGATCTACTGAGACCGTAATGACGTCCCGAACCGTGGATTGTAATTTTGACGCCAGCTTGCCGCTGACGAAAATTCCAGTCGCCACCGGCCCCAATACAACCGACTTGAAACGCATTCCGTCTTTTCGATAAGCCCGATTAAACATCTGAAACGAACGGTACAACGCCAATTTACTGACAAAGTACCCCAGACAATTCGGATTAGCGAAAAGATTGCTCGTGGATGAAGCAGCTACGAATGTCGTGGCGCGATTCTTTCGGTAACGTAGCGCTTCAGACACGAAGTTCATCACGCCCATCAGATTAATGTCCATGACTTCTTGGTAAACATCAATCGAGAATCCGTCGAGGTTATCCACCTTGTTAATGCCCGCGCTCAATATGTAGATTGAAGGCAAGCGATTGGTCGTAGCCGCTTCCTTAAAATACGTACGTATTGAATCCATATCACGCACATCGAAATACTGAAAGTTGACCTTGGGAAATTTCTTTTCCAAGGATTCATCTTTTCGGCGATTGACGGCAGTCACCCGCCAGCCTTGGGCGGCATAGTGTTGCATCAGCCCAAAACCGATGCCAGAGTTTGTGCCAGTAATTAGAACGTGTTGATTTTCAAGTTGAGAATTCAAAATTACACCTCCTTTTTTATTCCCTTAAGGGAAGTTGGGTTTGGGACAGGGAATTTTTTGATTCCTCGCCCAATTGTAAACCAAGCAAGCGAAATAACCTTTGGCAAAAACCGCTGGATTATTTTTCTTTACCCGGGATGCAATCAATAAATGAGCTTTCCCAAGATTGTAATACGGAACTTTCGGATACAGATGGTGCTCATGGTGGTAATAGACATCCAAGCTACCAATCAGGAGCCGCTCAATCCAGTTGAATAACTGAAAAGAGTAATGATTCATCGGTGTTCCGAAAGAACGCGTAAAGAATGTGCCCCGCGTTTTCTTCTCCAGATTTGTAACGCCTAGTTGAATAGCTAACCCATGTTCCGCAATACCTCGGACGCGCATTAAAAACATATGCGCGGTTACCATAGGTAATATCCAGAGCAGCGCATAATGTATCGCGTTAAAGCTAAACACCATACCCAAGATCAATATTTGAACCAGGGCAATGGACGCGAATTTCATTATCTTTTGACCCAAGGTAACAGTCTCTACGTAATCCTCAATGGCTTCCTTCGGTTGATTAGCAAGCTTCCGATCATACATTAAGCGGATCGAAATCGCCGTGATTCCAACCAGATCTTTGAGGAAGAGCAGCCAGAGTTTGGGATTGCGAAGTTCGCAAATTCTGTATTTCTCCGTATCCGAGAGCGGATCACAGATTTGATTCGTGCACGCGTGGTGCCGCATATGCGGCTCCTGGTACCCTTTCAAATCCAGACCGATCGGATAGCAAGCCATCCAGTTGCCGAACCAATCATTAAACTTTCCTTCGGCGACTAAACCATGCGCCGCTTCGTGGGCCAGCTGGAGAAAAACTCCGGCTCGTCCAGCCATCAGGAACATGATTACCGGATACAGAATATATAACAGGGGCGATTGCAACAGCAGATAAGCTTTTACAAACACCGCTAGGAGCCCAAAATTAACCAAGGCGGCAATGACCGGCTTATGCGGTTTTAACACCTTTAGTTCGGCTAAAGCTCGCTTGTCCACATCATACCAGTGGGGACCGTAAAGGACCTCTTCGTTCATCAATGCTTTCATACTGCCTCCTTTATATCGAGTTTATCTAAAATTTTGCTATCAATATGCTTTTTGCAGCATAGCATTAGGAAAAGAAAGCGTACAACCTCTCTTCTTAACGTTTAACTCCAATCACTGTCCAGCTATTCCCATTGCATGGATAAATTTCTACATTTTGAAGGCCAACATCCACTAAAAGCTTCCTCGCTTCATCTTTACGATAATAATTCGCAATCCTCGGAAGTAATTGGTCAAAACAAATGGAATGAATATGCCAAAGTTTAAATTCTTTTAATTGACGTAAATACGTATTTTTTGTCGGTAGGATTTTTACCAAAAGCCATAATGGCACGCTGACAAAATAAGTAAGGTAATTCAAAAGCCAAATTGGTAGGCGGCTCGTGATCAATTTCCGCACCGGAGAAACTAAACGAACAATCCATTCATTACCCTCATAGCCATATACCCAAATCAGTACTTTCCCGCCCGGCTTTACTGCCATTTTCATTTTTTGCAATGCGAGGTTTGGATTTTCCAAATGATGAATCACGCCAATGGAAAACGCGATATCAAACTGGTCTTGAAAAGGAATTTCATAGAAAGAATATTTTTCTACGCGAGTTTGGGGGAATTTTTGCAAATTCTTTTTTGCCGCGGCAATGCTCCGGTCATCCAAATCAAATGCCACTACTTCTTTCGCTCCGGCTTTCGCGGTCCAATAGGCATTCCGCCCCATGCCACAACCAGCATCCAATACGGATTTACCTGCAAAATCTTTTTTTGTTAGCGGACTCACCCACTTCCAAAACTGCTCCTCGTAGATTGGAGTCATTTCCGAAAATGTGTCCCACTCATAACCAAAACGTTCTGATGAAGCCATAAGATTTTTCGTAAATTAGGAGTTTCTATTTTTTAAATAATTTATTTCCGGAATCTGAACCTCCAAAAAGTTTTTTGGCATCTGCGATAATAGGAAATATTCTCCAATCTTTATTTTTGTTTTTGGCTTAGCGGTAAAAAGAAGCGCGATGCCAAATTCCCGTTTGCCGTGATACACAAAATAATAATTAAAAGATGGGTTGGAAATTGAAATATTTAATTCCTGACGAGCCACTCTTTTGAAAGCATCTTCAACTTTTTCGCCATATCTTAAAATGCTTCCTGGGATATGCCAACCGTCATAAAATTCATCTTTCCTATGTGTGAGAAGAACGTGTTGGTCGTCTGGCATCACCGCGAGGTCAATGGCGATTAGTGGCACGGACTTACAGAGCGCAATAAATACCGGATAAGGCGCTGGCAATTTAACTTTCTTCAAAAGTCTTACCAGCGTTTTAATCTCTGCGCCAGTTAATTTATTTTTAACATTTTTTTTCATGCTAGTCATTAATTTAATTCCAACGTTTACGCCATAATTCCAGCGCAACTAAATTCCAAATTTCCATACGATTATCTACTTTGCCTTTTTGATGATCATTCCATATTTGATCTATCGCGGCCGAATTAAACCAGCCAGTTTGTTTTAAATCAGTCAGCGCGTTGCCAGCAAAATCTTTTAATTCTTTCCGAAACCACTGTCCTAATGGTACGGCAAAACCTTGTTTTGGTCGCTTAGTAATTCTTGACGGAAAATATTTCTGAGCAATGCTTCGCAAGATATATTTTGTCGTCCAGCCGCGCAATTTATAATTCAAAGGCAAATTCGCCACATATTCCACCAATTCCCGATCCAAAAATGGCGCGCGCATTTCCAAACTATTTGCCATACTGACTCGGTCTACTTTAGTGAGTACTTGATCGGCTAAATAGGATTTGAAATAATATTTGAATAATTGCTCCCAACTGTCGCCTGACTGGCCAGATACCAAAGATTGATAACCTGTCATTTTTTTAAGATTACTATCAGATTGACTGCCAAGCCAAGCTTGATGGCGTTCAATTGGAGATAAACCGCGGCCAAGCATTAGCTTTTTCAGTTTGAAATCCAAGGATAAATAACCTCCAGAAGCTGGAAGCAGTTTTTGAAAAATCTTAATAAAAGGCGAAGCGATAGAAAGGCTTGGCTTGATTAAACCCCAATACTTCTCCACTAGCATAGTGGGATACCCGCCAAAGACTTCGTCGCCGCCATCCCCGCCCAGTACTACCTTCACATGCTCTCTGGCGAATTTCGTTAATAAATAAGTTGGTAGAATGGAAGCATCGGAAAATGGTTCGTCAGTAATTTCTCCAATTTTTGGCACGATTTCTAAGACATCTTTCGCGCTAACTATTTTTTCGTGATGCTGAGAGCCAATAATTTTAGCGACCATTCGCGCATAAGATGATTCGTCAAAAGACTTTTCGGAAAAACCGATAGAAAATGTATGTAAATCTGGTTGAGATTGCTTTGCCCAATAAGCCACTAGACTGGAATCAATGCCGCCGGAAAGGCAGACTCCCACCGGGACATCCGCAACCAGCATTTTTTGCACCGCTGATTTTCCTAATTCTTCAATTCTATTTTTTGCTTCTACAAAAGAAATTTTTTCTTCAGGCCGAAAAACCAGTTCAAAATATTTTTTTTGTTCTATAATGCCATTTTTATAAATAAGGTATTCTGCGGGTTCTAATTTTTTAATTCCTTGAAAAATCGTATTGGGCGATGGCACTTGGCCATACTGTAAATACTGTACCAACGAGGATTGATCAATGTTTCGCTGGATGCCCGAATATTTTTCTAATGCCTTTAATTCCGATGTAAACGCAAAGATATCTTTTTGCTCTGTGTAATATAACGGTTTTTCCCCAAAACGGTCTCTTGCAAGCAGTAGTTGTTTTTTTTGATTATCCCAAAGCGCAAACGCGAACATGCCTTCTAGCTTTTTCAGCACTTCAATGCCCCATTTTTGGTAACCGGCTAAAATTACTTCTGTATCGCTTTTGGTTTGAAATTTATATGCAGATGCCAGTTCGTTTCGTAATTCCTTAAAATTATAAATTTCTCCATTAAAGACAATGGTCAATGAACCATCGATAGATTGCATTGGCTGATGGCCGCTGGAAAGATCAATAATGGAAAGCCGTCGATGGCCGAAATAAACTGGCGGCTCAATAAACAATCCTTCGTCATCCGGACCGCGATGCGACAGCGTACTGGTCATCGCCTGAAGCGTGTTCCGATCACCCTTCCCGACAAATCCAACAATTCCGCACATAGTTATGAGTTTACTGTTTCTTCTTTAACAAAAATAGTTCGAGTTGCCGCTACGTCTCCAATTTTCCGGACAAAAATTTCCGCCAGCAACCCCATCAGAATAAATTGAATCCCCACAATGGTAAAAAGCGCAGTCAAAACCGGCAATGGCGTCAGAATAAAGCTTGCTCCCATCACAAATTTGAAATAGAGCATGCCAATAAAAGAAAGGAAGGCAAAGAAAAAACTGACGAAACCTAACGCGCCGAAAAAGTGCATTGGCCGATTGGCATAACGGTAAAAGAAAAGTAATGCCAGCACGTCAACCAGTACTTTGAAAGTCCGTAAGATTCCATATTTGGATTTGCCGTGCGCGCGCGGCGTATAACGGACCGGCACCTCGGTAATCCGAGCGCCATTAATCGCGGCATAGGCGGTAAGTAAACGATGCTCTTCGCCTTTTAACACTAATTCTTTCAAAACATCGCTGCGATAGACTTTTAATGTGCAGCCATGATCGTGAATTTGAATACCCGCTACCCAAGAAATTAATTTGTTCGCCAGTACGGACGGAAAGTGCCGAACAATGCGCTGGTTTGGCCAACGGTCTTTTCTCCATCCCGATACCACGTCATGGCCTTCGCGCAACTTATCAATCAGCAACGGTAAATCTTCCGGATGATTTTCTAAATCTCCATCCATTAGGGCAATAACATCGCCTTGAGCCCGCTCAATGCCCGCGCGCAACGCTTGGCTCTGGCCGTAATTTCTGCGCAAACGCAGCGCTATAATCGGGCTTAATTTCTGCAATTCGGCATAAGTTCCATCCAAAGAACCATCATCCACAAAAATAATCTCAAACGGAACTTGGAGAGTTCGCAGAGTTTTTACCAAACGATTGTGTAATTCAGCAATAGCTCGCTCTTCGTTGAAAATTGGAATGACGACAGAAAGTAACTTCATATTGTATGCAACCTCCCAGTGTCAGGAAAGGTTAATAATTACAATATAATACAATTTTTAGGGACTAATTACAAGTACTAGAAAAAACGCCTTACGATGAATCCGGGTATTAGCAATACTGCCAAAAAACGAAAATTGTAAGGATAACAATTATAATTTCTCTTAAAGGCGTCCAGGATGTATTTATTCACATTAATTCCTTTTCTCTTTGCTGATAAAATAATTGCCAAGATAAAAGCGGCAAAACGTTTCTGATGCCGTGCAGCCTCCCTCGGCATATATTCCCTAATTACATTCACAATCTCCCGGCTATCGTACAGATTAACCATCAATATGCCCGGAACAGAATGCGTCCAGTGGTTCTCGTTTTTTCTATGCAACACCAGCGGTTCTGCAATCAGGTATAATTTTCCCAATTTTGCGATACCCATAATAACCGGGGCTTGATACAAATACACATTGTCTTTGTGGACGTAATGCTTGGCTTTGTCCATCCAATCTAAAAATAATTGCCTCTTGCACGCAACCGCGCTTAGTAGGCCCGTTAAATACAGCCAATTTTCAATTTTAAATAATGTATTAGCTTCCGCTTCAAAATTTTTAACAAAGACATCCTTTTGGATATTTAATCTATCCTCCACAACGATTTTATAATCTAAATTCCTATTGTCCAAAGATAAAATATTTTTAGTATTGATAATTAAGTAATTTGGATTATGATCGTTAATGACTTGCAAAACTTTTTGAATAGCTCTATTAATAATCAAATCATCTTCTCCAAAGTGCCAGATATATTCGCCGCTGGCGGCAGCAACGATCGCTTCCATATTACCGGAGAGGCCAAGATTTTTGGGATGATTCAGGACTTTTATAAACTGGTGCTGACGGCTGATTTTATCCAGATATGTTTTCGTATCATCGGATGAAGCATCATTGCCGATAATTACTTCCACTTTGCCGACTAACCCACCGCTGATGATTTGGGAAATAAAACCAGAGACCGTTGTCTCTAAAAAAGCAGCTCGGTTGTACGTGGTGATTAAAACACTCAGCGTGATATTATTGCCCATTTTTACGTACAAGGTATTTTTTAAATAAAGATTTAACTGGGCTGGGCACGGTTTTTAATTGGCGATAAAGGCTATAAATAAAATATCGAGTTAGCATTTTAAATTGGCAAAAGCGAGTATTGAATCGATCTAACCAAGAACTGCGTTCGCATTTCGTCGCATAGATAATGCCGCCAAATAAACCAACTCGTTTAAATTGTTGGGAGGCAAAAATATATTTTTCCACCACTTTTCTGGGACCGGGCAAACCAAAAAACGGCCCGCCTTCCAATATCGCTTTTAGATTGGGAGTCGTATCGTGAAACGCAACAATGCCACCATTAATAAGATGCGGCGAATAAAGCAAGAAATCTTTTTCCACGGCCGCGTATTCGTGATCGCCGTCAATAAAAAGAAATTCAATCGGCTGATTCCACGTTTTCGCCGCCTCTTCGGAAGTGCCAACAATGGTTGTGACAATATCCTGAACTCCGGCTTTGGTTAAATTATTTTTAAAATCATCTAAGGTCCACACTTTTAAACCGGGCCGCTGATTTTCAATGCTGCCAGTGAATGAATCAATCGCATAGACCGGGACATTATTTCCCTGCTTAGACCCTTGAGCAATGCATGCCGTGGATCTTCCCTGCCAAGAACCAATTTCCACAATCACGCCCCGTTTTTTCAAGGAACGGGCGGTTTGGTATAAAAATGCCAGTTCTTCCATGGTTGTCCAGCCGTGAATGGATTCGGTGAGCTTTTTTAAATATTCAATTATCTTTTTCGTTTCATTTTTCATGCGCTGATTTTTTGACCGCCAGAATCACTTCTAAAACCTCCTTGCCTTGTTGCAAATTAATGGCTGTTGGACCGCCGGTTTTAATGCATTCCAGAAAATTCCGCATTTCTGTCAAATAGGTTTCATTGCGTTCAAAATTCTTTAATTCAATTTTTTCTTCCTTAGCGTCTAACGGCATAAGATCCGCAGTAGATTTTATAAAATCTAAATAAATTCTTCCTTGCGTGCCTAAAATTTCTAAAAAATGCGCGCCGGGTCTTTTTAAAAAATCCAAATGTAAAGAAACAATCGCTTTCGGATCAGAAAACTGGAATATGCATTCCGCAATATCATCCACATCAATTCCAAGACCGCCTAAATTACCGGCAGCCGCGAGAATTGTATGCGGCTTCCCAAAAAGCCAGTACAGATAATCGATCACGTGAGAAAGAGAAAGAATGGCTCCCCCGCCTAAATCTTTGCGGCTCGCATAAGAAATTTTAAAATCCTCCCAGGGATGCCAATCCGTTACTCGGCCGGACATTTCCGCTCGGCCGGAAATTACTTTGCCAATCGCCCCGCTTGCAATCCATTTTTTTACTTGCAGCAAAAGCGGGTGAAAGCGAAAATTATACGCAATAACAGCTTGCAACTGCCTTTTTCCCACTTCATTGATCAATTCATCTATCCCTTCCAAACTATCCGAAAAAGGTTTTTCAATAAAAATATGGCTACTTGCTTTCGCCGCCTTTAACGCGAAAGGAACATGAAAAGCAGTCGGGCTAGAAATAACAGTCGCGATTGGTTTTGCTTTTAATGCCTCGTCAATATCAGAAAAAACCGGGTGGCGATTTTTATGCGCTGCCAATACTTCATCGCCAAAACTCTTGGCGCCTTTACCGGTTCGAAAAATCAATATGTTTTCACAAGGCACGCCCAATTGCTCTAAATTTTCCAAATGCCTTTTTCCAATACTGCCCAAACCACAAACTAAGAACTTTTCAGTTACCATGCTGTCCATCCGCCATCAATAATAAGACTGCTGCCAGTCATATATGAAGAAGCATCCGAGCAAAGAAATAACATGGCGCCCTTATAATCTTCCTTACTCGCCATCTTCCCCAACATTGTTCGGAAACTATAATCTTTCTCAAATTGCGCATCCAAATAACCGGCTTTAACTCCGCCGGGAACAAGGGAATTTACCCGAACATTATACGGAGCAAGATAAGAAGCCATCGCTCTCGTAAAACCAAGAATACCCGATTTAATCACCGGATACGTAATGGCTTTGAATTTCCCCTCCCCATAAATTCTATTGTCCGGAGCAATCACGCCATGTGTGGAAGATATATTCACAATCACTCCGGATTTTGCTTTTTTCATAAACGGGATAACCGCTTGCGAACAAATCAACGTCCCCGTAAGCCCAACACCGATTTCTTTTTCCCAGATGTCTAAAGAAAAATCTTCGTACGGCGCAAATCGTTCGGAGTTTTTAAATCCGGCAAAATCCGTTGCCGCCGCGTTATTAACCAGAATGTCTATGGCGCCGAATTTTTTCACAACTTTCTTTACCGCTTCTTTCACCTGCTTTTCCTTGGAAATATCCATAGTCATCCCCACGATATGCCGTCCAGGAGAGGCGATGGCCTTGATCCGAGAATCAATTTCCTTTTGTGGTACCACATCAAAGAGCACTACCCTTGCTCCCGCATCGGACAAAATTTGAGCATACTCTTGGCCAAGCATTCCCGCTCCACCAGTAATAACCGCGACTTTATCTTTAAGAGAAAAAAGTTGAAAAACATTTTCTTTATTCATTGTATGATGATTTAATATATTCTTTAATTGAATTTAAATATAACGTATTCAGAGTTACTTCATCAAGGCTCGAATCCCGCGCTGCCTCCGATATAAATGGTCCATTGTAATTTATTGCTTTAAGAGCTTTAAAAATTTCCGGAAAAGGAGTTGCGCCCTTGCCAATAGGATAAGAAGTAGTGGCGCCAAATTTTCTATCCTTGATATGCACGCCGCTGATTAAAGCGCCCAGTTCTTTTATTTCTTCCGGAACTTTATTTCCCACAAAAGTAGTCCGATTGCCGGTGTCAAAATATGCCTTAACGAGGGGGTGTTTGAACTGTTCTATAAATTCTCGCAGCTCAACCGCGCCAAGAGAAGTTTCAAAGGACAATTCCATATTAAAAGCTTCAGCTTTTTTCAAACTGGGCTGGAGATTTTTTATGATTTCCTCTTTTTCTTGCTGGCTCTTGATTTCACTATTACCAAGAAAAGGAATCAAAATTCTTTCCACGCCTATTTTTGATCCTTGTTCAATAAGCTGATTCAGAACTTCGGAACTTTTTTTTGCGGTAGTACCCGTAAAAGGAAAGTCAATAAAAAAATAAGCGCAGATGGAGGGTATGCGGATATCGTGTTTTTTCATCAACTGCTGAATTTTGGCAATGCCTGATTCGGAAAGAATCGGATTTTGTTCCCAATTTTCTGCCGCGAATCCCCATTCAATCGCGTTGAATCCAACTTTTTCCGCGGCGGAAAATTCCGCTTCCCAGGTTTCAAAAGGAAAAAACATCAACTCTTCGGAATGAGTTAATCTACCCTGAACCACACCGATTATATTCTTCATGATAAAATAGATTTCATTCTCTCTTCTCCAATAACCCAATCTTCCGGACCGTCAATATCAATATTGTATTTCACATCCATTACGTATAATTTTGTGCGATTCCCAAAAAGACTTGGCGGATTACGGAAAAGACAATCCGTTTTCATAATATAAAACGCGCCGTTTTTTGCGTACACCTTTGGAAGCGACTGCCGTCGTGGAATAATATCTTTCATTGCTTCGCCGGTAAAAATTTCTGCGCAGCCATTTTCATCCTTTTTTAATAGCCAGTGGGGATTATACTGCGCCGGCGCTTCCGTCACCGTCACTAAACTATCCACACTCGCATCTTCTAAAAATATTTTAAGCGCTTCCTGAATATGATGGGGCTGTTTCGTTGGCGATACGCATTCCAACAATATTATAATATCGGGATAATAATTTTCCTTCTCTTGCAACCACTTCACCGCGTTTTGCAGCACCGGCAATGTCGGCGTCAAATCTTGCGCTAATTCACTTGGGCGTAAATATGGCGTTTCCGCGCCAAATTGCCGCGCAACCGCTGCAATTTCTTCACTGTCCGTGTCCACAATATAACGATCCAAGACACCGCTTTTGAGCGCGGTTTCAATTGTCCACGCAATCAGTGGTTTACCAGAAAAGTTTTTTATATTTTTCTTAGGAATACTTTTGGATCCCCCGCGCGCGGGAGTAATGCCTAATATTTTCATACTATGTCTTCCCATTTAATCACCGTATTTTTAGGAATATTTTTATTTATTTTTCTGCCAAGCAGTTCTTTGGAATATTTTTGGTCCAAATACTTTGCTGGTATCCCCCAACCCGGCCGGGCCGGCCGCGCGTTTTCCAAAGTAATCACATCATCTTTCTTTAAATCAATATGAGAAACTACGCTATGAAAAGCCCAAGAACGGATTTCTTGTTCTTCGGGAAGCACATTTTTTTCTTTTACTTGCAATGCCTGTTCAATTTTGCGTACGCTACTGACCAACTCCTTCATCATCGCCGGATCCAAAGACATAAAGTCGTCCGGAAACGGTCCATTTCTATCCAAAGTGAAATGTTTTTCAATCACCCGAGCTCCTAACGCGACTGCTGCAAGAGTCGTATAAATTTCCGTGGTGTGATCAGACTGTCCTATCATTACCTCGAATTTTTCTTTCAATACCGGAATCAAACCAAGCCGCACGTGGCTATAATCTTTTATCGGATATTCCGAAGTGCAATTCATTAATAAAAAATTGCTGCCTTCTTCTTTGTGAATGGAAACGATTTCTGCTAATTCCTCCATCGTGCACATTCCGGTAGAAATCAATATCGGCTTTCCGGTTTGAGCAGAAAGCTTAGCAATCTTCCGATGAAAAGGCAGATTATAAATTTCTCCGGAGCCGGTTTTAAATCCATCTACTCCTATCTCGTTCAGAACATCAATTGCTTTCGGAGAAAACGGAGTACACAAATATTGTATGCCGATTTCTTCGCAATATTTTTTGAGCGCTGCGTGTTTCTCGGGCGAAAACCAAACGTCTTTTAGAATATCCTGTAAATCGCCCGCCCACATTTTTACCCCAGAGGTCATTTCTACGTCTGGAAAATGCATCTGCACCTTCAACACATCTACGCCAGCATCTTTGGCCGCTTTTGCAAGCTCTTTTGCTTTCTCCAAACTGCCGGTATGCCCATCGGACAATTCCGCAATAATTACTACCGGGGTGTCTTGGCCAATTTTTAATTTTCCTAAGGTCAATTCTTGCATAGATTAGTTATATACTATTATAGAACCGTGTTCAAATTGCTATGGTTACTCTAAAATTTTGATAAAAAAGAGGCGTATTTTCATTACGAAAATACGCCTCCGCTATTTTGTCTTACACCTAAAAGCTTAAGACAATAGTTGTTCCTCCAATCAACCCGATAGCAATAGCCAACCACCCTAATTTATTGAAGTGAGTATGTTCTTCAAAAATGATCAGCCCAACAAGAGTTGGGAAAATCATTTCTGAAATTTGCAGTAGTGGCTGAGTTACCGTGATTGGAGCTAGTGATCTTGCCCAGTAAGCCATGGAAAGAGAAATGCAGATATTCAGTGAAATTGGCATTACTCGCCCCATAGATTGCAAAAGTGTAGATGGATCACCGCGTTCTTCTTTATGAGCGCAGGCAAAAACTCCCAGTGCTCCAAGAAAAGAACCAGAGTACCAACAAGGAACAAATTCCCAAAGCGGTACTCCTTTTAAAGAAAAAAACCGCATCAAGAACATTGCTCCACCCCAGATCAGGCTATAGCAAGCAACCCACAAAGCAATTCGTTGAATACCGGCCGGATGTTCTCCCGCTGCAACATTGGCTTTCAACGATATTGTCTTTGCAAAGGTAAAGAGCAGGATCGCGCTTAAAGAAAACAAAATACCAATCCCAAGTTGCAAATTTAAATATCTTGCTTCTCCCAACACGATAAGTCCTAATACCATCGCGATTACATCGTCCGCCCAAGTATTAACGGAAGTAGCTGCTAAGTTAATAGCAGCCGCTCGCCAGTGGCAATAGCAAGCAAAACCATTGAATGCACCCAGTATAAGCACGAAGATTAGCTTACTATCCCATGCGCATACTGCCCCGAAGACATATTTAGCAATCATTGCAGCAATGACAGCAAACACTGCCGAAAAAAAATACTGCCACACTAAATTACGCGCTCTTCCCGGAGCTGATGCAATTTTCTTGATAAGTACTGGTTGAGTCCAATAACCAAAAAGAACCCACCAGATGACGATAATGCGCCAATCTATGGGCATAACTGCTCTTTGTCGGATAATCGCAAAAAATATCAGTGAGGCAATTAAGAACGCCCATAGGTAAAAGAAATTATTTCTTATCCAATGGCTTATTGCGCTCAATTGTAACCGATTTTCTGAAACAACTATTCCTTCTCTTAGCTTCATGACATCCTCCTATGAAAATTTATTAAAGTAACGTGTTCAATACACTAAAACATTTTTCTTGTTTTGTCAAAAATAATTACATATCTCATTAGTCATATTTAAAAAAGGGGGATGCGTTTTTTACGCATCCCCCTTTAAAGAACTGCCAGCGAATCTTGTTGATTACGCTGGTAAAAATAACGGCTCGTACAAACGAGGAATGTCCGTAAGATCATCGTAGACTTCCCCCCAAATATCATCCTTGGGGACAGAGTGAAAGTTCCACGCGCTCTCGTAGTGTTTCCCTGCGATTTGCCGAGCAGCCGGTCGAAACTTGCCGCCAAAAGTCCAGCCAAAGGAACTCACTGGACTTCCAGGCACTTCATCACGAAGACGACGTCGGGAAATCTCGAGTTCTTGCTCGATGTCGGCAAGCCCCGTAATGTCCAGCGCGGGATGCGATACGGTATGCGACGCGATTTCCATGCCAGCAGCAAACATCTCGCGAAGATTGCTCCCCGACATAAACCATTCGCTGGCGTACCGCTCTTGCGATCCTTCGCCCACATATTCGGCGAATATCCGATCGATGATTTCCTGTTTGAACGCTTGCGACGCCCAATGATTGAACATCCATTTGATTACCCGAACTTCTTCCGCCTCGCCCACTTTTCGGCCAGTCGCATCGTATCGCTTTGGGTCGAGAAGATCGAGATAGGGAGTCCCGTAAAACATCTTCGGGAGAATCTCTTCTCTCAAACGATCCGGAGTCAGAAGTTGAATCAGGATTTGGAATCCGATGACCGGCGGAAGCTTGCCATCAAGCGCGCAGGTTATGTAGAAGAACGTCGCTGGCACGCCATACTCCTTCAGAATAGGAAGTACGGTCGTGTACTGATCCTTCAGCCCATCATCGAACGAAAGAGTCGCATGCTTTTCCGGCAATGGACGACTTTCCTTGATGCGCTTTATGACTTCCTCGCACGTGAGGATTTCGTAACGATCCTCTTTCAGCTTTGCAATATGCTTGCGCAGACGATCGGGCGAGCAATTGGGTCCGGGAGCTTTCTCGTTTCGGACATAATGATATCCGAGATGTAACACATTTTCCATTTGGTCTACCTCCTTTTAGGATTTTACTGCTGGAATCTTAATAATCATCAGCCGCGCTGTGCTTCCACCAATGTTTCGATGCATATGCGGTTCGTTGGTGGGAATCCAGAGAAAATCTCCGGGAGTTAAAATAATCGTCTCGCCATTACTGATAGCGCTGCCGGTTATTTCATTACCTCCATATCCCGGAACTTCTTGCGGATCGATTAATTCTCCACCACAGATAAATTCCGCTTTCCCCTGCAAACACACCCAGAGATCTCCTTCGTGCCGATGAACTTCCGGCTTTGGTTCTTGAACATTAATGTCTTCAAGTATGCCAAAAGGGATCTCCTTTGAAAGATGTAAAGATTTCAAGGGATCGAGATGACGTTTTCCTGGCAATCCCGGTTCCTGCTGCAACAATTTCTGAAGCGCATCTTGGGTAAACAGAAACGATTTCATAGCCTCCTCCTCTTCTTTCAGTTGTTAAAGCAACGTGTTTAATACACTAAAACATTTTTCTTGTTTTGTCAAAAATAATTCTGACTATAAAAACCTCTAATCGTTGCTGTTACCGGGGACTTTAATGATTAAAAGACGAACGGTGCTTCCTTCTTTATTTCGATGCATATGCGGTTCGCCCGGAGGAATCCAAAGCGTGTCACCAACTTTAAGAAGTATTGTGGTACCGCCAGAAATTCCATCACCCGAAATTTCATTTCCGTCATTCCCAGGAATCTCTTGTGGCTTAATAAGTTCACCGCCATAAGTAAATTCCGCTTCTCCTTCCATGCAGATCCAGAAATCTCCAGCTTGCCGATGGATCTCTGATTTCATTTCTTGCACGTTAAAATCTTCAATAACGCTAAAAGGAATCTCTTTGTTAAGAAACAGAGATTTTAATGGCTCAAGATGATGCTTCCCGCTTACCGGTTTCTGATTAAGCAATTCTTGAAGCTCGCTTTGAGTGAATAAAAATGATTTTTTCATAACATCGCTTTAGCTATATCTTTTAGCATAAAAACATTCTTGTCAAAAAATAAAAACGCCGAACTTTTTAAGGTTCGGCGTTTTTTTAATCAAAGTACAATTTTAGTATCTCCGAAGCTCCTCTCCTTTGAGAAGCTCTGTTTTGTCTTCCGCTTTTCGCACATTGTGAAACGTCGGGAAAAGATCCATCATCCCTTGCCAACGCTCAAATGCTTCTTGTTGAGAACACCAAGGTGTACTCAACTGAACTCGCCCGGGATTAACCGCGGCATACGATACCGTAGTGAGCACATCCCGAGCATCTTTAAACGCGAGCCAACCGAACTTCTCGCAGACCTCATACATTTCCGTTCCAGGATACGGCGTCGCGATCAGTGGGGTAATGCCATGAACGCCGAGGGCAAGTAATTTCTTACAGAACTTCACCGTCGTTTCAAACGACTGTTCGTCCTCGCCTCGCATGTACACATCCTTACCATCTTCAATGAGATACTTACCGTACTCACTTGTAACAGTTGGACTTTTTACATGTCGAGGATTCAGCCTGCCACCGGGATACGCCACGATGAAAAAACAACTGACTCGAAGTCCGGCGTCTACGCACCACTTGGAAACTTCCAGAGTCTTCGCGAGATGATGTTCTGCCACCGGCTTATCCATAGACATGAGCACTCGCGTATCCCCCGACTCAACGGGAAGATACACAATATCCGCTCCTGCCTGAACTAGAAGTTCCGCAAGTGAAGACGTCATCTTGTCAATCATGATCCCATTCGGAAAGGAACAGGAAAATCTGTGCCCTTTGCGGCGCAGATTTGCGAGATGCTGGAGAACTGCCAACGCTCTCGGTTCCTGAAGAGTGAAGTTGTCATCTTCGAATTCAATATGATTGACTCCAAATTTTTCAATCATCATTTGAATCTCTTGCAATACCCGCTCCGGAGTAAACGGCCGCCATCTCTGCCCCTTTTCAGGAATCGAACAGAACTCGCAGGTAAAAGGGCAGCCTCGAGACGAAATCAACGACAACGTCCGGTCAGCCTTATCGCCGCGAGGCGACCACATCACATATTCCTGCATAGGCCGAAAGTCGTAACCCGGCTGAGGAATATCGTCTATGGTCCTTAACTGTTCGGATCTTTGAGGATGAACGAAGATAGTTCCGTCCTCTTTCCGAAACGCAAGGCCGGGAATTTCTTGCAGTAGATCGCCATTCAAGATGCGAGAGAATGCTACTTCTCCCTCACCTCTGATGACAATATCTGCTTTACATTCCTTAAGCACTTGCAGAGACAACGTTGTTGCGAGCACGCCTCCGACAACAATCGGCACGTTTGGAAACGCTCGTTTAATCGCATCTATCATGGGATAGACGGCGAGTCGAGAATCTGTAAAGGGCGCATTCACGCCAATCACATCTACATCTTTTGGAATCTGGCTGACAATCCAATCATCCGAATGGCCAAAACGATTCGTCAGTTGCAGCTTGGTTTGCACCGGCTGTTTGACGAGATGGCCATTCTGGAGCATTGGATCAATAAACGCGACGATTTGGTGGCCAAATTGCTTGGCATAAGCGCCAATATAACCGAGGCCAATTTGTTGAGATCGAAATTCGACCTCATTAAAAAAAAGCCAAGGCGCCGCAATGAGTGCCACTTTTTTGGGAACCACCGTTTTACCGAGAGAGTTATCTCTCTCGATAATATTCATTTTGGCTTCCAACTGATTTTCTGTCGGCATTAGAAAAGCCTCCTTGTATTAATCCTTTATTAAGGATCTAATTCTGGTAAAAATGTAGCACGATAAAATAGATTTTACAATACTGCTGAAAAATTGTATTGTATGTTTTTTCTAGATATTGCTATCTGCAATTTTTGTGATTATCATTAAAAAATTATGTTGGGATCGAATTTCCTACTGGCGGTAAAAAAAGAAATCAATGCGTTGCGGTACCTTGTCCGCCATCGAATGTATATATCTGCAAAAACAGAAAAAGATATTATAGAGCAATTTCACAAGCTTTATTATGATTCTCATATTTTTCGCAAGGCCTGGGGCGATACTTTCTGGCTAGGCACTCCTACGCAAAAGTGCCCATTAGATATCTGGATTTACCAAGAAATTCTTTCTGAAATAAAACCGGACATCATTATTGAATGCGGAACGAAATACGGCGGCAGCGCTTTATTTTTAGCTTCTATGTGCGATTTATTGCATCACGGAGAAGTGATTACTATAGATATTGAAGATAAAAAGAATAAACCCCAGCATCCAAGAATCCACTATCTACTCGGCTCCTCTACTTCGGAAGCAATCGTAGAGCAGGTTAAAAAATTCACCCAGAACAAAGAAAGAGTGCTAGTAATTCTTGATTCCGACCATAGCAAAGAACATGTCCTGAATGAATTAAAACTCTACAGCCCACTTGTCACCAAAGAGAGTTATATGATTGTGGAAGATACGAATATTAACGGGCATCCGGTATATTCGGATTTCGGCCCCGGCCCAATGGAAGCGGTGCAGGAATTTTTAAAAGACAACAAAAACTTCGTGGTTGATAAAAGCAAAGAAAAATTTTATCTCACCTTTAACCCAAGCGGTTATTTGAAGAAAGTATCTTAGAAATCTATATCCAAAAATTGTTTTTGCGCTTTAATCCCCCAGATATTTTGATTCAATAAAATATCTAAGAACTTTTTGTCGCTGCCAGCATTGCCAAAATGTCGCGTCTGCCGATGTTTCATTGTCGAATTAGTGACTGCTTTTATCGCCGCTGAGATGGCTTCCTTACTATAATCGCAATGCTTGATGCTTTTAACTGCCCCAACTTTTACCCGTCCGTTTTGCCGATTGCCGATATTAATTGTCGGGGTGCCATAATATGGCGCTTCCCGGACACCGGCTGAAGAATTGCCAATCACAAAACGAGTGTTTTTTAACATGGTTAGAAAATGTTCAAAACGCAAAGATGGGTAAAGAGCAAAACGGGGATGCTGGGAAAAGTGTTTTTGATATGCATTTAAAATAACGTCGGTTCCGGGATCATTATTCGGATATACCGCCACATAATTCATATTGGATTCCAAAAGCGTTTCCACTAGCTGATTGGTATAAGAAGAAAAATTAGCCAGGTCTGTCGTGACTGGATGGAACATGAGTAAAGCAAAATCATCAAAAGGCACGTTATAATGTTTTTTTACTTCCGGCCATTTCGGCAGATGAGGAGAATTGATAGCGTCAATCTCCGGCGAACCAATGATAAAAATCGTCTCTTTTCGCTCGCCCATCTGCAACAAACGCCGTTGCGCTTCTTGATTAGAGACAAAATGCAGGTGGGAAAGTTTGCTGATTGCGTGCCGGATATGCTCGTCAATAGAACCGGAGATTTCCCCGCCTTCAATGTGCGCCACTAAAATATTATTCAGCGATCCGACTAAGGCGCCGCCTAAAGCCTCTACTCGGTCACCATGGACAACAA
>DATDXY010000008.1:0-23747 GCA_036517155.1 Minisyncoccota bacterium
CAAAGCCCCTATCTACGCTTCTTCTACTTTGACGGTGAATGGGACAGCGAGTTTAGCGGATATTACGGCGACGGGAACTCTTTCTCTGACTGGCACGACGGGAACATCTACGATTGCCAGTGGGCAGGGGTTTACGATTGGCAGCGGATCAACCCAATTTACTATCAATGGCGGTAATAGATTTGTTGGAATCGGAACTTCTACGCCTCGAACTGGATTGCATTATGTTGCTCCAGCTACTTTTTACGCTCAACTTGCTGGTGATGTTGATGGCACCAGCGCTGGTTTAGATTTTATTGCCTTTCGTTCCACGCCTGCAAATAATGATTTATTGGCTACGCTCCGGTTTCAAGCTAATTCCGCCACAAGTTTAGGCGGTGTGTCATTCGCTTCGATTGACGCTAATGTCGATGGAACGGTTGGTAGCGTGACTGATTTACCTGGACGACTTTCTTTTTTCACTACCCCAGATGGTTCCGCAACTCTTGCCGAACGAATGAGAATCACCAATGTGGGTTTACTAGGTATTGGAACGACTAGCCCAACTCAACTTCTTTCGGTTCAGGGTAATGCTCTTATCTCAGGAAATATTTCCAGTGTCGCCAACATCACTGCAACCGGAACACTTTCTCTTACTGGGACAACCGGAACTTCCACGATTGCCGTGGGACAAGGTCTCACAATTGGCACATCTCAATTCGTAGTAGACGGCATCACCGGCAATGTCGGCATCGCCACTTCCAGTCCTTTTTATGGTTTTACTGTTGCTACTAATACGATTGCTTTCAACGCGGAAGCGAATGGCACGATTGGTGTCTGGGCGACTTCCACCACCTATCTCCCCGATGAACGGAGTGAAGCCGGTATTGCAGCCGCGAATGGATTTATTTATGCAATTGCTGGTTTGGATAGTAACGGCACTGATTATGCCACCGTGTACTATACCAGAGTAAAAGCCGATGGTACGCTCAGCGCCTGGTCTACCGGTTCTAGTCTTCCAGTAGCTATATCCGGAGTAGGAGCAATCGCAGTGAATGGCTATCTCTACGCGTTGGGCGGCACTCAGGGTGGCGGTACTGCAGAAGAAGAAGTTTATTACACTAAAATTCATCCGGATGGATCATTGGGAACTTGGCGACAAACTACCAATATGGCAGCAGCGCGCATCCGTCATTCAGTGGTTTCGGCGAACGGATACATGTATGTGATCGGGGGTCAAAATGGCGCGAACGCGCAGACGGGTATATTTTATTCTAAAATTAATAGCGACGGTACATTAGGTCCCTGGCAAACCAACGCCAATAGTCTTTCCGAGGGCCGGCGGGAACATGGGTCTATTGTTGCCAATGGGTATGTCTATGTATTTGGTGGACACAACAGCGGCGCTTATCAAACCACGGTCTCATACGCTCGTTTGAATGCCGACGGATCAACTGGTTCTATTTCTACGACTACTGCCTTGCCAGTCGCTCAAGGCAGGCATGGCGCCATCGTTGCCAATGGGTATGTATATATTATTGGTGGCACTACCGGCACTGGGCAATCTACGGTCTATTTCGCAAAACTTAACGCCAATGGGACCATCGGCGCGTGGAATACGAATATTAATGCGTTGCCTACTGGTTGGAACTCGGATGACACTAGTAATGCCGTAATCGTTAATGGATATATCTACTTAGTTGGTGGTTGGAATAGTCCTGCCACGGTATTGAATTCCACCTTTGTTGCTTCTACCGCCCGAACCTTATTTGCCACGCATCTGGATTTAATCGGGCTGGCGAGTAGCACCATTGGAGATTTTGGCGGCAACGCGCAACAGGGCAGTGTCGGCAGCTCCTTACTGGCCGGTAATATCTATAGCGCTGGCAACTTAGAAGTCAACGGCGGAGCAAATTTCTGGAGCGGTTTGAATACTTATAACACTCTTTCTATTCGAGCTAGTAGTTCTCTTCAACAAAATTTTCCTCTTTTCAGTATAGAAAACGCCACTGGCACTGAATCACTCCTGACAGTCCAATATGATGGCCGAATCGGTATTGGCACTAGCACACCTAATTGGCGTTTCCAGATTACTGGCAGTAGTACATTAAAAGCTCTTATTGCTTTGTCCGATAAAAACTCCGCCGCTGACCTCAAGCACTGGACACTTTCTTCTCAAGGAGGAAACTTCTATGTAGCAACTTCTTCTGATGCGTATGCCACTAGTTCGCTTTCTGCCTTAACGATTAATAGCGACAGTCTTTTTGGTCTTGCAACAACCAGTCCCTCCGCAAATCATAGATTATCAGTTCAAGGAAGTATCTTGGGTAGTGACTTTCTTACCATAACCGGCACTGCCAGTTCTAGTATCACAACGGCATTGGGTATTGCTTCTACTTCTCCTTGGGGAAATCTTTCTATTGAGCAAGGAGATACCAATATTCCAATATTCGTAGTTGGTGATCAAGGAACCACTACGCCCATCTTTGTCATTAACCCCAATAGATCAATTGGTATCGGGGTTACCAGTCCGACCAACGGTCAATTAGAAATTAGCGGTATGGGAAGCACGGGAAACGCTGGAGCTTCGGTTTATGCCGCTGCCAGTGGTTCCGATGCTGCTTCAGCTGTCTTCAAATCGGTTGGAACATCTAACGCGAGTGCCTATGAGGGTACTGCGGCAAGCGGTTATGCGTTCGAGGGTATCCACACTGGCACAACAGGAGGCGGAGTATTTTCTGGTGATAGTACATCTGTGACGAGCGCTGTTTATTTTTTCCTACGGCAACGCAACTCTACTTTCGTTGGTGATCTTATTCGTACAGATATGGCTAGCGCTAGCGGAGCATTCAAAGGAAATTTCTTTAATATCCGTAACTGCGCCGGAGCTACTTGCGCGAACGCTTCTCATACAAAATTCTTGATGCGGGCGGATGGCGTTACTGGTTTCGGCACCTCCACACCGCAATGGGATGTGCAAATCGCCAGCAGTACCGGACCAATGTTGGCGCTCTCGGATACCAGCGCGGGAGTTGACCTTAAACATTGGACCATTTCTTCACAGGGAGGAAACTTCTATATTGCTACTTCATCGGATGCGTTTGCGACAAGTACTTTGCCAGCGTTGATGATTAATAGCGATGGAAAGGTAGGTATTGGTACTACTACTCTGCTAAATACGTTTTCAGTTCAATCACCCGCCGCTACCGGAGTTACAACAATGAGATTGGGTAATTCTGTCGTATTCAATATTGATTCCAATGGCGAAACAACCTTCACTCGACCCAATGCTCTTTCTACGACTGCCTTTCGCATTATTGGTTCTTCGGGCGGAGTAGTTTTGACAGTTGATACTTCTGGTTCATTGGTTACTTCTAACGGTGGTTTCCAAGGCGGTAGTAATGTGAATAGCAATACAAGCCCAACCTTTAGCACTACTGGCGATACCAATACCGGAATGTATTTCCCAGCTGCGGATAATCTTGGATTCACTACCGGTGGTGTATTGAGATTTGGAATCAACCAAGCTGGTTTTTTAGGAAAAGGTACTAGCACTCCTCGTTGGGATCTTCAAGTCGCCAGCAGTACTGGTCCAAAATTAACCTTGTCCGATACGAGTGCTGGTGATGATCTAAAACATTGGACAATATCCACTAGGGGAGGAAACTTCTATGTGGCTACTTCTTCCGATACAACATTTGCCACCTCCTCCGTCCCCGCTCTGATGATCGACTCTAACGGCATGGTAGGTATTGGCACTTCTTCTCCAACGGCTCGATTATCCATTGAAGGAAGATGTGTTGCTGTCCTCAATAATAATGGTCTGGGTTGTTCGGATGTCGCGGAATTATATCCAGCTTCCGAAGATGTCCTCCCAGGTGATATCCTCGCCTTTGATGCTTCAAATAACCTGATGTTGAAGAAAGCTACTAGTAATGACTCTTCTCGAGTGATGGGTATAGTCTCTACTGATCCCGCCATTGTGATTGAAGGCTCGGCTCTGCAATTACTGGCTGGATCGAACTATAAGCATCAGACAAGAAGACCAGCGGTGGCTCTATCTGGACGAGTCCCAGTCAAAGCTTCCACCGAGAATGGCGTTATCCAGATTGGTGATCCAATCACTCTTTCTTCCGAATCTGGCGTAGGCAAGAAAGCTACTCAATCCGGCCGAATTGTTGGTTATGCCTTAGAGACCTATTCTGGAGCGACATCGGAAAATGAAGGAAAAGTACTTGTATTTGTGAATTTGAGTTATTGGTTATTGCCAGAAAGTCTAACCCAGAGCGAGAATACTGCTTCCTCCCAAACAGAAGATCCGAACTTATTGGCTTCTTTGATTGAGGGGGTGAAGAATTGGCTGAAAGATGGTTTAGTAGCAATCAAGAATCTTTTTGTAGAACAAATTCAGGTTGGCACGACAGAAAAACCCGCTGGCGTAACCCTCTTTGATGAAATTACTAAAGAGCCGTATTGCATAAAAATAAATAACGGCCAACTTGCTACGACGCCTGGGGTATGCGAAACCAATACACCTCAAGAAAATCCAACCACCACTCAAGATACGGAAACACCAGTCATTACCCTACTTGGACCAAATTCTATTGAAATTGAAATAGGCACTGCCTGGGCAGATCCCGGAGCAACAGTAACTGATTCCGGTAGTCCAAATATCGGAATTCATTACCAAGTGGACGGCGTGGAAGTCCAGCAAGTTTCCATTGATACGTCTATTGTTGGAACTCACACAATTACTTATACCGCCACTGATCAAGCCGGAAATACTGTCTCTATTGAACGCACAGTGATTGTTAGTGATCCGCAAACTACCGCAACAACTTCTCCGGAGCAACTTTAACTGTGTTTGATTTCTAAGACATCGCCGTCTTGAACGAAATATTCTTTTCCTTCGGAACGAAGCATTCCTTTTTGCTTAGCTGTCGTCCAACTTTTCACATCCAATAATTTTTGCCAGTTAATGGTTTCCGCGCGGATAAATTTCTTTTCAAAATCACCATGGATTGTTCCCGCGGCTTGCGGCGCTTTCCAGCCATTCTCAATCGTCCACGCCCGGCTTTCATCTTCGCCAGTAGTGAAAAAACTGATTAAATTAAGCACGGCATACGCTTTGCGAATTACTTCGTGGATTGCCTCTCCGGGATTACTAAGATCAGCAATGACATATTGTGCTCCTAATTCTTGAATGCGTTTTTTGATATTTTCATTCACGTCTTCCAGTTTGCCATTTAATAAATACATTTGGGTTTTTGCACATAAAAGCTGGAGATTTTTAATTATCGGCTCGTCTTTTAAATCAGTAATTAATTGGTTGCGGGAAAGCTTGTCTTTCGCTTGTTGTAAAATCTCTAGTTCTTTTATCGCCTCTTTTTTTCCACTCTTGGCCTCGCCTTCAATTCTTCGGGAGGATTTGTCAATCGTTTCCAAATCTTTTAACGCCAGTTCGGTATTGATAATTTCCAGATCCCGAATCGGATCCACGGAATTTTCCACGTGAATGATTTCTCCGGCCGGAAAACAACGTAGTACTTGTACAATCGCTTGGGTTTCCCGAATATGACTCAAAAACTGGTTGCCCAATCCTTCTCCTTTATTAGCGCCTTTCACCAAACCAGCCACATCATAAAATTCCACGATCGCCGGCACTTTCTTTTTGGACCGACTCATTTCCGCGAGTTTATCTAAACGCTCATCCGGCACCGCCACGACGCCGATATTCGGATCAATCGTGCAAAACGGATAATTGGCGATATTTACTTCGTTTTTGGTAATCGCTTTAAACAGAGTGGATTTTCCGACATTCGGTAGGCCGACAATGGCAATGGAAAGTTTCATATGAAAGATATTCTATTCTAATTCCTGCAAAATGTCATCTGGAATAGGAATCGTTCGTTTCGGACTAATACCCGGATACCGCCAAGTGGAAATAATTTTTTTCTTTAAACCTAGTATTTGATACATCGCCCACATTTCTTGTTTTCTTTGCGCGCTGTCATTTCGTTTCATCACGGCAATGGTTTTGGGGGCAATTCCGGTTTCTTTTCTGTCTGGCCGACTGATAATCAGCTTAATCTTGGATTCCGAAATCCGATAATAGAGCATTTTGGACTTGGAATGGCTAGTCCAAAGGTATTCCCGATCATTTTTCGGAAATTTGAATAGCATATATAATATAGTATATGAAAATACAAAATATATCTCGATTACGGTCGCCTTGGACTTTTCTTATTGTTCTATTGGCATTCAGCGCCTTCTTCCTTTTTCGGGGGGCAAAAAATGACTCGGCAATTTTTGATGAAACCGCCCATATCGGCGCTGGCTATAGTTACGTTAAATACCTGGATTACCGCCTCAATCCGGAGCATCCGCCACTTATCAAAATATTAGCGGGAGTCCCCCTGCTTTTCCAATCGCTTAATTTCCCCAATACCATACCAGCCTGGACTACCGAGATAAACGGTCAATGGGAAATTGGAGGAAAATTTCTCTATGAACAAGGTAATGATGCAAATCAGATTATTTTTCTCGCCAGAATTTTTCCGGTCCTGATTACGCTCCTTACTATTTTCTTTATTTATTTTTGGAGCAAAGAACTGGTTGGCCGTTGGTGGGCATTATTACCGACTTTTTTATTCGGTTTTTCTCCGATTGTGCTTACGCACGGACACTTTGTCACTACTGACATGGGCGCAACTTTTGGCGCCTTAATTTCTCTTTACACGTTTGGACGAGCTCTCCAGTCGCCAACTAAAAAAACTATTGTTTGGGCGGGAATTGCTTTTGGCATCGCTCAGTTGATTAAGTTTTCCGCTATTTTGCTTATCCCCGTATTTTTGATAATCATAACCGTAAATTACGGTAAAAAAATTGTCCAATACTGGACGCCGATTGCATACGATCAGAAATGGAAAAAATACCGAACCTGGTGTTGGGAACACTGCACGGTTTTTTTCGGCGCTGGCATCATAAGCTTAATAGTGGTTTACACCGGTTATTTGCTTTTCACTTGGAATTATCCGGTGGTAAAACAAGTCGCCGATACCCAAGCAACCATCGGCTCTTTCCGCGTCCAACCACTCGCTCAACTAACTATTTGGATGGCCGGCAATCCAGTACTCCGTCCACTGGCCCATTACTTTTTTGGAGTATTGATGGTGGCGCAACGTTCTGCTTGGGGGAATAGTTCTTATTTTCTTGGCGAGCTTTCCGGAACCGGCACTTGGCAATACTTCCCCACCGTATATGCGATGAAAGAAACTCTGCCGACGCTGATGTTTCTTACTTTGGCCTTGTTTTTAAGTATTGGAAAAATCGGTTGGAATCTCCGATCCGGAATAAAAACCGGCGCACGTTCTTTTTTGAATTATCTGGAAACCCATTCCACGGAATTTTCTTTTTGGGTTTTTATTGCCGTATATTGGCTTGCCAGCATTCGCAGTCCGTTGAATATCGGCGTTCGTCATATTCTACCAACTTTGCCGTTTATTTACATGCTTGCCACCGGCGCTCTGCGACGTTGGTGTTCAGTTGCACCAATTATATTTACCTTGAATATGTCGGAAAAACTGCTGAATACTTTAAGGATTATTGTGACCACCTCGGTGAAATACGGCGTAATTGGCATTCTGCTTATCTGGTTCTCCGCAGAAACCATTTCCAGTGCTCCTTATTTTCTTTCATACTTTAATAACGCGTTTGGCGGAACTCGCTACGGATATCAATATGTGACCGATTCCAATTTTGACTGGGGACAAGATCTTTTGCGGCTGCAGCAATGGGTTCATAAGAATATACCGAACGAAAAAATTGCCGTGGATTATTTCGGCGGCGGCAGTCCTAGTTATTATTTAGGCAAGCAAGTTGAACCTTGGTGGTCTGCTCGAGGTAATCCAAAAGAAAAAAATATCCATTGGATTGCAATCTCCGTCAATACTTTGCAGGGCGCGCTAGCCAAAACCAAACCGAATTTCATCCGAAAACCCGAAGATGAATACAGCTGGTTGTTGAGTCCTTATCAGCCTTTTGATCGGGCGGGAACTTCCATATTTATTTATAAGCTTTAGGGTTTGTAAAAAATCCGATTTTCCACCCGAAGATCTATATATTCTAGATTAGAAAAATTCAACGTAGAACGAAGATTTTGCAATCCATTTAAAGTTTGCGTTGGGTCAAAGCGGACGCTCAATAATATTTCTGGGCCATTATAGAGAGAAACCGTTAATTCTTGTAATTCCCGATTAAACTTAATTTCTTCAATCGCTAAATTTATCTTAGGCAATGTCGATACTAACTTTAATACCACATCCAAAAAACGGTTTTCTATAATTTTTTCTCCCAACAGCATTGGTTCTAAACGATCTTCTTTAATACGCGTCACTAGACTACCCTCGGTATTAGGAGCAGATTCGAAGAGTACTCCTTCTTGATCAAACCAAAAGCAAACTTCTCCAAAACACCAAATCCCCGCCTGCTTTCTTTCCTGAATGGAAACTGTAACAGAACGAGTAAATAAATTTCTATCAATAGAAGCTAATAAAATTCCCGACGTTGGCACGCGAATCTGACGTTCTTGCCAAGCAAGCATATTCTGTTCTCCAAGCCATTGTAAAAAAGAATTATGGAAAACCAGCGGCTTAACCACGTTTAAAACCGATTCTGCGGTTAATTGGGAAATCCCCTCCACCCGGATATTTTGCAACCGAAAGACTGGCGAATATACGCCAACATATATCAATCCAGCCAAAAAAACGCTAATCGCTACGGACCAAAGAAAAATCCGCAATCGAACCCGGCTTCTTTTTCTAACTAACTCCGAGGGCTTATAATAAATCTCCACACTTTGATTATACGGCAGAGATTTCCGAAATACCAAGATATTCCTGCAATACTTGCGGGATACGGATGGTTCCTTGCTCGGTCTGGTAGTTCTCAAAAATGGCAATTAAAATTCTGCCGATGGCAAAAGCGGTGCCGTTCAAAAGATGAGCATAAACCAGTTCGCCATTTTTATTTTTATATTTAATATTCAACCGCCGCGTTTGGAAATCGGTGGTGTTAGAAGTGGAATGCGTTTCCCGATATTCTCCCTTGCCGTTATTTTGCCCCGGCATCCAGGCCTCAATATCATATTTTGCCGCTGCCGGATCACCTAAATCACCGCTGCAAATATCCAATACCCGATAGGGCAATTCCAACGCTTGCATCAGCTTCTCTTCCAAAGAAAGTAGCCAAGCGTGCTCCGCTTCGGATTGATCCGGCGCGGTAATGCTGATCATTTCCACTTTATCAAATTGATGCACCCGCAAAATTCCTTTCGTGTCTTTGCCGTAGGATCCGGCTTCCCGGCGAAAACAGGAGGAAAAAGCCGCGTAACGTTTTGGCAATGCCTGTTCGTCAAAAGTTTCGTCTTGGTGCATTGGGCCGACCGATTGTTCGGCAGTGCCGACTAAATACAAATTATCTTCCGGAATATAATACACTTCTTCCCTGCCCCGTTCTAAATAGCCCATAGACCACATGGCTTTTTCATTAACCAACACCGGCGGGATAATCGGGACAAAACCTTCCTTAGTAAGCGTTTTCATCGCAAAGTTTACTAAAGCCAATTCCAAAAGCGCCGCCGGTCCCCTAAGATAACCAAAACGGCTGCCGGATGTTTTGGATGCTTTTTCAATATCAATCAAGCCCAACTGTTCGGAAAGGGTTAAATAATCTTTTGGCGATTTAATTTTTGGCTTTGTACCCACTTCCCGCAATACTTGATTCTCACTTTCATCCTTGCCAACCCGCACGGACGCTAAAGGCAAATTCGGCATTTGGTGCAAAGTTTCCTGCCGCAATTTATCAATTACGGAAAGTTCTTGTTCAATTTTTTTGACGTCTTCTTTGAGCGCTTTGGCTTGTTCCACCTTTCGCGCCTCGCCCAGCTTTCGCTGTTCCGCGCGCAAATCGTCAAACTGTTTCGTCAGCGAACGCCATTTTTCGTCTAATTCTAAAAAAGTATCCACGAGCTTGGGATCCGCATTTTTTGCTTTAATGCCTGCTTTAACTTGTTTTGGCTTTTCCCGAATAAGGGTAATGTCCAGCATATTTTGAATAAAAACAGTATATCAGGAAAAAAAACAAAAAAAAAGCGGGCAATGCCTAATAAAAAGCTACAATGGCAGTTCCACGGTAAAACGCGCTCCCTTGCCCGCCCCTTCCGATTCGGCGCTGATTCTGCCGCGATGAGCGTCAATAATTCCTTTCGCTAAAGTTAAACCAATCCCCCGGCCGGTCGTATAAACTTTTTCCGCAATTTGGCCACGTTGAAAATAAAGATGGAAGATTTGAGGCAATTCTTCCGGCGGGATGCCAATGCCGGTATCTTGAATAATGATGCGGATGGCTTTCAGATGTTCAATTGGATGGGTAATCACGTCCGCCTGAATCGTAATTTTTCCTGTTTCCGTATATTTAATCGCATTATCAATTAAATTATACAATGCGATTTTAATTTTTCCATAATCCGCTGGAAAAGACACCGCCACCGCCGCTTCGGAAAAATCCGCCTCAAAAACTAGATTCTTTTTTTCTAGCTCCGGCAACAAATCTTCGTGGATTTCCGTAATTACTTTTTGGAGATTAATCGGCTGCAGATTTAAAGCGGTCTGGCCGATTTCCAATTGGGTAATATCCAAAAAATCATTAATCAAATGATTCATCCGTTCGGCTGCGCCAGAAGCTTTTTGCAGATCTTGGCGATGCTCTTCTTGAATCGGATTCTTCTGGTTCTCCAAAACTTTATTCAGGAAACCCCGAAAAATCGTTAACGGGGTTCTAAGATGATGCTGGGTAGTTAATATAAATTGATCTTTTGCTTTAGCTAGAGCTTCAATTTCTAAACGAGCTCTCTTTTCCACTTCATAAGCTTTTCGGATTTCTCCAGTCTGTTCTTCAACTTTTTGTTGAAGATGCTGGGTTAAATCTTCCAATTGCTCGCGTTGTTTCACCTCTCCGAATACGCTCCGCACCAGCAATACGCCAAAAACAATCACAATCGGAAATAAAACTAAATCAATAATGCGCCCCGTATCCGACACTCCGGACGAAAATAAAATTCGGCTCAAAAAGAGTATCCAAATGCCAAAGGTCAACAATTCCGCGACAATGACTTTCAAATTAAAGAGATGGTGCTTCAAAACCGCGTACGCCCACAATACCACAGCAATGCCCACCAATGGATTGCCAATGGGAGGAAACGGTATGCCATACCAAATCAAATAATTAGTGGAACCGCCCAACAAACCCACCACAATGCCAATCAAAAAATAAAGGATTTGCTTTCGCAAGATTCCCGTTGCGGATTGGTAATGTTGCCAGAGAAGATAAAATGTATAGACCGAGCAAGCTCCCCAAGAGAATAAGAAAAAGTGAAATGCTGGTCCGGCAATCGGTGAAAAAAAGGAGAAATAATTTTTCGTCGCTCCCGCAATAAATAACGGGGTAAGATTGGACAATAAGAAAATAGAAAAAAGGGTATAGAAGAAGTAAATCAGCTTTTTTTTCTGCTGATCAATACCCAAGAGAATTGTAGTAGTCTGTAAAAAACTGACCGGGATAAAAATCGCGCCAATCATCAAAATCCGAAGCCACAGCAAAGCAGTATTCGCATCGGCAGCTAACTGCCAAAAAATATAAGGTACGACCCATGCACACACTAAGAACGCAAAAAAAGTAAAACTTCTATTCAGCGGGTTGCGTCGATTACCGAGATATACCAGAAGGCCAAAAGCCGCAAACGCAACAAGATTAATGGTTTGAGAAAATATGTAGTAATTCATCACAATGACGAATTTTATTTCTGGCGCAATGTCGGGAATAAAATAATTTCTTTTACCGAATGGGTGTTAGTTAACAAGGCTGCTAATCGATCAATCCCAATGCCCAAACCCGCCGCCGGCGGCATGCCGTATTCCAGCGCTTCCAAAAAATCTTCATCCAATCGAGATGCTTCCAGATCACCGGCCCGATGCATTTTTTCCTGCTCTTCCATCCGTTCCCGCTGATCCGCCGGATCATTCAGTTCCGAAAAACCGTTGATTAATTCCGTACCCGCCGCGATCAATTGGAAGCGTTCAGTCAGCGCCGGATTATCTTGGCAAGATTTGGCCAACGGGGAAATTGCCTTCGGATAGCGGGTAATAAAAGTCGGCTGGATTAATTTCGGCCGGACCGTTTTTTTAAAAACTTCGTCCATTTCTTCTATTTTTAAATCTGCCAGACGCTTACCGCTGTATTTTTTAATAGCTTCCTCATAAGTCAGAATCGGCCAAACACCCCGAAAATCAATTTTCTGGCCGTCGTGATTGATATCTTTAAGATTTAATTTATCAATTAATTGCGTCAGCCATTGCTGGGCCGCGCGCATTAAACCTTCATAATTTTGATATGCCCAATATAATTCCAGCATCGTAAACTCGGGATTATGATCCCGATCCATGCCTTCATTGCGAAAATTACGGCCGATTTCAAATACTTTTTCCAGCCCGCCAACCAATAAACGTTTCAAATAAAGTTCCGGAGCAATCCGAAGGTAAAAATCCACATCCAAGGCGTTATGATGCGTTTTGAACGGCCGCGCCAGCGCTCCGCCCGGAATCGCCTGCAACATCGGCGTTTCTACTTCGGTAAAACCATTTTCTCCCAGCATTGTCCGCAAGGTTTCCACGATTTTGGAACGCAATAGCAATTTTTCTTTTACTTCTTTATTCAACAGCAAATCCACATAGCGTTTCCGAAAACGTTCTTCCACGTCTTTGAGACCATACCATTCCGACGGCAACGGCCGAAGGCTTTTGACCAGTAATTGCAATTGTTCTATCTGAATGCTTCGTTCGCCTTTTTTAGTTATAAAAACCGGCCCGCGTACATAGACAAAATCACCCAGGTCCAAATTATCTCGAAACAGATTAAAATCTTTTAATTGTTTTTTAGAAGCCACCGCTTGGATTACGCCGCTCGCGTCTCGCAGGTCAATAAAAAATACGCTGCCCTGGTTACGCATACCCATGATTCGGCCTACGATCGCGATTCGTTTTCGGAACAAACGCAGCGTTCCAAAATGATCCTGGATTTTTTGAATTATCTCGTGCGCTGGAACTTGGCTCGGATACGTCTGGTAACCGGCTTTTTGCAAATTATCCCGTTTCTTGATTCGCTCTTGAATAATAGCGTCCAGCATCGGAGCGAGAAATGTTTATTCTATGGAAATGACCTTGTATTCCACCTTTCCTTTCGGCGTGGTGACCGTTACGACATCTCCCGGTTTCTTGTTCAAAAACGCGCTTCCTAGAGGCGATTCGTTGGAAATCATACCTGATTCCGGCTTGGCTTCATTGGAGCCCACAATGACATATTTCGTCTGTTTCCCCTCCCGTTCCACCACCACCGTTGCGCCAATACTGACATTGCCGTTCCCGTGCCGCCTTTCAAAAACTTCGGCATTGCGCAACATCTCTTCCAATTCAAAAATACTGCCTTCCACATGGCCCTGTTCTTCCCGCGCTTCAAAATATTCCGAATTTTCCGAAAGATCGCCTAGTTCTTTCGCGCGCTTTAACCGTTCGGCAACTTCCAGTCGTTTTTTGGTTTTTAATTCGTGCAACTCTTCTTTCAATTGCTCCAGTCGTTCTTTAGTCAAATACTGTTTATTTTCCATAATATATATTGGTTGCTATTAATTGTGCACTATTTTATAGGCTCCTGTCCACAACCACCAGCGCACTTTAACAACTTCAAGCAAAACTTGCAAATAGGCGGAAAGCGCTACGTGCGTCCTCGGATCATTCACCCAAAAAATCGGGATTTCTTTGATTTTATAGCCGTAGTTTTTCGCTAAAGCGAGCGCTTCCGCGTCAAATCCCCAGCGTTCAATTTTGACCGCGTTGAATACTTTTACCGCTGCTTCCTCGGAAAAACATTTGAATCCGCATTGGGTATCCCAAATCCCCGGCAACAACAACGCTTGAATAATCAAATTGCCAATATCGCCCAGCCAACGCTTATAAAACGGCTGCGCCGGAATAGTCCGCGAACCCCTTAAGTCCCGAGAAGCGATCACCACTTCGTAGCCATCTTTAAAATACGGGAGCATTTTATTAAACTCCACGATGGAAGTGGAATTATCCGCGTCCATAAATAAACGCCAATTACCTTTGGCGCTCAACATTCCCTGCCGGACCACGTGGCCCTTGCCGTGATTTTCCGCGTTATCAATCAAATGCATATTCTGAATTAGCGGAATAAACCGGCGGACGATTTCCGCGGTTTGGTCTTTGGAGCCGTCATTGACCACGATAATTTCGTAGGAATATTCCTGATCCCGCAGATGCTTGTCAATATCAATCAGCGTAATCGGTAAACGCTTGGCTTCGTTATATGCGGGAATAATCACCGATAGAAATGGCTTGGCCATGTAATTTATTATATCACTATTTTGTAAGAATCTCCGGTCCTTTCTTGGTAATCAAAACTGTATGTTCAAAATGAGCGGACAAGCTTTTATCCCGAGTCGCATAACTGTCGTCCGGCAGTTGCAGAATATACGGATCGCCGGCGCTGACCATCGGTTCCAGCGCTAGCACCATCCCCGCTTTTAATTCCAAACCAGTATTTTTTTGTCCCTCGTTGAATACCGGCGGATCTTCGTGCAGTTCAATTCCCACGCCATGGCCAGTCAATCCCTTCACTACTTTAAAACCATGCTTCGTTACGTAATGGTTAATCGCCCAACCGATATCGCCCAGCGTTTTCCCCGGATTGCATTCTTTAATGCCGATAGTTAACGCATTTTTCGTTGCTTCCATCAGCCGCTTGGCTTCTTCGGAAATCGTACCTAGGCCAACCGTAAATGCGCCGTCAGCAATATGTCCTTGATATGTCACGCCAAAATCTAGCTTTAATAAATCGCCGGATTTGAGCTTATATCCGTTTGGCACGCCATGAACCACCACCTCGTTCAAAGACGCGCAAATGGACGCTGGAAATGCCTTAGCCGCCCCATAGGGCCGATATCCCAGAAAGGTCGGTTCGGCGCCCGCGTCCCGGATAAGCTTTTGCGCCAATGTATCCAGTTCTTTAAGAGTAATCCCTACTCGCACCGCTTTTCGGATTTCCGCGGCAATACTGGCTAAAATTTTTCCGGCAATCCGGATTTTTTTGATTTGAGCCTCAGTTTTGATCATAACGTTAGACATCCTATATCTAACTTACTAACCACTAATCACTTTTTTAATCTCCTCAAATACTTGAAATGGCGCCGGTTCGCCGTCAATTTCATGAATGGAATAACCGCGTTCGCGCATATTCTGAATAATCGGTTCAGTCCGTTCCGCATATTCTTTCAACCGCACTCGAATTACTTCCGGCACGTCTAAACTGCGGCGCCGGAGCGACGCATCACACAATGGGCAGGTTTGGCCGCTGTAGCTATTCGTCAAAAGCACCGTGCCACATACAGAACAAATCAATCGCCGGCTATTTCTTAAAATGGAGGTTTCTGATTTGACTTGCAATAGAAAAACAAAAATATTTTCTTTCCCAAATTCTTTTTCAAAAACGCTTAATAGGCTTTCGTTTTTTTCATCGCCAAAAGCTTCAAACATCGTACGCGGCGAACCACTGAAAGCAAGGCTAAATCCGGCATTGGAAAGGTGATTTACTTTTTTCCGAACAATTTCTAAAACCCATTCCGGCGTACATAACACCCCCGCATTAAAATTGGCTTTTTCTCGTTGGATAATCGGATCGTTCTGGAGAGCTGGATCATTCACAAGTTGCTCCAGATATTTACCAGTATCAAAATGAATAAATCCGAGCGCGGATGCCAATAAATTGGCCTGCGTTCCCTTTCCCGCTCCTGGCGGACCATAAATAATAGCCACTTTCTTCATTGGAAAAGTATAGCACAAAAAATCCCGCTTTCCAGCGGGATTTTTTATAATCCTTCGTATTCTCGCAGTACCAGCTGGGAATCCACTTGTTTCATTATTTCAATCGCCACCGATACGACGATTAACAACGCCGTACCGCCGATTGTGAGCAATTGAATGCCAGTGGCGATTTGAGTGAGATTCGGCAGAATCGCAATCAATCCCAAAAACAAAGCACCGAATAAAGTGATGCGGTAGATGACTTTTTTCAAGAATTCTCCCGAAGGTTGTCCCGGCCGAATACCCGGTATAAAACCGCCACTCCGTTGCAGATTTTTAGAAATCTCTTCCGGATCAAAAGTAATAATCGTATAAAAATACGTAAATAAAACTACCAAACTAAAATACATCGTTGCGTACAAAGCTTGATTGCCGAGAAAACGGCTGACGATACTATTCAACTTTAAAGACAAATCCGGCGAAAACGCTCCAGTAATTTGCGCAATCAGCTGTGGGAAAAGCAAGATAGAAATCGCAAAAATAATCGGGATTACGCCGGCTTGGTTTACTTTCAGCGGCAAATAACTAGTGGAACCACCGTACATTTTATTGCCACGAATCCGCTTGGAATAGGCGATGGGAACTTTTCTTTCTCCCTCGCTGACAAAAACTACGCCGGCAATAACCACGATACTCAATAACGCAAAAGTGATGTAAGTCGGCAATAAACTCGGATCATAATTTATAAATAAATTCCGGACTGTTATCGGAATCCGACTGACAATACCCGCAAAAATTAATAAAGAAACACCGTTGCCGATTTTTTGTTCGCTCATCAATTCCCCCAGCCATACTAAAAATATGGATCCGGCGGTAATCAGCAACACATTCCGAACCACATCAAACGCGCTCAACGCCGGCAATACTTGCTGGGATTTTAATAAATTTAAAAAACTATATCCCTGAAGAGCAGCCAATGGCACTGTCAGATAACGAGAATATCGATTAAATTTTGCCCGCCCCGCTTCTCCGTTTTCATAATACATTTCTTTAAATGACGGAAAAATCATTGTTAAAAGCTGCATAATAATCGTGGCCGTAATATACGGGCCGACGCCCAACATTACGATAGATAATTTTTCCAAACCGCCGCCAGAAAAAAGATTCAAAAATCCGATTAACTGGTTGGATTGGAGAAACGATTGCAAACGCAGCGCGTCAATTCCCGGAATCGGAATCGCGGAAAACAACCGAAATACCACCAATAAGCCAGCGACAATCAAAACTTTTTTGCGGAGATCCGAAGTTTGGAAAATTTGAATAATTTTATTCATTTTTCTTTTTTTCTAGAGCGGGCAGAACTTTACCACCGGCGGCCTCAATTTTCGCCTGAGCGCCTTTGGATACCGACAGGCCCTCAATCGTAAATGCTTTTTTCACTTCGCCGCCGCCCAGAATTTTGACATCCCCGAGAGTGGTTGAATTTACTACTGCGCCTTTTACTTTTTTCTCCAGTTCTCCAACATTCACTACGCCAATTTTTGTAATAATGGACTTATTTCTATAACCGCGCAATTTCGGCAAACGAATCAATAAATCTCGTTCCGCCGGACGAATTCGGTGTCCGGAACGGGCTTTTTGACCCTTTACGCCACGGCCAGAATAACTGCCACGCTTCCCGCCTCGGCCAATTCTTTTCTTGCGAACAATTTTAACTTTTAATTTGAGAGTATGAACTTGCATATTAGTTTTGTAATTGTTTTAAGGCTTCCATAGTAGCCAGCGCATTGGTCAATTTATTTGGTGTTCGGCCCAGGCATTTTGCCGTCGCGTCTTTAACGCCGGCTAGAGATAATACTACGCGCACTGCGCCACCTGCTTTTAATCCGTGGCCCTTGACCGCCGGCTTGATACGGACATGCGCCGCGCTGAACTTCGCTTCAATTTCATGGGCAATAGATCGATCTTTTAAATTGAATTTAAATACATGCTTTTTAGCGTCCACTTTCGCTTTTCCAATGGCAGTCTGCACATCTAATCCCTTGCCCAGGCCAACCCCGACGCGTCCTTTTTCATCGCCAATAACCAGCGTAACCCGAAAACGAAAACGCTTACCGCCCGCTACTACGCGCGTCACCCGACGAAGGTCCAAGACCTTCTCTTTAAATTCATCTTTGGGCCGCATGGACCCGCCCTGATTTCTTGGTCCTCTAGAAAATGACATAAATTTATAGTTTTAATCCTTTGGATCGGGCGCCTTCCGCAACGGCTTTGACACGGCCATGATATAAATACGCGCCTTTGTTGAATATCGCTTGCGTAATACCGGCTTTCTTGGCTTTTTCCGCAATCAATTCGCCCAATAATTTTGCCTGATCAATCTTCTTGACCTTACCAGCTTTTAACTCCTGTGTCGAAGCCGAAGCTAACGTTGTTCCTGTAAAATCATTAATTAATTGGACATAAGTAGATTTATTGCTGCGGAATACCGAAAGCCGCGGTTTTTCCGCCGTACCTAAAATCTTCCCCCGATTGCGGCGGCGGCGAAATTCCTGATTTAAATTTTTCTTTTTAGTTCTGTTCATAAGATTTTAGGCAGTGCCAGTTGTACCCGCAACTTTTTTGCCGACTTTCTTCCGAACCACCTCACTGCGATATCGGATACCGGTTCCTTTATAGGGTTCCGGTTTTTTGATGGAACGAATCTTGGCTGCCGTTTGACCGACTAGATATTTATCCAAGCCGGATATGGTAATCGCGTTTTTTTCTACGGTAATTTTTACTCCGGCCGGGGTTTTAAATCGAATCGGATGGGAAAAACCGATGTTCAACACCAATTCGTCTCCTTCCATATTCGCCCGAAAACCAACGCCGAGAATTTCTAAAATCTTTTTAAATCCTTCGCTGACCCCTAAAACCGCATTTTGCGTCAACGCCCGCATCGTACCCCAATTGGCTTTGGTTTGTAAATCATCTCCGGTAATACCAAAAGTAATTTGATTACCCTCAATCTTAGAGGTTACCCCCTTCAGAATCGGCAACGCAAGCGTGCCGCCTTTGCCCTTGCATTCCAAAACACCATTTGTTTCTTGAATAGTTACGCCTTCTGGAATGAAAATTATTTTTTTTCCGATTTTACTCATAATAGATTACCAAATATCAAATAAAAGCTGGCCGCCGACTTTTTCCCTTCGGGCGGTTCGATCATCCAAAATTCCTTTCGGGGTGGAAAGCACGGAAATGCCGAAACCTTGGCGAATTGGACGCAATTCTTTATAACCGACATATAAACGGCGGGCAAAAGTGCTTTGCACTCTCATGCCGGTAATTGCGCCTTTGCCTTTGGTATACCGCAATTGCACTTCTAAAATTCGTTTTGGCATCCGTCCTTTTTTGGCAACGCTTTCAATGAATTTTCTTTTTTCCAGCACTTCCAAAATCGCCGCGTCAAAATTGGAGAACGGCACTTTTACGCTTTCCTGGCGGACCGCCTGGGCATTTCTAATTTTTGTTAAAACATTTAAATACATAGTGTGTAATTTACCAAGAAGATTTTTTCACGCCCGGAATTTGACCCTTACTGGCAAGTTCCCGGAAACAAATCCGGCACGTACCGAACGGACGCATATAAGCACGCTTTCGGCCACAGCGAAAACATCGGTTGACGATCCGGGTGGAAAACTTTGGTTTCTTTTTGGCTCGCGCCATTACGGAAATTTTTGCCATAATTATTTATTGCTGCCTTCTTTTTTAAAAGGGATGCCGATCGCCCGATACGTCGCAATCACTTGTTCCCGACTTTTTACCACTTTCGGTACGACGGTTATTTCCATCCCGAAATTCACCCGGGAAGTTTCCGGAACAATTTCCGGAAATACTACCTGCTCTTTTATACCAATGGTGAGATTACCGTTTTTATCCACCGATTTCAAGTCAATGCCGCGAAAATCCCGCACCCGAGGCAGAGTAATCCGGACCAGCCGATTCAAAAAACTGACCATCCGCTCACCCCGAAGAGTTACTTTTAAACCGACTACCGTGCCAGCGCGCAGTTTAAAACCGGCGATGGATTTGGCAGCTAAGCGGGGCGACGGTTTTTGGCCGGTAATCGTACTCAATTCCTTCTGAATTTCCGGCAATACTTTGTCTTCAAAATTCGGCTGGCTGGAAAGCCGGCCCACTCCGATATTCACCACTGCCTTTTCAAATTGTGTGTAATGAGATTTCATAATTAGTAAGTAATGGCCGCTTGGCATTTTTTGCAATAGCGGATTTTTGTTTCGCCTTCAAAACGATAGCCGATCCGGGCCGGTTTCTTGCAGGAATTGCACACCACCATCAAATTTTCCACTGTTACCGGGCGGGAAATGGAAATGATTTCTCCTTTTTCTCCCTGCTTAGTCGCTCGTTTGTGCTTTTTAAACATATTCAAACCCTGCACCAACACCCGTTGATTTTTTGGATCAATTTTCAAGACCTTCCCCTGCTTCCCCTTATCCTTACCAACCATTATTTGCACGTTGTCGTTTTTGTGAATCCTCATATAAATATCATATTTACACCACTTCCTCCGCCATGGAAAAAATAGTTTCATAACCTCGCTCTTTAATTTCTCTCGGCAACGGTCCGAAAATACGGGTGCCGCGCGGTTCCTTTTTTTCATCAATCAAAACCACTGCGTTCTCATCAAAACGGAGATATGATCCGTCTTTGCGGTGGAAAGTTTTCCGCTGGCGCACCACTACTACTTTCACAATATCTTTCTTTTTAACGGCTTTTCTGGGTTCGGCGATTTGCACGGAAGCAATTACTACATCGCCGATACCCGCATAGCGCCGGCGACCGCCGCCGAGCACGCGAAAACAACGGACGATTTTAGCGCCGCTGTTATCTGCTACTTTAAGTATGGTGCGTTCTTGAATCATATAATTAAACTTTTTTTATCACTCGCCAACATTTATCTTTGGAAATCGGTCGGGTTTCTTCAATGATAACTTTATCCCCGGGGTGGTATTCATTATTCTCATCATGCGCCTTGAAACGGGTGGTGGCCTTGTAATACGTTCGGTATTTATTATTGAATTTCAACCGCTCTACCGATACGACAACGGTTTTTTTCATTTTATCGGAAACTACTACGCCTTCAATCCGACGAATTTTTTTCTCCGATGCGGAAACAGCCGGCGTCGTTTTAACGGTTCCGGTTTTTTTCTCGGTCTGATCGGCTGGCGATTGATTTTTACCAAAAATATTAAACATAAGTTTATTTTATATTCTGCTTCTCCCGCAAAACAGTTTGAATGATAGCAATCGTCTGTTTAATGGATCGGATCTCCCGAACATTCTTCACTTTTCCGGACTGTAAGTCAACCTGCATATCCCAAAGGGTATCTTTTTTCTTTTTCATTTCTTCCCGCAATTCCGCTTCCGGCTTATTTCTTAATTGTTCCAAGGCTTTCTTTTTCATACAATGTATTTGTTATATTTTAGAAATAAATCGGGTTCGCACCGGCATTTTGTGTCCGGCGAGACGCAAGGCTGCTTGCGCAATTTCTTTGGATACGCCGTCCATTTCAAACAAAATTCTTCCCGGCCGCACAATCGCGACATAATGATCTACATCTCCCTTGCCACCGCCCATAGTCACTTCCGGTGGTTTTTTGGTAATCGGCTTGTCCGGGAAAATCCGAATCCATAATTTTCCTTCCCGTTTCATGAAATTGCTGATTGCCCGTCGTCCGGCTTCAATTTGTTTGGAATTCAAATAGCCAATTTCCTCCGCTTTCAAACCAAAACTCCCATAAGAAAGATAGGTACCCCGGGTATCCAGTTTCCGGCCGCGAGACCGGCCTTTGTGCCATTTACGATGTTTTACTTTCTTTGGGAATAACATAATAGATAAATAATTTATTGCATTTCAAATACATCGCCTTTGTAGACCCATACTTTTACGCCCACTGTGCCGTAAGTATTAAAAGAGGTCGCTTCTGCATAATCAATGTTGGCTCGCAGAGTTTGTAATGGCAATTTGCCGCGACTCATGGTTTCTCGGCGGGCAATTTCATTGCCGTCCAAACGGCCGGATAATTTGATCCTGGCTCCTTGTACTTCCCGATTTTGCATTACTTGTTCCAAATATTTTTTCATCGTTCGACGAAAAGGAAGGCGTTTTTCCATATCCCAGGCAATTTGCTGGGCAATAACCGCCGCAGACACTTCGGTCCGCTTCAATTCTTCTACATTCAAATTAATAGCTAATTTGACTTTCGGCGTTCCTCGGGCAATAAAAATTTTTAATAACGCCATTTCCAACGCTTTATGCAGTTCTTCAATACCCTTGCCGCCACGGCCAATCACCAATCCCGGACGAGCCACCTTAATAGCAATACGATAATTTTCGCCACTACGGTCAATTAGAATCCGATCTATACCCGCTTGGTTAATTTTAGCTTGAATGGTTTTTCGAATTACCTCATTCTCTTCTAAGTATTTCTTAAAACCCTTTTTCGCGAACAAACGGAAATCCCACCCCTTGGTGATTCCTAATCGATATGAATTTGGTCTAATTTTCTGTCCCATAATAAATAGTTTATTAAACGCTTTTACGATTAAAAATCTTTTTTATAAAACCATCTTGTTTTTCGACTGGCTTTTTTGTTGACTCTGTCATTTCTGGCTTTGGAGCTGTTTTTTTGGATTTAACTACTTTTTCTTTTCCTGACCGGACAGATTTCTCCTTCGGTTCTTTAGTAAGTATAGTAAATCGACTGGATAATGTTTTATCAATTTCTTTAATCGTCAAAGTAACGTGGCTGGTTTTTTTATGGATATCCGTTGCTCGCCCTTGGGCGCGCGGCAAAAACCGCTTCAGGGTTGGACCCTGATCAACGCGAATAATTTCCACCACTAATTTATTTTTATCCATTTTTTTATTATGGAGCGCATTAGCAATCGCAGAACGCAATAATTTTAAAATTGGTTCCGCGGCTCGGCGAGACCAGTTCATCAATTGCGCTTCCGCTTCATTCACTGGAAGGCCTTTTACCAAATTAGCAATAAGCCGCACTTTTCGTGGAGCCATTCGCAAATAATTTAATTGTACAGTTTCGCGTTGCATAATAAATGATATATTTTATTTTTTCGCCTCAGCTGGTTTGGCCGCGGCAGCGGTTGCCGCTGAAGCGCCGGCTGCTTGAGCCGCTTCTAATTCTCTTTGCATTTTACCGCCGTGTTTTACGAATTTTCGGGTCGGAGAAAATTCGCCAAAACGATGGCCCACCATTTCTTCCTTCACTAAGACTTCAATAAAATCCTTTCCGTTATGCACACCAAAAACATGTCCAACCATTTCCGGAGCGATTTCCGAATCCCGAGACCAGGTTTTGATTATGGTTTTAGAACCAGGTTTCACTTTGGCGAGTTTTTCTAATAATCTTGGGTCAACAAATGGTCCCTTTTTACTTGAACGTGACATAAATTTATTTCTTTGGTCGTCTTTGAATAATTAACTTATTAGACCATTTCTTACGGTTTCTGGTTTTTCGGCCGCCCGTAATATTACCCCAAATATCCTTCGGCCGTCGAGTGCCTCGCTGCGTGCTACCTTCACCACCGCCATATTTGTGATCCACCGGATTCATGGCTTTTGCTCGAGTTGTTGGACGAATTCCCAACCAACGAGAACGCCCCGCTTTGCCGATGTTCACCAAGTTATGGTCTGGATTGGAAAGTTGGCCAACCGACGCGAAACATTCGGAACTTACTTTTCGAACTTCACCAGAACCAAGTTTTAAATCAGTTTGCCCGCCATCTTGACCGAGCACTTCCACGTACGAACCG
>DATDXY010000009.1:0-67196 GCA_036517155.1 Minisyncoccota bacterium
AAATTTTTTCCCCGCCATAACTGCCGCTTCATCCCAATGGATATCCTGATTACCCATTGCTTGCCAGAGCAATCCGAAACGGGTGGCGTCAGCGCCGTACTGTTCAATTAAAATCATCGGATCAATGCCGGTGCCAAGAGATTTAGACATGCGTTTACCGTCTTTGGTAAGAATCGTTCCATGGATAATAATGTTGGAAAAAGGTTTTTCACCAACCAGTTCCAAGCCGGAAAAAATCATCCGAGCGACCCAGAGATTGATAATATCGCGGGCGGTGGAAAGGACTTGAGTGGGGTAAAAGGTTTTTAAATCCTTTGTTTTTTCGGGCCAGCCCAATGTGGCAAACGGCCAAAGCGCAGAAGAAAACCAGGTATCCAGCACGTCCGTTTCGCCGTCCACGGGAACTTTATGGCCCCACCAAATTTGGCGGGAAATATTCCAATCCCGGATATTTTTTAACCATACCAAATAAGTTTTCTCCCAACTTTTCGGATGGAATTTGACTTGTTTTTTCTTAACTGCGCTGATGGCGTGTTTTGCCAGCGTTTCCATTTTCAAAAACCATTGCAAACTTGGCAAGGGTTCAATCACCCCGCCGCAACGATAACAAACCGAAACATTGTGCGTATACGGTTCTTCTTTTTCTATCAGGTTTTGTTTTTTTAACTCTTCAATCACTTTAGTTCGGCATTCAGCGATTTTTAGCCCAACAAATTGCGGCCCAGCTCCTTCGGTTATTTTACCCAGTTGGCCAATGATCTTATAAATGGGGAGTTTATGCTTTTCTCCAATTTTGGCATCCAACAAATCATGAGCGGGAGTCACTTTGACCGCGCCGGTGCCGAATTGCATATCAATCTCCTCGTCGGTGATAATTGAAATGGTCCGATTTTGCAGTGGGAGCAGGATTTTTTTACCAACCAATTTTTTATAACGCGCGTCTTTAGGATTCACCGCGACGGCGGCATCGCCGAGCATGGTTTCCGGCCGGGTAGTGGCGACGACGACGTATTCGTCGCTCCGACCTTGCGTCGGAGTTACCAGAGGATATTTAATATACCAAAGCGTTCCTTTTTCTTCTTTATATTCCAATTCCAAGTCGGACAGGCTGGTTTGGCAGCGCGTGCACCAGTTAATTACTTTTTCCGCTTTATACAACCACCCATTTTTTTGGTAATGCTGAAATGCGGCAGTGACCGCTTTTTGATACCTCTCGTCCATTGTGAATCGAGTCCGGGACCAATCCAGCGAACAACCCAGTTTTTTTAATTGATTCAAAATAATATCTCCGTATTTTTGTTTCCATTCCCAAACTTTTTCCAAAAATTTTTCCCGACCTAAATCATGACGAGTAATACCTTGTTTTTTCAAATCTTTTTCCACGACATTCTGCGTAGCAATGCCGGCGTGATCCGTGCCGGGAATCCATAGGGTCTTATATCCCTGCATCCGTTTTTGGCGGATCAGGATATCTTGGATAGTGGCGTTGAGCGCGTGGCCCATGTGCAAAGAGCCGGTGACATTCGGTGGCGGAATAGTAATAGTAAAAGTTTTTGCGCGAATGCCTGGCAGGTTGTCGGGATTAAAATAGCCGGATTCTTCCCAAAGTTTGTAGATTCGGTCTTCGTGCTGTTGCGGATCATAAGCGGAGGAGAGTTCTTTTGCCATAGAGGTTATTAAGAGTATAATTTATTTTCTTTAACTAAAAAAGACAAGCCCCACATAACAATGTGGGGCTTTGAGTCGGAGGTTTTAAGCGAGAACGCAGGAGAAGGCTTTGAGGTGTTTGGGTTGGAGCGCGTCTTTGGTTTTGCAAGGCGAGCAGAGCGAACCGTTAAGTGAATTAGCAGATTCGATCTGAACCAATTTTTCTCTTTCCAAACGTTGTCCGCATAACGCAGTGATTTCGCCAAATGGCGGTATCACTTCCAATCGCGTGACATGGATTCGTGACGATTCAGTGTTCATTTCTTTTGTAACTACCTCCTTTAAAGAACAGCTCTTATTTTCTCGGCGATAAAAATTATTGTAAGGTATTTTTGTAAAAATGCAATATGTTAACAACTATAAACTCAAAGATCCATTTGCTTCTATTGGCAAATTCTTTTTTTGGAGCAGTTGTATATAAGCCGCGGCGCCGATCATTGCGGCGTTATCGGTATTAAATTCTAAATCCGGAACGAAAAATTTAGTTTTTAATTTTTTTGCGGTATGAGCAAGTCGTTCCCGTAACGGTTTATTGGCGGATACACCACCGCAGAGCAAAATTGTTTTTATTTTATATTCTTGCGTCGCCCGTTCAGTTTTTTTGGCCAACACATCCACGACTGCTTCCTGGAAACTTGCCGCTATATCCGATTTTTTAGTTTTTGGATTGTCCCGTAGATAATACAAAACTGCGGTTTTTAATCCGGAAAAACTGAAAGCGTAGTTTTTTTGTTGCAATGTGGGCCGTGGAAAAGGAATCGCATTGGGATTACCCCGTTCCGCTGATTTCTGGATTTCCGGTCCGCCCGGATAGGGAAGTTTCAGCAAGCGAGCCACTTTATCAAAAGCTTCGCCAGCGGCATCATCCAGTGTTTCTCCCAGAACCGTCCATTTTTCTATCGCTGTCATATGTAATAAAATTGTGTGCCCGCCGCTGACTACGAGTCCGATAGCAGGGAATGGAATACGCGGAAGTTTTCCTTTTTTCGGCAGCCAATTGGAATATAAATGTCCTTCCATGTGATTGGCGCCGATCAGGGGAATGTCTAATTCTTTAGATTTAGTTTTGGCAAATTCAATACCGGTCCAAAGCGCCGGTTCCAGACCTGGACCAACGGTTACAGCAATATGGCTTATAGCAGATAGCTTATGACGTTTACTAATTTGTTCCCACAAAATTGGCAGATTTTTCATATGTTCGCGCTTGGCGAGATTGGGGACAACGCCGCCGAATGGACGATGGATTGGAATTTGAGAGGTAATTATATTTTCTACAACTTTAAATCGCGGCGATTTTAATCCACCGCGGCATTCCAAAATTGCCAACGAGGTTTCGTCGCAGCTGGTTTCAATGGCTAAGATTGTTGTGGGTGAAGTAGATTTCACAGGAAGATTTTTTAATGTATCCATTTTTGACGTACCAGTCAACGCTTTCTCGGATCGCCGTTTCAACGGGCGAGGGCATAAATCCCAATTCTTTTTTTGCTTTGATTGGATCGTACAGGCAGCCTTGGGAAAAATAACGAGTAAGATCGTAGCTGATAAGAGGACGCCAGCTTTTTCCAATGCCAAAAATTCGAATCAAGCCAATTAAGGCTTCGTTCGCAATGGCGAATATTTTCAACATAAAAATCGGCAATGGGAAAAACGGTTTTTTCACCCCGCTGATTCTTTCTAAAATCTGAAAAAATTCCAGTACGGTTAAATAATGATCGGATGTCACGATATAACGTTCACCGCTTCGGCCGGACGTGAGGGCATTGATATGAGCTTGGACCGTTCCCTTCATTTCCGATAAAGAGAGCGGCGCGTGGAAATAGCACGGATAACGCCGATTCAAAAATTTGATAATGATTTCTCCAGTTGGACTTGGGCGGCTGTCGCGCGGACCAACCAAAAAACTCGGATTAACCGAAACCACCGACAAACCCTTTTTATGGAAAGCAAGGGCGGTTTGCTCGCCAAGCGATTTGCTTTTTTCGTAATGCGATCGGGTGCCAAGCATATTAAACGCCATATTTTCCCCAGTCGGTTTATTTTTTATACACCCGATGGAACCAGTAGAGCCGGTATAAATAAATTTTTTAACGCCCGCGTCCAACGCGGTTTGGCATAAAACTCGCGTACCCTCAACATTAATATTATAAATTTCTTTTGGAAAAAAATTATACCAATGAGTGCCTGTATATAAGGAAGCAGTATGAAATACATAATCAATACCTTGCATCGCTTGGGCGATTGCCGTGACATCACGCACATCCCCGTACATAATTTCTACCGATATGCCCTTGAGATTGGCATCGTTTCCTCCTGGCCGGAGCAAGGCCCGGACAGAATATCCTTGTTTAAGTAATTCTCGAACTAATTCTGAACCAACAAACCCGGCCGCGCCGGTTACTAGGCATTTCATATTCATCTCTATAATAAGATGATTTACTAGGTTGGGTCAAAAACTAAAATGGACCGGAAAATTCCTTTTTTGAAATTGTTGGTTCAGTAGAGGCAATAGATTGAGTTGTAGGACGCACAAGATTATGAATAGATTGATAAATGGTATTGGCAGTTGGATAATAGGCTGCTTCCAAGACAGAACTGCAGGGAGTTGGCGTATCGGGCAAGCCAATCCGAATCACCGGCGCTTTGAGATCATGAAATCCTTTTTCTACTGCGATTGCCGCAATTTCCGCAGTCAAACCGCAGGTAGTCCAACCGGTATCCGCAACAACCAACCGGCCGGTTTTCTTTAGGGATTCCAGAATTAACGGCTCATCCAATGGTCGTAAGGAACGGGGGTCAATAATTTCTACATCAATGTTTTCTTTAGCCAGCATATCCGCTGCGATTTTCGCCTCAAGGAGCATATGAGAAATCGCTACGAGCGTTATGTCTTTTCCGGTCCGGACAATTGCGCCTTTGCCAAAAGGCACTTCGTATATTTCTTCCGGAACCGAACCGGTTTTATCATAAAGCCAACGATGCTCAAGGCAGATTGTCGTCCGATCGCTTTTTAAACTGCTTATGAGCAAACCTTTTGCGTCGTAGGGTGTGGCGGGCATAATTACTTGTAAACCGGGAATATGAGCAAACAGCGCTTGTAAGCTTTGGGAATGTTGCGCTGCTTGTCCCCAGCCTCGGCCAATAATGGCGCGAATTAAAAGCGGAACAGAAAATTGGCCGCCGGACATATAACGCCATTTCGCGGCGTGATTCACGATTTGGTCCATAGTCAACAGCAGAAAATCATTTCGAGCATGCACTAAAACCGGACGCAATCCGGACATAGCCGCGCCAACGCCGATGCCAGTTAAAGTATTTTCCGACATGGGCATATCCATGACTCGAGACGGTCCAAATTTTAAGGCCGCTTCCCGGGTAGTGCCAAAAATACCCGTTGGATCGGCCGCACCAACACCATAAATAAAAATTGTTGGGTCGTTAGCCATGCTTTGTACTAAGGCTTCGCTAATTGCTTGGCTGTATTTTATATCGCGCATATTAGATATCGGTAAAAATCGCTTCTAATTTTGGAAACGGACTTTGCTTTGCAAATTGAATTGCGGTTTCGATATCTTGTTCTACGGAGCGAACAATGCTCTTTCGTTCAACATCCGGAAGAAGATTGTGGGTTTCTAAAATTTGTTCAAAAAGTTTTATGGGATCTTTTTGCATCCATGCGTCTAATTCTTCTTTAGTGCGATGACCAAGATGATAATCAGTATTTGGACCGACATGTTCTTTCCAGCGATAACAAGTCGCTTCAATAAACGTTGGGCCATGGCCGCTTTGCGCCCGACGAACGGCGCGCTGGGTAGAGAAAAATACTTCGGTCACTTTCGTGCCATCAACTCGAACTCCCGGGATTCGATACCCAGCGGCTCGTTGATGTAATTCTTTGTGCGGTTGCCGAGCAGAGATATGAGTGCAGGTGGCGATTTCATTGTTTTCACAGACAAAAATTATTGGCAATTTATGCAAGGAAGCAAAATTCAGGCTCTCGTGAAAGGTCCCTTGCTCAAGGCTGCCATCGCCGAAAAAAGCCACCACCACATTATTTTTATTTTGTTTTTTTGCAGCGAAAGCGGCGCCTACCGCTAATGGCAGATTACCGCCGACAATTGCTGAAGCGCCGTAGGCACCTACTTCCGGGGCGACAAAATGCATGGAACCGCCCTTGCCTTTAGCGCAGCCTGTTTCTTTTCCATAGAGTTCCGCGAACAGCGTTTTAAAATTTGCGCCTTTAGCCACAGTGTGGCTATGACAACGATGAGTGCTAAAAATAATATCGTTATTTTTCAACGCTCCGCAGACCCCAGCGGCTACCGCTTCTTGGCCAATGGATAAATGCACCGGACAGCGCATTTCTTGCTGAGGGTATAATTCGGCGATTTTTTCATCAAATTTTCTAGCCCGAATAAGGGCAGTATAGAGCTTATGGGCAATAGTCGGAGTAATAGGTTTTGGAGAGTGTTCCATTATTGCAACATATAACGCCTTTTTAAAACAAAAAGTCTCGTTGGAAACGAGACTTTTTAGAGGATCAAGAAATGAGCTGTAGTCTTTGCAGGAGATGAAACGCTGCGGTTTTTGTTGAGGTTGGATGTTTAATTTTACAAAAACACGCCGATTTTTTTTCAGATTTTCCAATACCGTGGTAATGGCAACGCAATATGTCGTAAGTAGCGGCGCATTGCAGTATTTCGGTCCCAGTTTTTTCCAGCACCGATAGCAGCGGATGTTCTAATTCCACAAGATTGATTTTAGATCTGAAAGAATCGCCAGTTATGCTATGCACCCGTTCAATAAATTGCTCAAGCCTTAGAGTGAAGATAGCATCCTTTATTTCTTGGCTGAACAAAGATTGATTTTCAATTATGTAACGGTAACGTATTGGCAGAGCAAGGCGTTGCAGCAAGTAGAGCGTCGGTTCAAGACGATCGCAAAACATTTCATGATTTTGATGAGCAAAGATAACGCTATTTAAACATATTGCCCGCTCATCTAATTTGTTAGCAAATAAGTCAGTTAGACCCATATATTCCTCCTTGGAATTAGAAAAGCTAGATTAGTTAAAGAAACTATTACAGATTAAAAATCAATTAACATAGATTGTCAATCTTTTAAAGCAAAAAGCAACTATTTCCTTACTTCTTATGTTTTACCTATAAATAGGTAAGTAAGTACTTTGATAAGGAGGAAATATGAAGACATTGGATAGAACGAAGGTGATGTTTATTGAAATGATGGTGGAGTTTATTGATCCGATGCAAATTGAGCTTTTATCCGCATTGGCAATCCGAGAAGGATTTCAAACCTTTTTCACGGTTGAGCAGGATTACGACTTGAGAGAGGAACTAAAAGAAATCCGGCCGGACATTGTCGCCTTGAGCGCTAAGACTGGCGGTTATACAACGACGACCTTGCCATACGCTCGACTGGCGAAAGAATTGAATCCAGACGTGATTGTCATTGTTGGCGGGCCTCACGTTACTTTCGATCAAAGTTTGATTGAAGACGATGCCATCGATATCGTCATCGCGGGCGAAGCGGACAAAGCTTGGACAGAAGTTCTGCGCGCGTTGGCGGCCAAAAAAACAGTTAGCCATATCAAAAATGTTTTCACGAAAGAAAATTGGTATGGCGCTTTCAAAGTAATGCCGTTGCCGGAACGAAGAACTCATCTGGATAATCGCCTGGAAGAAAATTATCTGGACACTTTGCCGTATTTGGATCGGAAAGTGGTTTACGACAAAGTTCCGCATTTGGCAAAATTTCCGATGCGATCCTTTATGACTTCGCGCGGTTGTCCGTACGAATGCACCTACTGCTTCGAACCAGAATTCAACGACATTTATAAGGGCAAGGGCAAACCGCATCAACGGTATAGTCCGGAAAGGGTTGTCGCAGAATTGAAGGATATGGTAAAACGATATCCGACTCAATTCATTAAATTCTATGATGACATTTTTTGGATTCACCCGAAATTAGAACAAGACCCCTGGCTGATAGAATTCGCCGAGCGGTATCGAAAGGAGATTCATCTGCCTTTCTTTTTACTGACGCGTTGCAATATTCTGACAGAAGATCATCTCAAGCTTCTGAAGCCAGCTGGTTTGCATTCCATGACGATGTCCATTGAAGCGGGGAACGACTACGTTCGCAGCGAAGTTATTCGCCGGCACATGAGCAAAGAACACATCCTGAATGCGTTTGATCTCTGTTACAAGTACGGCGTGAAAACTTTTGCGAACACCATCTTGGGCATTCCCGTGCATCCGGAAAAGTTGAAAGAGCTTGGCAAGAAAAATATTGAATTGGACATTGAGTCCTTGGATATCAATATTCGTTGCCGAGCCACGTTCGGGGAATATACGATTATTCACCCGTACGCCGGCACTCCCTTCAATCGATATGTGCAGGAAAATGGTTGGTTCAAAAAAGATGACTTAAGCAACCTGCACCATTCGTATCAAAGTTGGAGTCCGCTCAATTGTTTCACCCCGGAAGAAAAGATGCAGCAAGTGAATCTTTCCAGTCTAGGCACAGTTTGTAATGTCGTGCCGTGGGCGCGCAATCTGGTGGTGCAATACTTGATCAAAGTAAAGTGGGTTTGGGTCCAAAAATGGATTTACCACCCGCTTTATTTCTTGGCCAAGGGATATTTGATGATGTTCAAGATTTATCCGATGAATTTGGGAATCTTGAATTTCTGGCACCTGGGCTTGCGAGCTTGGAAAAATGAAATCAGCAAGCGGTCGCCTGGCAAGAATCTCTATAAGCAATCAGAGAAATCGCCGGCAGCAAAGGTTGCTTTGGCTCCCGTAAAAGTGTAAGTGTAAAAACCCCTCTTCGCGATATCGCGAAGAGGGGTTTTCTATTATTTGCGCTCCTTACAATTGACGCCATGGCATTGATTGTTATATATCTGAATTAGCACAGTAGTAGTTTAATAAGGAGGATTGAAATGATTCCAGACAAGTTTTCCAAAGAACGGAAACAAGTCGTAAAAAAGTCCATTGTCGAAAAACAGGGTCAATCTGTCCATCAACAAAAAAGAACCAACCTACCCCCATTATCTGAAGAAGAGAAAGAATACGCTTCGGAATTTGGAATACGCTGATTGTGAGTTTTCAAATTTTAAAAAAAGCCGCCCCCGAAAAGAGGCGGCTTTTCTTTTAGTAGCCCCACCGGGAATCGAACCCGGGTTACCGCCTTGAAAAGGCGATGTCCTAACCACTAGACGATAGGGCCGTTTTCTGTGATTATACTACACCTATGTTATACTTTAAAACAAGACTATGAATTTCATCAGTAATTTTTATTCTTATTTAGATGCTTTATTGGTTTTTGACCAATTGGCATTGTTTGTTTTGCGGGTTTTTGTCGGAGTTTTGTTTGTTATTCACGGCGCGCCGAAGTTAAAAAATTTGAGAACCACCTGGCAAAATTTTGAAGCAATGGGGTTTAAACCGGGTAAAATTTGGGGAACCATCCCGGCATTTTTAGAAAGCATTGGCGGATTTTTTATTATTATCGGATTTCTGGTCCAGCCAATCGCAGTTTTATTAGTGGCGCAAATGGGCGTGGCGGCCGGATGGCGCATCAAAAACAAACATTCTTTTGTCAACGGGTATGAATTGGATCTTTTATTGATTGTGGCTTTGGGTATTTTGGTGGTCAATCGCAGCGAAATTTTGGCGCTGGATAACTATCTTAGGATGTTGTCATAGCGCTACTCTTTCGTTACAATAACGTTTTCTTTATGTATCGTCTGTTTGAACGACTGCCCGGTTTTCTCGCGTGGGGAACTTTGTTGCTTATGATTTTCGCTTCGTGGCAAAAACCCTTGTGGGCGGCAATTTTTATTATTCTCTTTGATACTTATTGGCTTTTGAAAACTATCTATCTGACATTTCATTTGCGCGCGACTTTCGTGAAAATGCGGGCAAACTTGAAAATTAATTGGCAGGAACGTTTGGAAAAAGAATGCTCCGGCCGTTGGGAGTCATTGCGTCACTTAGTTATTCTGCCGATGTACCATGAACCGTACTCGGTGGTGAAAGAAAGTTTGGAAAGTTTAACGCGGACGAATTATCCGCCCAAAAAAATAATCGTCGTGCTAGCAACGGAAGAACGGGCGGGAGAAGAAGCGCAAAAGACCGCGATTCGTTTGGAACAGGAATACGCAGCGCAATTCGGTTCTTTTCTGATTACGCGGCATCCAGTGGATATTGCCGGAGAAATTCCCGGCAAGGGCTCGAATGAAACCTGGGCGGCGAAAGCAGTGAAGCAAGCAATTATTGACACGCAAAAAATTCCTTACGATCAGATTTTGGTTTCGGTGTTTGACGTGGATACGCAGGTCTACTCGGATTATTTCGGGATTTTGAGTTACCAATTCTTGCAAGCGGCCAAACCACTGCGTTCCAGTTTCCAGCCGATTCCGCTGTTCATAAACAATATCTACGATACGCCGGCGTTCGCGCGGGTGGTTTCTTTTTCCGCCAGTTTCTGGCAGATGATGCAGCAATCCCGACCGGAACGGTTAACCACCTTTTCTTCTCACGCGATGCCGTTTTCCGCCCTTGTGGAAATCGGATATTGGCAGACCGATATTGTTTCGGAGGATTCCCGAATTTTTTGGCAATGTTATTTGCATTACAATGGCGATTGGAAAGTGGAACCGCTTTTTTATCCGGTTTCCATGGACGCGAATGCCGCGCCGACTTTCTGGCAGACGTTAAAAAATGTCTATAAACAACAGCGTCGTTGGGGATATGGGGTAGAAAATATCCCATATTTGCTGGAAGGTTTTCGAACTAATCAGCTCATCTCCGGAAAGAAAAAAGCCTATTGGAGCTTTATTTCTGTGGAGGGCTTTCATTCCTGGTCTACTAATGTGATTTTAATCTTTGCCCTGAGTTGGTTGCCGATTTTAATCGGTTCAGGAAATTTTGGCACGACCGTGTTAGCCTATAAACTGCCAGAAATTGCCGGTTGGCTGATTCGCTTATCTAATGTGGGTATTATCAGCGCCGCGATTCTGAGCTTGATATTATTACCGCCGCATCCAAAAGGATTGCGGAAAAGAGATTACGTTTTTTATGTGGCGCAGTGGCTTTTGATGCCGCTGACGCTGATTATTTTTGGCGCGCTTCCCGCATTGGAGGCGCAAACTCGGCTGATGCTGGGAGGAAAATGGCGATTGGGTTTTTGGGTGACGCCTAAATCTAGAAATTATTCCAAGTGAACCGATTTTTGGAAGCTCTCAAATTTTACGCGGAGTTCCGGATATCCGGTTAGTTCCGGATCGTTGGAAAGAATTTCTTTTGCCGAATCCCGCGCAGCTTTGACAAGTTCCATGTCTTTTAACGCATTCATGGCAATGTCCGGTACGCCAGTTTGGGTTTCACCCATAAATTGCCCGGGGCCGCGAAGCTGCAAATCTTTTTCTGCCAATTCAAAGCCGTTTTTAGCGATAATTAGAGAATTAAGGCGTTGCTCCGCAGCGTTGGAATCGCTGGTGGTAAAAAGCAGGCAAAACGATTGATGTTCACCTCGGCCGACCCGGCCGCGGAATTGATAGAGTTGCGCCAAACCAAATCGTTCCGCGCCCTCAATCATCATAATGGTGGAATTTGGCACATCCACGCCCACCTCAATGACAGACGTAGATACTAGAATATCGTATTTCTTTTCAAAAAAATCTTTCATAATTTCGTCTTTCTCTTTGCCTTTCATTTTGCCGTGCAGCATTACTATCTTGAGATCGGGAAAAATTTGACTTTGAAGCTTTTCAAATTCTTCTTTGACGGATTTCAATTCCAGCGCCTTTTTTTTCGCTTCGGTAAGCAGTTCGCCTTCTTTGATTTCTCCGGCGTCAATTCGCGGACAAATGACAAAGGCTTGACGGCCTTTTTGGATTTGTTCGCGAATAAATTGATACGCTTTGGGACGATTAGCTCCCGCGACAATTTTCGTAATAATTTCTTTTCTGCCGGCGGGCAATTCGGTAATGGTGGAAACGTCCAAATCGCCAAAAAGCGTGAGGGAGAGCGTTCGCGGAATTGGCGTGGCCGACATAGAAAGAAAATGGGGGATAATTCGTTCGCCGGTTTCCTGGATATTTTGCAGTAGCGCCGCGCGTTGGGAAACGCCGAAACGATGCTGTTCATCCACGATTGCTAACGCCAGTTTCGGAAACTTGATGGTTTTTTGAATAATGGCATGCGTGCCAATAACGATACGGATATTGCCTTGGATAATCTCATTAATTAGTTTCGGTTTGGTGGTTTTTGTATGCAGCGCATCGCCAAAATAGGCCTCCATCCGATTGGCGGTCAGTAGGGCAATGCCGTGAGAAAATTCCGGAAAAATTTTTATTAACGTTCGATAATGTTGGCTGGCGAGAACTTCCGTGGGCGCCATAAAAGCAGTTTGGTAACCATTGTGGGCGGCAACGAGCGCGGCGATTGCGGCAATAACGGTTTTCCCAGAACCCACATCACCCTGAAGCAGGCGATTCATTGGGTGCGGTTTTTGCAGATCAGCCAGAATTTCCTGCAAACTTTGCTTCTGGGCCGCGGTCAGTTGAAATGGCAATTTTTGCAATACTTGGCTGCGCCAGTCTTCCGAAATAACCAGATTGAAAGCTTTTTCTTTGGCGAGGCGGGAGCGGATTTTCAAATTATTAATCTGCATCAGGAATAAATCCTCAAAAGCAAACCGTTTTCTAGCTAAGTCCGCCTCTTCAATTTTAAAAGGGAAATGAATTTTGCGAATAGCAACATTAATATCAGATAAATGATGCTGGCGCAGCGTGTTGCTGGGTATAAAATCATTCAGATGTTCCAAATCTTTCAAAATCGGTTTGATAAGAAAACGCAGGCCTTTGGAAGTAAGACCGCGAGTTTCTGGATAAACCGGAATCAGCCCCGCCGTATGTTTTGGGCCGGTGCTGGTGCCCGCCAGACCATGGCTGCTGGTAATTTCGTAGGTTGGATTGGAAAGATAAATATCCCGGGAAGATTGGATAATTTTTCCGGCAAAGTTCGCTTGCGTGCCAATTTTGAGAATTTGGGCAATATAAGGCTGGTTGAACCAGACCGCTTTAATACCCCCCGTATCATCGGCAATTAACGCCTCAATAATTGTCATGTGGCGTTTCCAAGTTCGGCGGGCGCTGATTTTTTTTACAATGCCTTGAATCGTTGCCGGTTCGTTGATTTTCAGCTCGGCAATGGGAACAATACGAGAAAAATCGTCGTATCGAAAAGGGAAGTGCCAAAGCAAATCGGCGATAGTTTTGATTTTCAGCTTGTTCAATCGCGCGATAAACTTCGGTCCAATCCCGTGAATCTGACCTAAATCAGTCTTCAGATTCATAGAAGTGAAGATAGTATACCAGATTTTACTTGATTGCAATAGAGGTAAATTTTGTGGTATTTTACTGAAAACGGAACAGAAATTCGCCTCTATAGCTTAGTGGTAAAGCTACGGACTCTTAATCCGCAGACCTTGGTTCGATTCCAAGTGGAGGCACACGGCTTCTCTTTTAGTTTTTGACACCCAACTTTTATTGGGTTACTTTTCTTATAGCGCTTGTAAATCTATTTTTGAGGAGGGATGTCATGCTGGCATTAATGGGAGAAAAAATGAGAGTCTTTGGAACAGTCGATGATTTTCCGAAACCCCTGCCCGTCCGTCGCCCAAACCGTTTCCAAGAATGGAAAAAGAAAATAATTAGTTTCTTTAAAAAAATCTTCGGCAAGTAAAAATCAGAGCAGTTTAATTATTAAATTAAGCTGCTCTTTTTTATTCTGGCATGATTATGCCGATACCCGCGATAGTTGCCAGACCGGCAAGAATGACGAGAATATGGGAAAATTCTCGCGGACCGGCTTTGTGTTTCAATTCCGGCAGAAGGTCCGAAATGGATATATAAATGAAAGAACCGGCGGCGAAAGCAAGAAGCAGAGGAACATATACCGCGATTGTATTCCGCATCAGATATCCAACCAATGCCCCCACCGGCGTTGCGAGGGCGGAAAATAAATTGTATTTGATGATATTTCGGCGGGAATATCCTTGATGTAAAAGAATACTAAAATCGCTGATTTCTTGCGGCACTTCGTGGAAAAAGACCGCGGTCGTAGTGACGATGCCGGTGGGAATAGAAATAAGAAAACTAAACGCAATAGCAATACCATCAATGAAGTTGTGCAGGGTATCGCTGACTATCACGGTCATGCCAAAATTTTGATTCGCATCCAGCGGCTCTTCGTTATGCACGTGATAGAAATTGAGCAAGCGTTCAAAGATGAAAAAGATTAAAATGCCGCTTACCACTGACCCAAAAATGGATTGAACGGTAAATTCACTTGCCAGAGCTTCCGGTAGTAATTCAAAAAAAGCAGCTCCCAACAAAGCGCCGGCGGCAAAACTTAAAAGATGAATAGAGAGACGCCTGGCGAAGCGTTCGTTGATGAGAAGGAAAACCCCGCCCACCATTGCGCAGACGCTGCCAATAATGCTCGCGAGAAAAATCGGTCCAAAAGATATTTGCATACAAATAAGTATATCTATTATATCTATTTTATCCACAATATTCAATTCAAAAAATGATATTATGGTAGACTGTAAGGGTATGCAATCCAAGAATTCAATTATAATAATTTCTGCCATAATGATTATTTTATTAGTAGTTGGCGGAATCTATTATTGGAAGAGCCGAGACAAAGAAGCGCCAACCACCGGTGAAGCAATTGAATTATTAACAGAAACGCCGGCATTGACTGATGTTGTAACGCCAACCAATCCATTGGGAGATAAAGTTCCGGAAGTGAATCCGGTTGATAAAACTAATCCATTCAAGGATACATATAAAAATCCATTTTCTAATTAATTATGACGCGGTCTTACATTAATTTTCTTAAAGACTCTTTTCTTGCGGTGGTTATTGTTTTATTTGCAGCGCTTGTCAGTGTTCTAATTATTCAAAAAACTTACGCTCAAGTGAGTAATAATGCTGCTGTTTCTTTCAAAAAAGATGGGAACGGACTTTTCACGATTACCATTCGAGATCCACAGGGGATTCAAGAATATTCTTTCAAAGCTCCGGACAAACTTCCTTACGGAGGTGGCATTACCGGTTGCCCAACAAGCCGAACCATTACTAATGTTGTTTTTAATGATCCGGCGGACTTTACTCCATCTATGGAAGCCTTTGTTGTGGATTGCAAAGACAACCGGGGAGAATTCACTATCGCTCCGCCTAAAGACGGAATAACCAATGGAGTGAAAATTGGCACGGAACCAGAGCCAGAAAAAACAGAAACCGCGACAACTCCTGCTCCGGCAGCCGAGTTAGAGCAGTCGGAAGAACCAGCTAAACCAGTAAAAGAAATAAGTTATCCAGTGACTGAATTGGGGAGTTGTAAAAATGAAGATGATTGTCGAGTATATTGTGACAAACCGGGAAATTTGGAAAAATGCATTGTTTTTGCGGAAAGTCATAGTTTGATGAATGGAGAAGAAGCAGCCAAAGCAAGAAAGTTTAAAGAATCTTTGAATAGCGGCGGTACTCCTGGTGGTTGCAATTCCCAAGCAACTTGTGAATCGTATTGTAATGATGTCAGCCGCATCGACGAATGTGTTGCGTTTGGAGAAAAAAATGGATTTTTGAAAGGCAAAGAGTTAGAAGACGCGAAAAAAGTTCATGCTGCCATTCAGAGAGGCGCGAAAATGCCGGGTGATTGCCGAAATAAAACTGCTTGTGAAGCGTATTGCCAAAATTCGGAACATATCGATGAATGCATTACTTTCGCGAAAGAAAACGGTTTTATGAGCGAGCAAGAATTACGGGAAGTGGAAAAAATCTTGCCATTAATGAAACGAGGCGAAACTCCGGGCGCTTGCAAGTCCAAAGAACAATGTGAATCCTATTGCGAGGCAGAAGAACATATGGATGAATGCATCAGTTTTGCGGAGAAAGCCGGCCTACTTTCTGAAGAAGAATTAAAACACGTGGAGCAATTTAAAAAAACTGGCGGAAAAGGGCCAGGTGGCTGTAAGGGAAAGCAATGTCAGTCGTATTGCGAAAATCCGGGAAACCAAAAAGCTTGCTTTACTTGGGCAAAAGAAAATGGATTTTTGGAAGAAAAAGATTTGCAGAGAATGGAAGAGGGCAAGCAGCAGTTGAGGCAATCCTTGGAACAAATGCCACCGGAAGCGAGAGCGTGTGTTGATGAAATTGTGGGGCCAGGTGGTTTAGAGGGCGATTTCTTTGGCGGTCCGGAAATTGGCGAGAAAATAAAATCTTGTTTTGAATCAGCGTTTTCTGGATTTGGTCCACCTGGCCAGGGTGGTCCAGGGGGTCCCGGAGAACACGGTGGTTTTCCAGGCGGTCCCGGTGGAGGATTCCCAGGTGGTCCTGATGGCGGTGGTTTTGGTGGCGGACCAGGTGGATGCAAATCTATTGATGAATGTATGAAGTATTGCCAAGAACACTCAGACGAGTGTAGTGGTTTTGGTCCTCCGTCTGGTAATGCGGGTGACCGGGGCAGTGATCATGGCGACGGAAGATTCCCGGGTGGTCCTCAAGGTAACGATCAGGGCGAACATCGGGGAGACCCACGGTATATTGGTCCTCCAATTGAATCCGGCGCTCCAGGAGAATTTGGTGGCACAAGGCCGCCTTGCAACGGTCCGGAAGAATGCCAAAAATTATATGAACAAGGAGGATTTCCAGATCGCCGAACCGAAAGCCCGATAGATCAATTAAAGGAGGGTTTTCAGCAGCCACCAGAAGGATTTACTCCACCAACGAATATTTCCCCTGATCAATACCAACAGCAATATCAGCAGCAATTTGAACAACAATTTCAGCAGCAGTATCAGCAAGAATATCAAAAACAATACGAGCAACAATATCAACAGCAACAAGGTACTTATCCAACTCCAACTTCGGGTGAATATCATCCACCAGAAGGTTCATACACACCACCGCCTTCGAATTCTTATCCTTCGGGAGGTAGTTATACGCCGCCGGAAGGATCTTATTCGCCACCTCCACCCAGCAGTTATCGATATGGTCCGCAACGGCAATCTTTAGTCGGATCAGTTTTGGATATATTAGGAGGGAAATAAAATAAAAAATCCGCTTAAGGCGGATTTTTTATTATTCAAATACTACAGGGATTTTTAATTCGTCATTATGTTCCGGCAATCCGGAAGGATTATCTTTTTCTAGTACTAGCCAACCCTTTTTTGTTGTTGGTTTAACAAAGGTTAGTATTGTTTTAAATGGCACAAAATCTTCCGTCATCCATTCTCCTTGTGCTTGGGCAATGCCAATGGTAATTTGTTGACTATTTTCATCCAGAAGTTTGACTGGAAAGGAGGCTTCAAAAAACCAATAACCGCGCGCTTTGCCTTGAACTAATAAGGGGCTGGTAATAATTTCGTTAGGTTTTGGAGAAGTAAGTTGGATAAGATTTTCTTTTTCCGTAGAAACGGTTGGCCAAGTAATCAAAACAATAACCGCAATAAGAAATAATAACGCGCCCAAAATTATTTTTTTATTCATTTTGTAATATAGTTATATCTTTTAACACCTCTTCCGCATGAAATTCTGGTTTTACATTTTCGTAAATCTTCGCAATTTTTCCTTTCGGACCAATTAAAAAAGAAGTGCGTAACGTCCCCATATATTCTCGGCCCATAAATTTCTTTTTTGCCCAGACGCCGTATTTTTTCACTACTTCCTTATTTTCATCCGCGAGAAGCGTAAAGGGCAGCTTATATTTTTCCGAAAACTTTTTATGGCTTTTTACCGAGTCCACGCTGATACCGAAGACTTGGATCTTTAGTTTTTTGAATTCCGGAAAATTATCACGGATCGTACAGGCTTCTTTGGTGCAGCCGGGAGTGTCATCTTTCGGATAGAAATAAAGCAATGTCCATTGGCCTTTGTAATCTGACAAGGTATGAGTTTTCGTATTCTGATCCGAGAGAGAAAAATCAGGGGCTAAAGCATTAAGCTTGATTTTCATTAAGCCCAGTATAGCAATAAGAAGAGTATTTGTAACTATTGAAGTTGTAAGAGTCGAATACGAACGTTTGTACCTGCGGAGAGTCCATTAGTTTTTATGTCAATGTGGGGATATTGTCCGCCACCCCCACAGCAAGAAGGACCAAATCCGTCAATTAATGCATAGCCACCAGAGGTGTTGCTGAGAGTTAATGTTGGTATGAGAATTCTAGTATCACCAAATGGATAGGTGTAGTCGTTGAAACTTATGGCATAAAGGTTGGTTCCAGATAAAGAATAAGTTACGTCATAGACGACTGAAAAACCTCCTGGCCAGCTAGTCCGACAGTCATTGCCAATGCAAACCCCAGACTGACCCTTTACGTAACCCGCGACATCAAGTTTTTGGGTTGGGCCTGCGGTGCCAATGCCAACGTCGCCGGAACTGTTGATCCGCATTGATTCGGCCACGCCTGATTTGGTAAAAAAAGCAATCGTGCCCTTCCGACTCCCATTGCCACTTGCTTCATCGGTAGAAGCGGCGATCGCAGTAGTCACATCATTGGTCGAATTGTTAAACCAGATAGTACCAGTGACGTTACCATTCACTGTGGAGCGATTCCGGAAAGTAATGGCAGGAGAGGGGCCACCCAGCACAGTGCTATTGTTCAAGCCATCTATTCTAAGAGTACCTAAGCCAGTTGAATAAATATCTAAGTTATAGGAAGGGGCCGCGGTACCAAGGCCGATATAAGTGCCATTATCAAAAATTTGAGAATTACCAATAGTTGTGCCTGCTGTAAATTTAGCCATATAATTTGTAGAACCACTTCCAGATAATCCGCCGCTTGCTGTTTGCCAGCTACCTAATCCAGCCGCATCTGAAGTAAGTACTTTTCCGGATCCTGGCGTACCACCAGTAATTTTTACTTGGCCGTTTACTTCAAGTTTTGCTCCAGGATTTGCGGTACCAATGCCGACATCTCCTCCTGATTTGATGGTTATCCTGGCTGCGTTCGAGGTAAAAATACGAAAATCATGGGCTGAAACCATCCCCAATACTCCGCCAGCGCCATTTTCATAAGCCCCAAACTTAGCAGTGGCGCCGCTACCGCCGCTATCTTCTACCCGAATTTCCGGATTGCCAGTTCCAATAAATCGTCCAATAACGCTATTGCCCGTTACATCCAATTTATAAGTTGGCGTCATGCCAATACCAATATTGCCAGAACTATCAGCAGTGATGCTCGCAGCGCCGCTCGGGGGATTTTGAGATGGATTGTTCCAGGCAAAAGTTTGAATCGCGAGCAATGAGCCAAAAATCAAAAGAAAAACAAATACTCTTTTATTAAAATATTTTTTATTCATTGGATTCTAATTGCTTGTACGCGTACCGTTGAATTCGAAGATAATGAATACGTACTCCATTCGATTCTTAAGCATTGTATTCCACCACCACAATATTCAGTACCAACTTTATTGATAAATGCGATTCCTCCAGATGTATTACTGACTGAAACGGTAGCCACAAAATGACGTACTTCACCAATTGGATATGCATAGCCAGTTGCCCAGGAGTAAGTTTGAGTTCCAGAAATAAAGTTATTAGTAAGGTCCGCGACCACCCCAAAAGAAGGAGATGAACTTGGCCAGCTAGTCCGACAGTCATTGCCAATGCATAATCCCGTACCCTTGACATAACCATTAGCTTCAATTTTTTGAGATGGGTTAGTCAACCCCACGCCCAAATTGCCATTACTCAATAAACGCATGGATTCTTGAAGACTATTGCTATTCAATGTATGGAAGACCATACCGACTTGTCCTCCTGTAGATTCGTGAGCAGTTCTGATTTTTCCTACCGTGAAACCAGTATCGTTACCACCGCCATTATCGCCAAATTCTAAAGCCGCTCCACTTCCGACTGGACTCACGTAATGACCAGCAGTAATTCGTAAGACAGGAGTTCCATTCGCATTAACAACATTAGTTACAGCATGTAGTTTCGCTAGTGGATTGTTGGTACCAACACTCACATTTGTTCCATTATCAAAAATTTGAGAATTACCAATAGTTGTGCCTGCTGTAAATTTAGCCATATAATTTGTAGAACCACTTCCAGATAATCCGCCGCTTGCTGTTTGCCAGCTACCTAATCCAGCCGCATCCGAAGTAAGTACTTTTCCGGATCCTGGCGTACCACCAGTAATTTTTACTTGGCCGTTTACTTCAAGTTTTGCTCCAGGATTAGTAGTTCCAATCCCCACATCACCAGAGCTGTTGATCCGCATGGATTCCGTTGCATTGGATTTAGTAAAGAAGGCAATGGTGCCTTTGCGGTTGTCATTACCGGCAGCATCGTCAGCAGAAGCGGCAATGACCGCGGTTACATCGTTGGTAGAATTGTTAAACCAGATAGAGCCGACTACATTACCATCAACAAGGGAACGATTTCGGAAGGTGATCGATGGTGAAGCCCCACCCAATACCGTGTTGTTACTCGAGCTATCAATGCGAAGATTAGTTGTTCCGGCAGAGTAGATATCTAGATTATACGTAGGGGCAGCCGTACCGAGACCGATATTACCTGCGCTATCAGAAAATAAAGACCCGACACCACCCGGAGGATTTTGGCCAGGATTGGTCCAGGCTAGAACCAATCGAAAACTCAAAAAAGTAACAATGAAAAGAGTCGCAACGAAAAAAAATTTGTTGGTAATATTTTTTGGAATCATAATTTATTATACCATTTTTTATCGATTATCTCCGTCACCGCCAATTTTATTTCGTTCCAAACGAGAATAAAGTTTTTTGATATTGCCATCAGCAACATTTTCCAAGGAAATTCCTAATTCACTGGCGATTTGAGCAAGGTACCACAACACATCCCCCAATTCTTTTTCAATAGTATCTTTATCTTCTTGTCCAAACACGTCTTTTTTATCTCGGTGTACTTTTTTTATTTTTCCGCAGACCTCGCCAGCTTCGCTGGCCAGGCCGAGAGTCGGATAAAAAATATTTTTCCCCGCATTCGGATATAACGCGGTTTTTCTGGAGAGTTTTTGGTATTCTTCAAACGTCATATGCTATTAGCGGTAAGTTGGGTTATGTTCCTTAATATTGGCGATTTTTGATTCGTAACGGGCGCAGGCGAATAAAAATCCCGAAAGGCGATTAAGATAAGCAAGAATATCCGGATTTATTTTCTTTTTTTTGGCTAGCCTCAGCGTTTCCCGTTCGGCGCGGCGGCAGACGGTGCGAGCGTAATCAAACCAGGCAGCTTGTTGGTTCTCTCCGCTGATAACGAATTTTTTTTCCGGCTGAATTTCTTTTTCTAAAACATCAATCACAGTTTCTAACCCAGTGATTTTGTTATGAGGAAATTCTGGAGCTTTAAATTTTTTCCCCAACATAATGACCGCCAAATTTGCTTGTATGATAAAAAGATTTTCTTGAACGCCTTTCAGCCCTTCTTGAAATTGTGGTTGGATTTGATAACTGCGGATCAAACCCAGCAGGCTATTCAGTTCGTCTAAATGGCCCAGCGCTTCCATTTCGCAGCAAGTTTTATCTATTTTTTTCCCGCAAATCAAGCTTTTACCTTTATCTCCCTTGCCTGTGTAAAAAAGTCCCATAGAGAAGTAATTATATCATAACCTCAATAACCTTTTGTTTGCTTTTAAGCCCGTGAGTAAAACGTACGCGGGAAAGTGGAACGCGGAAATGAGCAGCCACTGCTTGTAAAATTGCCAGATTCGCTAAATTTTCTCGAGCTGGTTCTTGAACGGAGATTTTGAAATGCGTAGCATCGATTTCTCGGAGAGAAGCACGGGTAGCGCCGGGAGAAGCGGTAACGTGAATCCGCATAACTTATGGCTGGAGAATATCCTCAATCCGGCCATCTATAGAAATAATGACTTCTTGAACAGTCGGAAATTGTTTCAGGGTTTGGGTGATTTGGGCACGAATAGCGGAAACTCGGCAAGAGCCGCCCACCTGATTTTCTAATTGGGTATCAAAATCTGCTTTAGCGACGCCATTTTCAATAGTTAAGCTCTGTAACTTTACGTTTTCATTCAGACTAGTAAAAAAACCGTCAGTTTTTTCTGCGCTGGTTGGCCCTTGTAAGAGCGCCAAAAGAGAAGCGCGGCCAACGGCGGAAGTTTTTTCTATTTCCCGAGTAACCGGAAAAACTTTATTGCAGGAAAATTCCGGATCCAGATTGCTGTTATTAAAGAAAGCCCGGACAACCATAGTTTCTTTCTCTTTTTCTTCAGCCACGGAAAGAAGCGCATTGCCAGAAAGATTTTCTTGCAGATCGGCCATTGTATTGCTGCTGCCGTTCCGTGCCCGATAAATCCACCCGCCAATCAAAAGAACTATTAGAATAAAAATAGTCCAATATACGATTTGTTTGTTTTTCATATAGGCTAATTATAGCACTTCTTACTGGAGTTCTATATTTGTGCCCTCGAAGGGAATCAGGGTTTCGCTCGCAGCTAGATAGCCCGCTCGCTCACCGAACCCTACCGCCGCACCCCGACCCCCGTACTTGGACACCTTCGGTTTCCAACGTCGCTTCGCTCCTGCCTTCCTGATACGGGGTGCGGCTGGTTCGATTCCCATATCAAAAACAAAATAAAAAATCACTCGGCAAGCGAATGATTTTTTATTTGTGCCCTCGAAGGGAATCGAACCCCTATCAACCGGTTCGAAGCCGGTTACTTTATCCATTAAGCTACGAGGGCCTTTTGTTTGAATCTTATTATAAAGCTTCAAAAATAAAAAGGGATCTAGAATCAGATCCCTTTTTAGCGGGGTGGTTAAGCGGAGGTGGCGACGGCAACAATGATAAGGATAACGCCGACTGACAGGAAAGAAATGCAGGTTATTTCGTGAGTTTTTCTGATTCTCCAACTAACTGTGAACGACAATATGGATGAGGCCAGAATCGCGGTGAACATAGCATATTCCTCCGTTTATCGGGGCCGCATTCCGAAAAAGATAGCGATCGCAATGAAAGCGACTACGTAGCAGAAGAAGACTTTATTTTTTTCGGACTTGGTTCGGTAATAAAAACCACTGCTGACCGAAAGAAAGAATAATGACCCAAAAATAACATTATGGATAATCAAGGCAAGATTGCTGGACATTTGTTAGCCCTCCTTATATTTTTAATGATCACGTACTATATATAGTCAAACACATAAAACTATTATTTGTCAAGTTAGAAGCAAATACGATATACTTTTTATAATGAACGTGCCGCAAGAAGTGCAAAACATCTCTAAGCAATTACAGAGCGCTGGTTTTGAAGCGTTTCTTGTTGGTGGCTGCGTACGGGATATTTTACTCGGGAAAGAACCGAAGGATTGGGATATTACGACTAACGCCACGCCCGAACAGATCCAAAAAATTTTTCCCGACAGCGTATACGAAAATCAATTTGGAACTGTTGGCGTAAAAACAAATTCCGAAAGCCAGGCTTTGAAAGTTATTGAAGTAACCACCTATCGTTTGGAGGGGAAGTATACCGACAAGCGTCATCCAGACGAAGTAACATTTGCTCGGACGATTGAAGAGGATTTGAGCCGGCGGGATTTTACCGTAAACGCAATGGCGATGAAAGTCATGGAAAGCGCAGTGCAAGAAATTACTGACCCCTTTGGCGGGCAGGCAGATTTAGAAAAGAAAATAATTCGCGCCGTAGGCAATCCGGACCAACGATTCCAAGAAGACGCGTTGCGTTTGTTGCGAGCGGTGCGATTTATGGCCCAATTGGGTTTTGTCATTGAAAGCGAAACGGAAAATGCGATTCATCAGCACGCGGGACTGTTGGAATTTGTTGCTAAAGAAAGAATACGAGATGAATTCAGTAAATTACTGATGAGTAATTTTGCCGCGGATGGCGTGGTGCGATTGCAGGTGATTGGGCTTTTGAAATATATTGTATCGGAACTGGAGGAGGGAGTAGGTATTGGGCAAAATAAGCATCATATCTATACTGTGTTTGAGCATAATTTCCGTTCTTTAGAATATGCGGCACAACAGAATTATTCCTTAGAAGTGCGCATGGCATCGCTTTTGCATGACGTGGGCAAGCCGCGTTCTAAACGGGGCGAAGGCCCGGACTCTACTTTTTACGGCCATCAAGTCGTTGGCGCGCGCATGGTAATGGAGATTCTGGACCGACTGCATTATTCCAAAGAATTTATCGAAAAAGTGGCATTATTGGTTCGGGAACATATGTTTGTGTATGATCCAGATACCGTTACGGACGCAGGCGCGCGCCGTTTGCTCCGGCGAGTCGGCCAGGAAAATATGGAAGATTTGTTTCGATTGCGGGAAGCGGATCGTATCGGTTCCGGAGTGCCTAAAGCCCAACCATATCGTTTGCGGCACTTGAAATTTCGAATTGAAAAAGTCAGCCAGGATCCAATCAGCGCAAAAATGCTGAAAATAAACGGCGGAGATATTATGAAAATTTTAAATATTCTTCCGGGGCCAAAAATCGGTTTTATCCTCTCTATTCTTTTAGAGGAAGTTTTAGATGATCCAAGTTTGAATACGGAAGAAACAATGAAAGTTCGCGTAGAACATTTGGGTCAACTTTCGGAAAAACAATTGGCGGAAATGGCGAAATTCGCGAAAAAATCCGCCGATGAAGCCCAATCGCGGGTAGACGAAGAGATTAAAAAGAAATATTTTGTTCAATAACTATTTTTTGGGCAGGAACTTTTGGTAAGCGTCAAAGATACTCATCGCCGCAAAAATAATTTCAATGACAATCAGCGTATGTCCGATTGTCAGAAGCCAATTAGAAGGCGATAAAATATAAAGAAAGAAAAAAAGATAAGCGATGGTCCAAAAGAAAAATTGCAATCGGCCCAACACGGATGCTTGTAGATTGTTGTGGGAAAGATGGTGGATTAAGATCGATGTTTCCTGGTTATGTTTGAGATATTGGATAACAAAATCTTTTAGCGTAATCCAAAGAAGAATAATTTGCAGCCCCCAAATCACACCGATGAATTCCAACGAAAGCACTTGATAAGAAAAAAGGAGATATGTTGCCCAAGCAACCAAAGAACCATCGCGTAAATGATCCAGCCAAATACCTAGAATGGTGACATTCTTGTTATTGCGGGCGAGTGGTCCATCAATTGCGTCGGCAAGACCAATCAGCCCCAATAAAATAATTTGCGGTCCGAGAGGATATCCTTGAAAATGCATTCCAATTGGAACCAGTAGTAAAAGATAGCTGGCGATAGTCAGATGATTGGCGGTAATGCCAATCTGGCCCAAAAAATTGGTCAGCGGCCGGAAAAGATTATCCCGCCAATTTTTTTCCATTGCCGTCAATAAATCATCCTTTTTCTTCCGGAGGAATTGTCTAATTTTTTGCCGTTTTTCCATAAATGGAGTATAACATTATAATATTAAGATTACGGACTGTAGTATACCGGCAGTATACACGCTTCGGGTGCGTGAGGACTGGGTTCAATTCCCAGCAGTCCGACAAAATAAAAAACCAGCCCTTTTGAGGTGGCTGGGTTTTTATTGGATAGGAATTTATTGTTGGGTTTCGCTGAGGTTTGCGGCGGCGATGCTGAAGAAGGGACGGATTGCAGCGTAAGTCATGCACAGTGTCATGACAATCATAACGCCGAAGAAGATGTTGACCCGAATGTCGTGCGCAGCGCCTTCGCTATAGGCGATCCACCAGGATCCGCCGAGACTGACAGCGACGGCTATGAAAAGCGCTTTTACCCCCTGAACAATATGTTTATCAATCATAAATTCCTCCTATATTGAAATGAGCTATTAACTTGCCCTGATTATAACATATTTTTCCCACATTTGTCAATATGGATGGTGCGTATATTTTTGGCAAAAATAGTTTTTCGGTTATGATGGATATATAAAATATGATTAAAATCGGCGATAAAATTCCAGACGCATCTTTTGAGGCATTCCATAACGAGGAAATTAAAAAAATGAAGTTCTCGGATTTGAAGGGGAAGTGGATAGTGCTTATCTTTTACCCGGCGGATTTTACTTTCATTTGCCCGACAGAACTAGAAGAAGCGGCCCAGCATTATTCGGAATTCCAAAAACTAGGCGCGGAAATTTTAAGCGTAAGTACTGATAAAGTGCATACACACAAGGCCTGGCACGATTCGTCTCCAGCAATCGGGAAAGTAAAATTTCCCATGATCGCGGATCCAAATGCGAAACTTTGTAAAGAATTTGGCACCTACATTGAAGAGGAGGGTGTGGCCTTACGTGGCAGTTTTATAATTGATCCGGATGGAGTTTTAAAAGCCTACGAAATGCACCATAATAGTATCGGCCGAAGCATTAAAGAATTATTGCGGAAGTTGCAGGCGGCGATTCATGTTCGGAAGTACGGGGATCAGGTGTGTCCGGCCAGTTGGGAACCGGGAGACGACACTCTGAAGCCGGGACTCAATTTAGTAGGTAAAATCTAATTAATATTTATATATGGCATACGAACCAAAAAACTTTGACCAAATATTAGGAACACCGGGTTTTAGCGAACAGTTATTAAAGAATCACTTCACGCTGTATCAGGGCTACGTTACCAATACCAATAAATTAGCCGAGGCGTTAAATACTTGGACGAAAGAGGGGAAAAACAACACGCCGGAATATGCGGAACTGAAGCGTCGCTTTGGCTGGGAATGGAACGGGATGCGTTTGCACGAATTGTATTTTGGCAACATGCGGAACGGCGGTTCTAAATTAGATCGAAATCCAAAACTCCACGAAAAGATTCTGGACACCTTTGGCAGTTACGAGAATTGGGAAAAAGATTTTAAAGCCAGCGGAACGATGCGGGGGATTGGTTGGACGATTTTATATCACGATCCTATCGGCGGTCGGATTTTTAACACCTGGGTGAATGAACACGATCTCGGTCACCTGGCAGGATGCGCGCCGATTTTGATTCTGGATGTCTTTGAACACGCGTATATGTTGGATTACGGTTTGAAACGGGCGGATTATATAGAGGCATTTTTTAAGGCAATAGATTGGAGCGTAGTGACGGAGCGTTTCAATGAGAAATAAGTTATTGATTGTTGCGCTGGTAGTTTTAGGGTCGGCGTTGTTTCATGGATTGGGATTGAAAATTGGGGGAGAGCGAATTTTACCGTGGCATATTGCCTATAGCGATATGCCGGCGTTTTCGGAACGAGCATTGGCGCCAGGTTTTGCTTATCTCAATAAAAAAATAGAATACCCGGTGATTACCGGACTGATTATAGATATTACCGGGAAAGTAGGACGAAACGTGCCGGGATATTTTATTGTTAACGCGCTTTTGTTGATTGGTTTCGCGGTTGCCAGTACTTATTTATTGCAGAGATTAACGGAACATTACCCTGACCGGTCAGGTAGTCAAGATAATGTGTGGCGCTATTGGATTTTTGCTCCATCTCTGTTGATGTTTGGAGTCTATAATTGGGATTTGGTCGCAGTCTTTTTTTCTATCTGCGCGCTATATGCGATGGCAAAAAATAAAGATTATTGGGCAGCAATCTGGATTGCCATCGGTTTTTCCACCAAATTTTTTCCTGCGTTATTTTTCCTCCCGTTGCTTTTGAAACAGGATAATTGGAAGAAAATCGGATATCTCATCGGAATTTTTATTGCCGTCACGCTAGTTATTAATAGTTATTTTATCTTGAATGCCTTTGATAATTGGTATTACTTTTTTGAACTTAATCGAACGCGAAATTCCAATATTGATTCTATTTGGACGACTATTCGGTTTTTATTTAGTCCGTATCTGGAAAGCGTGCCGCGCGTTAATGCCTTATCGCTGGTCACTTTTTCTGGATTATACGGCTGGCTGATGTGGCGTTTTCGAAAAGCAGATACGGTGAAACTTTGTTTTTTGTCGGTGCTTGCTTTTTTATTGACCAATAAAGTTTTTTCTCCGCAATATCTTTTGTGGTTATTGCCATTTTTTGTAATTTTTTCCGTGCCCAAAATAAAATGGTTTTATGCGCTGGAGGGGGCGAATATTGTATCCACATTTATTGTGTTGCGCTGGTTCCTGATTGAACGGAACGTTGCATATTTTTATTGGAGCGCTCCTTTAGTAATAATTCGGCATATTATTTTAATTAGCGTGTTCATTTATGTGGATCGTTTGATTCTGCCAATAAAAAAGCCAGCGGATTAATGCGGCTGGCTTTTTATTGTGTCTTTGGTATAGAGAATGGTTTCGGGCATAATGACTTGCAGATCTTTGTGATCATCCTCCAGAAAAAGATCATGATTAACCTCGCGGAGTTTTAGCGGTCGAGCAGTTTGATTCTTTTTTGCAAAGACATCAGTGCCGTTTAATTCTTTTACTGGAATTATAGTCCCAAGCGAGTTAACAAGCTGATATTCATAAGTAGGATGTCCATTCCCATTGTTGCTGGGGACTTGTTTGACCGTCCATCGCGTAAAGGTCATACAATACCTCCTTTGTGAAGAACACCTTTTTATAAAGTATACCTAATAAAATAAAAACCCGCTAGAGTAGTAGAGCGGGTTTTTAGGAACGGATAGTTTATGGGTAGGGATTTGGGTTTTGAATCGGCGGAGAAAAACGCGGAACAACCCAGAGTCGGCGGAACAACATTAAAATTGCCCACACAACAAGCAAAGCGCCCAGAATAGAAAGCACCATCACTGCTGCTGTTCGATAATCTTCACTTGGGAGCAAAGAAGTTTTGAATTTGCTGAAAAAATAAGCAGCAAGAAAACACTTGATGCTTAACGCGATGCAAGCAGCTACAGAAGCAAACGTTTTTTTGAACAAGCCGAAGTAGATTTGTTCGTTCATTATATACCTCTTTTGTGAAGGATCTGCATTGGACTTGCCAATGAAGCAATTATCGATAAGATTAAATCTATCGGTTTAATTTGTAAATGGGCTCATAGTAAAGTGGTATTACGCAGCATTCGCATTGCTGAGGCGCGAGTTCGATTCTCGCTGAGTCCACAGCTAAAAATTTTCTATCAATTGACGACATATTATATATATGTTATAATATGCAGACAATTCCTTAAGGTTTAACCCAAAGGAAAGCACGTTTAAAAATATAAAGGAGATTCGTTATGAAGGGATTAAAAATGATGGTCAAGAAAGTTGTTCCGTCAACAGTCATACAAAGGATGCATTTCATCCGTAAAGAAATAGATGTCAGGTGGAAAACCAGAAAAGCAAAAACTCTTTTCCAGAAAACGAATGGCGTGCCAGTGTGGCTAGACAAGGATATGTTGGAAAAACTTCAACAAAAATATCCGATCAAACCTGCCACTTACCGCTATGATCCGGAAAGTTTGGTAATCAGGGGGAAAGAAAGGGCGTACCAAGTTCTTAATCTCTTGAAACTAAAATCCGATCAGCCGGAAAAAATTGTGAAATTTCTGGAATTAGGATGCGGAGACGGCATGGCAAGCTGTATTTTGCAGCTAGCTGGGAAAAAAGTCATCGCTTCGGATGTTCAGAATAACAATTTTGATACGAGAGCGGTTCGGGCGGGTGTGGAGTTTAAGACTCTGGATGTCCATAATTTGGAGTTGGAATCAAGTAGTTTAGACTGCATTTTTTCTTACAATGCGTTCGAACACTTTGACCAACCAACGACTGCATTGCGCGAGATGATTCGCGTAGTCAAACCGAATGGCTTCATCTATCTCAATTTCGGGCCGCTTTATATGGCGCCGAAGGGAATGCATGCGTACCGGGTGGTTTCCATTCCGTACTGCCAAATGCTTTTCCCAAGAGAAACGCTCCAGGAATACTTTCTCGAGAAAAAGGCATCCTTAACGCCAGTGAATGGATATACGGTGCAACAGTATCGGGATATCTGGAACGCGCATTCCCACAGATTGAAACGATTGGTGTATTTCGAAGAATACATCGCATCGGGGTTGGAACTAATTGAACAGTTTCCATCCTGCTTTAAACATAAAACAGATTATTTTGATAACCTGCTTGTCACCAGTATCGAGGTGCTTTTCAGGAAATTGGAATAATAAGTTATATGATAGCCTCGCGTAGCACCTACTACGCGAGGCTTTTTGTTTTCACCACCATACCGCCTTACAGTTTTAAATGGAGAATATATAAATAAATAAGCAAAAAATGGCTTGTATTGCCTAATATAAGAAATATTTGCGGAATATTTGCTTTCAATGATGTAATGGTTTCTTGAACATACCGGCGTTCCAAAATAATGGAAAACGCGTATAAAAGACTGCCGAGCGTTAATAAACGAAGTCCGAGAGGAGGAAGAAGCCGGTGCAGGGGAACAAAAGCAATAACAATGGACCAATCTACTATTATAAAGGTTAGCGCCGCTAATTTTTGATTCAGCGGTTGTGGAGATAATTTGAGCGCAATGCCGATAATCGCAAAAGCCCAGGTCACGCTCAGAAGGCTTACGCCCCAACTCGTCGGCAAGATAGCCAAATAAATTGGCGTATAAGATCCGGCAATCAGTAGAAACACAAATACGCTATTGAATTTCTGAATTAAAGGGGCGAAAGGAATATGCCGGACTCGAACTAGCGTGATGAGATGAATTACGTGTAGGAGAACTACAATTGATCCATAAATGCTTAAGCTTACAATTGCGCCAGCGCCAGCGGAACGCGCGGCATCGATAATAAAGATAACAAAAATTGCGGTTCCTAGGAGAACCGCGAATAAAGCTAAGGCAATGGAAATTGTTCGGCGCATAACACTGTTTACAGTATAAGCAGGAACGTATTTTTCTGGTATAGTAAAGGCAATGCGGAAATTGTTAATTATACTGGTTGCCCTCAGCGTTGTCGGATTATATATAACGATACGGTTTTTTAATGTACGGATTACGACCCAGCAAAAAGATTTGGAATTTATTCAATTACCGGAAGGATTTCAAATTGAGGTCTTTGCCGACGATCTAGGCGGATCGCGCCTGTCTTCGCCCGGTCCGAATCCTGGACCGAGGTTAATGGAACTTCGCAATGATACGGTTTTCGTAGCGTTGCCAAGTAAGGGTGAAATCATAGCTTATGAAGATAAAAATAAAGATGCTAAGCCGGATTCTCAAAAAGTTTTTTTAAGCGGTTTGCGCAAACCGCACAGCATTGCGTTTCAAGGGGACTGGGCTTATATCGCGGAAGAGGACCGGGTGATTCGCGTCAAAGATAAAGACAACGATAATATCGCGGAACCGGAAACAATTGAAAAAATTATTAGTTTGCCAGTTGCTGGCCATTGGACTCGCACCGCAAAAATAATTGATGGATCATTGTACATCGCTTTGGGTTCCAGTTGTAATGTTTGCCGGGAAACCGACCAAATACGCTCCACAATCCAAAAATGCGATTTAGATGGCAAACGATGCGAGACATTCTCGCGCGGCCTGCGGAACACAGTGGACTTTATTCAGTACCAAGGAAAAATATACGGAACTGATAACGGAAGAGATGGTTTGGGTAATACTTTACCGCCGGACGAAATTAATCTTATTGAAAAGGAAAAAAATTATGGATGGCCGATATGTTATGGCCAAAATATCCACGATACGGAATTTGATACGAATACATACATAAGAAATCCATGCATGGCTCCGTTTGAAACGCCGGCATTGGTAGATTTGCCGGCACATGTTGCGCCGCTCGGACTAGCGTTTTATTCCGGTAGAGCTTTTCCGGAATTTTATCGGGGCAAATTGTTTGTTGCTATGCATGGATCTTGGGATGCGAATCCGCCAGTGGGATATAAAATAGCCACCATTGATACTGCTACGAAAGAAATTACGGATTTTGCCACGGGCTGGTTTAACGGAGAAACGGTGCTGGGCCGACCGGTTGGTATTATTAATTTTCGAGACGGCCTTTTAGTATCTGACGATAACGCCGGAAAAATCTACCGAATTTTTTACGAAGTGAAATAATTTTTAAGACTGCAAATAACTTTCTCCGAAACCCAATGAGCCGAAGCGGGCAGGGTGTCCTCTCCGCATATACCCTTCGGAACCGGCTGTCCGTTTCCTCCAGCGGGAAACGGCAGCGCTTAGTTCTCGCGTTGCCATCCGCCAAGTATGGCGGAACCAATCTGGCAACGCTCCGAAATATTCCTCAGAATATATGCGGATAGGACGAGCGAGGCGAAGATAAGCAAGCGAACACGCTGGGTGAGCGTAGCGGGTTGAGGGAAAGTTATTTGCGGTTTTTAAATAAAAAAAAGCACCCATGGGGTGCTTTTCAGAGTGAGATATTGCAAAGAGCAAGTTGTTTTCTTTTAAAAAGTATTAAGTGGCAGCTTGGAGAAGCTACTTGAATCTATTGGTATTCTGTTCTCAACGAACTGATACCTTAATCATATAATATGGAGCGGGAGGCGCAAGAGTAGTTATTCACACCCCAGCTAAAATAAGAATAAGTTTTCTATTATATAATAAGAATAAGCTGAAATCTGGCTACATTGATAGTCAGCAGTAAAAGGTCGGCATCATTACGGAACACACCTTATATAATATATGATAGTTCAAAAGTGGACTGACGTACTCGTATTATCGCTTCAAGACTTATATCGGCAGGTGCTTAACTTCTTGCCTTCATTGATCGGTGCGATCATCGTCTTTGTTGTCGGCTTAGTTATTGCGGCAGGACTTGGGGCAATCGTAGAACGGGTGGTAGGCGCCTTGAAAATTGATACGCTATTACGGCGTGTTGGTCTTGAGGAATATACCAAACGCGCGAACATTGAGTTAAATTTCGGTCATTTCTTAGGTCAGGTAGTATATTGGTTTATCGTGCTGGCGTTTTTACTAGCGGCAGCAGAAATTTTGAATTTCTATAACCTTTCCGGTTTTATTCAGGATTTCTTGTTCTACGTTCCCAACATTATCATTGCGGTTTTGATTATGATAGCTTCGTTCGTGATTGCGAACATTTTGAAGCATATCGTTCGAGCGTCAGTGATGGGCGCGCGGCTCCATTCGGCAAAATTCTTAGGAGCAGCAGTCTGGTGGATCGTAGTTATCTTTGGACTTTTAGCTTCGCTTGTCCAGCTTAGAATCGCAGTCTCAATCATTGAAACAGTGATTACTGGCTTGATTGCAATGCTGGCGTTGGCCGGCGGTTTGGCTTTCGGTCTCGGCGGCAAAGAATACGCTTCGGAAGTCATCGGCAGAGTGAAGAACGAATTGGAAGGAAGATAAATTTCAGTGCGCTTAGGCGCGTAAAAAACTTCTGGTGTGAGCCTGCCCGTAATGTGAGGTTACGGCCAGGGGCCAGGAGTTTTTTATTTGTTCAGAAAAATAAAAGGCCCAAAACGATTTTAACGTTTTGGGCCTTTTTGGTTTCAATTTTTAATTTAGCAGGAACAAAGACCGATGGTGTTTTTTAGGGAGCGTCTCTGGTGCGGTTCATTCCGACCTCCTGTGCACATAGGCACTGTTGTTTTTGGGTCTGGGTGCCGGGTTTCTTTACTGTCAGCCGTCCTGCTGAACGGCTTTAATTTATAAAGAACAAATCGATCCTAGAGGACTCGAACCCCTAATCCATCGGCTGGCGCGAAACGCAACGGCTACAGCCGTGCTTTTGCCATTAAGCTAAGGATCGAAAATAAGCTTCTTATACTATACACCTATTTTTCTTAAAAGTCAATGTCGGTGGGGATAGCCGGATTTGACAATTTTATATCGCTCTATATAATAGTAATTACCTGAATGAATACTATTAGACATATTCAAAAGAGACGCGGCTAACCAAAGGCGTAAATTCTTTTGCGTAGAGAGCCGTTGTGGCTCTTTTTTGTTGCTAATAGCACCCATGAATGCCTGACTGAATTTTGAAAAATGAATATCGTTTAAGATTTAACGAGCTGAAAGTAAAAAAGATAAAGTAAAGAAATGAATACTGACACAAGGGGGTCAGTTAAAGTCTTGTACTTCACATATTTTACCAATCAAGCGAAACGAATTTTTAGACAGATTCGCGACGCGATGAGCGAGTGTGCTGGATGCACTCGAGCGAAGAGCAACAAAGAAGATGGCAAAAATTCGTTCGCCCGAAAGGGAAATAAATTTTGAACGATTTCTTCGTTGCTTCTCCTCGACGTACTTCCGTACGTCTTGTCGTCGCGCCTTGAACTCATTTCAAAATTTATTTCTTGATTTGGCGAGATATGTGAAGTACAAGACTTACAATAAGGGCGTATGATGGATGCCTTGGCATAAAATGGCGAAGAAGGACGTGGCGTAGCTGCGATAAGCTTCGGGGAGGTGCCTAGCAACCTTTGATCCGAAGATGTCCGAATGGGGAAACCTCATTGCGTAACCCGCAGTGGTTCTCTGGCGCAAGTCAGAGTTCGCGTATCCACTGAAGTGAAACATCTCAGTAAGTGGAAGAATCAAGAAAAATATTTTATTCTCTTAGTAGCGGCGAGCGAAAAGAGAACAGCCTAAACTTAGAATAATAGTATTAAGAAGCCACTCTTTGATTTGGGATTAAACCTAAAGCGGAGTTTGGAAATTCTGATATTGGAGTTTTGAGGGTCATAAGATAGAAACTTTTAACTTTAAAATTGGCCCGTCGATAGTGGCGGATCAATTTTACTGTTAAAGGGAAGTTACAAAATTGCCAGTTAGCAGAACTCGCTGGAAAGCGAGACCAAAGAGCGTGATAGTCGCGTATGCGAAAGCGGGCAATCTTTCTTGTTTCTACCGGTATAAAATCCGGGGATAACTAAATGGTTATCTATCTTGAGTACTTCGAGGCAACTAAACTTCGGAGGAATTTGCCAGTACTATCTGGTAAGGCTAAATACATTTTGTGACCGATAGTGAACTAGTACCGTGAGGGAAAGGTGAAAAGTAGCCCGGCGAGGGCAGTGAAATAGTAACTGAAATCATAGCGCCTACAAGGAATCGAAGCACGCAAGTGTAACGATGTGCCTATTGAAGAATGAGCCAACGAGTTTATATATATGGCTGGTTAATCCGCGAACGCGGAGGAGCCGCAGGGAAACCAAGTGTTAATAGCGCGTCTATAGTCGTATATGTAAGACCCGAAACCAGACGAGCTTGTCCTGATCAGGTTGAACTCTGGGTAAAACCAGAGGGAGGACCGAACTGGTAGGTTGTGCAACACCTTCGGATGAATTGGGACAAGGAGTGAAAAGCTAATCGAGTCTGGAAATAGCTGGTTCTCTCCGAAACAGTTTTAGGACTGGCGGCTTGTAACAACTTTTTAGGGGTAGAGCACTGGATGGTCTTTACAGGTCGAAAGACCGGAAGACCAATCAAACTCCGAATACTAGAAAGTACGCAAGCTAGTTAGACTGCGGGGGCTAAGCTCCGTGGTCGTAAGGGAAAAAGCCCAGATCGTCATCTAAGGTCCCTAAATTCTCACTAAGTGTAAAAGGTAGTAATACACCATTGACAGGTAGGAGGTTGGCTTAGAGGTAGCCATCCTTTAAAGAGTGTGTAACAACTCACTACTCAACGGTGTGCTGCGCCGAAAATGTACCGGGGCTAAGTGAGATACCGAAGATACGGATGCGCGCCGCAAGGCGCGCGTGGTAGGAGAGCATTTCAACTGCGCTGAAGGTGGATTCGCGAGAACCACTGGAGCGGTTGGAAGAGAAAATGTTGGCATGAGTAACCCCAATGTCGATGAGAAATCGACACCCCATAAATCTAAGGTTTCCGTGGCAATGGCAATCATCCACGGGTTAGGCGATCCTAAGGCAATGGTGAAAACCGCAGCTGATGGGTAGCCGGTTAATATTCCGGCCCGTCTGACGTATTCGATGGAGTGACGGAAGAAATAAAATTGAGCGCCTTAATGGTTTGGCGTCGCTACTCTAAGAAAGGATATCCAGGCAAATCCGGGTATCTGCTTTTAATGGCATATTTCCGGAGGTGCGTAAGGTTACGTTTTACGTGACTAATTCAATTGAAGAGCTTTCCGAGAAAAACTTCTAAGTTATGTACGTTAGACATCGTACCGAAAACCGACACTGGTAGATGAGGCGAGTAGCCTCAGGGGAACGAGTGAGTCATCCTTAAGGAACTCGGCAAAAAAGCGGCCGTACGTTCGCAATAAGGCCTGCCCAACGCAAGTTGGGCCGCAGCTAAAGTATCTCTGGCAACTGTTTACCAAAAACACAGCTTCCTGCGAAGACGTAAGTCTATGTATAGGAGGTGATGCCTGACCGATGCGAGAAGGTTAACGGTGGCGGTCATATTATTTATTTAGTATGGCTGACTGCCCGAAGCCCTCGTCAATGTCAGCGGTAACTATAACCGTTCTAAGGTAGCGCAATTCCTTTTCGGGTAAGTTCCGAAGCGCACGAAAGGTATAATGACTGGAGAACTGTCTCAAGGATGAGCTCGGTGAAATTGCGATTCCCGTGAAGACGCGGGATAACTGCAGCGGGACGAAAAGACCCCGAGAGCTTTACTGCAGCTTGGTATTGTGTTTAGAAATTTGATACGTAGCGTAGTGGCGAGGGGATGAAGTGTGGTTTTCGGATCACATGGACTCGACAATGAAACAGCCATTTTTAAATTTTTAAATTCTAACCTGACCGGCAAAAACGGTCGGAGACAGTGCCTGGTGGGCAGTTTAAATGGGGCATTTTCCTCCTAAAGAGTAATGGAGGAGTTTATCAAGGTTGGCTTGGTCCGGATGGAAATCGGACTGGACGTGTAAACGCAAAAGCCAGCTTGACTGCAAGACTTACAAGTCGCGCAGATGCGAAAGCAGAAGTTAGTGACCCGACAGTCCTTTATAGAAAGGCTGGAGACAACGGCTAAAAGTTACCTCGGGGATAACAGGCTAGTTTGGTCCGAGAGTTCCTATCGACGACCAAGCTCGGCACCTCGATGTCGGCTCATCCTAGCGCGGGGCTGGAGAAGGTCCCAAGCGTATGGCTGTTCGCCATTTAAAAGGATACGTGAGCTGGGTTCAAACCGTCGTGAGACAGGTTGGTCTCTACCTGTTGCAGTCGCGGACGCGAATAGCGTCCATACATACTTGAGGGAAGTCGATCCTAGTACGAGAGGACCGGATTGAACGAGCCTCTGGTCTACCAGCTTTGGTACCAACTGAAGCGCTGGGTAGCTATTGCTCGGAATGGATAAGCGCTGAAAGCATCTAAGCACGAAGCCAAGCCCAAGATAAGGTATGAGGTCCGTAGCAGATTACTACGTTGATAGGTTCTAGGTGTACGCACCGCAAGGTGTTTAGCCAAGGAATACTAATAGACCGATTTTTTCTCTTGTAAGCGTTGGAATTATCCAACATTTACAAGAGAATATGACTGACTCTCTTGTGTAAGTATTCATTTCATTTTTTACTTTTAATTGCCTCCAGTGACTTCCTGGTGATTTAGCAGTAGGTGTCCCACCTCTTCCCATTCCGAACAGAGAAGTGAAATCCTACTGTCCTGATGATATTTCCTGCTTCGGCGGGTGAGAAAGTAGGGTTCGCCGGGATATCAGTGGAGGCAATTGGCGTACTTGACAAATATCTTGTATATGCTACAATAAGAACGCTCTTTAAATTTTGTGGGGTTGGCTCCTCGGTAGGGGGTTCCGATCCAATTGGCTGAGTTCTCCTGGAGAATAATTACAAGATTATTCGAAAGGTTGCGCATTTTTTCCAATCGGAAGAAATGGTGGCTTGCGATTATCGTGAGCCTTCGGTGCGCGGAAAACGCAGCTAACCCCACGCTTTTAGTTCTTTAGAATGCAGATCCTAGAGGTATACACCTCTGAAATTATCTCCGGGGAATGGGCTTAGAAAATTTTTCTAATCCTTGCCTCTAGGATCTGCGGCTTGACCAAAACCTCTTCCTGATAGGAAGAGGTTTTTATTTTTCTGATATACTTAAGACAATGCCCAGAATATTAAAACAAATTACTTACGGCATTTTTTATTTGGCAATTTTAACCGCGTTGGGATTTGGCGGATACCTTTTATTATTAAAACCGCCGGCGAGCTGTGTGGATCAAATCCAAAATCAAAATGAAACCGGGGTGGATTGCGGCGGCTTGCCTGGCCAGGGTGGTTGCGTCAGTTGTGAGATTAAACAATTAACGCCAATTGTGCTGGGGAAAGCGATGCTGTTGCGCAGCGGCGATATTGTGACAGTTGTTGCGCCGATGGAAAATCTGAATCTAATATATGGCGCTCAACAATTACAGTACGCGTTAAAACTTATTGATAATTCTGGACAGATAATAAAAACAATTAGTAAAACCAGTTTTATCCACGCGGGTGAAAAAACGCAATTCGTGGAAACTGGCATTGCTGATGCGCGGCAACAAATTGCGCGAGCGGAAATTACCATTGCCAATATTAATTGGCAACCGACGGAAGGGTGGTGGCAACCCGCATTGACTATTAAAGAAATTCAAACCAATGTCGGTCAGCAACAAACAACGGTTCAGGGGATTGTGGCGAATACCAATAATTTTATAGTTACTCAGGTCGTTTTACGGGCTCTGGTGGCAGATTCCTTTGGGGCAATTGTCGGCGCTTCTAAGACAACATTAGAAACCTTACAGCCATTTGAAGAACGGACGTTTCAGATCAATATCGTTCCAGATTCCGCCTTGTTAAATAGTGTCGTTCCGGAAGCAACGGAACTTTTCGTTAGCGCTAGAAAGTGATATATAAGAACTATGCCCAAACGGATGGATTGGATACTCAACAGCAGCTTGGCGGTGCTTGCTCTAGCAAGCCTTTTAATTTTATTCAGCGGCGATCGAGCGCTTTTTAACCAACAATTGGTATGGTATGGGGTTGGTATAGTAGCGATGGTAATGATGACTCGAATCGATTGGCGGCCGCTGATTAATTATCCTTGGGTGATTTATGGAATTTACAGCATTGCGATTGTATTGCTGATTGCAACGCTTTTCGCCACACCAATCCGCAATATTCGAGGTTGGCTAGTGCTTGGGCCATGGCAATTCCAAACTTCCGAGTTTGTAAAACTCTCGCTCCTAATCGTCTTCTCGTCATTTTGGGCAAAAGCGCATATCGGCATTGCTCATTTAAAAAATGTCGCGGCTTCTTTTCTTTTTTTTATAGTGCCGGCGACACTAGTGTTGATGCAGCCGGATATGGGATCAACGCTAATTTTGTTCGGCCTGTGGTTTGGATATTTATTGGTAAGCGGCATTCAATGGAAACATTTATTAATAGCGGCAGCGCTTTTTTTAATTGCCAGCGGCATATCTTGGAATTACGGATTAGCTGACTATCAAAAAGAACGAGTTATTGGGCTTTTTTATCCGGAGCAAGATCCGTTAGGCGTGAATTATAGCGTCATCCAATCCAAAATTGCGATTGGTTCGGCTGGCTGGCTGGGCAAGGGTTTTGGACGGGGGACGCAGGTGCGGTTGGGTTTTTTGCCGGAAGCCGAAACGGATTTTATCTTTGCCGCCTTCATTGAGGAATGGGGACTGATTGGCGGAGTTGTGGCTTTGGTTGCCTTTATGACTGTACTGATTCGGATTATTTTTGCCGGCTTGGCAAGTACAAATAATTTTTCAAGAATGTTTTGTTTGGGTGCGGTGATTCTTTTCCTGGTGCATTTTATCTTGAATACCGGTTCTGCAATCGGATTATTGCCAGTGATCGGGGTACCTTTTCCGTTTTTAAGTTATGGTGGATCGAATTTATTGACCAGCCTAATGATCGTTGGTATTATTCAGGGCATTGTAATCCGTTCTAAGTTTTAAATTCTGATGAAACAGATATATGTATCGTGGCTTTGGGTAGTGGGATGCGTGGTGGTGGGATTTGGCATAGGCTATTTTGTTTTTGACCTGCAACCAGCCGCCCAAGCTTCCAATGTTCATCGATTTGAAATTGCCACTGGCAACGGCATGGATGAAATCGCGGTCCAATTAAAAGAAAGTGGCTTAATTCGTTCGCCAAAAGCTTTTAAGTTATTTTCTTTACTATCTGGTTCCGCCCATCTTTTAAAACCCGGAACTTATTTTTTGAATGCCGCTTCCAGTACTCCGGCAATTGTACGAAAGCTGATTTCTGGACCAAATGAAATTATAGCAGTAGTTATTACCGAGGGGATGACACTTCGGGATATTGATGAGCTTCTTGCTAGGAATAGGATTATTCCGCGGGGCAGTTTACTCGCGCTTTCTAGCAAATCATTTGTTGAAGATTTTCCTTTTTTGCAAGGCGTCGCTTCATTAGAGGGATATCTTTTTCCGGATACCTACCAATTTTTTTCCAGTTCCACGCCGGGAATTGTTGTCCGAAAGTTATTAAACACCTTTGCCGCGAAAGCTTGGCCGCTTCTGGAATCGCAAAATAATTCCTATCAAAAATTAATTCTGGCTTCGCTGTTGGAAAAAGAAGTGCCGAATTATCAAGACCGCAGAGTAGTGGCGGGAATTTTATTTGAACGATTGCGATTGGGGATTGCGCTGCAGGTGGATGCGACTATTAGTTACATCAAGTGCCAAGGCGCATTTGTGTTTTGCGACCAACCCGGAGTAGCTCGGAAAGATTTAGATATTGGTTCTTTATATAACACCTATTTACATCCGGGCGTTCCACCAGGACCAATTAGTAATCCTGGCACTGACGCGATTCTAGCCGTATTGGAACCCAGAACCTCTGATTTTTTGTATTATTTGTCTGACCCAGTTTCTAAAAAGACAATTTTTAGCCGCACACTGGATGAACATAACGAAAATCGGGTCCGGTATCTGAATCTTTAGAATCCCTGTTTGTCCCCAAGGGGGACTTGACGAATTCAAAATACTTAGTAAACTTAATAAATTAACTGTTTCCCTCACCAATAGACCTTATTTTCCTAGATCGGGTCCTTTTTTTATGCTTAAATTACCTACTAAAGTTTTTTCATCCCATCCAGGCGCATTAATTGAACAACCGAACCTCGTAGAGATTCAAACTGCTTCTTACAAGCGTTTTCTTAAGGAGGGTTTAAAAGACTTATTTCAAGAAGTTTCCCCGATTAAAGATTATGCCGGAAAAGATTTAGAACTTTACTTTACGGATTTTTATTTTGACGAACCGAAATACGACGAAGAATACGCAAAATTTAAAGATTTAACTTTTGAAGCAGCGCTGCGGGTAAAAATGCGGCTGAACAATAAACGCACCAACGACAAAAAAGACCAAGAAGTATATTTGGGTGATTTCCCAATGATGACAGAACGCGGCACGTTTATCATTAATGGCGTAGAGCGCGTAGTTGTATCGCAGTTGATCCGTTCGTCTGGAGTATATTTTACCGCTAATATGTGGCGGGGGAGAAAGTTGTTTGGGGCAAAAATCATCCCAAATCGCGGCGCCTGGTTAGAATTTGAAACCGATCCGGATGGTTTTATCGGAGTGAAAATCGATCGTAAACGCCGAGCGCCGGTGACGGATTTGTTGAGAATTTTTGGCATGGAAACCAATGAAGAAATCGCAGAAACTTTTGCGGATACCGATTCCAGCCAAATTAAATTCATTCAGACTACTCTGAAGAAAGATCCGGCGAAAAATATTGACGAATCTTTCTCCGAAATTTATAAACGTATCCGGCCGGGCGATTTGGCTACGGTAGAAAACGCTAAGAGCTTGATTGAAGCCATGTTTCGCAAAGCGGATCGCTATGATTTATCCCAAGTGGGCCGATTTAAATTGAATCAGCGATTAGGCATTAAGAGCGATTCCCGCCTTTTGGAATTGACAGATTTAGTGGCGATTGTCCGAGAAATTATTCGTTTAAATAACGAACAAACCGCTGAACCGGATGATATTGACCACTTAGGGAATCGACGAGTACGACCGGTAGGGGAACTTTTGGAAAATAAATTACGCAATGGTCTGGCGCGATTACGGCGTATTGTTCAAGATCGAATGTCCACATTGGATATTAATACTTTAACCTCGGTGCAATTAGTAAATGCCCGGCCATTGATTTCCGTAGTGAAAGAATTTTTCTCTTCTTCCCAGCTATCGCAATTTATGGATCAGGTTAACCCGCTTGCGGAGCTGGAACATAAGCGCCGAATTTCGGCAATGGGTCCCGGTGGACTGACTCGCGAACGAGCTGGATTTGAAGTGCGCGATGTGCATCGTTCCCATTATGGCAGAATTTGTCCGATTGAAACTCCGGAAGGCGCCAACATTGGCTTGGTAAATCACTTGGCGAACTATGCGCGGGTGAACGAACTTGGTTTTTTGGAAACTCCCTATGTTGTCGTAGAAAAAGGAAAAGTAACAGACAAAGTTGTTTGGTTGAATGCCTTAGAGGAAGAAAAATATAAAATTGCCCATGGCGGCGTCCAATTTGATCCGGCATCCGGCAAAATTTTAGAAGATATTGTAGAAGCAAGAATTAAAGGCGAGCCGGGTACGTGTGAGGCGTTAGAAGTAGACTTTATTGATGTTTCAACGCATCAATCGATCAGTGTAGCAACTGCCTTAATTCCGTTTCTGGAACACGATGATGCCAACCGCGCCCTGATGGGTTCCAACATGCAACGGCAAGCCGTGGTGTCGGTGCAACCAGATGCGCCTTATGTAGGAACGGGTATGGAAGAAATCGCGGCTCGAGATTCTGGTCATGTGATTATTGCCAGCGAGGCGGGAGAAATTTTGGAAGTGGATTCCCGACATATTGTCTTAAAAACAAAGTCTGCGACCAAAAAATATCCTTTAAATAAATTCAAACGTTCCAACCAATTTACTTGTATTTCTCAACGGCCGCTGGTGCAAAAAGGCCAAAAAGTAAAAAAAGGAGAAGTATTGGCAGACGGACCGTCAATTAGCAATGGCGTGTTGGCCCTTGGGCAAAATTTGTTAGTCGCGTTTGTGTCGTGGCAGGGAGCGAACTTTGAAGATGCCATTGTCCTTTCCGAGCGAGTGGTGGAAGGGGATCGGTTCACTTCCATTCATATTGAAGATTTCTATTGTGATATTCGGGATACTAAGCTTGGCCCAGAAATGACTACTCCGGATATTCCGAACGTATCAGAAGAAAAATTAAAGAATTTGGATGAAGATGGAATAATTCGAATCGGCGCTGAAGTGAAATCTGGTGATATTTTAGTTGGAAAAATTTCTCCAAAAGGGGAAAGTGAATTAACAGCGGAAGAACGATTGCTTCGAGCGATTTTCGGGGAAAAAGCCCGCGACGTAAAAGACACATCGCTGACTATGCCACACGGAAAATATGGCCGAGTAGTTGGTATCAAGATTTTTGATCGAGAAAAAGGAGATAAGCTCGAACCAGGAATTATTAAGCGGGTGCAGGTGGAAATTGCCCAACTTCGGAAAGTAATGGCGGGCGATAAACTTGCCGGCCGTCATGGTAATAAAGGCGTTATTTCTCAAGTGCGACCAGTGGAGGATATGCCATATCTGCCAGATGGCACGCCAGTAGATATCATATTAAACCCGTTGGGCGTTGCATCTCGTATGAATCTGGGTCAGATTTTAGAAACTCATTTGGGTTGGGCGGCAAAAACTCTTGGTTATCGAGCGGTGACTGCGCCACTTGCCGGAGCAACGGAAGAGCAAATCCGAGACGAATTGAAAAAGGCTGGTCTTCCGGAAACCGGCAAGTTGACCGTCTATGATGGCCGAACCGGCAAACCGTTTGATAATAAAGTAACGGTAGGCATCATTTATATGATGAAACTAAATCACTTGGTAGAAGACAAGATTCACATGCGTTCTATCGGACCATATTCTTTAATTACTCAACAGCCGCTTGGTGGTAAGGCGCAATTTGGCGGCCAGCGATTCGGGGAAATGGAAGTCTGGGCTTTGGAAGGCTATGGCGCTGCGTATACGCTTCAAGAAATGCTGACGATTAAATCTGATGATGTATTGGGCCGTTCCGCCGCGTATGAATCCATTATCCGAGGGGAAAAGATTAAGAATCCAAACATCCCGGCATCCTTTAACGTATTGGTGAGCGAATTAAAATCCCTGGCTTTAAATGTCGATCTAATTAAATTAGACAGAGAGACCGGGAAAGAATCCCCGATGCTGAAACATAAAGAATAATATGTATACTTTTGACGCTATTAAATTAAAAATTGCTTCCCCGGAAGACATCTTGAAATGGTCTCATGGTGAAGTATTAAAGCCGGAGACAATCAATTATCGGACTCAGCGACCAGAAAAAGACAGCTTGTTTTCGGAACGGATTTTTGGTCCAACGAAAGACTGGGAATGCTATTGCGGCAAATATCGCCGAATTCGTTATAAGGGTATTGTGTGCGATAAATGCGGCGTAGAAGTGACTCGTTCCATTGTTCGCCGAGAACGGATGGGACATATCAAGTTAGCCACGCCGGTTACTCATATTTGGTTTTTACGGACTAATCCTTCCAAAATTAGTTTGCTTTTAGATGTGCCGTTGCCGAAAGTGGAAAAGGTGATTTATTATGCCGCGCACATTATTACGTCGGTGAATCAAGAAAATAAAAAGCGAGTTTTGGAAGAATTGGACCGGGAATTCGAATCCCGTAAAAAAACTGTTCGCCAAGAGGGGGTGCGGACTGCAGAACTCCGTTCGGCGTTAAACGAGGGTAAAAAATTAGTGGAAGCGTTAACCGTAGGAACGGTGCTGACCGAAACCGAATTTTATAATTTAGCCAAACGTTTTGGCGATGTCTTTGAGGCAGGCACCGGATCGGGAGCAATTCGGAAAATTTTAGAAAATATTGACCTAAAAAAATTAACGGAAGAAATTAAAAAGGAATTAAAAGATGTTATAGATCCGTTAGTGGAACGGCGCTTGCTTCGTCGTTTGAAAATCGCTGTCATGATGGAGCGGCAGCATATGCGGCCGGAATGGATGATTATGACAGTGCTCCCAATATTGCCACCGGATCTTCGTCCGATGGTAGCTTTAGACGGCGGCCGATATGCCACTTCTGATTTGAACGATTTATATCGACGAGTTATCAATCGAAATAACCGATTGAAAAAATTATTGGAACTCAAAGCGCCGGAAGTAATTGTTGTGAACGAAAAACGAATGCTGCAGGAAGCCGTAGATGCTTTAATTGATAATTCCGCGCGGTTTGGTTCCCAACAAATGTCTAGTCAACGTCGGCCATTGCGTTCCTTGTCTGATATGTTGAAGGGCAAGCAGGGGCGATTCCGTCAGAACTTGCTTGGAAAACGGGTAGATTATTCCGGCCGCTCCGTTATCGTAATCGGTCCGGAGCTTCAATTGGGAGAATGCGGTTTGCCGAAACGAATGGCTTTGGAATTATTCAAGCCCTTTGTCATTAGTAAAATTATTGAACGGGGTTTAGCGCACAATATTCGCAACTCCAATCGATTAATTGAACAGACACCACCGGAAGTGTGGGAAATTTTGGAAGAGGTAATTGCGAACCGAAAAGTCTTGCTCAATCGCGCTCCTACTTTGCATCGTCTGGGTGTCCAAGCATTTAAACCAGTGTTGATTGAAGATTTGGCGATTCGCATCCCGCCAATGGTATGCACAGCGTTTAACGCGGACTTTGATGGTGACCAAATGGCAGTGCATTTGCCGCTTTCGGAAGAAGCGCAAAAAGAAGCTACGGAAATCATGTATTCTGTTATGAACTTATTAAAGCCAGCGAACGGCGATCCGATTGTGTACCCGACTCAAGATATTGTTTTGGGTTCATATTACCTGACTAAAATCCGCAAAGATGCGAATGGCACCGGAAAAATTTTTGCAACGAACGAAGAGGCATTACTTGCCTACGAGCATGACATTGTGGCGCTGAATGCCGCAGTGCGCATTGGTAAGACGGAAACATCCGTTGGCAGAATTATCTTTAACGAAGCGTTGCCGAAAGATCTGGAATTTGTAAATAAAACGTTAAATAAAAAAGAACTTTCTAAATTGATTGGCGTGATTATCAGCAAATACACTCCGGAAGAATCCAGCCAGCGTTTGGATGCGATTAAAAAAATTGGTTTTGAATATGCGACTCGAGCCGGTATTACTTGGAGTATCAGCGATTTAATCATCCCGAAAGAGAAGCCGCAGATTATGGAGAAAGCGGAAAAAGAAGTGGAAATCATTCATCAACATTTTGAAGAGGGGTTATTAACTGACAGCGAACGGAAAGCGCGTGTTATCAGCGTTTGGGAGCGAGTGAAAGGTGACATTGCCAAATTGGTGCCGCTGACGCTTTCGGAGGAAAATCCGGTATTCAATATTATTGATTCCGGTTCTCGTGGTTCTTGGGCGCCATTGGTGCAGATGATGGGTATGAAAGGTTTGGTGGCCAATCCAAAAAATGAAACTATTGAATTACCAGTCAAAGCTTCTTTAAAAGAGGGCATGAGCGTATTGGAATACTTTATTTCCACGCACGGTGCTCGAAAAGGAACGACCGATACCGCTTTAAAAACAGCTTCTGCGGGTTATTTGACTCGACGCCTAATTGATGTTTCTCAAGATTTAGTAATTCGGGAGGAAGATTGCCGGACCAAAGAGGGTATTGATTTAGCGCGCGCGGATGGCGCGGAATTTGGCCAATCTTTTGACGTCCAGCTTTTCTCTCGAACGGCATTAGAAGATGTGAAAGTAAATGGCAAAACAATTATTAAGGCTGGTGAGATCTTTGATCGAGATACCGCAGAGATTGTTGCCGAATCCAATATTCCGGTAGTGAAAATTCGTTCTCCAATCACCTGCAAAACGTTGTATGGCTTGTGCAGTAAATGTTATGGATATGATCTTGGTAATAACCAGCCAGTGAAAAATGGGGCAGCGGTGGGTATTGTTGCGGCTCAGTCCATTGGCGAACCAGGAACGCAATTGACGATGAGAACGTTCCACATTGGTGGCGTAGCCGGGGCAGATATTACTCATGGCTTGCCTAGAATTGAAGAAGTCTTTGAGGCGCGGCCGCCAAAAGGCAAAGCTTTTCTTGCGGAAGAAGACGGCATTGTGGATAGCATTGAAGAAAAAGGACTTTTGAAGATATTGCGGCTTAAAACGGAGAGCGGCAAAAAAGAACAAATGTTGGAATATTCTTTGCCTCGAAATGCAACGGTTTTTGTGAAAATCGGCGATCCAGTCAAGAAAGGAGACCAATTATGCGAGGGGAACTTAGACTTGAAAGAAATCTTTATTTTTAATGGCGGCCGGGAAGTAGAACGTTACGTTATCAATGAAGTGCAAAAGATTTACTTCAATGAAGGCGCGGCAATCAACAACAAGCACATTGAAATTATCGTGCGGCAAATGTTCTCTCGAGTAAAAATTAAAGAATCCGGAGACACAGAATTCGTTGCTGGCGATGTAATAGAAAAATCTCGTTTCTTGGAAATGAATCGGAAAGCGAAGAAAGCGGGGGATCAGCCGGCAAAAGCTACCCAGCTTTTACTTGGAGTAACCAAAGTAGCGCTTTCTACTGAAAGCTTCTTATCCGCTTCGTCTTTCCAGGAAACTGCCAGAGTGTTAGTAAATGCCGCAAATGAAGGTAAGGTGGATCTTCTTCGCGGCCTTAAAGAAAATGTCATTATTGGTCGTCTAATCCCCGTAGGAACCGGCTTGCAGCCCAATCTGGAACCCCTAGAAGAATCTTTAGGGGAAGACGAGGAATAAGTTGCATTTTATAGGGATTTTTGCTAGTCTAAGTCGTCATGAAAACTGATTCTAAATTATACGAAATTGCCTTTTTACTCAAAGATCCAGAGGGGGAAAAAGACCTTGTACAAATTATTGCCCAACATAATGGAACGATTAAGGTGCAGCAGCCAGCCAAGGCAATTCGACTTGCTTATCCGATTACCAAGCATACCTCGGCATACTTTGGTTTTATGCATTGCGATCTTCCGGCGAGTGCCATTGAATCGATTGATCGGACATTGAAATTAAATAAAAATGTCATTCGTTTTCTGATTGTAATCCCACCGTTAATTAAGGCTTCAAAAACGGAACGAAAATCCGATGGCCGGAGGCTGGTTAAAAAAGTTGCTTCCACAAAGTCGCTTTTAACCAATGATGTGTTGGAAGAAAAATTAGCCGCATTAGAAAATGAATCTAAATAAAGTATTTATTTTAGGTCGTTTGACGGGTGATCCGCTTTTGCGGAGCACGCCCACCGGCGTTCAGGTGGCAAATTTTTCTATCGCTACGAATCGAGTTTGGACGGATAAAACCGGCGGGCGAAAAGAAGAAACCCAGTATCACAACGTAGTACTTTGGGGTCGGCAAGCGGAGATTGCGAATCGGTTTTTGAAAAAAGGAGCGCTGGTGTTGGTGGAGGGGCGATTACAGACCCGGGATTGGGAAGATAAACAGGGGCAAAAACGAAAAACCACGGAAATTATCGGTGAGCGGTTGCAATTAGGGCCACGTCCGGGAGGATTCAGCGCAGCGCCAAAAGGTGAAGAAGTGATGGAAAAAACGGAGGCGTTGCCCACTATCGAAATCGGTGATACGGAGGGAGATATAAAGTCAGAAGATTTACCATTTTAAGATTTTCCACAAAATTATGAACCAATGCTTTTTTTGTTCACAAAATTTAAAAGAAATAGATTATAAAGACATCGAATTAATTCGCCGGTTTATTTCTGGGCAGGCAAAAATTATTGATCCGCGATTTACCGGAACCTGCGCCAAACATCAGCGAGCGCTTGCTCAAGCGATTAAGCGTGCTCGTTTCATGAGTCTTTTGCCGTTTGTGCGGCGTTAATTTCTTTCGCAGTATGTTTGATCTTCGGATTTTTAATGCAATTCACAATCTTGCGGGTGTTTCTCGGTTTTTAGATCTCTTAGGAATTTATTTATCTGATTCCTTTGGATATTTATTGATTGTGACCGTGGTGTTTTTTCTGATTCGAGAAAAAGATTGGCAAATTCGATATAAAAATTTGTTTTTTGTCATTCTCTCCCTGGTTCTTTCTCGGGGAATTATTACAGAATTAATCCGCATCTTATACAATCGGCCCCGGCCATTTTCTGCATTGAATTTTGAACCGCTTATCATGCATGGGCCGGGGTTTGCTTTCCCGTCTGGCCATACGGTATTTTATTTTACGCTTGCTTTCGCTATATGGCACATAAATAAAAAATGGGGACAGTGGTTATTGGCCGGCGCATTTATTTTGGGTTTAGCGCGTGTATTTATCGGAGTACATTGGCCGTTCGATATCTTGGGTGGTATCGCCGTCGCTTGGCTAGGCGTGCTGATAACAAAGAAATTCCTCGTATCGCGTATTCAATCCGCAACCAATGAAACTCCATAGGTTTTTTGGCGATTTTTTATTTACGGCATCGCGTGTACAGAGTTCGGACCCCACTTTTATTCATCAATTAAAGAATGTGCTGCGGGTGGAAATTGGCGAGGAAGTATTATTGTGCGATGGCAAGGGCCGAGAGGCGATTGCCACGTTGACGAGTTTGGAAAAAAATCGAGCAGAATTTGAAATAGTGAAGCTGCAAAAAAATAAAAATGAACCCGAGCGAATGCTTACGTTGTATTGTGCGATTTTAAAAAGAGAAAATTTCGAATGGGTAGCGCAAAAAGCAACGGAAATCGGCGTGAAAACAATTGTGCCGATTCGCACCGCGTATACGGTAAAGTTAGATTTAAATCGAGAGCGCATTCAAAAAATTATCAAAGAATCGGCAGAGCAATCTGGGCGGGGCGTATGTCCGGAGCTTTCTGGAATAATGGATATGGCCGATGCGTTAACTCAGGGAGACAATCTTCATGAAGAGATTCTATTACTAGATGTCGGTGGAAATCCCATCAAACCACTGGGGAATAAAAAGAATATCGGTCTTTTTGTCGGTCCAGAGGGCGGGTGGAGCGTGGCAGAGTTAGAACAATTTAGAAAATTAAAATGTAAAACAGTTTCTTTAGGCCCATTAACCCTCAGAGCTGAAACCGCAGCTATAATTGGCAGTTATATAATTATACGTATATGAAAATCGCATCCAAAGTAGTGTCTCTAGAAGATTTAGTTAATATTGTCGGTAAGCTTAGAAAGTCCGGAAAACGCATTGTGCATTGCCACGGAGTATTTGATCTTTTACATCCCGGCCATCTGCTCCATTTTCAAGCAGCCAAGCAGCAAGGGGACATATTGGTTGTCACTCTCACTCCAGACCATTACGTAGGTAAGGGACCCGGTCGGCCAGTTTTCAATCATCGTTTGCGCGCTGAATCCGTCGCAGCGCTTACTCATGTGGATTATGTGGCGGTCAATGATCAACCAACGGCAGTAACGCTGATTCAACGCTTAAAGCCGGATATTTATGCTAAAGGCAGCGATTACAAAAATGCCGAAGACGATTTAACTGGTAAAATTACGGAAGAAGAAATGGCGGTGAACTCAGTGGGTGGCAGGCTGCATTTTACTAATGAACTTTCTTTTAGTTCTACCGAGCTTTTGAATCGGCACTATATGGTATATCCGGACCAAGCCCAGTCTTTTTTGGAATCTTTCCGTAAAAATTATTCCGTAGATTCCGTAATTCAGAAATTAAAAAGTTTGCAATCTTTGAAAGTATTAATCATTGGCGAGGCGATTATTGATGAATATCATTATTGCGAACCAATGGGGAAGTCGCCAAAAGAAAGTATTGTTGCGTCCCGATATCTTCATGAAGAAATTTTTCCCGGTGGCGTATTAGCCTGCGCAAACCATGCCGCTGGTTTTTGCAATCAAGTGAATTTAGTTACTCAACTGGGAACGGCAGAGCAAAGTCATTTTGAACCATTTGTCCGTAATGCGTTAAAGCCTCAGGTGCAACCAACGTTATTTTTCCGGAAAGATGCTCCAACAATTGTGAAACGCCGTTTTGTCTGGCAACCATTCATGACGAAATTGTTTGAAATAGCTTTCTTAAGCGACCAGCCTACCCCAAAAACATTAGAAAAAAATATGCTTAAAACGTTAAGCAAACTGGTGGCAAAAGCGGATGTAGTCATCGCGGTGGATTATGGTCATGGTTTTTTTACCCCAACATTAATTGATTTTCTCACTAAAAAATCCAAATTTTTTGCAGTGAATGTTCAAACCAATAGCGCGAATACTGGTTTTAATACTTTAAGCAAATATCCCCATGCTGATTATGTATGCATTGATGAACGAGAAATGCGGATTGAGCATAAAGATAAATTCACTGATCTCCATGCCTTGATTGAAAAAACTGCCAGTCGAATGAAAGCTCGATATGTAACCGTAACCCACGGCCATCATGGTTCGGTGGTATATGCGAAAGGAAAAGGCTTTTTTCAAACTCCAATTTTCTCAAAAGAAATTGTAGATCGTGTCGGTGCCGGGGACGCATTTTTAGCAGTAACTGCGCCATGTGCCGCGAAGGGCTTCCCACCAGAATTAATCGGTTTTATTGGCAATACCGTGGGCGCGCTTGCGGTGAAAATCGTTGGCAACCGGAACGCGGTAGAGCCGATTCCGCTTTTTAAATTTATTACAGCGCTCTTAAAATGAGTTTTCATGGATAAGGCTCAGAATTTAGAACTTCTTTTTAATGCAGTCCGGAAAGCGTATCCGAAAAAGACGCTGGTCTTTAACGACGGTTCGCCGGATAAGGAAATAATGATTATCGGCGAAGCGCCGGGGAAAGATGAAGAAATTCATGGTAAACCGTTTGTCGGCCGGGGCGGGAAGTTGTTGAATGCGACACTGGAAACCTTGGGTTGGAAACGGGAAGATTTTTACGTCAGCAATATCGTAAAATGGCGGCCGCAGGATGAATTCGGTAAAACCTTAACTCCTACTCCGGAATTGATTGAAAATTTCCGTCCGGCAATGGAAAAAGAAATTCAGATTGTAAATCCTAAATTAATCGTTGCGCTCGGAAGAATCGCTATGGCAGGGTTGCAGATTGACGGCTCAATGGGGCAAAACCACGGCCGAGTTATTGAATCTAAAAGATACAAAGTATTGGTAGTTTATCATCCGGCGGCGATCCTTCGGAATATGAACTGGGAACCGATTTTTCGAGAAGATTTGGGAAAAATCAGGGAATTAATAAAATAAAAAAATCTACGCTTAGGCGTAGATTTTTATTCTGTGCCGCTGGTCGGAGTCGAACCGACATGCCTTTCAGCACACGATTTTGAGTCGTGCGTGTCTGCCAATTCCACCACAGCGGCAAGACGACTTAATCTGGTCAAAACTGAATTTTTCTATTATAATATTGAAGAACACTTTATGCAACCGAATCAGACTTTAGGCCCCATTTTTCATATTGAGGTAGAGAAGATTAAACCCAACCCCTACCAGCCGCGGCGGGATTTTGACGAAATTGCTTTGCAAGAATTAGCCGGATCTATCCGAGAATTTGGAATTTTACATCCGCTGGTGGTGACCAAAATCGAAATTCCCGGCGAGCACGGTACAGACGTGGAATACCAGTTGATTTCCGGAGAACGTCGTTGGCGAGCCGCAAAATTAGCTGGGCTGGAACGGGTACCGGCGCTAGTTCGGATTGCGCCAACCGATCGTGACCGCTTAGAACTCGCGATTATTGAAAATATTCAGCGGGAAAATTTGAATCCGATTGAAACCGCCCGCGCCTACGCCAAACTGCAAGATCAATTCGGATTGACTCAACGGGAGGTTGCTGTTCGAGTGGGGAAAAGCCGGGAAGTGGTAGCGAATTCCATTCGGCTTTTGAACTTGCCGACTCCAATTCAAGACGCAGTTTCTGGAAATAAAATCAATGAAAGCCAGGCAAGGATGTTGTTAATGTTACCGGACATTCGGGAGCAGCAAGTGATGTTTGACGAGTTAATGCGGGATAATTTAAGTGTTCGCGAGCTCCGAAATCGCATTGCTTCCCGGCGCAGCGTATCGTTAGTGATGTCCGATGTGAAAACCGCTGATCCGGAAACTTCCAGTATGGAAGAACAACTGCGGGAAGTATTGGGAACAAAAGTGAAACTCCAGAAAGAAGGAGATGGCGGAAAATTAACCATTAATTTTTATTCTCAAGAGGAATTGCAAGCGATTATTGAACGATTGACGCAAATAAAAATGGCAACGGAACAAACGCCAATTATTGAAACCGCTCCACCCCAAGACTTTACGGTTTGATATACTTACAGGGTGGAACATAATTTCTGGTTTCAGAATTTAATATATCGGTTGAAAAGCCGATTTTTTATTATCAGCGGGATTATAATCGTAGGCTTTTCGATAATATCTGCGACAGATGTATTGGGGAAATTAAAAATCTGGGCCGCCGGTGAAATCGGCATGCCCAAAGACAATTTTCAACTGGCGGCCGTAATTGAATTGGGGAAAACACCCGAATCACAGAATAAACCACAAAATAATTTACTTCCATTGCCCGCGCCGAAAAAAATCGAAACGAAAATACAGTCAAAAAACGAAGAACAAGCAGCGAGCACGAGTATTGCAGAGCAGCCGCTGATTTCAGAAATAAAAAACTGTTCTTTCGCTACAAATCAAAATCCGGCGCATCAACCGGTTATAATGAACGAAATTGCCTGGATGGGTTCTATGTTAAGCGCGAATGACGAATGGATTGAATTAAGGAATATTTCTGATGATACGGTATCGCTTCAGGGGTGGCAGCTGAAAGATAAAGGAGAGCAAATTTCCGTTTTATTTGACGCTTCGTTCAGTATTGAGCCGCGGGGATTTATGCTCTTGGAACGTACCGACGACAACAGCGTGCCAGCCATTGCCGCTGATACCATATATGTCGGCGCGCTTTCCAATTCTAACGAGGGGATACGTTTATTTGATCCAGAATGCCATTTAATTGATGAAGTGATTGCGTTGCCAGATTGGCCGGCAGGCAATCCCGGGGAGCGCAGGACCATGGAACGGCATATGAGTTTTAGTTGGTACACTTATACCGGAAATGGCGTAAATGGAATTAATGGAACGCCACTGGCGGAAAATAGCGTTCCATTAATTTCAACATCTTCTAACCCGATTCCTTTTTCTCAGACTGATCCTGCTGAAACTGCCAATGCCGTTTCAACAAGTACTGCGGAAATTTCTCCAGCGAGTTCAATTGCAACCCTAATGATTACGGAAGTTCAAGTCAGCGGAGTAACTATTAACGACGAATTTATTGAATTATATAATCCCACCGATATAGTTGTTGCTTTGACTGATTGGTCGCTTAAAAGAAAAAGTTCCAGCGGCACGGAATACAGTTTAGTTCCGAAAAGTCGATTAGAAGGAAAATCCATCGCTCCGCAGAGTCATTTTTTACTCGCGAATGAGGAGGGATATGCTGGAGCGGTTACAGCGGATGTCCAGTGGGCGAAATCTAATACGATTGCCAATAACAATACGGTTATATTGTATGGTCCTGACGGCGGGGTGATAGATAAAGTTGGTTTTGGCGAAGCGCAAGATTTTGAAGGAACGGCTGCCCAGAATCCGGAATCGGGGCAATCTTTAACTCGGCAAAACAACATTGATTCCAACGACAATGGAAAAGATTTTATAGGAAACATTCCTACGCCAAAAAGTTAAATAAATTGATATACAATACTTTTAACTTCTTTTAATTTTTTGAGTTTAGCGATCAATTTTTCCACCTTATCTTTTTGAGTTAAATCGCAGTTGATTTTAATAATTGGCAATTTTTGATTGGCATGAGCAAGGGTAGAGATATTGGTAATATTTACATGAGAGCGTGAAAAAATCCCAGTTAAATCTTTTATTAGGCCCAGGCGATCCATGACTAGAATCTTTATTTCCGTTCCTGTTGGTCCAGTCTGAGCAAGTCGCGCGGTTTTTCCCTTAAGAGCAGCTCGGATATGGTTTCGAGCGTGAGAGGTTTTTACGAATTCCAGCCAATCTTCCGACGGCTTTTTTCCTTTTTGAATTACAATTTCCACTACATCTCCAGAGCGCAATTGCGTATGGAGTGGCATTAATTTACCGTTTATTTTTGCTCCGGAACATTGATCGCCGACATTGCTATGAATATGATAGGCAAAATCAATCGGGGTGGCGTTAGCGGGCAGATCAATGACTTCGCCCCGGGGAGTAATGACAAAAATCCTATCTCGAAAGAAATCAATTTTCAGGGATTCCAAAAATTCTTCCGGGCTAGCGAAATGTTGTTGCCATTGTTTTAATTGTTCTACCCAAGTTAATTCTTTTTGATCGCCGATTACTACTCGCCGTTCTCGGTACGCTTTATCGCCCTTGTGTTGCTCATAAAGCCAATGGGCGGCAATACCGTTCTCCGATTCTTGATGCATTAATTCGGTGCGGATTTGAATTTCCGTAATCCGCTGGTCAATGCAAAAGACTGTCGTATGTAGGCTACGATATCGGTTTGGTTTTGGCAGGGCGATATAGTCTTTAATCCGGCCTGGCAGCGGCGGCCATAAATTATGAATAATGCCTAGGGTTGCATAACAATCCTCAATGCCTTCAACGATAATTCGAAGCGCCACCAAATCATAAATCTTATCCACATCCATATCATAGCGAAGCAATTTTTTATACAAACTGGAATACCGTTTGGCGCGAGATTCTACGCGGATAATTTTCACATTAGCTTTTTTCAACGCTTCGATAATAATCGGTTTGGCGCGTTCTAAATATTTTTCCCGCTCTTCGTATTTTTCCGCAATATGGTTTTCTAGCCAGCGATATTCCCTGGGATAAATAAAGGGAAAGGCTAAATCTTCCAGCTCGCCGCTAACTTTTTGCATACCCAATCGATAGGCAAGCGGCGCATAGATTTCCGAAGTTTCTAAAGCAATGCGTTTTTGTTTTTGCGGCGGCAGGGCATACAAAGTTTCCATATTATGCAGTCGGTCTGCCAATTTGATAATAATGACTCGGATATCCTGGCTCAATGCCAAAATCATTTTTCGCAAATTTTCCACTTGTCGTTCCACGCCGCGATATTTGATTTTACCCAGCTTAGTCAGGCCTTCAACAAGAAAAGCGACATCTTGATTAAATTCTTGGCGGATTTTTTCTAGAGGATAACTAGTGTCTTCAACGATATCGTGCAAAAGCGCGGCGATAATGCTGTCTTGGTCTAAACCCCAGCGGGCAATATATTCCGCCGCAGTTGCGACATGAAAAAAATAAGGCTCACCGCTTTTACGTTTTTGTCCCTGGTGACATTTTTGCGCCAGTTCATACGCCCGTTGCACGAGCGGATTATTTTTCCGGAGTTGGTCCAGTTGAGGAGTTTTTGGCATCGGTTGGCGGTAATGTAGGATTAGTCCACGACGCATAATCACATTTCGGATAACGCGAACAACCCCAGAAAGATTTACCTCGCGCGCGGCCGCGAGAAACGCGGCGTTCGATTACGTCTCCCTCGGCGCATTTCGGACAATGCATGCCAGTTGGTTTCGGCGATTCCTTTGGGGCCAGCGATTTAGTATTCCGGCATTCTGGGAAACCAGTGCAAGCCAGGAATTTTCCAAAACGGCTCATTTTTACTGCCATTGGTTTGCCGCATTTTTCGCAAAGAATATTAGTAATTTCCACTGGCGGTTTGGCTTTAATAACTTCCGCGGTCTTTTGCAACAAATTTTTTTCAAAGGGAACATAGAATTGTTTAATTACGTCTTGCCAACGCTCCTTATGTTCGGCGATATTATCCAAACTTTCTTCCATTTTGGCGGTAAAGTCTATGTCTACCACTTCCGGAAAATTTTCAATTAAAACTTTATTGACGAGGCGTCCCATATCCGTCGGATACAGCCGGGCCTCGCGTTTTTCTACATAATTTCGTTCTTGAATGATGGAAATCGTTGGCGCGTAGGTTGAGGGTCGGCCAATGCCGAATTCTTCCAGGGTTTTAATCAGGCTGGCTTCATTAAATCTGGGTGGCGGTTCAGTGAAGTGTTGTGATGGTTTCAGCTCGATCAAAGATAATATTTCATTTTCCGATAATTGTGGCAAAGTTTTTTCTTGGAATTTTTGTTCCCAGATTTTTAGAAAACCATCAAATACCAAGATATTGCCGCTGGCGCGGAAAGTATATTGGGCAGCGCGAATATCCACTTGGGTAGTATTAAAAATTGCTTGCGGCATTTGGGAAGCAACAAAACGTTGCCAAATCAATCCGTAAAGTACTTTCTCGCCTTTTTCGCTAATAGGAGTGTTGTCGGGCGTGTGAGTGATATTAGTTGGGCGAATCGCTTCGTGCGCTTCTTGGGCCAATCGGGACTTGCTTTTGAATGCGCGCGGCGCTTGGCTGGCATAACGTTCGCCGAGATTGGCAGTAAGCCAAGATTTTGCCGTTGTTAGCGCTTCTTGGGAAAGATTAACCGAATCGGTGCGCATATAAGTAATCAAGCCCTGCTCATAAAGGCGCTGCGCCATTAACATAGTTTTTTTAGCGGAAAAACCTAGGCGTTTTGCGGCTTCTTGTTGCAAGGTGCTGGTAATAAACGGCGGCAATGGATTTTTATTTACCTCTTTGGTTTCCCGGTGAATAATTTGGAATTCCGATTTTCCTATAGTTTTGACGATTTCCTCCACCATTACCTGATTTTTTAAATCCAGTTGGTCTAATGTAGTGTCATTGATTTTTACTAATCGCGCTTCAATTGATTGAGGATCGCCGGATTGCTTTTTGAGCAATGCTTCCAGTTGCCAATATTCAGTAGGAACAAATTTTTCAATTTCTTCCTCTCGTTCTACGATTAATCGGAGCGCGACAGATTGCACCCGTCCCGCCGAAAGACCCTTAGCAATTTTTTGCCAAAGAAAAGGAGAAAGTTTATAACCCACCAAACGATCCAAAATACGCCGTCCCTGTTGGGCGTCAACTAAATCTTGGTCAATTTTTCGAGGAGAATGCAGCGCGTGTTCTAGCGCGGTTTTAGTAATTTCGTGGAATACGATTCGTTTTACATCTTCTTTTTCCGGATGCAAATTTAGCGCCTGAGCCAGATGCCAGGCAATCGCTTCGCCTTCCCTGTCTTCATCAGTCGCGAGAATAACTTCTTTGGCTTTTTTTGCCAACTTTTTCAAGTTATTAACGGTCTTGGTGGTTTTTCTCGGGATAACGTATTGCGGCTGGAAATCATGCTCCACATCAACGCCTAGTTTGCTTCTTGGTAGATCACGCACGTGGCCATAAGACGATTCCACTCGGTAATCACCTTTGAAAAATTGAGCAATCGTTTTTGCTTTGGTAGGACTTTCTACAATAATAAGTTTCATAATAATTCTGGCAGTTGGCCGTTTAAGGTTAAAAAGGTAATGATGCGATTTACCTTCGGTATTTCGATTTTAGAGATTTGCCCAATTTTGTCAATTGAGCAGGGCCAACCAAGTTCCTTTATAATATCTAACACAATTTGTTCTTCTGCGTGAGGGTGAGATGAGGAAAATGGCAAAGAAGGAGTTTTTTTGAGATCAATATTGAGATCTTCTAATATGTCTTTTGCGGATGTGATTAAACGAGCGCCGGCGCGGATTAATTGGTGAGAACCGCGATAGTTCGGATGCTGGATTGGTCCAGGGACAATAAATACTTCTCGATTTTGTTCCAAGGCGTGCTGGGCAGTGACGAGCGACCCGGAATGTTCCGGCGCTTCAATTACTATTGTTGCTCGCGAAAGACCGCTCACGATACGATTCCGTTGCAAAAAATGATGAGGAAGAGAAGCGGTTCCCGGAGGATATTCGGAAATCAGTCCGCCTTGATGTTCTAGTATTTGCTGGGCTAGTGCAATGTGTTGGCGCGGATATACCCGGTCTAAGCCAGTCGCCAGAACGGCATAAGTGTGTCCGGATGCTTCTAATGCGCCGAAATGCGCCGCCTGATCAATCCCCAGGGCAAGGCCACTGATAATTGGAATACGATATTGGGAAAGATCTCGGGCCAACGCCGTTGCTGCTGTTTTTCCCGCTAAGGTCGCTTTTCTAGTGCCGACAATTGCTATGCTGGCTTCTTGGGGTAGGCTCTGACCGGGCAGGCTACCTTTTATATATATGCCAAGGGGTGGATAGGAGATTTCTTTCAGTAAAGCCGGATAAGACGCATCGTCTTGGAGATAAAGTTGAATCCCTTCGGATTCTAATTGCCCCCAAAGCTTTTCTGGATTGCAGGAAGAATATTGTTGGGATTCGTGTTGCCAAGCGCGATACCATGTCTGATGAGCGATTTTTAGTCGCTGTAGTTTTGCATAGTTGGATTGCAATACGCAATTTAAGGCATGATAACTTTGCTGTTCGGTCATGGATTAAATTTAAAATTATTATTCAGACAGATTTCAGTATAAAGCAAATTATGTTAAAATGCTGTACGGGGGTATGAATAATTTTAAAGAATGGCTTTTAAAAAATCTGGGTATTGGCATTGGAGTGATAGTGCTTTTAGGCGGGATATTATTTTTTTTAAGAGTAGATTTAGTAAGCCGAGTGCGAGCTATTGAAAGCGCTCGGCAAATGCTAGTATCCCAAAAAGCGGCTATAGAGTCGCGCGGCTTATTAAAAAGCGATCTGGAAAAATCCGGACCGTATTATAATTTAATTAATAATGTGCTGCCGATTAAAGACGAATTGGTGAATGTTCCGGGTGATTTGGACGCCATCGCTCGCGCCCATCGGGTAAGTTTTGGAATTAACTTGGGAGCGGAAACCGCGCCGACTATTGCCAGCCCGGGACATATTCAATTTAAAATGACTGCGACTGGTTCTTATCAAGACGTCATTCGTTTTTTGGATAGCGTAAAAGCGAGTCGTTATCTTGTGAAATATCTAGATATACATGTGACGCAAAAGGGAAATGTCTTTGAAGAAAGCGTTAATGGCCAAATTTTTTATCAAGTAAAATAACTTTAATAGTTGCTATGAAAATCCATCTTCGCAATAAAAGGGAATTGACATTTTTGGCAATTGGAATTTTAATGTTGTTTATACTAGTTACCTTAGCTATTTTCTCCATTAGTTTCGCGGTAGATCAATTGCGGGCTGGTTTACGCTCAGAAGTAATTACCGAGTCGGCCGTTCGATTTGAGTTTTATAAGACCGAAGAACTTAGGAAAAGATAAGCAAGCATTAATGGGTATTGTATGCGTGTATAGCTCAGTGGTAGAGCACTTCACTGATAATGAAGAGGCCGAAGGTTCGATCCCTTCTACACGCACCAGAGGCGCGCATAGCTCAGTGGTAGAGCGTCACATTGACATTGTGAAGGCCCCAAGTCCGATCCTTGGTGCGCGCACAGGAAAGTATGAATAATAACGAACTCAAGGACGAAGAAATTTTATTACTGGCCCAAGAGGACCCGACTTATTTTTCTATTCTTGTAGATAAATATAAGGAGCCGTTTTTGCGTATGGCGCGGGGGATTACCCATAGTTTAGAAGAAGCGGAAGATATTGTGCAGGACACTTTTATTCGGATTTATCGTCATGCCAGCCGATTCGAAAAACAAGAAGGTATTCAATTCAAAAGCTGGGCATACAAGGTATTGATGAATACCGCATTTACTCATTATCAAAAACTCAAAAAGACTAAAGGAAACGTAGAGTACTTAGACCCAGTTCTATATGATGACAATCCGAATCTGGCCTCCAGCGGCATAGATAAGGTGATGCAGAGCGATGCCAAAGCGACGATTGATAAAGTGCTGGTGAGGATGCCGGAACATTTAGCCAAACCATTGCGCATTTACTATTTTGAAGATAAGTCTTATGAAGATATTGCCCGATTAGAAAAAATTTCTATTTCCACATTAAAAATGAGAATGTTCCGAGCCAAACGATTGTTTAAGAAATTAATGGAAGAAGATTTATAAATATGAAACCAATGGAATTACTTAAAAATCGAATCTTATGGAAAGTCTACGCAGTCTGGTTTTTTGCTAAGATTCTGCCAATTTTATTATTTGAATTAATCGTCATCGTAGGAGCGCTGTACATATTTGGAAAATTTGTATTTGTGGAACGAGTGGTTGGTAATACCCTGCTGATTGCTTCCGAACATCCTTTGGCATTGTTCAATTTTTTGGTCTTCGCATTTATGAAAACTAGCTGGATTATTAAAGGAGTGACCTTGATTGGCCTGAGTATTGGAGCGTTAATCCTTCGGGATATTGGCAGGGTATTAGTGTCCTATCGAATGACTTCCCGACTCGCGAAACCAAAAGAATAGAGGCCCAGTTATATGAGATGACCGTGAGATTTTGGAGTGTGTTGATTATTCTTCGACCGATAATCTCCCTCATAAATACTCTTAAGTCTCATTCTATTAAAAGGCCTCATCCCATAGGGGCTTTTTAATTTCCCTTTATACTTTTAACTTTTGAATTTAAACTGTGAAATATGGATATCGCTATTATCTATAAGGACAAAAATTTGTTAGTGCTGAATAAACCAAGCGGAGTGCTTGTACACGCGTCTGGTTCTAAAGCAGTCAATCAGCGGCCGGAAGCAACAATAACCGATTGGCTATTAGAAAATTATCCAGAGGTGAAAAACATTGGCGATAATCCAACGCAACGTCCGGGTATTGTGCATCGATTGGACAGAGAAACCTCTGGGGTATTGATTATTCCCCGCAACCAAACTACGTTTGAGTATTTGAAAGGATTATTCCAAACTCATCAAGTTTCTAAAACTTATACTGCTTTAGTGATGGGTTCGGTGATTGATGATGTGGGGATTATTGATAAACCGATTGGCATTAAGACCGGTACGACAAAAAGAAGCGTCCACAGCGATAAACTAGTAAAACCGGCGTTGACCGAATACAGAGTGATACGGCGCCTATTGATTCAAAAAAAGGAATGCACCTTGCTTTCGGTCCAACCAAAAACCGGGAGAACTCATCAAATTCGGGTTCATCTTGCGGCCATTGGCCACCCGGTTGTTGGTGATAAAATTTATGGTGGAAAGAAAGCTTTAACACTGTCTTTAGATCGACATTTTTTGCATGCGTCTGCGATTGAATTTACCGCTCCGAGCGGAGAACGGGTTAAGCTCGAAGCAGAATTACCGCCGGAACTTACTGTTTTATTAAAGTCAGCTCAATAATTTCTCTGGTTTTCAGGTCTTTATTTTCATAATGGAAAATCGTGGCATTGGACTCTTTCCATATAAAACCCAATGGAGCGCTAATGGTATATAGGAAATTACCTTGTACGCCGGATTGTTTTTCAAAAATGAATTGATAAAGCATATTTGGTGTTGGCATTGTGGGTAGTTGATATTGGTATTGCAAAGAAAGAGTTTTGCTTTCTCCGGCGGGAATATTCAAGCGAGTGCCGAACGATGTTTTACCGAATTCGAAACCCCGCCACATTTGGAAATTTTCTAAATAGTTTTCGCTATTTTCTATGGCAGCGAGATCGGGATCGACACGATAACCATTGCGGATATATTCATATGTGGTTTTGGTAGGCGGCTCGGTAGCGCCAATTACTTCGGATAATTGCGCATTCAACGGAACTAATATTTTTATATAATTTTTATTGGCAGTGTTGTACCACCATTCGGTTTCATTTTGTCCGCTGTGGCTACGGGTGATATTGAGAGTATTGGTTACCCCGCCTTTTTCATCGAGCGCGCTTTCTAGCTTAATCTGTTGGTCAATAAAAGCGTCCGTTTTTCCTCCGGCAAGATTGGCATTAATTACCATAAGATAATCCCCAATAAATGATTCTGGCAGAGCAGCAATCTCTCCGGCGATATTAAGATTGGAAACAAATTGTTGCATTTCCATATTTTTAAAATAAAGCAAAATATCTTTTCGCTCTAAATGTGATTTTAATTGATTCAAGAGTTCGTGTTTTTGATTCTCGTTGAGCGTTGCCATTTTCTCAATCAATAATGGCGTGAGAAAAGAAAGAACTTTTTTCGGATTTTGCCCGGGTTGGTGATCGCGGCCTGCTTCAATCTCGTATTGCAATTCTTGCAAAAAATTATCGGCATTGATCGTAAGACCATATTCTTTGATATCAATCGGACCAAGAAATGAGATAAGGGTTTTGAGGACGTTAGTGTTGATGGCAATGGCCCCAAAAAATTGCGTATTGGATTCTTGAAAAAGATCCGCTTGCTCTAAAAAAGTAATGACTTTTTTGGCGGAAGTAGGGAAGTTAGCGAACCAATTAGCATCCCGCGTTTCCCAGTCGCGCGTCAGCAATTGCATTTCTCGCGGCGGCACAACCTTAATGTCTAATTGCCGGTCAGCATTATAAATATCATCCACTTTTATTTCCTTGAGGTTGCCTTGCGTAAATGTCATATAGCCAAAGCTGCCAAGAAAACCGCCGGCTGGCCGGATTTCCGTTGGATTTTGAAACATTAAAAGGAAATGCTGCGGTTCTGAAGATTTGAAAATAGCCAATATCTCTCGAACAAAAGCCTCAGTATCTTTTAATTGATAGGTGACTGGTGAGTAATTTTTTTCCAGAATATCCGATATGGACGCAAACGAAGCGGAAACAGTTTTTAATTTGCGAATTGCGACAGTTAATTGCGTAGTTTTTTCTTCAATAAGACTCAGGTGCTCGGCAAGTTGTTCCAGCGTAGTTAGGAGAGTTGGCCCTTCTTGTTGGTTGAATAATTCTAGGCTTGCGCCTTTGAGGGTGTTAATGTTGTTTGCCGCCGCAACGCTAAGCGTGCTGAGTTCCGAAGTGAGATTCAGCACCTCTGGAAAAGTTTTAATTCCAGGTAGGAAATTATTTAAAGATGTTATTAAGGCTGGCAAACCAAGACGTTCGGCATTGGATTTTAAGGAACTAATTTTTTGTTGGACATTATTTAACGAATCCGAAACCGCTTCGGTATTTAATTCTTGGGCGGCAGAATGGGCATTGCGAAAATCACCGGTCAGCGAACGAATGTTCTCACTCACCAAGGTCTTAAAATGAAAGACATTGAGAGCATAGGCAAACAAAAAAATCCCACATATTGCGAAAATTAAAAACACGTGCCGCGGTTTTTCGGAAAAATCCGTAAAGGTAACTTTCGCCGGTGGCTTATCGGTCATATTTTTACAATATCATAGGTTTGACTTTACTTATATAACCCATTATTATAAGGAAACTATGATTCATGACTCAGTTTTGCCGAAAATAAAAGCCGGAGCAACCATTAAAGTCTTCGAAAAAGTGAAGGAAGGGGATAAGGAGCGAATTGCCCAGTTTCAAGGCTTGGTGATTGCCCGAAAACACGGTTCAGAGGCTGGGGCTATGTTTACGGTCCGAACAACGCTGGCTGGTGTTGGTGTGGAGAAGATTTTTCCGATTCATTCGCCTAAGATTGAAAAAGTAGAAATAATCAGTTCGCCGAAGAAGGTGAGCCGGGCGAAATTGTATTATATTCGCAAGCTTTCCCGAAAACAGACCCGACAAAAAATTGGAACCGCAAGTTAATTTTAAGAATCCCGCTAAAAGCGGGATTCTTGTTTTTGACGTGTGATTCGAATAGTATAAGAAGTACATTTCGCGCGGGTGGCGAAACTGGCAGACGCACTACCTTGAGGTGGTAGCGCTCGCAAGGGCTTGGAGGTTCGAATCCTCTCCCGCGCACCAAAATATTGTATGTAACTGTGCAGAAACTAATTGCCTTTAATTCAGTTTCTATTTAAAATTTGAATAGACCAATCATTAATGACTCAACGCTTTGAGTATTTGTTGCGTATTGTATTTTTAGCTATTGTAGCTGGAATTTTTGTACTTATATTGCAATCCGGATCAACAGCGACGGAAGTAGTTGGTTTAGTGCGTCAGGATTGTACCGGATATACAAATTGCTATGCTTCTTTGCAAGCGTGGGAAAATGCTTATGGAGGAATTGATTTTGGCGCTTGTTTGCCGGGAGATTTAATTTGCTCGGACAAAATCGCTATCGCTCAAATTGATGGGCCTTGGAATAATGCCATTACCGCGACAGATGGTTCCGGTTTAACCATTAGTGGTTGGAAAACTGGAGCGAATAATTATATTAAAATTTATACCACTGCCGCAGCGCGGCATGCGGGTAAATGGGACGCGACGAAATTTAGAATTACCTCTACTAATTATTTTCAAACTATTGATATAGCAACTAACCATGTTATTTTAGATGGTTTGCAAATTGAGAATGCCCGCATCGACACTGGTAGTTCTAGCGCGAATGGCGTAAAGTGGACTACTGCTTCTAGCAGTGTTGTTGCCCGGGTGCAAATTACCAATTCAATTATCAAAAAAACTAACCCTTATGTTACTTCTGGGAATATAGGAGTTAATTCGGATGCAAACAATAATGGTACTGGGAAAAAAATGGTTTTAGCCAATAATGTGATCTATGGTTTTTCTCGGGGAGTAGATTACACAACAAAAATTAATGATGAATTTGTTGCTTATAATAATACCGTATATGACGCGCGTAATTATGCTTTTAGTTTTAGCCCATGGGCAGACGGGGACATTTTACGCCTGAAAAATAATCTTGTTGCTTCTAGTTCTGCCGCTTATGCCCAAGTTTCTCAATCTTCTTGGACTACCTTTGATACTGCTTCAAACATTTCTCCAGATGCCAGTTCGCCAAACTCTGCCTTTAGAAATAAAACTGTTAGTTTTATTAACGTTGCTGGAGAAAACTTTCATTTAGTTTTTGGCGATGCGAATGCTTGGAATACAGGGTCAATCTTGACCAGCGATGCCTCTTTCCCATTGAGCGGCGATATTGATGGTGATGCAAGAACCAGCGCTTGGGATATTGGCGCTGACGAGAGTATGTCAACTGACAGCGCACCGCCTTCAATACCCACCGGACTAACCGCAACGCCACTTTCTGCTTCTCAAATCAATCTTTTTTGGAATGCTTCGACCGATGATAGTGGTGTGATTGGCGGTTATAATCTCTATCGCAATGGCTCGTCTTTAGGAAATTTACCTTCGAGTCCAACTACTTATAGTGATACTGGTTTGACCGAAGGCACCGCGTATACTTATACGGTTTCTGCCTATGACGCAAACAATAATTTTTCCGCCCAATCAACGCCGGTAATTGCAACAACTACCGTAGTGGACACGCAGGCGCCAAGCGTGCCGACAGGAATTTCCGCGACAGCGCTTTCTGCCACGCAAATTAGCATTTCCTGGAATTCTTCCACGGATAATGTAATTGTGGCGGGTTATAAAATATATCGTGGCGGATCTGAAATTTCGGCAACAACAAGTACTACATACATAGATGTTGGTTTGAATCCCAACACCAATTATTCCTATACCATATCCGCATATGATGCGACTAATAATCAATCAGCGCAGTCCTCTTCTGCAAATACGACTACATTGACGCCTAGTAATCCGGTTATCAGCGCAGTGAATGGCACGCTTACTCATAATCAAGTCGTCACCATTTCCGGTTCTAATTTTGGCGCGAAAAGCACAGCTGCTCCGGTTACCTGGGATACGTTTGATAATGGCTCTTTCAAGCCATATTGGTCCAGCACAGCTGGTCTCACTATTAATCCAACCAATAATCGAACTGCTAATTCCACAAATAATATTCGCCATGATTTCAAGACCGGAACATCAGAGGATGTGCACAATGCTTATTTAACTGGCAGTAACAGCATTTTAGCGCCGACATGGTATGTATCGTATTGGGTCTATCTGGATAATAACTGGGATTGGGGGACTGGGGCTTATCCGGATCCGCCAAAATTTCTTTCCAATATTAAAATGTTCAGGCTGTGGAATCCGGGAAGTATTAATGAGAATTTTTTTGCGGCGTATCAAGGGTGGGGCAATAATATAATTTATACCGTTGAATATGTTGGGCCGACTAACTCAGGCGGTTATTATTTTGGCAATTTGCGAACGATATTTACAAAGGGGTCTTGGCATCATCTCCAGTTTGCATATCAGGAGAACTCGGCCTTGGGAATTGCTGATGGCAAATACTATGCCTGGTTTGACGGTGTGCTTCAGAATGCAGATACCAATTTGATTACCAGGTTGAATTATAGCGCTTTTAAACGTCCTTTGAATGTTGGTTTTTATAATTCTTGGAGCGCAGGCGAGGGGAATCCGGATCCATCCGACAATGCTCCTAACGATTACTACATGGATGATGTATACGTGGATACTTCTTGGGCTCGGGTAGAAATCGGAACCAGTTCTAACTATGCTAGTTCCACCAATATGCGGGAAATTCAAATTCCTTCTTCTTGGTCGGATAATTCTATCGCTATTACTTTGAATCAAGGGTCATTACCAAACGGGCAAACTGCTTACGTATTTGTAACTGATACGAGTGGAAATAGAAATGCCACCGGATTTCCTATAACCATTGGAGCTGCCGCCGACGTTACTGCCCCCTCCACCCCAACTGGTCTGATCTCAACCTTCATCTCTTCCTCCCAAATCAATCTCTCCTGGACGGCCTCTACAGATAACGTAGGAGTCACTGGCTATAAGGTATACAGAGGAGGAGTAGAAATCGCTACTGCC
>DATDXY010000010.1:0-30493 GCA_036517155.1 Minisyncoccota bacterium
GACTTGGCGATTCTGGACTTTGGTGACATTGAGTAAGACTCCGCCCATGAAGGAGCCAGCGATGGCTACGATGCCGATGTAGATAACCAATTCTACGAGAGTGAAGGCGGAACGATAGGAACGCATTTTTTTATTATAACATATCAAATTCCATTTGGATCAAAAAAGAAAATATACAAGGTCTTGAAAAGAATTTTTAAATCTAGCAAAAGCGATTGTTGGCGCAGATACGCGCTGTCCAATTCTAATTCTCTCAAAAACGGCAAACCGGAAGCGCCATTCACCTGAGAAAGTCCGGTGATGCCCGCTTTCGCCAATAATAAATGCCGATAGGGGGCTGGATAATCGTACATTTCTTCCGGTTCATGCGGCCGCGGACCGACTAAAGAAAGTTCTCCTTTGAGTACATTAATTAATTGGGGAAATTCATCAATGTGCCATTTCCGGAGTATTCTGCCAACGCGGGTAATTCTGGGATCATTAGAAATTTTAAAAAAAGAACCGTCTTTTCTTTCATTAAGATGCCGTAATAATTTCTTTTCTGGATGAGCGTTATGTCGCATGGAACGAAATTTATAAACATAAATCATTTTTCCTCGGCTAATTCGTGGTAGTTTAATTAATGCCGGACCGGGAGAATCTAATTTAATCATTATTGCGGCAAAGGGATACAGCGCAGAAATAAAAACAAGGCCAATCAAAGACCCAGTAATATCCATGCAGCGCTTTATAAGGTCGTGTACCATAACAAACGTGCTTCTATTATATCAATAAGCTGGGTAGAATGAATATATGCGAATCGCGATTGTGCATGATTATTTGAACCAATACGGCGGCGCGGAACGGGTTCTGGAAGTATTATTAGAAACCTTTCCAGAAGCGCGCGTTTATACGCTTTTTCATGATTTGGAGCAAACTCATCGTCGATTTGATTCTTTCGTTGAGAAAACCAGCTTTTTAGATAAAAAAATTGTTTGGCGGAACCATAGAATATTCATACCGCTGATGCCGACTGCTGCTTCGTTTTTAAAACTGTCGGATGGATATGATGTGATTTTGTCGGCGACTGCCGGATTTGCCAAAGGTATTTCTCATACATCGCAAATACCACATCTTTCTTATTGCTACACGCCATTGCGCTATGCTTGGGAATTTCCGAATTATTTTTCCCATTGGCCGGGATTTATGAAAATATTGGCGTCTCCGGCATTCGCTTATTTACGCTGGTGGGATTATCGCGCTGGCCAGCGTCCGCAACAAATTATCGCTATCTCTCATTTTATCGCGGAAAAAATAAAAAAATATTACGGCCGAGAAGCCGATGTGTTATATCCGCCGGTGGATTTAGAAATATTTTATCCGGATAAAAATGCATCACGAGACGGGTATTTTTTAGCGGTGGGAAGGTTCTTGCGTTACAAACGATTTGATTTAATTATTGAAGCTTTCAATCAGCTGCATTTGCCATTAATTGTGGTTGGCGTTGGCCCAGAGCAAGAACGCTTGAAAGCGATGGCGCATTCCTCAAAAATCCAATTTGTGCCGTTTGTGAACGAAAATGAATTACGGCTTTTATATAGCGGCGCTGAGGCGCTGATTTTTCCTCAAGTGGAAGATTTTGGCTTAGTGGCGGCGGAAGCGCAAGCGTGCGGAACGCCAGTCATTGCCTACGCGGGAGGAGGAGCCAGAGAGATTGTCCAAGAAGGTAAAACTGGCATATTTTTTGCCCACCAAACTGTTCCAGATCTTGTGTTCGCGGTAAAAAAGTTTTTATTAACAACTTTCAGTTCTTCTGTGATTCAGCGTTCTGCCCAACGTTTTTCTAAAACTAGATTTAAAAAACAAATCAAAACAATTGTGAAAAACGCCCAAATCCAGTAAAATACAGTTCTCATGGAATTCATCAGGAATTTTTGCATTATTGCCCACATTGACCACGGCAAATCTACTCTTGCCGATCGGTTTTTAGAATTGACTGGCACGGTAGAAAAACGACAGATGAAAGCCCAATATCTTGATCAATTGGAGCTAGAACGGGAACGGGGGATTACCATTAAAATGGCGCCAGTGCGAATGAAATATCAATTAAATAATCAAGCGTATATTCTCAATTTAATTGATACGCCGGGTCATTCTGATTTTTCCTACGAAGTTTCTCGGGCATTAGAAGCGGTAGAAGGCGCAATTTTACTTGTTGACGCAACTCAAGGCATTCAAGCCCAAACTTTGGCTAATTTTCACAATGCCCAGCTGGCTGGGCTAACGATTATTGGCGCGGTTAATAAAATTGATTTGCAACCAACTGGAGTTCCGGAAATCATTCGCCAAACAGCGGAGTTAATCGGTGTATCGGAATCAGAAATTCTGAAAATTTCCGGAAAAACTGGAGAAGGAATTCAAGAATTATTAAATACGGTAATCCGAAAAATTCCTCCGCCAAGCGCTAAAATAAATCCGCGGGCAAATTTTCGCGCTCTCGTGTTTGATTCTTTTTATCACGAACACAAAGGTATTGTTGCCGGTGTCCGAGTCTTTGGCGGAAAAGCAAACTCTGGAGAAGATGCGTATTTAATTGCCACCGATACCAAATTCAAGATTAAAGAGCTTGGCCATTTTAGCCCAGAACTCAATCCTGATGCCCATATTGAAAATGGCCTTATAGGTTATATTGCAACCGGATTGAAAGATCCGGAAACGCTAAAAATTGGTGATACCATTTTGATTCCCAAAGAATGGCCGCTGACAGAAGCAAAATCCTTGGCTTTACCAGGATACCAAAATCCCCAACCCGTGGTATTCGTCTCGTTTTATCCAGAAGACAATGATGACTATGAAGATTTGCGAAGCGCTTTCGGAAAATTAAAACTTAATGATTCCGCAATTCGTTTTGAACCGGATTTCAATGAATATCTTGGGCGGGGATTAAAGGCGGGTTTCTTAGGACGATTGCACTTTGAAATTACGGCTGAGCGATTGGAAAAAGAGTTCCACATGCGTACTCTACATAGCTTTCCTTCCGTATCCTATCGCGTCAAAATGAGAAACGAAAAATGGAATGTTATCAATAATCCTAAAGATTTCCCGGATGATTACTTAGAAGTAGAAGAGCCGATTGCCGTTGTAGAAATTGTAACTCCTTCGGAGTATTTAGGAGCAGTACTGCAACTGCAAAATATATTCCGTTTAAATGACGTAAATACCACTACAATCGGAAATTCGCTGCGCGTTACCGCCAAAGTGCCGCTTGCAGAACTCATTCGAGATTTCGATGATCAATTAAAATCAGTTTCTTCCGGTTATGCTTCGCTGAGTTATACAGTGTCCGAATATCAGAAAACTAACGTCGCGAAATTGGAAGTACTAATTGCATCCCACATTATCAGTGGTTTAACTCGGATTATCCACCAGGAAGATTTAGATCGGGAAGCAAGAAAAACCGTGGAACGCTTGCGGGATTTATTACCGCGCCAGCAGTTTTCCCAGGCAATTCAAGCGTCCAGTGGCGGCCGAATTCTGGCGAGAGAAACCCTGCCAGCAATGAAAAAATTGCTCGGTAACTTTGGGAAAACCGGCGGCGACCGAACTAGAAAAATGAAACTCTGGAAAAAACAGAAACGCGGCAAAGAAAGGCTTGAAGAACGCGCCACTAAGAGCGATATCAGCATTCCCGCTAAAGTATTTAAAGAGCTATTGAAAAAATGATACACTAAAAGAATGAAAATCGTTGGGATGATTTTAATGGGCGGTGTTATAATTGCAATTGGTTTTCAAATTTTTAGATTGTATAAACAACACGCAGAACTTCGCCAATCCACTGATAAATTGAATCAGTCTATTGTGGAAATGACTGATGAAAATAAACGGTTGCAGGCGGATTTAGAATACTTTAGTCATCCGACTAATCTGGAAAAAGAATTACGGTCCCAATTTAACTACAAATCACCAGGAGAAAATATGATTATTGTTATTCCGCCCCAAAATTAGAAGAGATTCTCACATGTCATTTCGCACTTCTTTATTTATTTTTTTTGGATTACTGCTTATTGGGTTAGGTTCTTATTTTACCGTCCACAACGGCTGGTATCCAGTGGCAATCATAGATTTTAAATTTGTCAGCGCTTCCACCTTGGAGAAAGACTATCAAGCAGCGGCGCACTACTTTACCAATGCGTTATTAACATATGGCGCTAATAAAACTAACCAGAATGTTTTAAAAGAAGAAAGCACAAAACAAGAAATTCGCCGTTCTGCTTTGGAAAAAATCGTTATTGACGCTATTATTTTTAAGGAAGCGCAAAAAGAATTTGGCGATAATTTGGATGTCAGGGTAGAAAACCTGATTTCCAAGAATGTGCAATTAAACAATCTTGCGGAAGCAGCAGATACGCTCTATGGTATGACGTTGGAGGAATTTAAAGAAAGGATTGTAGTCACTCAAGCGCGCCGAGAATTATTGGAAGAGCGAAAATTGACCGAAAAAACTGATTTTAAAGAATGGCTGAAAGGTGTGTCACAAAACTCTAAAGTAATAATCCTTGTCCCATATTTAAAGTGGAATGGGTCAGGAATCGAAATAACATCATCTTGAATGCGGATGTAGTATAGTGGTAATACATAACCTTCCCAAGGTTAGGTCGTGGGTTCGATTCCCATCATCCGCTCCAAAATATATGCATTATGAAAAACATACCCGAGGATTAGGCAGTTACATAAAAGATATTGTTTATGGCGCTAATGACGGCATCATTACTACTTTTGCGGTGGTGGCCGGCACTATTGGGGCATCGCTGGATCCAACGGTGATTTTAATTTTGGGTTTCTCTAATCTTATCGCGGATGGTTTCTCTATGGCTGCCAGTAATTTTCTGGGCAGCCGATCGGAAAATCAACTCTTTGAAGAAGAGGAACAGCGAGAATATCAAGAAATTGAAACTATGCCAGACCGGGAACGGCAAGAAATTCGGCAAATTTTTCAGAGTGAAGGCTATGACCAAAACGATACGGAAAATTTGGTTCGGCTTGTCAGCAAGAATAAAAAATTCTGGGTAGATTTTATGATGCGTTATGAATTGGGCTTGCACCAGAATGGTTCTCGGCAAGAATTAGTCGCTTCTACGCTTACATTTGCGGCATTTGTAATTTCTGGCAGCCTTCCTTTATTACCGTTCCTTCTTTTTAGTTCTGTGGCAGATTCTTTGTTGGTTTCTATTGCGGCAACGGCGATTGCGCTCTTTGTGGTTGGCGCCTTGCGGGTGTTACTGACAAAGAAAAATGTTGTTATTTCCGGCCTGGAAATGTTGACAGTCGGGGGTATAGCTGCCGCCGTGGCTTATGTGATAGGATATCTCGTAAGTCGGATTATCTAAGCCACCTTAGCTCCCTGGCCGGGCAGGCAGCAGCAGAGCAGTCAATTAAAATAATAAAAGCCACCTTAGCTCAGCGGCAGAGCAGTCCCTTCGTAAGGGAAAGGTCCCCGGTTCAAATCCGGGAGGTGGCTCATTATGAATACTAAGCCGCTGAAAGAATTAAATACCGAGTACGATAAACATTCCGCGCACTTGGCGATTTTTCCCGGTGTCGGCGGCGAAGACGCGAAAGATTGGGCGAATATGCTTTTGAATATGTATGTGAAGTACGCCACCAAGCGAGGCTGGAAAGTTTCCTTAGTGGATGATCGGGCGATTGATATTAAGGGCGAATATGCCTACGGCACTTTAAAAAAAGAAATGGGAGTGCATCGATTGGTGCGAATTTCACCATTTGATTCCAAACAGCTTCGTCATACTTCGTTCGCGCTCGTAGAAGTACTGCCGCAATTACCGGAAATGGAACTACGGCACATTGTTATCCCGCCGGAAGATTTGAAAATAGAAACTACCCGTTCCAGCGGCCCAGGCGGCCAAAACGTCAATAAACGGGAAACCGCCGTTCGGGCAGTGCATCTTCCTACTGGCATTGCCGCCGGATCTCAAAACGAACGTTCCCAACTGCAAAACAAGGAAAAAGCGTTAACGCTTTTGAAAATCAAATTATTCAAGCTTTTAGAAAGCCGACAGGAAAAAGAATTAAAATCGCTCCGCACCCAAGTCAAACCGGAATGGGGCAGTCAGATCCGCTCCTATGTATTGCATCCATATCAGCAAGTAAAAGACCATCGGACCAAGGTGGAGCATCATCAACCGGAGAAAGTATTGAACGGCGACCTTGATAAGTTCATTGAAGCCGAGTTAGAATTATAGAATCTATTTCAGTAACTATGATTTCTTTTCAAAACGTTTCCAAAATCTATAACGGCGGTTCAATTGCCCTGGATAATGCCACGTTTACTATCAAACAAAACGAATTTGTATCGGTAGTAGGAAAAAACGGCGCCGGAAAATCAACAATTATTAAATTGCTGATCGGCGAAGAAAAGCCATCTAAGGGCAGAATTTTTTTTGGCGAGCACGAAGTCAATAAAATTGATATGGACGATTTACCGATTCTGCGCCGGCAAATCGGCATTGTCTTTCAAGATTTCCGGTTATTACCAATGAAAAATGTGTATGAAAATATCGCTTTTGCGTTGGAAGTAGAAGGACGAGCGCAATCAGAAATTGATGAATATGTTCCGCAAGTAGTGGAGATGGTGGGTTTGACTTCCCGGCTATATAATTTTCCCCACGAACTTTCCGGAGGAGAAAAACAGCGTGTTGCTATTGCCCGTTCTTTAATCCATCGGCCAGCGTTATTGGTGGCGGATGAACCGACCGGCAATTTGGATCCAATAAACTCGGCGGAAATTATGAAACTGATTTTGAAAATCAACGAACTCGGAACCACAGTAATGCTAGTAACCCATAACCGAGATATTGTGAATAACCTGAAACGTCGCGTGATCACCCTAGATAATGGTAAAATTATTAGAGACGAAGAAAAGGGCCAATACGTATTGGCATAAAACACTTTAATGGTTACCTTACTAGTGCGCATTCTTAAATACGGATTTCAAAGCTTCTGGCGAAACAAATGGCTTTCCACCACCACGGTAGCGGTTATGATGTTGGCGTTGTTTATGTTTGAAAGTTTGTTTATTTTCAGCGTGATTACGGATAATTTTTTGAGCACGTTAAAAGATAAAATAGACATCAGCGTCTATTTTAAAAACCAGACCGAGGAAGACCAAATTTTAAAAATCAAACGCTCTATTGAAGCGATGAATGAAGTGAAAGGCGTGCAATACATCTCCCGCGATGACGCCTTAAAATTGTTCCAAGAACGCCATAAAGATGAAGCGGAAACGATGGAAGCTCTGGCGGTTGTAGGAAGCAATCCATTATTAGCTTCTTTAAATATTGTGGCCAAAGACCCGAAAGAATATCCCGCCATTGCTTCGTTTTTAAATAATGACAATCTTACTCAATATGTGGATCGGGTGGATTTCACGCAACGGGAATTAGTTATTCGGCGATTAGTGTCTATCTTAGACATCGCGCAACGCGGGGGAGTGACTTTGATTATTATATTATCCATTATCGCGATATTGGTGACATTAAATACTATTATGTTGAGCATTCATTCCACCCGAGATGAAATCAGCGTGATGCGTTTGGTAGGCGCGTCCAATAAATTTATTCGCGGACCATATGTCATTCAAGGCGTACTTTATGGGATTTTAGCGGCGATTTTAAGTTTGATTTTATTTAGCCCAGTAGTGCATTTTACTTCCCCTTATTTGAAAGTGTTAATGCCAGGCATGGACTTGCAAATTTATTTTTATAGCAATTTAATTAAGATTACTTTTTATCAAGTATTCTTTGGTATGGTGATTGGAGCAATTTCCAGCGGAATTGCGGTAGCAAGGTATCTAAAAATATAAACTAAAAATTCAAAACGTAAAGCTAAAAATAACAGTGTAAAGTTTAAAAGAATTTCAACTTTTGGATTATTGTTTTGAATTTTTCGTTTTAAGCTTTTCGCTTGCTGAACGTATACACCGAAAGCGCCATCGGGATAACTTGCACGCCTAGAATTTGGCGGGTCAGGGGATTCCAACCGCCAATCAAAACAACCACGCCCAAAGCGATAATCCAATATAAGAGCAGAACAAGTAATGGACTTTGATGTTGGTGCCGTGGCATAAAGTTAAAGATTATCGTTTTCCCTTACAATACGAATTGCTGGAGATTTAGAATAAATTTCTGCAAGAGCAAAAAGCAAGCTAAGAATCAGCGGTCCAGCAATAAATCCGGCCGGACCGAAGAGTTGGATACCGCCCAAAACGCCAAACAACACTAAAAATGGATGAATTTTTGTCCCCCGACCGACCAAAGTCGGACCCAATATATTATCGATTAAACCCACTGCCAGTATTCCCCACGCCAGCAAACCAAAACCCAAACCTATTTTAAAACTAAAGAAAAGATAGAGAATCCCGGGAATTAACACCAGCGCCGTGCCAATACCAGGAATAAGCGCGGTAATGGAAGCAATACTGCCCCATAAAGCGGGGTTGGGAACTTGAAACAATGTAAAACCCAAACCCGTAAGAATACCCTGGATGATGGCAATTACCAGCGATCCTTTAATAACAGAATTTATCGCTTTTCCCAAATGAGAAAAAATAAACTCATCAGAAATATCCGGCAGCGGGCTCAAGGCGACCAAAACACCCATTAATTTTTCTCCATCTCGCAAAAAATAAAACAATGCCACCAGCCCCAATAGAAATCCAAAAATAATTTGCACAACACCGGTAAAGACATTGCCAAAATTTTGAATAATCCAATTCAATGCTTCTCGGACATATTCGCTGATATTGAGAGTAAACTTAGGAAAAAAAGATTTTATGCCGGATTCTATAGTTTCCAACGTTGCCGTAATGCCATCCACGCCGCCAAAACTTAAATGATCATAAACCGCGCGCGCTTGCTGAACCGCTAATGTTCCAAAAAAAGAAAGCGGTATCATTACTATGCACAAAATAATAATGATCGTGATTAGAGCGGCGAAACTTTGATTCCGAAGTGTTAAGAGTTGGATTTTTTTATATAAAGGATGAAAGACAACCGCAAAAGTAGCGGCAACGGTTAATAATCCGAGATAGGGAAAGAAAATAGAAAAAGCGAGCGCTAAAATTCCCAAGAACAAGCTAATGAAAAAATAGAGTTGTACCTTTTGAGAACCCATGTTTTTATTATAGATGATTTACTGTTTTTTCTCTAATTCTAAACAAACTGAATTGATGCAATAGCGTTTTCCGCCTTTTTCTTTAGGTCCATCGTCAAAGACATGTCCAAGATGAGCGCCGCATTTTTTACAGAGTACTTCAGTGCGTCGCAGACCGCCACTCAAGTCCTCGTTTAGCTCAATACGTTCTAAATTGGCTGGTTCGGTAAAACTCGGCCAGCCAGTACCAGAATCAAACTTAGTATTGGACGAAAATAATTTTGTGCCGCAAATTGCGCACTTAAAAACACCTTGTTCGTGAGTATTCCAAAACTTTCCGGTAAACGGAACTTCGGTTCCTTTTTCTCTGGCCACATGATATAAATCCGGAGGCAATTCGTTATCTTTTTTCATTGGATTTTAAAAGTTGTTCAAATTGTTTTTGGACCTTTTCCAATTTTGGATTAATAATCAGTTCGCAATAGGGTTGTGATTTATTATTCTCATAATAACGTTTATGGTAATCTTCCGCTCCATAAAATTGCGTCAATGGTTCTATTTCCGTCACGATTGGTTTTCCTTGTGGATTAGAATTATTTAATCCCTTAATAAATGCTTCCGCTTGGCTTTTTTGTTCTTTATTTGTATACAGAATAATGGAACGATACTGAGTGCCAATATCATTTCCTTGCCGATTTAATGTGCTTGGGTCATGAGTTGCGAAAAAAACCGTTAAAAGATCTTGATATTTAATTACCGTCGGATCAAATTCTATTTTAATCACTTCGGCGTGGCCGGTTTCACCGGTACATATTTGCGCATAAGTTGGATTTTTTGCGCTTCCACCGGCATAACCGGGCAGAACCGAAATCACGCCTTTTAATTCATTAAAAATCGCTTCCGTGCACCAAAAGCATCCGCCGCCGAAAACTGCTGTTTCTATTATTGCGCTCACGTTAAGATATTCGTAATCCAGATAACTAAAATTGCAAAGGTGGTTTGAGTAGTAATGCCAACTAAATATTGATCGTCTATATTCATTTTAGAATGTATATAAAGATGGAATTTCTGCAAAGAAACCAATGGTTCCCGGCGCCATTTCCAATACACGAATTGGAGCGCGTCCGGAACAATCCCGCCCAGCGCGCCGGCAACAATAGAAATAAACGCGGTATCCATAGAAAAATCGCCTTTTAAAAAATAAAGAGCAATTAATATTCCCGAAAGGCAATCAACGCCAATGGCAAAAAAATCGCGAATAGCTTTTTTAGTAACTGGCAAATCATTATTCAATGGATTTTGAGTGTCTTCCTCAATTGAGGTAAGGGGGTAATGCCAGTGGGGAATTGCGTCTATAACGAAATGGCTCAAAAAACCCAAAGCAAAGGCAAGAATCGGGTGAGTGGGCAAGAATCTTCCGATCGCGCCGCCAACAATTCCATGAGTTACGAGAATCATAAGATATGATTATATATCAATATGTAACTACCTCACAAGTTCAAAAGTTTTTGGCTGCCAGGCTTGGAATCGAACCAAAATTCGCAGCTCCAAAGGCTGCTGTCCTACCATTAGACGACCTGGCAATAGATACAATGGCCTATCAAAGCCGTTATTATTCTAGCTAAAACGAGCTAATTTCTCAAGGTGTTTAAGGTGATGGCTCTCTGCATATATTCTGAGGAATATTTCGGAGCGTTGCCAGATTGGTTCCGCCATCTTGGCGGATGGCAACGCGAGAACTAAGTGCTGCCGTTTCCCGCTGGAGGAAACGGACAGCCGGTTCCGAGGGGTATATGCGGAGAGCGAGAAGAGTGATATTGGTGGCAGAACGAAACCTACTTCCTCAAGTTATTCTTCAAAATCTTCTTCCTAATCCGAATGCTTTTTGGCGTCACTTCCATCAGTTCATCTTCGCCAAGATATTCCAAACATTGCTCTAAAGACATTGCTCGAGGCGGAATCAAGTCATCTGTGACCGCATCGGTTTTTGCGCGGAAGTTAGTCAGCTGTTTCTGTCGGCAAACATGCATTGTTAAATCTGTTGCTTTGGCATTTTGGCCCACGACTTGCCCTTCGTAAACTTTCACGCCCGGCCCTACAAACAATTCTCCGCGTTCTTGCGCGCCCAGCAAACCATAGGCGGTAGTTGATCCAGTTTCGTGAACAATTAAAGAACCATGTGGGTTATTCTGAAAATCGCCAAATTGTGGCAAATAACCAGAAAACAGAGAATTAATAACTCCCAAACCCTTAGTTTCCATCAGCAGCTCATTTCGAAAACCAATTAAACCGCGAGTCGGAATAAAGAAGTGGAAATAAGCGATGCCGTTTTCCACGCTTAGATTTTTCAGCTCTCCTTTCCGAGCGCTCATTTTTTGGATAATCATTCCGGAATACTGTTCCGGCACTTCTACCCAAACATCTTCTACTGGTTCGCACATTTTTCCGTTTTCCTCCACCATAATCACTTCCGGTCTAGAAACTTGTAATTCATAACCTTCTCGTCGCATTTTTTCAATTAAAATTCCTAAATGCAATTCGCCCCGGCCGCTCACGATAAATTCATCCGGAGATTTGCCCGGCTCCACCTTCAACGCCACATCATTATCCAATTCTTTTTCCAAACGTTCCTTCAAATTACGGGAAGTGCAATACTGCCCTTCCTGTCCGGCAAAAGGGGAGTTATTCACACTAAAAATCATTTTCACAGTCGGTTTTTCAATATTAATCGGCGGCAAGGCAACCGGATTTTCCGCATCCGCAATAGTGTCACCAATGTTGATATCTTCAATTCCAGCTACGGACGCGATATCACCGGCAAATAATTCCGGAACTTCTACTTTCGCCAAACCAGCGAAACTCATTAGCGCGGTAATTTTATGTTGGGTCTTTTTGCCATCCCGAGTAATTCGGACAATCGGCTGGTTGTTTTTAATCAAACCTTGAAGAATTCGGCCCACACCAATTTTTCCTTTGTAATTGTCATAAGAAATGGAAACAATCATCATTTGCAGCGGCGCCTGGATGTTGGTTTGCGGTTCGGGGATATTGGCGATAACCGATTCAAATACTGGTTGGATATCTACCATTTTTTCCAATTCCGGCGTGTGACCGGCTTTTCCAAGACGGCCGGAAGCGTAGACAATAGGAAAATTTAACTGCTCGTTGTTGGCCCCTAGTTCAATAAATAATTCTATGATTTTTTCCAAAGTATAATTAATCCGCGCGTTTGGTTTATCCACCTTGTTAATAACTACGATAATTTTATGGCCGATTGCCAACGCTTTTTTCAAGACAAAACGAGTTTGCGGCATCGGACCCTCTTGCGCGTCTACCAACAATAATGCGCCATCCGCCATATTCAGCACTCGTTCCACTTCTCCGCCGAAATCCGCGTGGCCGGGAGTATCAATGATATTAATTTTAACGCCTTCGTATACCACTGCGGCATTTTTAGAGAAAATAGTAATGCCCCGTTCTTTTTCGAGCTCATTAGAATCCATAATTTGCTCCTGCTGGCTTAACTTGCCCAAATCGGTATTAGATTGTTTCAACAAAGAATCCACGAGCGTGGTTTTGCCGTGGTCAACGTGAGCGATAATGGCGATATTTCGAATGTGTATCATAAAAAATGCGCGAAACCGCGCTTCTAAATATCTTAGAATAATACTACAAAATCATAGAATTGTCCAACGCCTATAAAAAACTCCCCTTAGCGGAATGCGCTAAGGGGAGTCACTAACTAATCTAAGGACTTGAATGGTCGTTGGATTGGATTTCCGGAAAACCAGATGACAGAAAATAAACCATCATTAATCTTCCGAGTTGCCTTGCACTGCCGGCAACGCGCTCCATAGCCATCTACCCGTATTCCATATTTCTCCTCAGTCTTGGATTGATAACTTTTCATAAAGATAACATTTTGCGTTGGTTGCCCGCAGCAAAAATCTTGATGATTGCTAAAATCACCAATGGTATTTGGTTCAATCCAAGATTCCAACTCCGTATAGTGAAGATTTTCTGGCGCTCTTTTTGTGTTGCTTTTAGCCACTCAACCCCTCCATTTTATATTTATTTTTTAAGAAACAGATCCTACAAGAATTACATCCGAGCTAATCTTGGTGAATCCAGTAAACCATTCGGAATCTGAGTAATCACCTTAATTGTCGGGCAAGTAAGACATTTAACATACTGGACTGCGCCATCTTGCCGTTCTCGCTGGACACGGCGAAGGACACGAGACGAAAGCGATACGTAGGCGTCTGTTTCATTCAATACTGTATTAGTATCAAATAATAATTGTCCGTTCGCTGACTTAAAGACCTTAGTGCTCCAATGGTGCTGCTTTCCTTTACAGAAGTTTCCCGCTTGAATGTGAGTCTTGATAACCGGATTTTTGATCATTACTCCTCCCTTATTTTTGCAGTTTTACACAAAGTGCAAGTCATATGATAACTTATTTAACGAAGATGTTCAATAAGCGTAACTTCCAACGGCACAATAGCAAATGGGCTATAGCGCATTTCACTGTAGGCACGAATTAAAGACCTGATTAAAGGAATATGTTTTTGCGGATTTAATAATTGGGCGTGAGCCTTCAAATGGGTAAGTTCGTCTTTAGTGAGTTCTTTGATAAACAATGATTCAACTGCCGGATTTAATTTTAAGGTCAATGCTCTCCGTAAATAATGGATCAGTTCTTTGTTTAGTTGGACAATATTGTATCCACCCTGGTCAATTTCGCTGATAAAATTAAGTGTATTGGCCAATTCGTTTTTGAGAATTAAATCCGCCAGCTGGATGGTTTTTCTATGCCCGATTTTACCTGCAATTTTTTCTACGTCTTTTAATTCAATATCCTGATCCAACGAAGTCATTTGATCCAGCAAAGATTCCGCATCCCGCAAACTTCCTTCCGACAATGCCCCAATCAGTTCCAGGGCATCCGGAGTAATTTTGATTTTTTCCGCCTGGACGATATGGGCAAGTTTCTGGCCGATTTCCTGCAAACTTAATTTCCGAAAATGAAATCGCTGGGTGCGGGAAGAAATGGTTGCCGGAACTTTTTCATATTCCGTAGTCGCTAAAATTAAAATCGCATGCGCCGGCGGCTCTTCCAAAGTTTTTAAAAGCGCATTAAATGCTTCTTTGGTCAGCATGTGCGTTTCATCAATAATAAATATTTTGTATTTAAAAGAAGTGGGGGAGAGTTTAATGCCTTCTTTCAGGTTACGGATTTCATCAATCCCTCGATTAGACGCCGCATCAATTTCAATAATGTCCAATGCCCGGCCGTTATCAATAGCTTCGCAAACTGAGCATCGATTGCAAGGTTCGCCTTTAGCGAGAGCAGTTTTATTTTTTTGGCGGCCTTCACAGTTTACTAATTTTGCCAATAAACGGGCAGTGGTAGTTTTTCCGGAACCGCGGGAACCATAAAATAAATACGCATGGGCAAATTTATTTTGGCGAGCGGAATTTTTCAAAACCTCTACAATGTGTTCTTGCCCGAATAACTCGCCCAAGGACTTGGGCCGGTATTTTCGATACATCGCTAACATACCCTTACCTTAGTACACCTAGTAAAAATAAAAAAGAGCCCAGAGGACTCCTTTAAAAATAAGAAAGAACAATTAAAGCACCGCGGTGCCCCAGGAAGGCATGATCAAAAGATCAATCCTTCCTGGGGATTCGGCGCTTGTTGTGTTGGGGTAGTACAAAGAGCTATAAGTGCAGTATATAACCATATTTTGCTTGTGTCAAGCAAGTAAAATAAGATAAGATACTATTAATAAATAATATCGTGAGTTTTGTTCGCTTTCTCCAATTTGTTGTTGCGGTTACTGCCGGTGTCGGGGTTTTTTTATTTTTTACTCAAAAAAATACTATTCCACTCAATGAGCATTTAACCGCCCAATCCATTGACACAACGCTGCCAAAAGAAATTATTCCAGAAAAACCGAAAGATATTGAACCTCAATTACCGCTATCTAATCCGCCCGCTATCGTAAAAGCATTATACGCAACGGGTTGGTCTGCCGGCTACGAAAAACGACTCTCTTATCTTATCGACCTAATCAAACGTAGCGAACTGAATGCGATTGTAATTGACATCAAAGATTATACCGGCAAAATCAGCTATGACACGGATATAGAGAAAGTAAATCGCTATGGAGCAGAAGAAGCTAGAATTACTTTTCCTAATAAATTGATTAAACGCCTGCATGACGAAGGAATTTACGTTATTGGCCGAATGGCAGTATTTCAAGATCAGCAATTGGTTTTGCATCGGCCAGAATTAGCGGTGCTTAGTAGTTCGACCAAAGCAGTCTGGCGGGACCGAAAGGGATTAGCTTGGATAGACGCGGGGTCGCGCGAAGCCTGGGAATACAATACAACCATTGCCAAAGAAGCCCTACAACGGGGTTTTGATGAAATTAATTTTGACTATATCCGTTTTCCGTCTGATGGAAATTTAAGCGATATGATTTTTCCTTTGTCTTCTGCCACATCTTCTAAAACTTCTATCCTAAAACAATTCTTCTCATATCTTCGCGCAGAATTGCCAATGGCAAAAACTTCCGCAGATATTTTTGGTTTAGTACTACTGCAAAATAATGATCAGGGGATTGGGCAATATCTTGAAGACATTATTCCTTATTTTGATTTTATCGCTCCGATGGTTTATCCGTCCCATTACGCCAGTGGCTCGTTTGGTTTTGCCAATCCTGCCGCCCACCCGTACGACGTAGTTTATTTTAGTTTAGAAAAAGGCATTCAAAGAATTAAAAAAGCAAAAATTCAAAATCCAAATATCACCGCGCAATTACGTCCGTGGCTGCAAGATTTTGATTTAGGAGCCGACTATACGGCCAATATGATTCGCGCGCAAATAGATGCATTTGATGTTGCCGCCTCTACTACTCCGGAATTAAATGGTGGCTGGTTATTATGGAGCCCAAGTAATGTATATACCACCGATGCGCTTCATTTAGAATAAACAAACATATGCCTTATGAAGTAAAATTAGATCAATTTGCCGGACCGTTGGAAAAATTGCTGGAATTGATTGAAGAGAAAAAAATGGAAATTACCGAAGTAAGTTTAGCGGCAGTTACCGCTGATTTTCTAGATTATTTAAAATCTCTGGATGATATTCATAAACATCCTAGTGTTCTTGCGGATTTTGTCGTGGTTGCGTCTAAATTGCTTCTCATTAAATCTAAAGCCTTATTGCCTATTCTGGAATTAACCGAAGAAGAGCAAAAAGATATTCGCGATCTAGAGGGACGTTTGAAACTCTATCAAGAATTCAAACAAGCCTCGACGCATATTCAAACCCTTTGGGACGCGCAACGCAGTTCTTATGGCCGAGAATATTTGATGAACGTGCCACCGGTATTTTATCCACCCGAAGACCTGGCGCTTAATCAATTAGAAACCGCCTTACAACGGATTCTTTCGGAATTGAAATTATTAATTCCCGAACCGCACACTGTAAAAAAAATAATGATTACAATTGAAGAGAAGGTGAAAGAACTACTGGAACGATTTAAAGAAAAAAACTCGCATTCATTTCACTCACTTTCTCAGGGCAGACAAAAAATTGAAATTATTATCCTGTTTTTAGCCACTCTGCATTTGATGCGGGACAGAATCGTGCAATCCGAGCAACAAGAACAATTTTCTGATATTATAATTAAACGAACTGATACAAATGAGTAAATCCACTACTTCAATTTTAGCGGCATTGGAAGCGTTGCTTTTTATTTACGGCGAGCCTATTACGGTTAAAAAACTAGCCGCGTTACTCAAAAAAGAAGAAAAACTGGTTACCGAATCATTGCAAGAATTCGAAACCCAACTCACCCAAGATAATCGTGGATTGTCCCTGTTTCATCATGACGGAAAAATTCAACTCGTAACTAAACCGGATTTTAGCCATCTTTTAGAAAGTATCACGAAAGAAGAATTTGACGAGGAGCTGACGCCGGCCACGTTGGAAACCCTATCCATTGTAATGTATGCGGGACCGGTTTCCCGAGCCGATATTGAATATATTCGCGGCGTAAATTCCAGTTTTATTTTACGCGCGCTGTTAATGCGGGGATTAATTGACCGCTCCATTGATCCAAAACGAGCTAACGCTTATTTATATAACCCGCATTTTGATCTCCTGAAAAAATTAGGCGTATCTCAAGCGGCTCTATTGCCGGAATATGAAAAATATAACGGGCTGATAAAAAAATTGTACGAAGAAACTAAGGCAACTCCTGCACATGCGACAGATAAACAAGCAAAATCTGAATAATTTTTTATTTGCCGCGCTGGTTTTAGTATTAGTGCTAATTGGCAAAACCGATCCAACGGAACCTACCCATTCATATCGCCAAACTTTGGAACAAACTAGCGTAAAAGCAGCTTCGGAACAAACTTCAGCCTATCTTGTTGCTCCGGAAACTCGGACTGCGGCGGTAAACGCTCAATTTTCACCAGAAACATCCATTCTTGGTCCGTATACCTCAATGCCAGAATTATCCTTGCAAGCGGCATATATAAAAGACCTTACCACCGGGAGAGAATTATTTAATACTAGTGACCACAATCGTTGGCCAATTGCATCTCTGACCAAATTAATGACCGCGGTCATCGCGCGCGAACATTTTCAACCGGAAACTAAAATTCTGATTACCGAAAAAGCTTTCCAAACGGAGGGCGCGGCAGGGAATCTAAACGCCGGCGAACTCTATACCGTCAGCGACCTTATTCAAGCGATGTTGATGGTATCGAGTAATGACGCGGCTGCCGCGCTCGCGGAGTTTTATGGGACAACCAAATTTATAGAAGTGATGCAAAAAAAAGCGGCAACGCTCAATATGTTCCAGACCACGTTTTTTGATGAAACCGGACTGTCCTTTATCAACCAATCCAGTGTTCAGGATTTAGAAAAATTATTAACCCATATCCGCGCCCAGCATCCGGATCTTTTGGAAATTAGCCGCACTCGCGCCATTACTTTGAAAGAACTCTCCACTGGCCGAAAAAATGTTTTAACGAATATAAATTACTTTGCCACCTGGCCAGATTTTCGAGGCGGGAAAACTGGATTCATAGATTCTTCCGGCGGAAATCTACTCTCGACTTTTGAGCATAAAAACCATATAATTTTAATTATCGTATTGGGCGCAGAAGACCGGTTTGAACAAACGGAACGCCTCTATAACTGGATTAAAACCGCATTTATATTTAATTAGATTTTGCCATGGAAATTCTTCAAGCTTCCCGAGTATTAAGCTTAACCGCGGTTTCTTTTTTAGTTGCCCTAGCCGGCACTCCTTTCGTAGTGAAACTTTTGTACCATTTCAAATTCCATAAACAAATCCGAAGCAAAGAATTGGCTCCGGTTTTTTATTCACTGCATCAGAGTAAAGAAAATACGCCAACGATGGGGGGCGTTATTATCTGGGGGACGGTCATTATTCTTGCAACGTTAATTTTTATCCTGAATCTTATCTTTGACGGGTTTTGGGGCTATTTGAATTTTATCAACCGCGCGGAAACCTATTTGCCGATTGCTGCGATGTTAATTGCCGCGCTCTTAGGATTATTGGATGATCTGGCTGGCGTGCTGCACATTGGACCTCACGGTGGTGGACTGAAAGTTTCCCAAAAACTTTGGCTATATGCGTTTTTGGCGGCGCTGGGAAGCCTTTGGTTTTATTTCCGATTGGATTGGGACGTATTGTATATTCCTTTCTTCGGAAATGTGACAATTGGTTGGTGGTATATCCCGATTTTTATGTTCATTATAATTGCCAGCGCTTTTTCCGCTAACGAAACCGACGGTTTGGATGGCCTAGCCGGCGGCGTCATGTTATTTGCCTTTGCTTCTTTTACCGTGGTTGCGTTTGCCCTTGCCCGTTATGACCTGGCTACCTTTTGCGGTGTGATCGTTGGTGCCTTGCTTGCTTTTCTATGGTTTAATATTTATCCCGCTCGATTTTTTATGGGCGATACTGGATCAATGGCGCTTGGTATTACGATGGGCGTGGTAGCAATGCTAACCAATACTACTTTATTTCTGCCGTTTTTTGCGATTGTGCTCATTTTTGAATCATTGTCTGTTATTGTGCAAATGATCAGCAAAAAAGTCCGCGGAAAAAAGATCTTCCTATCCACTCCAATTCATCATCATTTTGAAGCTATCGGTTGGCCAGAAACTAAAGTTACTATGCGTTTTTGGATTATCGCAGTCGTTACGAACGTACTCGGATTAGTATTTTTCTTTATCAGCCGATATTTTGCTCAATAATTTATGAAGTATCTCAGCGCGCTTAACCCCAAAGACATTCAAAATAAAGTTTGCTTAGTACGCTTAGATTTTAATACGGAAGATGATTGGCGGATGAACGCCAGCGTACCCACTCTCAAAAAACTGCTTAATCAAGCTCGGGCAATAGTAATTTTAAGCCATAAAGGCCGTCCCAATGGCATAGAACCAAAACTCAGCCTCCGCAAAGAAGCGAAACGATTACAGCAATTACTAAAAAAAAATGTAATCTTTATTACTGATTTTCAATTTGCCAATATCAGGGAACGCATTCAAAAAGGGCCTAAAGGAACTATTTTTCTCTTAGAAAATCTTCGTTTTCAAAAAGGGGAGGGGGAAAATGATCCAGATTTCGCTAAAGCATTATCCGGCTTGGGCGATATTTATATCAACGATGCTTTTTCCGTATCCCATCGCGCCAATGCTTCGGTTGCCGCCATCACCCAATTTCTGCCAAGTTACGCGGGATTGGCATTAGAATTGGAAATTAAAAATCTTACCAAAGCGATGCAACAAGCCAAGCAACCATTAATAATGGTGTTAGGCGGAGCGAAAATAGACAAGAAACTTTTAATTTTTAAAAATCTTTCCGGCAAAGTATCTTTCTTTTTAATCGGTGGTTTATTAAACGAACAAATTCTTCAACAAAAAGATAAAAAATTAATTCTGCCGATTGATTTCATAAAAGAAAACGGTCAGATTTTGGATATTGGCCCCAAGACAGCGGCGCTTTTTGCGCAATATATCAAAAAAGCAAAAACGATTATTTGGAACGGTCCAGTCGGAAAAATTGAAGAAAAGCAATTTACCCAAGGCACGCACGTTATTGCTCGCGCCATTGCCGAAAATACAAAAGCTTTTCGCATTGTCGGCGGCGGCGAAACAGTAATGTTTTTAAAAAAACTAAAACTGGATAAAAAAATCAATTTTATTTCCACTGGCGGAGGAGCAATGCTGGATTTTCTGGCCGGAAAAGAATTACCGGGAATTACCGCTTTATGAAATCAATAATAGTCTTGTATCATGGCCGATGCCCCGATGGTTTTGGCGGAGCGTGGACGGCGTATCAAAAATTCGGAGACCAGGCTGATTATATCGGCCTGGAATACGATAGCGATATGACTATCCCTGAAATTATTAATAGCACGGTATATCTCATAGATTTCAGCCTTCCAGAAAGAGTAATGAAAAATTTAGTTCAAAATAATCAGAAAGTAATTGCGCTAGATCACCACATCTCCGCAGAACAAAGAACTAAATCCGCCCACGAATTTATTTACGATTTGGATCGTTCCGGAGCAATTATTACCTGGAATTATTTTTTCCCGGAGAAACCAGCGCCATTGCTTTTGCAGCATGTGCAAGATATTGATTTGTGGCGATTTCAAATGCCTTTTACCAAAGAAATAATGACCTATATCCAGCTTTTTGGATTTGATTTCCAAAAATGGAATCAAATTGCTGAGGATTTAGAAAATCCGATTATCCGGGAACAATATTACAAAGACGGGGCGTTATTGCTTCGTTACGAAAGAACGATTATTGATAAATTGGTCCGGCGCGCTGTTGTAGTGGAATTTGAAGGCATTCGCGCGCTTGCCACCAATGCGCCAATTTTACACTCCGAAGTCGGCCACGAATTAAGCAAAAAGCTGCCGCCAATCGCTATTGCCTGGTCGGAAAAAAATAACACCCGCACATTCTCGCTTCGTTCCGATGGCAGCGTGGATGTTTCTCAAATCGCCCAAAAATACGGCGGAGGCGGACATAAAGCCGCGGCCGGGTTTGAAATGAAATCCAGCGAGCCATTTCCGTGGAAACTGCTTTCCACTTCGTTATAATCCTATGAAAAAATATTACGCCTATCTCATCCCCGGTACCGCTACTCACGGCATTACCAATAATTGGGAAGATTGCGAAAAAATTGTTAAATATCGCAATGCAAAATACAAAGGCTTCAACACCGCTCAAGAAGCCCGCAATTGGCTTACAATTGGCGCGCCATATATTGTATCCGCAAAATCACCGAGAACTAAACCAAAATTAGAACCAGGGATTTACTTTGACGCCGGAACTGGCCGAGGCAAGGGGGTGGAAGTCAGCGTAACTGACGAAAATGGTGTCAATCTTTTGCACAAAGCTATCCCCAAAACGAAACTTAATGAGTTCGGTAAACAACTATTAAAAAAAGAATTTACCAATAATTACGGAGAGTTATTAGGATGCAAATACGCGCTTCAAATTGCTACAAAGCAAAAAGTTAAACATATTTTTGGCGATAGCAAACTCGTGCTGCGTTTTTGGTCCAAAGGAATTTTGAAACGTAAAGCATTGCCGCCAGCAACGGTTAAACTAGCGGACACGGTAACTAAATTAAGGAAAAAATTTGAAACCAGCGGGGGAACATTGGCGCATATTTCCGGAGATCACAATCCGGCCGATTTAGGGTTTCATTAAAGGGTGTATACTAAAAATGAATAGTGGTGGTTCCTTAGCCCCCTAGGGGGTGTAACGCCGCCCCAGTGACTTATAAAAAAGAGCTGGGGCGGTTTTGTGCAATATTTACAAATATAAGAAAAAGTGGTATACTCTTCATGTTGATAACTGAATAGCAGCTCTTTACGCAAGTAAGGAGAGGAAAGTCCGGACATCCTCCGCCAACTGGCGGATAAAAATGTAATGGCTAACAGCCATACGCCGCAAGGCGCGAGATGCGAGCAGTGACGCCCCAGACGAAAGAAAGGGGAGACCCGATCCCAACGTAGAAGGTCTAATTCAGCCATAGGGATAAAAAGCTGAAGTGAAACGGCTAAATTCTTACAGGATGCAAGATTGTGTTCCGATGCAAATCGGAAAATATCGCTTGAGCTAATGAGTAATCATTGGCCCAGATAAATTGCTATTATCCGCCAACTGGCGAAACAGAATCCGGCTTATGGTTATCAATACAAAACCCGCTCACAAGGCGGGTTTTGGTTTCTATAAATAAAAAAATAAGACCATCCTTTTGGGGATGGTCTTATTGCTTTTGTGAATGTGGATCAGAAGAAATGGCTGATGGTTTTCGATCGATAACGTCCGAAAGCAGCCAAGATTACGAGCGAGACTCCGGTGATTCCAATGATGCTCATGGTGTTCCAAGGAGAGCCGACGAGCAGTCCCAAGTCGTGATCCAGGGCACGAACCCCAGAAGCCAAGAAACCCATTAAAAACATCACTCCGCCAATTAACAAGAAGCAATTGTACAGAACCAGATAGTTCTTTTTTGTTGCAAAGTGCATAGGTGCACCTCCTAATAGAAGATAACAGCCTGGAGTTAGTATATCATATTGACACTTTTTTGTCAATATGGTATACTCCCATTTATAGAACCTTTAATCTCTTCATAGGAGGTGAATATGAATAAACGAGAAGTGGTAGTTACCGAAATATCTCGGAATTGCCAATCTATTCGATTAATTGGCTCCTACCGCGATAAACCAGAAGAAACATGGTCCGCAAGCGTAGAGGTAATGCCAGACAAACAATTGATCGTGCGGACAAAGCTCCACAACGACGCAAGAAGAGAAGCCGACGGCAACTTCGTCACAATTCCCGAATCCATTCAGGAAGAAATGAAACAAGAAGCGCGTTATGCTCTCGGATTGGAAGAACGACCAGTTGAGGAGTCCCTCAAACAAGTGGCTCCCAGCATGGAATTTCTTCAAATGCCGCTTCTTTAAGCCCGTAGTCACAAAAAGCCCCCATATGAATTTCTTCATACGGGGGCTGTTTTTTTTAAACAACTTTCCATTCCAACTCTTGGCCAGCGAGAAAGGGGACAATCCCATCAATATTTTCCGGGACAATCCATTTTTCTTTTATCAGAGTAATTTCTTCCGAATTTCTTGGCAATCGGTAAAAATCCGCGCCAAATTCCGAAAGAAACGGCTCCAATCGCTCCAATCTTCCGTACGAATTGAAAAGACTGACGAGAAAGGGCAGAAGCACCGGAGCGCTGAATACGCCTGCCGCGCCGCAGCCGCATTCTTTTTTTTCTTTCAGATGAGGAGCGGAATCCGAACCAAAAAAGAATTTCGGATTGCCGCTGATTGCCGCCGCCAGGACCGCGTCGCGATCTTTCGGACGTTGGGCAATTGGCTGACAAAAGGCATGCGGATTCAAACCTTTCTTGCCAATAATGTCGTCCAGAGTTAAGACCAGATGATGGGCGGTAATAGTTGCCGCAACTCGTTCTGGCAAAAGCCGAACATGGTTAACTGCCGCAGACGTGGAAACATGTTCCAAAACAATCCGCAATTCCCGGAAATTTCCGACAATCTCATCTAGGACTTGAAGAAATAACGTTTCTCGGTCCAAGATAAATGCTTCCGGAACCTGTCCATGAAGGCAGAGCGCCATTCCGACTTTCTGCATTACCTCAAAGACACCGTACATTTTTTTGAAGTCCGCAATGCCGTCCTCCGAATTAGTCGTTACTCCACGAGGATAAGCCTTGGCCGCAATTACTCCGCATCGATGAGCTTCTTTAATCATTTCGGGAGTAGTGCTTTCCAGAAGTTTAATCGTCATCAATGGCTGAAAATCCTTCCCACCAGGAATATGCTGATCAGCGACTACTGCCTTGATATCAGCAGCATATACTTGAGCCGCCTGCCCAACCACAATTGGGTTGGGAAGGGTATTCGGCATAATCAGCGCTCGTTGAAATTGCTGCGCGGTGAAACGCACAACTTTTTCCAAGAGCGGACCCGTACGCAAATGCGTGTGAAAATCATCACCTTTACGCATCAGAATTTCGTGATCACTGATTTTCATCGTAGAGCCTCCTTATAGCGAAATACTTTATATGCTCGGCGAATAATAGATTGTACCCGCCAGCCGCGAAGAATTGCTACCGATCCAATAAAGACTGAATTAGCGCCTTGTCTTTTTAGATAATCCACATCTTTTGGATAGAGAATGCCTCCGCCTGCGTGGATGGGTTTTCTAAATCCCTCAAGACGGGCAAGGTTTAGCCAATCGGCCACGAATTCTAGAAGCGGACGACCGGAAAGACCGCCACCATTTTTATCAATCTGTTCAAGAGGCGAACCGTTTTGGCTGAACTTCGTCCAATTTACCGTTTCTGTATATGGCCAAGGAATTTGTTTCCAGGGCAGGGTATTGGTGATGCATAGGGCATCACACGCGGGATGATTCATAATTCTGACTGCATCCCGTACCGATACAAGAAGATTCAACTTCGGCATAAGAGGAATATTCAATTCGCTCAGAATATCCAATCTTTGCCGCGCTTCTTCAACCAAACTATCGTGCTGGATTTTCGCATTCGGACACGATTCGTTGACTTGCAAACCAACTGGGGCAGAGAAATCTTTAAGATACTTTTGGAATAATTTTACAAATTCCCTAGTTTCTTCAAGACGCTCTTCAATAGTTGCGGACACCGCCATAAACGACAAAAAGAAAGGTCGTGTCCGGCGTTGCCATTTCCGGGTATTAAATAACGCTTCAAAACCCGGATTACTTAATCCCACCGCGTTTATAACTGACGCTTCCCAAGGATATACCTTGATACACGAGGGTTTGAGTTCAGCGGGAGTGTAATCCAGTCGTAAGGGCATATTGCCTTTTCTGGGTTTTAAAGTCGCAGTTTTCGCAACAAAGGTACAGCCCTTAAAATCAAGGCCAAATGGCTTCAGTATTTTGTGATACCAATAACCCTCTCCAAAAAAACCTTGTACTCCGGACGCAGCGCATATTGGTCCAAAGTCAATTCCTCTTAGTATCATATAACCTCCTTATTTATTTGAATTTCAAGGATCTGTTAACTGTGGATAAGTTTAACCATATTTTTCTTACCCAGGCAAGATTGTGCATAATCTCACTTTTCCTAATGATGAGAAAAAAGATATACTGATAGTCTATGCAAAAAACAATCACCATTATTTTTATTATTGCTTTAATTGTTCTCGCCGGAAGTTTTTTTATGTATAAAAATAATCTGCCGCCAACCCCCAAGTCTAATATACAAATACTGACTCCAACTAATTCCAACGAAACTATTACGCAAATATTCACTGTTACCGGACAGAATTTTTCTTTCTTGCCAGCAACCATTAATGCGCGAAAAGGAGATCGAGTGAGAATTATATTTAAAAATACCGGTGGTTTTCACGACTTCAAAATTGATGAATTCAACGTTGCCACCCAAAAAATTCAAGAAGGAGCGGAAGAAACCGTTGAGTTTACAGTCGATAAAACCGGTTCCTTTGAATACTATTGTTCTATTGGCAATCACCGAGCCATGGGCATGAAGGGCACATTGATTATTAAATAATTTGCTGCCAGGCTTGGAATCGAACCAAAATTCTGGGATTCAGAGTCCCATGTCCTACCATTAGACGACCTGGCAATGATTTTTAAATCTACTATGTTATAATATAATTACGTAAATCATTAGATTTTACAAGCATTATGGCAATCAAAAAATTAACTGATGTTACTCGCAATTCAGACGAATTAGCTAGAGAAAATTATGAAAAACCTTACGAACCAATTTCTTATTCACCAACACCTATGACACCTCAATCAAACAAAAAATCTCATCCTTATCTTATCTGGATTATCGCTCTGGTTATCCTTGCCGGCGCTTGGAGGGGATTAAATTGGTTTGGCTTTCTGCCGTCTTCCAGTTTTCCAGCGATTAACCACGCTAAATTGCAAGCCGTGTTTCTAAATAATGGAATTATTTATTTCGGCACATTAAGAGAAGTGAATCATTCGTATATCTCTATTGAGGAGGGCTATTCTATTCAAAATGACACTTCGAAAAACCAACAGGGATTAAATTTGGTAAAACTTACCGATGAATTACATCGGCCAGAAAATAAAATCTATATTCCAAAAACTCAAATTTCTTTTTGGGAAAACTTGAGCAATGATTCGCCGGTGACAAAACTTATCCGCGATAAAAAGTAGCAAAAAACTTTGGTAATACTTGTTGATACCCATTCAGAAAAGCGGAAATAGCCATTGGCTTTTTTCCTTCCGGCTGAACTTCTTGAAGATAAAGTTTTCCATCCTGGAAATCGGCCGATAATAGTTTCAATCTTAATATTTTTTTATTCTGCAATATTAATTGAGTAAAAGCTCCCGGTTCTGGATTCAAAGCTTTTATTTTTCTCCAGATATTTTCTGGTTTATCCTGCTCCAGATTAACTTCTGCGTCTAAAGTAGTCAGTTTTTTGGTGAAAGTAGCTTCCTTTTCATCTTGAACCATTGGTGTTAGATCACCCCCAACATATTGAGGCAATGCCTCCAGACATAAATTTGCGCTCAATCGCGCTAATCGTTCTAATAATGAAATATACGTGTCCGTATCGGAAATCGCAAGCGATTGCTGGCGAATTATTGGTCCATGATCAACTTTTTCGTCAATTAAAAAAATACTCGTTCCGGTTTGTTTTTCACCCCGTAAAAGCGCCGATTGGATAGGGGAGGCGCCCCGATATTTCGGCAAAATGGACGGATGGATGCCAATCGTCCCCTTTGAAGGAATGGCAATGACATCTTTTTTTAGAATTTTTGCGAATGCGGCGACTAGAAAAAAATCCGCATTATAAGATTTTAATGTTTCTATATCTAAGGATGCCTTGGCATCGCGAATACTCGCCAGCGGCGGCAATCCTGCTTGAGTAAGTCCATCCAAAATAATTTGCGCGAAGGGGGATTCTTGCCCGCCAAAAAATAAGTATTTCATGAATTCTTTTGGGAATCAACGATTTCGTATTTATGCAATTCCCGCGCTTTATCAATAAAAACAATGCCCTTTAAATGATCCATTTCGTGCTGAAACACCCTCGCCAGCAAACCCCAAGCCTTGATTTTCACCTTCTTGCCATTCATATCGTAACCGGCAAGTGTAATCTTGGCGGGACGATCCACCTTCCCAAATACCTCCGGGACGCTCAAGCACCCCTCTTCCATGGTCCCTAGTTCTTCGGAGATTTTAATAATTTCCGGATTAAAAATCGCATAGAATTTTTTATCCGGCTGGGCAATAAAAACCCTCATATTCAAACCAATTTGGTTCGCGCTTAAACCAATGCCATTGGCAGTTTTCATTTCTTCTCGCATTCGTTTAACTAAATCACGAATTTCTTGTCGGCTATGTTTGGAAAAATCAAAAGTCGCTAACTTAGTACGAAGCAGTTTTTCCTCTTTTTTATTATGAATCGTCCACATCATATTGATTTCATTTTATCCCTTCCTTTCTAAACCCTTAAGCATCTTCATAAAATACGCGCCGCGGTTTTGGATATTATCCCGCTCCGCCAAATCCTTGGCAATTTGCAGTAATTTCTGCGGGTCGTATTGTTTGGATAATCTCATATATAACGATTTATGCTCTGGATCGTCAAGAATTTCCGCCAGCAATAATCCGCTCATTTGATGAGGCTTATATACTCGAGAGGTCTTGGAACGTTCTTTTAATACCCCCACATAATGCTCGGCTGCTTTCTTAAAATCTTCCATTCACCTCATTCTATTCCATACTTGCCCCTATGAAAAGGAGGGTAAATAGATTAAAATAATATAATATGAAATCGGTTAATAAAAAAAGTGTTTTGATTGCTACCATTATTGGAGCAATCATTTTGTCCGTCAGCTTTGGTATTTTTTATGCCGGTTTTGTTTTCGGCAAAAAGAATCCGAATACTATTATAATTCAAGGAGTTGCCAATATTGAGGGTAGCAAAGATATCCCGGCGGACTTCAGCCTTTTCTGGGAAGCGTGGAACACCCTTATCGCAAACCATATTAAAGGCAGTGAAGCTAAGGGACAAGACCTGCTCTACGGAGCGATTGAAGGCATCACAAACACGCTCGGCGATCCCAATACGATTTTTCTCCGGCCGGATGATTCCAAAAAATTTGAAGAAGACGTGTCTGGTAATTTCGGCGGTATTGGAGCAGAAATAGGCATTCGTAATGAACAATTAGTTGTGATCGCTCCATTGGAAGGATCGCCGGCAGCCCAAGCGGGTGTTAAAGCCAAAGACCAAATTTTAGAAATTGACGGAGTAGATACCCGAGATATAAAAGATGTCGGTGTCGCAGTGAAAAAAATTCGCGGCTTAATCGGAACCAAAGTGACACTCACGATATTGCACGATGGATCCGATAAGCCGGAAAAAATAGTCATTACCCGCGCTAACATTGAAGTGCCAACTTTAAAATCTACTATTTTAGATGGCAATATTAATCACATCCAGCTGTATAGCTTTAATGAAAACGCGCCGTTTCTCTTTTACCGAGCGGCGCTAACCGCGTTGCTTGGCAATGCCCAGGGGATTATCTTGGATCTTCGGAATGATCCGGGCGGTTTCCTAGAAGTGGCCGTCAATCTCGCTGGTTGGTTTGTGGATAAAGGAGAAATTGTCGCCAGAGAAAGATTTAAAAATGGAGAAGAGCGCTTATTCCGCTCTAATGGCAATGCGGCTTTAAAAAATATCCCGCTGGTGATTCTCGTTAATAAAGGTTCCGCATCCGCATCAGAAATTCTTGCCGGTGCCCTGCAAGACCACCTCAATGTGAAATTAATCGGAGAACAAACATTCGGCAAAGGAACGGTTCAAGAATTATTCTCGTTACACGACAATTCTAAATTGAAAATCACTATCGCCAATTGGCTGCTGCCCAAAGGACGATTAATTGACCACGATGGCATAAAACCGGACATTGAAGTCGCATTAACGGAAAAAGATATAGAAAAAGGCAATGATCCGCAATTACAAAAAGCGATTGAAGTGTTGCAATCGGAAATAAGAAAAAAGGCCGCATAGGCCTTTTTTCTTTAGATTATTTAGAAGCAATCACACTAACTATTTTCACGTAACGTTGAGAACCGTCAAATCGGGTCTTTTTGGTTGATTTAAACTGTACTTTTCCATCTTTCATCGCGTAAATCGTATCATCTCCGCCTATTTTTACATTCAAGCCAGCCAGATATTTACTGCCTCGCTGGCGAATAATAATCTGACCCGGATGTACTGCTTCGCCTTCCTGTCTTTTTACACCAAGACGTTTAGATGCTGAATCTCGCAGGTTTTTACTTGTGCCAACTGATTTTGTACTTGCCATAGTTTAGGTTAGAATTTAATCATTATATTTTATACCATCTGAAAACCCATGTCAATATTCACCCAAATAGCGCAGAAGCGGGGAGTGCGATTATTCAGTTTTCTTGTTCTTCTCACCAGCGTCAGCTTCGCGCTAGGATATGGCGTGGCAAAAAATCAAAACCCTGCTCCGATTATTATCCAAAAAATCGAAGCGTGCGAGAAGTATTTATAATTTAATTATATAAGCGAGTTTATAATAGGGCGGAAGATTGGATTGTGAGTCGCTTTGTCCAGAAACTCCCAAGCGTTCGGTGTATTGTTGACCACCATACCAACCAGTTTGAGGTGATATCAATGTGTTTCTTGTGAATTCAGCACTTCCTAAGGGCATGTTGAATGGAACACCAGGAGAAAGATTACCTATTTTAGGTCCATAACCAGAATAAGTATCCGGTACTACGTTTACTGGAGCGGCAGGATCAATAAGACCTCCGCATTGGGAATTACCATTGCAACTTCCACCAATTGTTTGATGCCAGTAATAATCTAACCAAAGTCCAATATTATGAATATGCGATGATGAGCCACCAGTCGCTCCAGGATTTTCACCAACTGAAGTCCCATAAATAAATCTATCCCGTAAATCTGGCGTACCATTTGTGCCATCAGCAAGTTGCCAGCCGGCGGGTATACTTGCCAACGTTCCGGACCACATCACGATTACTCCACTAGGAATAGCAGACCCCCAACTCCCCAACCCACTTGCATCGGAAGTAAGTACCTTTCCGGCTCCAGGTGTGCCACCAGTAATTTTGACTTGTCCGGCAACTTCTAGTTTCGCTCCTGGAGTTGGAGTTCCTACTCCCACATTCCCGGTATTGTTGTT
>DATDXY010000011.1:0-10182 GCA_036517155.1 Minisyncoccota bacterium
GACTTGGCGATTCTGGACTTTGGTGACATTGAGTAAGACTCCGCCCATGAAGGAGCCAGCGATGGCTACGATGCCGATGTAGATAACCAATTCTACGAGAGTGAAGGCGGAACGATAGGAACGCATTTTTTTATTATAACAAATTATTTTTATTCTAGATAACCTACTTTCTTTAACCAATACTCATTTTCCCATTCCCATAATTGTTTCGCTCCTAAAAATGCCTGGAAATCGTTTTTCCAGTAGGGGAATTCCTGCAATTCAATCCGGCCGGTTAAGGGCGTCCATTCGTGCTCATCGGTGCATAACGGCCCCTTCTTGCCTTTGCGAATTTTGTCCTGCCCGCCCTTCGGACGAAGATTACCTCCACATTTTAAACAATCTTTCGTTTGATCAATTCGCAAAATCCAACGCGTTTCTAAAGTCGGGAATTCCGCCATAAGCGCTTCAATATACGCGGAAGTTTGTAAATTGTAGTCCCGATAAATCGCTTGCGAGGTTTTGATATCCAACACTCCAAATTTTCCGTCTATCAAGGCCAGCGTATCAATTGTGCCAGCATAACGATGATCTGGATGGAAAATTCGGCGTTCCACAAATTCCTTGTCTACGTGAATATTATTATTTTCAAAAAATTCAATGAAAGCGGTAATGGCTGGCCGAATTTCTTCTGGAATTTCCGGTTTTTCGCCAATCATGATTTTTTCCGTGATTTCGTGGATCAAGGTGCCTTCTTTGGCGGAATTTTCCGTCATGGCCCTGGCTGCGCCATAACTAGCCGCTGCGCCATAGAAGCGGTAGAGCGCAGGTTTAGATTTAATATCTAGAATCTTCGTGACTCGAGGATACCATTTACCATCAATATCGTAACCGCAAATAGTTTTAAATTGCTCGGCGTTGGTAAAATAATCCATAGAATATCAAAAGTATATCCGAATCAGGAAAGGACGTAAAATCAGTTTTAAATTGCGGTGGAGGAGTAAGGCTTGTCTTATACTATCTGTCGCACAATATATCTTTTACGACATATAGTTAAAACAAAGAGGATGTATAAATACATCCCCATATTCTCATTAATATAAATCCATTCACTAAATCTTAGCTGCGATATCTTTCACTAATTGCAATAAAAAATCAAAAGCGATTACTAAAACATTTGCCAACCATCCCACCGCAATTTTAATATATGTCAGGCCATCAGTTAAAATCCAATCCAAAATGGTTTGTCCTGTTTGCCAAAGCCAATTAAACATCTGTGTTACCTTGTCTAAACTATTGGATATTGAGGTTAATTTTTGAATTAGATCTTTTAATTGATCCATATAAGTTTATTGTATCATTTTTCCAAATAATCTTCCGGATCTAAAATAACTCCTACTGGAATCAAACCGACTGCCGGCGCTTTGGAAATAAATTGGATGCTGGAAGTAATATACAGGCCCAAATGAAGATGTGGACCAGTCGCATAACCGGTCTTGCCGGAATAACCGATTAAATCGCCGCGTTTCACCGCATCTCCCTTTTTCACTGCTTGACTAGAAAGATGCGCGTATAAAGTAGACAAATTATTTTCGTGCTGAATTAAAACATATTTTCCGTATTGATATTTATTCCAAGTACTGCGATCGTTGTTGTCTACGGCAGTTACTGTGCCTTCGGCAGCGGCAAAAATTGGCGTTCCAATGCCCAGTCCGCCAATATCCAGGCCATTATGAGGTTTGCCGCGATATAAATAGGAATGTTCGCCATAATGTTGCGTAATATATCCAACTCCCCCGATATCTTTTAATTTAACCGGCCAGATAAACATTTTTTTCTTCAATGGTATCAAACTAATATCGAATTTTGCTTTTAATTCGTCTTCAATTTTCTCAATATCGTCCTGCAATATATTCTGTTGTTTTTCCAAATCGGTAATCAAAATTTGATAGGTTTTCTCTTGATTTTTGGTTTGTGCCAGTACAGTTTGCCGATCGCTCTTTTGTACTTCAACAATTTGGCGGCGATATTTTAAATTGCTATTTTCTAATTCTACCTTTTTCTTTTTCCCAGCCGATATATCCAATTTATCATTAAGCTGGTCATTTAATGATTGCAGTTCCGAAACCTCCGTCGACAAGCCCTTATTAAAATCGGCAAGCTGCTGAATTTCTCCCAGGGTTTCAGTCAAGCTCTGATTTTGGAGTATCACCGCTAACAGCGTGCGATTATCTTTCTTCTGCAGCTCTTGCAAAAGAAAACCGACGGCTTCTTTTTTCTTATTAATATTCGCCTCCGCGTCTCCAATATCCAATTGCAACGCCTTGATTTCTAAACTGAGTTTTTCGATATTGAGTTGGCTGCCTTTAATGGAAAGATTTAAACCACTGATGTTTTTATCAATGGTTTTAATTTCTTGCTGAAGGGATTTTCCTCGTTCAGCGGTTTCTTGCAAATCTTTCTGAGTCTGCTGGATTTTTTGGTTCACTTCTTGTAGGGCATTAGTTTTTTCTTGAATTGCTTTTTGCAGCTCTTCCGGAGTTTCCTGGCCGTAACTTAAAGAAAAAGAAATTGAAAAAAGCCCTAACACCAATAAGGCCCGAAGATAATTTCTGACCATATAATTAATGATACCCTTCCAGTTTTTTAATCGCAATTTCCACGCGACGGAGCGTTTCATCTTTTCCGATTATATCCATAATTTCAAATGGTCCGGGGGACTTATCCTTGCCAGACAATGCCACTCGCAGCGGCCATAAGACCTCTCCCCTGCCATTAGTTTCCGCAAAAGGCATAATTGTCCTTTCTAAGCCGATTTTATTAAATTCTTGCATTGAAATATTTTTTAAAAATTCGGAATTTTTTCTTAAATTTTCTAAAATATTTTCTTTTGGCGTTTGTTTCCAAATTAACAAACTAGTTTCATATTCCGGCAATTGGAAAAATAAATCATTGATAGATTCAAATTCGGATAAAAGCGTCAAACGTTCTTTGGTTAGCGAGATTATTTTTTCTAAAATCGGAGATTTTTTGGTTGTGTCGGAAATATATGGTTGCAGCCGAATTTTTAGTTCTTCGTTGCTTAACTGCTGGATATAGCGTTGATTCATCCATTTTAATTTTTCCATATCAAAAACCGCGCCCGCTTTCTGAACCCGGCTAATATCAAACATTTTAATTAATTTTTCTGGACTCAAAATTTCTTGATCGTCTTGAGGATGCCAGCCGAGCAAAGCAATAAAATTAAATAATGCTTCCGGCAAATATCCCTGTTTTTTGTATTCCTCAATAGAAACCGCGGAAAATCGCTTGGACATCTTGGACCGATCCGGATCCAAAATCAGCGGCAAATGGGCATACTGCGGGATTTTAAAACCGAGCGCTTCCTGCAGCGCGATTTGTTTCGGAGTATTGGCAATATGGTCTTCACCGCGGATAACGTGGCTAATTTTCATTTCCTGATCATCTATTACGACCGCAAAATTATACAGTGGCGTATCCAAATTTTTTGCTATGGCTAAATCGCCGAATAAATTAGTCTCAAAACTAATCTCTCCGCGAATCATATCGGTAAAAGAAATTTTTTGTTCCGGTATTTTAAAACGAATAACGTGCCCTTGTTCTGCGGGTATATTCCTATCTCGGCATTTGCCGCTGTAACGCAACGGCTGTTTTTGAGCTTCTTGTAATTTTCGTTCTTGTTCCAGCTCTTCCTTGGCGCAAGCGCAATAATAGGCTTTTTGTTCAGTTAATAACTGCTGAAGATATTTCCGATAGATTGCTAAGCGTTCGCTTTGACGATAACCGGAATTTTTATCCGGCCCCTCATTCCAAATAATACCTAACCATTGCAACCCTTGGATAATGTCTGTTTCAAAACGTTTTTCTGAGCGCTCTAAATCAGTATCCTCAATTCGTAAAATAAATGTTCCACCTTGATGCTTGGCAAAAAGATAATTAAAAAGCGCGGTGCGCGCGGTACCAATATGCAGAAAGCCCGTTGGCGAAGGAGCAATGCGAACTCGAACTTTTGGCTTAAACCAATTAAACATAGTTAGTGAAAATTTCTATTTACACAGCCGTGCGGAGCACGCCTTCGGCAATCACTCGCGCTGCGTTAGCTTTATAAAAACCCCGGGCATTTTCTCCCATTGTACGCATTAATTCCGGATTTTGAACAATTTTTTGCACTTGTTCAATAATCAAATGGGCGCGAAAATTTTCTTCTTCAACGACAATAGCGGCGCCGCTTTTTGCGTAATTATGCGCATTTTCTTTTTGGTGGCCATTTGCCGCGCTAGGCAAAGGAATCAAAATCGCCGGCTTTCCAAAGAGCGCGCATTCGTAAAGCGTGCTCGCGCCCGCTCGAGCCAAAACCACATCCGCCGCTCGGTACGCTTCCGCCAAATCATCAACAAAATATCCTTGATAATGATATCGTTTTTTATCTATTTCGGACCAATCTTTGGAAGTAAATTCATATTCTTTTTTATAATTTTCCAAATTACCATCGCCAACCTGATGTAAAATTTGGAAATGCCGTACCAGTTCCCGCGCGTTTTCCATAACAAAATTATTCAATGATTGGGCTCCTTGAGAACCGCCGAATACGCACACTAGCGGTTCCTGATCATTAAAACCAAACGATCGCTTGGCCGCGGCATGGTTTTCCAAATTATCCGAATAATCAGCATGAGCCACAAGTTCGGCGCGAACTGGATTACCAGAAATTTCTACTCTTTGTTTTGGGAAAAAATCCATTGCGGATGCAAACCCAACAAAGACTTTCTTAGCAAATCTGCCAGCGATTCTATTTGCTCTTCCGGGAATACTGTCGGATTCGTGAACAACAATTGGAATCATATAAAAACGGCTGACTAAAATAATCGGTACCGTTCCCGGACCGCCCTTGGAAAACATCACATCCGGCATATGCCAATATAATTTCCACAAGGCTTGCGCGCAACCGATAAAAAACTTTGGAATTTCCAATAAATTCCACAAAGAAAAATAACGCCGCCACTTACTGGAAACAATACGCTGAAAGGTCGCGCCCGTTTCTGTAATCAATTGTTCATACGAAACTGCTTCGCCAAAATATACCATTTCCACCGGAGTGCCGGTTTGCCGGGCAAAGCTCCTTATTTCTTCCGCAACCGCAATCAGCGGATACATATGACCGCCAGTTCCCCCGCCAGTTAATGCAATTCTAATCATTAGTTATATTTGGATATATTAACCATTATTCCGGAAATTGTCATGAAGACCGCTAACGCGGTACCGCCATAGCTGACAAATGGCAACGGGGTGCCGGTTAACGGCAATAAACCCGACATTGCGCCAATATGGATAAATGTTTGAATCGTAATTAACGCGCTAAAACCAATCAAAAGCAAATTTCCAAATTGATCGTTGGTTCTCCGCGCAAGCAAAAAACCACGAATAACAAAAGTCACAAACAACAACAATAGAAAAATTACTCCTACAAAGCCGAGTTCTTCCGCAATGACAACAAAAATTGAATCTCCAATTACTTCCGGTAAATAAAGAATTTTCGTGGTAGATTGCCCATATCCAACCCCCAATAACCCGCCAACGCCAATGGCAATTTTTGCTTGATTAATATGATATCCGGAACTTTCTAAATTTGTTTCTGGATTCAAAAAAGTCATAATGCGCTCTCGTCGATACGGCGAAGAATATGCAACCAATGCCAGTCCAAGGACGCCTAATGCGATAATACCCGCTACAAAACGTAATCGAGCGCCACTGGCAAAATAGACTGCCAATGCCGATCCCATTAAAATAACAACTGTACTTGTTGAAGGCTGGCGAATTAATAAAAACGTAATCAAACCACTCACCAGAAGAAACGGCACGAAGCCTTTCCAGAAATTATTTTTTCGCTCTTCTCGGCCACTTAACCAAGCCGCCATATATATGATAAAAAATATTTTTAATAGTTCCGATGGTTGAAATACGACGGAACCAATGCGCAGCCAGCGGTCTGCGCCGCCCGCAGAAAATCCAAGCGGCGTAAAAATAGAAATCAATAAACCAATACCCAGTAATAGCAATACAAACGCATATTTTTGGTACATTTTGTAGTAAATTTTTGACGCAAGCCAAAAACCGATAATACCGAGCGATATGCCGTATAAAATTTGGTGTTTAAGGTAAAAATAACTATCATCAAATTTCCGTTTGGCCAAATCCGATGAAGCGCTGGCCAACATCACTAAACCAAAAATCACCAATAAAAATGTAATCGTAATTAATACGTAATCCGGGGCATTGCCGCGACGAAATAACCGAATACGCATAGATTATAATACAGTGCCAGCAAGCATATTGGTTTGCGCGCCATTTCGAACCGCGACCTGACCATTGACGATAACATCGCTGATTCGCGTTCCGTCCTGAAGTAATACTAAATCCGCATAATATCCTTCCTTGACCAGCCCGCGCCGATGCAGATTAAACCATTGAGCCGGATTATAAGTAATTTTTTTAACCGCTTCTTCCAACGGCAATCCCTTGGTTTTTGCCAATTCTAAAAATGATGGAAACGTAGCGACTGATCGTTGCAAAGTAAAACCAGATTTTTTTTCTGCCATACTCGCGCTATTGGAACTAATGAAAGCCCGGGGATGAAATAATAATTCACGCAACATCTCTCCATTCACATTTTGCAATAACAATCTAGCCCGTAATCGGGTGGATTCCATCAAATCCAATATTACACTGGCCGGTTCTTTGTCTTGAGTTTCTGCTAATTCTCGAATGGTTTTTCCAATCAGCGCTTCTTGATTTCGCGCTTCGGTCACCACCGCATCATTCAAAGAAACCGAAGCTAATGCGGCGTGAATTTCCTTCCGAGTTTGATCATTGCGCAAATATCCACACATGATTTCCGTATCGCTATTTTGCAAAGACATCGGCAAAAGCGAGTAGATTGGAACATTGCTAAACGGGAAAGGATTCACGTCCACAACAATATTGGCATTGGCGATATTTTTTTCCATTAATTCAAACGCCGTTTGAAATTTAGTTTCAAAACCGCGCAGCGGGCGCAAGTGATTAATCATAGTTTTCACTCCGGTCTCGTGGGCAATCTGGATAGTTTCTGCTACCGACTCAACGATATGTTGTTGTTCATCCCGCAAATGAGTTGCGTAGATTTTTTTCGCCCGAGCAACAACACTGACTAATTGTTTCAGCTCGCCGTAAGGAACATGAGATTCTTGCGCGTAACCCAAACCCGTTGAGAACCCCAATCCCCCGTCATGAAGCGCTTCTTTCAGCACTCTAGTAAAAATTTCTAATTCCGATTGAGTTAAATCCCGAACATCATTACCAACAACATCATGACGGATAGTGGCGTGACCAACTAAAGTTCCGAAATTCACGCCAATCGGCAATCGGTTTAATACCGATACAAATTCACTCAATCGATGCCAATCCACATTCACTAAATCCGTGCTCGTCCAACGACTCAAGGACTGCAACGATCCGTATAAAAGCGGAGCCAGCGATGCACCGCATTGCCCGCCAATAATGGTTGTCACGCCTTGCAAAAGAAAATCTTGTTGCGTTGGATGGATAAACAAGCTCAAATAATGGTCCGAATCAGTATTAACATCCACAAACCCCGGCGTCACCGTTAATCCTACCGCATCGATTATAGTTTCTGTTTTTTTATTAGAAAAATTTCCGATTGCGGAAATTTTTTGATCAGAAATTAAAATATCCGCCCGATACGGTTTTTTGCCGCTGCCATCAACAATTGCAGCTTGTTTTATCAAAATCATTAATTTTAGTATATCATAAATAAAAAGCACAGATTACATGAAAAAAATACTCTTTTGTATAATTTTACTTGCCGCTTTCCTCCGTCTTTACCAACTCACCGAAATTCCGCCCGGACTCTACTCTGACGAAGCAATGAATGGTAACAATGCCCTCCAAGCGCTTACGGAACGCCATTGGCAGGTCTTTTATACCGATAATAATGGCCGAGAAGGATTATTTATCAATATTCAATCTTTTTTCATTGCTATCTTAGGAAATCAACCTTGGGTATTACGGTTACCAAGCGCATTAGTCGGCATCTTAACCGTACTGGGCATTTATTATCTGACTAAATCTTTGTTTGAAAAAAATAAAGTGGATGCCAATACTATTGCTTTGCTCGCCGCATTTTTTCTCGCCACCAGTTTTTGGCACATTAATTTTTCTCGAATTGGTTTTCGCGCGATTACTGCGCCGTTTTTTCTGGTGTGGGGAATATATTTTTTATTGCAATCTTTCAACAAAGAAAAAATGTGGTTTGCGATCCTGGGTGGTATCGCCTATGGACTTGGATTTCACAGTTACATCGCTTACCGCGCCACTCCCCTGTTGATTATTTTTCTCGGTTGGTGGTATTGGCATACGCAACCAGAAAAACGATTATCTCTAATAAAAAAATTAGGAGTTTTTATTGTATTTGCTTCAATTATTTTTCTGCCGCTCGTGTTTTATTTTTTCCAAAACCCGGCGGATTTTATGGGGAGAACCAGGCAAGTTTCCATATTTTCTTCGCCAACGCCAATTAAAGATTTGAGTTGGAATATTGTGAAAACTCTTGGCATGTTCAATATTGCCGGAGATTTTAATTGGCGGCACAATATCGCGGGACGGCCAGAGTTATTTTGGCCGGTTGGCATATTTTTTTTCGTAGGTATTTTTTCTTCTCTTACGTACATCATTAAAAATCAAAAATGGTTTTCTCCGGAATTATTTTTAGCGCTCTGGCTTGGCATTACCGCTTTGCCGGTAGTTATTTCTAATGAAGGCATTCCGCACGCGCTTCGGGCGATTATTATGATTCCGCCGATTTTTATTTTTGCGGCAATCGGCGCGGAAAAACTTCACGGCATATTATTAAAAAATCTTACCCCCGTATGGCACAAAGCAAGTTTAGTGTTATTTTTTTCTCTTTTCATTTTTGAAGCATATTACGCTTATTTTGTGCTTTGGGCTGGCAATCCTAATACTCAAAACGCATTTAACGCGGACCACTTTGAGATTTCGCAAATGTTGAATCAATTGCCAATCAATCAACCCAAATATGTTGTGGTAGATACCGGCGCGCAAGAATTCTGGCAAACTTTTCTGCCATCGCAAACTATTATGTTTCTCACTAATACAATGACTTCGGAAAAACAAAAACAAAAAAATTTATTCTACATCTTGCCGCGAGATATTTCTTCAGTGCCTGTGGGAAGTTATATAGCAACGATAAAATAACAAAAAGGACTGGAATTATGTTCCAGTCCTTTGAGGAAAACAGTAGCTAACGACCGTTTTCCAAAACAACACCAACTTGCAAACTGCGAGCAGTATCAACAAACCAGCCCCCACTAAAAAAATAACGATTGCCGATAACAGCATAGTTCCTGTTTCTTGGATACTCACTCTAATGATGTTCATTTTCCCCTCCTTTTAAAGATCTTGTTATTCAACACAATAACTAATAACCCATTAACTTGTCAAAGCCATTGTTAGTTTTACTTATCCACACCTTATTCTCATTCTATGGGGAGTATAATAGGGTAGTAATCAATAATGAAATTTCCTCATCGAACTCTTGCAATAATAGGAAGCTTTTTTATAAGCGCTTTTTTACTTTTTACCTCCGTAAGAGGTGAAGTTATTGACCCCTATAAAAGAACTGCTCTTCTTGATCAATTGGTGGCTGGCGCTCGTTATAATCTTGCCGCCAATTTAAATCGTTTTGCGAATATTCACAAAAGTAATTTAAAACAGATTAAACAATTAACTCAACAGTTTTGGGAATCTACTGCGGCGCCAATTATTGGTAAACTATCTTCTCCCAATAAAAATAACTCCCTCGCCCAAATCTCCACCAACCTCCCAGAGGAACCGCCACCTACTTCCTCCTCCAACTCATTACCATCTTCCTCCTCTCCCGACCTCACTCCAGAAACGAACAAGATCTCCGATCTCCAAGCTCTCCTCCAAGAAGTTCAATCGCTGATTGCTTCAGGTGGCACTTCCCAGCTCCAAGTGGTTACTCCCGCTGCTGCCTCTTCCCAACTCGCCGATCTGGAATCCTCCCTATTGGATCTCCAAAACAAACAAAGCAAAGATTATCTGGCTTTGATTCGGATGATTGGCCAAACCGGGAATATCGGTCAA
>DATDXY010000012.1:0-13908 GCA_036517155.1 Minisyncoccota bacterium
AATTCAGATTTTAAATAAAGAAACCTTTGATCTGATTTTATTGGATTTGGTAATGCCGAAATTAGATGGTTTCGCGGTGCTTCAATGGCTGAAGGGCAAGGGAATTAAAACCCCGGTTATTGTTACTTCCAATTTAAGCCAGGACGTAGACGCAAAACGTTCTAAAGAACTGGGAGCAGTAGATTATTTTATTAAATCGGATATTCCTATCGCGGAAGTCGTGGAGCGCGTTAAGAAAGTTTTAAAAATTTAAACGATGAAAATTGATGACCAAAAATTAAAAGAATTGCTTATCAAGGAATCGTACGTGAGCACGGATAATCTGAAGATTGCCGAGAAATTCGCGGAGAAAAATCGCGTAGCTATTTCCGAAGCGCTTTTAAATCAAGGTTTAATTACGCGGGATTTGCTTGGGCAGGCGCTGGCCGAGTCGTTTAAAGTTACCTATACCGATTTAAATTCTAAACCACCAACGCGTGATATGGTTTTGCAAATTCCCGAAGAAGTTGCCAAACAATATCACACGGTAATTGCTCAAGAGAACGATAAGGGAATAACTATCTCTACTGATGATCCGGCGCAAGCTGGCCTAGAAGATGCTATTAAAAAAATAGCCGGAGACAAAAAAATCACTTGGACATTTTCCTTGACTGAAGATATTGAAAGTCTATTTGTCGCCTATAGAAAATCGTTGGATGTTCGTTTTGTAAACATTATTAAAGCCCAGAAACGGGTAGCGCCGGAAATTATTGATGAAATAGTGGAAGATGCTTTATTATATCAAGCTTCGGATATTCACTTTGAGCCCGAAGAAAAAGAAGTAGTCATCCGGTTTCGGGTAGATGGCGTGTTGCGGGAAGTCGGACGGATTGGGAAAGAATATTACGATAATATTTTGAATCGGGTTAAAGTACAGGCGCACTTGCGGATTGATGAGCATTATTCCATTCAAGACGGAGCGATTCGATACGCGCACGATAACAAAGAAGCAGATTTACGGATTTCTATTGCTCCGACTTTGGACGGGGAAAAGATTGTGATGCGAATTCTGGCCCAATACGTGAGAAGTTTTACAATGAGCGATATCGGATTATCTGAAGCTAACCAAAAAATGTTGGAAGAGGCGGCGCGCAAGCCGTTTGGCATGATTTTAGTTACTGGCCCAACTGGTTCCGGAAAAACCACGACCCTCTATGCCCTTTTGAAAATGTTGAATCAGCCGGATATCAATATTACTTCCATTGAAGACCCGGTGGAATATAAAATTACCGGGGTAAATCAAATTCAAGTCAATGCCGATACGAATATTACATTTTCGCAGGGCTTGCGTTCCATTGTCCGACAGGATCCGAATATTATTTTAGTGGGGGAAATTCGGGATAAAGAGACCGCCGAGATTGCCGTGAATGCGGCATTGACTGGTCATTTATTATTATCTACGTTTCATGCGAATGATGCTCCGACCGCTATCCCGCGATTATTAAATATGGGCATTGAGCCGTTTTTGATGGCTTCTACTTTAGAAGTAGTAATTGCGCAACGGCTGGTGCGTCGAGTCTGTGAGAGTTGCCGATATAGTTACACAATTACCCAAGCCGAACTTCAAAAAATAGATTCGGGAATGAAAAAATATTTTCCAAAAAAATCCATTACTCTTTATAGAGGTAAAGGATGCAATGCGTGTTCAGATATCGGTTATAAAGGCCGAATTGCGCTTTTTGAATTTATCCAGGTTACTCCGGAAATGGAAGATTTAATCCTTAAGAGCCCATCAACAAAAGAAATTTGGCAACTGGCTAGAAAACAAAAGAGCCTATCGTTATTCGAAGATGGCATTGAAAAAGTTAAAAACGGAGTAACATCATTGGAAGAATTACTCCGGGTGGCCCAGCCGCCATTACAGCAATAATATAATTCGACGCTATGCCGAATATAAAAAAACCATCACCTAATTCTGGGAATTCTTTTTTTGATAAGAAGAATTTTGAACGTACTCCAGTAGATATCCCCAAAACCCAATCAATGTGGGAAAAATTTTTATTTCGATTAAGTATGTTAGGCACGGGCAAGGAACAGGATTATTTTATTGAAAATATAGCTACACTTTTGATTTCTGGGATGGGGATGAGCGCTGCTTTAGACGCAATCAAATCGGAACTCCGGACTAACGGAATGAAAAAGATTATTGAAAATCTTAAGGAAGAGATCGAGGGCGGATCGTCGTTATGGAAAGCGCTGCAAAAACTGGATTTTTTACCAGAACGGAATATTGCGCTGATTAGAATTGGCGAAGAATCCGGGCAACTTTCAGCAAATTTGAAAGTCATCGTCTCTCAACAACAAAAAGAGCGAAGTTTTCGTTCCAAAATTCGCTCCGCAATGATGTACCCGTTATTAGTTTTAGCGCTGACTTTTGCGATTGGTATTGCGATTGCATGGTTTATTTTACCGCGACTGGCTAGTGTTTTTACCACATTAAAAATTCAATTACCCCTAATTACTAAAGGATTGATTGGCCTGGGTAATTTTATTGGCGCGTATGGATTTATTGTTATCCCACTGCTGATTATTATTTTAACGGTTGCTATCTATCTTGTTTTTTTATATCCCCGCACACGATACATCGGCCAATGGCTACTTTTTCATTTACCCGGCATTCGAAGTTTAATTCAAGATACCGAATTAAGCCGGTTTGGATATTTGCTGGGATCATTGCTAGAAGCGGGATTACCGGTGGTAGATGCTCTGCATTCCATTGAGCAAGCAACTTTATTTCAAAATTATAAAAAACTATACAATTTTTTAGCTATTCATATTGAAGAAGGAGATTCGTTCCAGAAGAGTTTTGAGCAATATCCGGATATCAATAAACTTATTCCGGTTCCAATCGAACAATTAATTATTGCCGCTGAACGTTCCGGAAAATTATCCGATGCGTTATTACATATTGGAGCGATTTTCGAAGAAAAAACCGACACTTCCACCAAAGATTTAACTGTTATTTTGGAACCAATTTTGTTAGTAATTGTTTGGGCGGGAGTGGTAACCGTTGCATTGGCGGTAATTTTGCCGATTTACAGTTTAATTGGCGGTTTAGATACTCAAAACAATCCAGGCGCCACATCGGAAACCCCAGTAGTTTTGGAGTCGGAGATTAAAACTCCAATTAAAACAGTGCCGCCGGCCGTAATTACTCCACCGGTTCAAAAACAGATAAAAATTAAAACAACAGAACTTGGTTATTTGAATGTTCGTTCCGATCCATCCACGAAAGGAGAAATATTAGAAAAAGTATATCCGGGGCAACTATATGAATATTTGGCGGTAAGCAAGGGTTGGTACAATATTATTTTTCCGGGAGGGAAAAATGGCTGGGTTTCAGAAAGATATGTTGAAATAATTCCTAATACAACCAATCAATGAAACAAGAAGGTTTTACATTCATTGAAATTATCTTGGTTTTGTCGGTGATAGCGATATTAGCAGTTGCGGCAGTTCCGGTATTTCAATCTTTGCAAACTCGCAACGAATTAGACACAACATCCATGGTAATTGCCCATTCTTGGCGGCGGGCTCAAGCGCTCGCGCAATCGTCAGTGAAAGATTCCCCTTGGGGCGTGCATATTCAAGGAGGAACAGTGACATTATTTCGGGGTTTGGATTACGCATCTCGAGATGTCAATGATGATGAAATATTTTCTGTATCCACAACTATTAGTTTTGGCGGTTTAACCGACGTCACTTTTTCCAAATTATCTGGAGATCCATTATCCATCGGAACAGTGACGTTAAGCGCAACCGATATTAATGAAAGTCGCCAAGTTTCCATTAACCAAAAGGGGGCGGTAACTTTTTAAATATGAGACAGCGCGCTGGTTTTTCCGTAGCAGAAGTAATTTTAAGTTCAGCGTTATTTTCATTGCTGGCGGGTATTTTAACTGGCGCAGTTTTATACAGTCAAGAAAGTGCCAATCTTTCCGGGGAACGAATGCGGGCGGGCGCTATGGCTGATGAGGGCTTAGAAGTATTGCGAAATTTTCGAGATAATAATTTTGTTTCTATGGCGTCTGGGATTTTTGGTTTAGCTACGTCTAGTAATGTCTGGGCATTGGCTGGTAGCCAAGATTCACAGGATGGATTCACGCGGCAGCTTCAAATAGCAACCACAAGCCGCCGGATAAAATCAGCAACGTCAACTATCACTTGGTTGCAAACCGAAACTCGCGGAGGCAGTTTTTCGATCAGCGGATATTTTACTAATTGGAGGACGGGTTGGTGGAATGTGCCATCCCAGGAAGCATTTATTAATATTTCTGGTAGTCAGAATGGATTAAAAGTTCAAACCCAAGGAAATTTTGCGTATGCAGTTCGTAGTGACGGTTCGCCAGATTTTGTTATAGTGAATGTTGCTGATCCGGCAATTCCAATATTAGTTGGATCATTGGCTTTGTCTGGCATACCGGCAAACATTGCGGTTAGCGGAAATTATGCTTATGTTGCCTCGCAAAACGATAGTCAAGAATTACAGATTATTGATATTAGCAATCCGGTTGCGCCAGCTGTAATTGGCAGTTTTAATGCTGCGGGAACGGCGAATGCAACTGGGATATTTGTGGTCGGCACAACAGTCTATCTCGTTCGGGATTCTAGCACGAGCAATGAATTAATTATTATAAATGCTTCCGCGCCGGGTACACCAACATTACTCGGTTCTCTTAATTTAGGCACTGGTGGAAACGGAATAGTGGTTCTTGGTTCTGTCGCGTATATCGGCACAGATTTAAATACCCAAGAGTTGCAAGTTGTAAACTTAGCTGTGCCAAGCAGTCCCGCATTGATTGGATTCTTGGACTTATCTGGCACTGCGGATGCGTTAACTGTTGCCGGGATCGGCACGACGGTAGTGATGGGGCAGGGAACGCAAGTGCGGGTGATTAATGTTGCAACGCCAGCCACTCCAAGCCTCCTTGGTTCCTTTAATGCTGGCGCTACAGTCAACGATATAGCGCTGGGCAATGAAAATACGTATGCGTTTTTGGCCACCGGTTCCGGCACGCAAGAGTTTCAGGTAATTGATTTTGCGGATCCAACTAATATGCGCCGACCGAGTACCTTAAATCTTTCCGGTACAATTCAAGGAGTCGCGCATAATGAAATATTAGACCGAGTTTTCACCGTAGGAAGTTCCGACACCCAAGAATTTGTGGTCATTAAACCAGAAGAATAAATTTTATAAGTAAAATGCGACAAGCGACAAGTAAAAAAGGATTTACGTTAGTTGAATTACTGCTTTATATAGGATTAGTAGTGATTATTTTATTAGCGGTTGTGCAATTGCTCGCGGTAATGTTTCAATCGCGCATCAAGCATCAAGTAATCACGGAGGTAGAGGAACAGGGCATGCTTGTAATCCAGAGAATTATTCAGTCTATTCGCAATGCGGATGCTATTTTAAGCCCAACGATTGGCGGGGTAAGCAGTTCTCTGTCATTGAATGTGGTTGGCGCTAGCAATGACCCAACTGTATTTTCGGCCGTAAGTGGAGTCGCGCAAATTACCGAAGGCGTAAGTTCACCAGTCACTTTAACCGCGGGCAAGGTTTCGGTAAGTAATCTCCGTTTTCAAAATCTTTCCAAAACCGGAACCCCGGGAATAATTCGAATTGATTTTACCCTGACGTATGTCAATGCGACTGGTCGGCAGGAATATGAATACTCCAAACATTTTTTTGCTTCTGCCTCATTGCGATAACTTATGATGATATATAAAAATCAAAAAGGATTCTTTACCCTTATTAGCATGATGATTGCCGGAGCAATCGGAATCGCAATTGCGATTACCCTGGTATTACTGGGCATTGGTTCTTCTCGTACAAGCCTAGCAATTGTGCAATCGCAACAAGCCAAAGCGCTGGTTAATACCTGCGCGGAATTAGCGCTTTTAAAAATTCAAAAGTCATTTCCGTTTCAGGGCACGGTGGTATTTTCTAATGTATCGGGTAATTGTGAATATTCGGTTTTTAATCTTGGCGGAGAAAATCGATTAATTCAGGCAACGGGCACCGTTATGGAAGTGATTCGAAAAATCCGGATCAATGTGAACGCAATAACCCCACGGATTACTGTTTCTGAATGGCAAGAAATTCCATAACAGTGTGAATTTTTATCCACAGCGATGTTTGCGCATATGTGGTAAAATGGAGTTAATTCAATTCAAATGGTCGAAATCAATACAGGTATTATTTTATGAAAATATTTAAGTCCCAAAAAGGTTTTACACTTTTAGAAGTATTGTTAGTAGTAGCGGCGATCGGTATTTTAGCCGGGATTGTTATTTTAGCGATTAATCCGGGGAAGCAGTTAGCGGATACTCGCAATAGCCAACGTAAAATTGATGTGAATACAATCTTAAATGCGGTATATCAATATGCAATTGACATTGGTTCTTTACCGGCGTCGATTACTACAACTAATACAGAAATTTGTTTAACTGGTACTGGGGTGCCGACGCCAACCTGCACTTCTTTGATCGATTTATCGTCATTAACTGACAACGAAACATATCTTGTTCGGATGCCGCTTGATCCGCAGGGCGCGACTACGACATTCGGAACCGCTTATCGGATTCGCAAATCGGTGAATGGCCGGGTAACCGTGACTGCTGTTGCAGCGGAAAATGGCGCTTCAATTTCTGTAACGCGATAATCAAAATCTCTGTGCATAAAAATTCCCCCGATTTGGGGGAATTTTTGTGATATACTTAAAGATAGGTTCTAAAAAAATATGAATCTTTTTGAAGCAATCCAAATTATTGCGGAAAATTCTAATCTGGCTCAAACCAATATTTCTTCAGCAGTATCAACTAATTTATTTCCCACTGACGTTCAGCAGGAAAATATGCGTTTTGAGGCGCTGCTCTCCAGTATTGGCGACGGCACGGTTGCGACTGATCGAAACGGCAGAGTTATTTTCATGAATCGAGCTGCGGAAGATTTATTAGGTTGGAAATTTTCTGAAATCCGAAACAAAATTTTCGTAAATATGATTCGGTTGGAGAATGAATCAGTGAATACTATTCCATTAGACAGCCGACCGATGTTCTTAGCTTTATTATATCGAAAACGGTTAAATGCCAGAGAATATTACTATGTGCGGAAAGACGGCGTTCGATTCCCAGTTTCTATTACTGTTAGTCCGGTTATTGTGCGGGACACCTTAATTGGCGCCATTGAGGTTTTTCAAGATATTACCAAAGAGAGAGAGGTGGATAGAGCCAAAACCGAGTTTGTTTCACTAGCATCCCACCAATTGCGTACACCGCTTTCTACCATTGGTTGGTGTGTGGAAACGCTTTTATCCGGTGATGTGGGGAAAATTACAAAACAACAAAAAGATTATTTGGAAGAAATTCATTTTGCCAAAGAAAGAATGTCCGATTTAGTTGAAGCGTTGTTGAATGTGTCCCGTTTGGAGTTGGGTACTTTTATGATTGAACCGGAATTAATTGACTTGGCGGCATTATCCCGGAGTGTTCTTCAAGAATTGCAGCCGGAAATTGCTAAAAAACAAATCCAAATTCAAGAACACTATGCCGAAGACGCAAAAAAATTATCTGCTGATCCTAATTTAATGAGAATGATTTTTCAAAATTTATTAACTAATGCCGTGCGGTATACTCGAGAACATGGCGCGATTAAGGTTCGTATCCATCGCCGGGAAGCAGCCGTGCTTATTGAAATTCAGGACAATGGTTTGGGTATTCCGGCAAATCAGCAAAGCCGGGTATTTACAAAATTATTTCGCGCGGACAATGCCCGGACAATAGCAACGGATGGAACTGGCCTTGGTTTGTATATTGTAAAATCTATTTTAGATAGTTCCGGCGGGAAAATTTGGTTTGCCTCAAAAGAAAATATTGGAACAACATTTTATGTTGCATTGCCCATCCGGGGAATGCAACCACGGGGGAAAATGGTATACTAATAGTGAAGCTCCGCCCTTTTTCCGGATCAAACAATATTTTTAGGGAGAGCAATAGTATTTTGTGCCGAGGCATGAAATTGAGCTCACCCACCTGGTTATTGGCCGGGAATAATAAGGCGGGGTTTCGTTTTGTCAAAATGATTCCCAATGGGGATTTTATTGTTTTCGGGCCATAGCGTAACGGCAGCGCACACCCTTGGGGTGGGTGAGGACGGGATTCGATTCCCCGTGGCCCGACTATTATTAGAAAAATCCCCCAATACTTAAAAGTAGTATTGGGGGATTATCCCACGACGGGATTACTGGAGTTATGCCTTAGGAGCGGCGGCTTCAAGGGGAACATCGGCTGCGGGAGGTTCAGCGGGTTGGCTCTGTGTTTTGAGCTCGATTTTTCCGCTTAAGGTTTCCCTTAATGGGAAGTTTTTCTGACTTTGGGGTTTTCCTCCGAGAAAGAATTTCACTTTCTCTTTGAATTCCAGTTCCGCGGAATTCACCTTGTTTTGTTGTTCTCCTGTTGCGTGCCGTTTCGCTACTTCGAAATCCTCCAAGAGTCGATCGATGTACTCGTGGAGAGGAAGCCTCTTTTTGTTAGAAGTGCCAAGAACTTCCTGGGCATTTCTAACGGCGATTGCGGTTTCCATGTAGGGTTTGAGGGTGGAAGGAATCTCTTTGAAGATTCTTTCCATTGCCTCTTTCTCGATGAATCCGCTGATGTAGAGGTTTCGCAACTCCCTGGCGAAGTTTTTGCCATTCTGATTGTGATCGCTGTTGTTGGAATGCAGTGGCCAGGATTTCAAGATTGACTTGAAGCTCTTGGTCAAACTGATTTGAGCATCACGTAACGCAGCGGCAGCCTTATCTTTTTCCAGGATTTGACTCACAAGCGTGTTGACTTGTGCGGTCTGGATATTCATTGAAACGCCTCCTATTCAATTTTGATTGTGTATAGACAGTACACATGCTGATTAATATTCTACACTAAAAATATTAATTTGTCAAATTGATAATTAACACAAAAAACCCGCTTTAATGAGCGGGTTTTTTTAGGGACTTTAGGCATTTAGCGCAGATTTTAAAACGTCCGATTTTTCCTGGTAATTTAGACCATTGAAGATTTGGCTGTTTTTTGGAACGGTTGGTTGGATTATAATGACCGCGAAGCAAGCGCCGAGTGCCGCCCATCAAATACGTTTTCCCGCATTGAACACACATTTTCATAAGTACAATCTATTTTATAAGCTTTCTATTCAAGAGTCAAATGGTATAGAATAGTGGATATGTCCGATACCGCCCAATTAGTAAAAGACAAACTGGATATAGTGGATTTTTTGAAGCAATACCTGAAGGTAACGCCAGCCGGAAAGAATTTTAAAGCCCTTTGCCCTTTCCATAAGGAAAAGACCCCATCTTTTATGATTTCCACTGAACGGCAGGCGTGGCATTGTTTCGGCTGTTCCAAGGGAGGGGACATCATCAAGTTTTTGATGGAGTACGAAAATTTGGAATTCTACGATGCTTTAAAGGTGCTGGCGGAAAAAGCCGGGGTGGACATTCGGGTTTCCGGAAATCGGGATTTCAAAAACCACGATACCTTATACGTACTTTTGGACGCCGCCAAGAATTTTTTTAAACAGGAATTGGAAAAATCGCCAGAAATTAAGGAATACGCCCTGAACCGTGGGTTAAAACCAGAAACTATCCAGGAGTTTGAAGTCGGTTTTGCGCCGGCGGGATCAGATAGTTTGCAGCGCCATTTATTAAAACTAGGCGCTCGGGTAACCGACCTAGAAAAAGTCGGGTTGGTATTAAAGACTGACCGGGGAACCTATTGGGACCGCTTTCGCAACCGTCTCATGTTTCCCATATATAACCATTTTGGCAAAGTCGTAGGATTTACCGGCCGAGTGCTGCCGGGGCAGGAGAATACTGCTATGGGCAAGTATGTGAATAGTCCGGAAACGCCGATCTTTCAAAAATCTAAGTTATTGTACGGGTTTCATAAAACCAAAAATGCAATCCGGGAAACCGGAACAGTCGTATTAGTGGAGGGACAGATGGATTTTTTGATGGCCTGGCAGGACGGGATTACCAACGTAGTTGCCACTTCTGGAACAGCGCTCACGAAAGATCATTTAATAGTTTTACGTCGGTTGACGGAAAATCTAGTAGTTAGTTTTGATGGCGATGACGCGGGAATTGCCGCGGCAGAACGAGCGGTGGATTTAGCTGGAACATTGGATTTTAACGCCAAAGTAACTTTATTAAGCGGGGCCAAGGATCCGGCCGAAATCGCTCAAAAAGAACCAGGAAAACTGAGAGAACTGATTCAGCAAGCCCTGCCGGCAATGCAGTATTATTTTTATAAATATCTTCAGGCGCTCAAAGGAGCGAGCATTGGAGAAAAGAAAAAAGGCATCCGGGCCGTGTTGGGTAAAATTGTTCTCTTAGAAAGCGCAGTGGAAAAATCCTATTGGCTGAAAGAATTATCCGGAATGACCGACATCGATGAACAGGCTTTATTTGAAGAAATGAATGTTTTGAAAACTTCGGCGCAAAATACGCGCGATGCCGTGCAAGAAATTACTTTGCCAGAAAAATTATCCCGCCGAGATATGATAAGCCAGCGAATTTTAGAATTAACCGATCACGCCCCTCATTTACGCGAATTACTAGCTGGTTATCAGGAATTCTTATCGCCGGTGTATAAAAATATGCTGGAACAAAGCAGTGATTTCAACGAAGCGGCAACAGCAACCAGCTTGCGCGCAAGCTTTAAATTGGGGTATCTGGATCCAGAAAAGATTGATAGTGAATTTCAGGATTTACTCAAACAGCTAAAATTTGAGCATTTGAAAGAAAAACGAAAACAGATTAAACTAGTGGCTGATCGCGCGGAAGCGGATGGCGATATGAATACCTATGAAGTTAAGACTAAGGAATTTCAAGCGGTGTCGGAAGAATTACAAAATTTAAAATAATTTTCATAATGGCAAAAAAATCCAAGAAAAAATCATTAAAAAAACGCACTATTTATCGCTCAAAAGCGAAAAAAAAGGCGAGTAGTAAGAAGAATCATAAAAAGTCGTCAAAGAAAACAAAAAAGATTTCCAAAAAAGAAAAGAAACACGCCAGCGAACAAACTGCCCTTCAGGGCTTGATTACCCGCGGTCGAGACCGGGGTTTTGTAACGGATGCGGAAGTATTATATTTTTTCCCCAGAATTGAGGATGATGTGACCTTTTTGGAAGAAGTATATAGCAAGCTGGAACAAGCGAATATTAAAGTTATTGAAACCAGCCAGCTGATTCAGGTCCAAAAAGAAGATGAGAAAGTGACAGATAAAGAATTGAAGTTATTGGAAAACGCGGAAACTGGAGATTTGCCGGATTCCGTTCAAATGTACTTGAAAGCCATCGGCAAAACCGCATTGCTTACAAAAGACGAAGAAAAGGAACTGGCAAAACGAGTGGAAAAAAATGATCAAGAAGCGCGTAATCAATTCATTAAGGCAAATCTTCGTTTAGTGGTGTCCATTGCCAAACGTTATGTTAATCGAAGCCCGAATTTGGGTATTTTAGATTTAGTTCAAGAAGGCAATATCGGTCTTTCCCGGGCAGTGGATAAATTCGATTATCGCCGCGGTTTTAAATTTTCTACCTACGCTACCTGGTGGATTCGGCAGGCGATTACTCGGGCTTTGGCGGATCAATCCCGGACAATTCGGATTCCGGTGCACATGGTGGAAACAATTTCCAAATATACCCAATGCAAACGGCGGTTATTACAGGAATTGGGACGGGAGCCGTTAGCGGAAGAAATTGCCATTGAAATGAGTATTCCGGTGGAAAAAGTTCATCATATTCAAAAAATTTCCCAGGATGTAATTTCCTTGGAAGCGCCCGTTGGCGAGGAAGATGATGATTCTACTTTGTCAGAATTTATTGAGGATTTGCAGAGTTTAACGCCCGCTCAAATTGCTTCCCACGCTTTATTAAAAGAGCGAATCAGCGAAATTTTGAAAGAATTAGGAGAACGGGAACAAAAGATTTTAAAAATGCGATTCGGCCTAGAGGATGGTATTACCCATACCTTGGAAGAAGTAGGAAAGGAATTTGGCGTCACTCGGGAACGAATTCGACAAATTGAAGCCAAGGCGTTAGCCCGCATTCGTTCGGATAGCAAATCGAATCTGATTGAGGGTTATTAACAATAGCTAAAGGGGGATTGGCAATACCAACCCCTTGTGCTATAATAAGGGTAATTGAATAAGCGTATGTGAGGGCCTCTTTAAATGGGCCTTTTCTATTGGGCAAATATGAAATTACCACTATTACATAGAGCTCTAGCGGGAATCATCATAAGCGCAACCTTGTTAGCGCCGGTTTTGCATGCCCAAGAAGCATCATTGTTTTCCAGGGATCAGCAGGAGCAAATAGACTATTTGACGGCGCAAAATACGGTTTCTTGGCAGGCGCTGGGAATTGAAAATCCCGGCTTATTAGAAACCAATCCATTCTATTTTATGAAGAATTGGCGGCGGTCTACCTTGCGGACTTTTTCTTTTCAACCGCTGAAAAAAGCAGAAACAGAGCTGGTGATTGTTTCGGAAAAAATTGCCGAATTAAAACGACTGACCGAAATTGTTGCCGATTATAATGATGGGCTGGTTTCCGGTATCGCGAGTTATGCGACTAGCCTAGACCAATTGCATAATTATCTTAAAGAAGCTCAAGCTAAACCTGCAGATGGTTTGGATGTATTTTTAAAATCAATTGTTCAGCGGGCATTTATCCATATTTGGTTGCTAGATGCTTTGCAGATGAAAGCGGATGTTCGATTGGCAACGACCATTACGGAATCTCAAGTAATCTGGTTTGCTATTTTAAAAGAATCTATCTCTGTATCGAGTTTAGAGTCCGTTTTTTCAGAATTGCCGGGGGGAATGCTGAAGGAACTATTAATCGCCGAGGTTTTAGAACGATTGGAATGGAATATGTCAGCGGGCAAATTGCGTTGGAATATCGCCGCTTTAAAACAAGACGCATTGCAACGATTTGGAACCAATATAGAAAAAGAACATATTGGATTTTTATTAGAAGCAATATTGGAACTCTTGCCGGGGAATTCCGCGGCGAGAATTATTGCATTGGATGAAGCCCGAGAATATATTCAGGATAGTAATGTTAAAAACGATATAGCGTCCGCCCGCCAAACTTTATTGGATAATGCCATTGAAAATCGAAATATTGGCAAACTAGAGGCTTCCCAGTTAATTGAAGATACAAAAAAGTTATACACTGATTTATTACAATGGCAATCCTATCCGGACATTAAAAGTTCCGAATTTACTTCTTTACTTGGGCGGGCAAGTTTTAATGTGGCGCAAGCGCAACAATCTTTCGCATTCAGCCAATATGGATTTTCCTTCGGTCAGGCATCGCTTGCGGCAGCAGCAGCGCATCGCGCGCTTCATATTGTGAATGTTTTTGGCCAATCCGAATCTAAGCCGTTTATGAGCGCTTTGCAATCCTTGCAGATGCGTTATGAGCAAGCGGTAGCTCAAATTCAGGCAAAGAGAATTACGAAAGAAAAATCGCCAGATGTTTATGGCGCATTAAGCATTGCGGAAAAATCTCTAGCTCAATTTGCTGATGCAATCCATAAAAAAACTCTGGATGCAGCAAAATTATTCAATCGAGCGGATAGCGTGGAAGCGTTGATTGCGGAATTGGAATACGCGGTGCGAAAATTGTAAGTATTGCGCGGGGGAGTTATTATTGAAAAGAAGTTCTCTTATGCAAGCGAAAGAAATTCGTAAGATATTTTTAGATTTTTTTAAGAAGCGCGGCCACGCAATCGTGGCCTCTTCGTCATTGGTGCCAGATGATCCATCGGTGCTGTTAACGACGGCCGGTATGCAGCAGTT
>DATDXY010000013.1:0-29671 GCA_036517155.1 Minisyncoccota bacterium
CGTTTATCCCGGGAATCAAACAAACCTACATTTTGGATGATAGTTATAATGCTTCGCCGCTTTCTATGCACGCGGCGATTGATACGCTAAAATCGCTGAAGGCTAAGCGAAAAGTGGCGGTGCTTGGGGATATGCTGGAAATCGGAAAATATACCAATGAAGCGCACGAAACCATCGGCCAACTGGCTGGGAAAACCTTTGATCTTTTATTTACCGTTGGCGCGCGCGCGAAATTTATTGCTGAAGCGGCGCAAGCGGCGGGTATGGCGCAAAAAAATATCTATAGTTTTGATACCGCTGATGACGCAAAATTAAAAGTGCAAGAGTTAATCCGGAAAGGGGATTTAATTCTCATCAAAGCATCGCATTCTATTGAGTTAGATAGAGTGGTTGAAGAAATCCGGCAAGTGTAATAGTTTAAAGATGGTTTAGGAATAATATGGCTCTATCGTCTAGTGGTTAGGACACGGCCTTCTCAAGGCCGGAACATGGGTTCGATTCCCATTGGAGCTACTGTGTTTGGTTATTTTTATATAAATTGCTGTATAATTCAGAAAAATATCTTTAAAATATCCTTTTTTAAAGGAGGTGAAATATAGAGCCAAAGGGTCTTTATTGACTTTTATTAAAGTTTAGTATATAATATACTTTAGTAGGTTTGCTTTGCAAACTGACCTTAAAAGAGGAGGTACTTATGGCGCATCGGTTGTACCAGTTTGGGACGTGGAAGCGGATGTCGGAAAGCGAACGGAAAAAGGCTATTCTCTTGGTAGAGAATGAATTTTTGCCGGAAAACGAATTGTTAGATCTTTCGGAAGAACAATTGGCTCACACTGAGTCATTGAATGATCTTCCGGAGAATATAATGGCGTTTATTATCGCGGGCTTGAATCAGAAGGGCTTCTCTTTGTCGTTGTGCAAAAAGAAGCTGGTGATGTAAAGGGGTATCATCTTTTGTTCTTTGAGAGGGGTTGGCAATAGCCAACCCCTTTTAATTTTTGCTAAGCCAACGTATAGTTTTAAAATGGTTTTACCGGCGATTATAAAAGATAAAATGACAGTCATTCCTTTTGTGGTAGCGTTGATATTGTTAGTTATCGCGTTTTCTTATGCGTATGTGAATTTTGCCGATTTTCAGGGACTGTTGATTGTTCACTTTGATAGTTATCGTGGGGCAGATTTTTTAGGCGAACCCAAGGATGTGTTTGGGATTTTAGGGGTGGCTTTAGCCGTTTTAATCATAAATGGCTTTATTGCGGATGAATTGTATTGGCGAGAACGATTTTTGGCCTATATAATTGCCTATGGAAGCGTATTTTTCTCACTCTTGATTTTAATTGCGGTTCTTGTTATTATTTCAGTCAATTGAACTTATGAAATTCGCAGTCATTGAAGCCGGCGGCAAGCAATATAAAGTAGCTGTTGGGCAAAAATTAAATATTGAGAAAATTGAAGCCGCTGATGGAGCGGTCATTGCGTTTGATAAAGTCTTGCTTCGCGGCGAAGGAGAAAGCGCGGAAATCGGCGCCCCATATATTAGCGGCGCTAAAGTAGAAGCCAAGGTGTTGAAGCAGGATCGAGAAGATAAAAAAATTGTTTTTAAATATCATTCCAAAACTCGTTATCGGAAAAAGAAAGGACACCGGCAGCCATTTACGCAAATAGAGATTATATCGTTATAATCTTTATCCTCAGAAAGTCTTAGAAGGACAAAAGAGCCATTCTCTATACTAAGGAGAATGGCTCTTTTGGTTTCACCTAATCGACAAATGCGAGTTACTATTTTCTGTTGTAATGTGTTATATAAATAAAGTTGTTATTCTTATGAGAGTAAAATTCTCGTATTTAAAAGAACAGTTTTCCCACCCAGAACCAATTCTAAAAGCAATCCGAGCTTTGGTTCGGTCCGGAGATTTTACTATTGGCAAACCTCTCCAGGAATTTGAAAAAAAATTCGCTAAAGTCATTAAAACTAGATTTGCGGTAGGAGTAGGCTCAGGCACAGATGCTCTTTTTTTAAGCCTTAAGGCGCTGGGGATTGGAGTAGGAGATGAAGTGATTACAATGCCCAACACGTTTATAGCCACTGTTGGAGCGATTGTGGCGAGTGGCGCTAAACCGGTTTTTGTGGATTGCAACGAAGAATATTTGATTAATCCGAGCTTGATTGAAGCTGCGATTACTAAAAAAACTAAAGCGATTATGCCAGTTCATTATGCCGGCCATCCGGCCGATATGAAAAAGATTATGGCAATCGCTCGGAAATATAACCTTCGAGTAATAGAAGATTCTTGCCAAGCGGTGGCGGCTACCACTGATGGCCGAGCAATTGGATCTATTGGCGATACGGGCGGATTTAGTTTGCACCCTTTGAAAAATATTAATGTCTGGGCGGATGGGGGAGTAATTACGACTAATTCTAAAGAAATTTATGATAAATTAATTCTTCTGCGGAATCATGGAATGACAAATCGGGATGAATATGAAATTTTTGGCTATAATTCTCGCTTAGATACGATTCAAGCGGTAGTCGGGAATCATCTTATCAAAGACGTAGAAAAAATTACCAAGCAAAGAATTGCAAATGCGAGGATCTACGATCAAGAATTATCCAAATTAACCGCCATTACTATTCCTCCCAGAAGAAAAAATGCCAGATATGTGTACCATCTGTACATTATTCAAGCAAAAAATCGTGACCAATTGCTCGCTTATTTAAATAAAAATGGCATTGAAGCGAAAGTACATTATCCAATTCCTTTGCATCTGCAGAACTGCGCTCAATATTTGGGTTATAGGATTGGTGATTTTCCGGTGGCGGAAAAGCAGGCAAAAAATATTATTACCCTTCCTGTGCACCAGCATTTAACTAAGCAACAAATATGCTATGTTGTTGACGCCATAAAAGCTTTTTACCGATTACATAAATGAAAGTTCCCTACGTTAATCTTAAATTACCAGATTCCACTTTAAGGAAAGAAATTTTTAAAGCCCTTACAAAAGTTTTTGAGAAAGGGGATTTTATTCTTGGCCAAGAAGTCCAAAAACTGGAAAAACAGTTTGCAGAATATTGCGGAACGAAATACGCCGTGGGAGTCAATTCTGGAACAGATGCGCTTTTTCTTGCTATGAAAGCGCTTCGGATTGGCAGAGGCCACGAAGTAATTACTACTCCCAATACTTTTTTAGCCACCGCTTCCGCAATTATTGCGGTTGGCGCTAAGCCGGTTTTCGTTGACGTGCGAGAAGATATGAATATAAATCCGGACTTGATTGAAGAAAAAATTACCAAGAAAACTAAAGCAATTATTCCGGTGCATCTTGCTGGCAAGCCGGCGGATATGAAGCCGATTATGGCTATCGCAAAAAAGCATAATCTATACGTTATAGAAGACGCGGCTCAATCAGTTGGCGCGGAATATCGCAGCAAAAAAATTGGTTCTTTCGGCATTGTCAATTGTTTCAGCCTGCATCCTTTGAAAACTTTAAATGCAAGCGGAGATGGCGGTCTAATTACGACCAATGATGATTCAATCTATCGTCATTTACTGGAGATAAGAAATATTGGGCTAAAAAATCGTTCCGAATCAGATTATTGGGGTCACAATAGCCGGTTAGATTCCTTGCAAGCAGCGATTGTAAATGTCAAATTAAAATATTTAAATCAATGGATTCAGCAGCGCAGAGAAAATGCCGCCTACTATCAAAAACATTTATCGGATATTGTTTTTTGTCCTCAAGAAAACAATCAGGAAAAATCCGCATATCATCTATTTGTCATTCAAACTCCGGAAAGAGACAAGCTCCAATCTTATCTTATTAAAAATGACATTGAGACAAAAATTCACTATCCCGTGCCAATTCATCTTCAAGCATGCTCCAAGGAATTGGGTTATGCAAAGGGAGATTTTCCAGTAGCAGAAAAACAGTCCCAGACGATTTTAAGCCTGCCAATCCATCAGGCGCTCAATCGAAGCCAGTTAGATTATGTTATTGAAAAAACTCTGAAATTCTTTTAAGATCTTTTTTCCAGCGCGCTTTCCAAGGTGTCTCTGTCAGCGAATTCTATTTCTCCGCCAGTCGGAATGCCTCGGCCCAGTCGGGTAATTTTTTGGGTTATATCTTTTAATTCTTTGGCGAGCACGCTAGCGCCGAGATCGCCATAACTGGTTGGATTAAGGGCTAAGATTATTTCTTCTGATCGGCCGCTGCAATTTTTTTGGATAAAGTTTTTCAAGCTGATGAGCCGGAGTTTTTGTTCTGGATTAAGATCGCCGGTTTTCGCCAGTTCGCCGATAACCAGATATCGGCCGATAAATTTATGCGTTCGTTCCAAAGACAGTAAATCAGTTTCTTTTTCCACAATCGCAATCAAGGAGTGATTGCGTTTCGAATCGCCGCAAATAGCGCAAAGATTATCTTTGCCGGTATGAGTGCGGAAACACTGGCTGCAGGTGACAATGCGACCCAGATTGTCCATTGCTTCTGCTAGTTCACGGATTTTTCCTTTTCCCAGGCCGGCAATATAAAACGCCAGCCGAGTTGCCTGCCGCGGACCGATTGAAGGCAATTTGGAAAAGAGATCAACAAAATTTTTAATAGGATCATTCATTAACTATTGATTGAATTGATGGTGCTTATCAATGCTGCGGAAAGTGACTTTATCCGGGTCAAATTTCAGTTTCACGGTGCCGGTCGGCCCATTTCGGTGTTTGGCGATAATGATTTCCGCAGAATTTTCTTCATCCGGTTGAACGTTCATTTGGCTTTTATCTTTCCGATAAATAAACATCACAACGTCAGCGTCTTGTTCAATGGAGCCGGATTCCCGAAGATCGGAAAGTTTCGGCCGTTTATTTTCCCGTTGATCCACGGCACGAGAAAGCTGGGACAGCGCGACTACTGGGATATCCAATTCCCGAGCAAGACCCTTCAGGCCGCGGGAAATTTCCGTCACCTGCGCGACAATATTGTCGGAAGAAGTGCGCGGCTGGATGAGTTGCAAATAATCCACAAAAATTATATCTAATTGTTTTTCCGCTTGCAGGCGTCGTGCCATAGAACGCATTTGGATAATATTCGGCGACGGTGTGTCGTCAATATAAATCGGTGATACCGATAATTCATTCAATGCTGATTGAATTAGTTCAAAATCGTCATCATGCTTCAGCCGACCGGTCCGCAATTCCCATAAAGGAATTTGCGCTTCGGCAGCGATGATTCGATCCACTACCTGATCTTTGGACATTTCTAGAGAAAATATACCCACTGCTTTCTTTTCTTTGACAGCAATTTGCCGGGCCATATCCAGCGCAAACGCGGTCTTGCCCAAGGACGGTCGGGCACCAAGAATAATCAAATCGGATTTCTGGAAACCGGAAAGTAGATTATCAATTTCCGGGAAATTAGTTTTAATACCGCGTAAGCTGCCTTCTCCCCGGTGCAGTTTTTCTATCCGTTCGTAGGCGCCTTTTAATTCCTCTTTAATGCTGGTGAATTTTTGCGGCAACGAACGCTGAGAAATGGAAAATACTTTTTGTTCAATCGTATCCAATAAATCTTCTAGATTTTCTGAAGAATCATAGGCATTTTCGGTGATTTGCGCCGAAGTACTGATGAGATCCCGCAGGATCTTTTTCTCTTTGACGATATTAGCGTAATGCTGGATATGGGATGCGGTTGGAACTGATTCCACAAGTTCGGTTAGATAGGGGGAACCGCCAATATCTTTTAACGCTTCCATTTCCTTCAATTTGGAAGTGATGCTTAAAATATCAATCGGTTCATGCTTCTCATACAGTTTCAGAATGGCTTCGTAGATAGTGCCGTGAACTGGTTTATAAAAATCTTCCGGCTTTAAAATGTCCGCGATATTGATAATCGCGTTTTTATCCAACATCAGCGAGCCGAGCACAGATTGTTCCGCCTCAACGTTTTGCGGAGGCAATTTAATATTTTTTGTACTCATATAAAATTACTTAGTAATTGCGAGATACGGTCCTAGCGGAGTATCTTCTACTAGGTATCCTAACGCTTCTATTTCTTTTCTCAAGTCATCTGCGTGAGTAAACTGTTTATTAGCTCTGTATAACTCGCGCTTTTTAAGCAAATTTTTAACATTAGCGGGAGATACGGGAGTTTTGATTTTTAAGCCAAAAAGCGCAAAAGATGTAATCAAAAACTTTTGCACCGCTTTTGCTTCGGCTTTATTCAGTTTCCAAATTTGCGGCTCCGTTTCATTGATGAGATGGAATAAGGTGGCAATCGCGCTGGGAGTATTGAAATCATCTCCCAGAGCTTGTTGGAAATGTTTTTGTGTAGATGCCAAAGATTGCGCCAGGCGAGGATTGATTGTACCGGTTTTTTTGAGGAGATTTAATCGGCCAAGTATATTCTTTATCCTTACTAAGGAGTGTTGGGTTTGCGTAGCGAGCGTATCTTTAAGGTCGATCGGAGAACGATAATGGTGGGATAGGGTAATAAAACGCAAGACGTCGGAAGAATGATTTTTTAGAAAGTCTCGGATGGTAATGAAATTACCTAGGCTTTTGGACATCTTTTCTCCATTAATTAGCAGAAATCCGGTATGCAGCCAGATTTTAACGAATGGTTTTTTTCCGGAAACAGATTCCTGTTGAGCAATTTCTGATTCGTGATGGGGGAATTTCAAATCCATTCCGCCGCCGTGGATTTCGTATTGCGGTCCGAAAAAACGTTCGGAAATTGCCGTATCTTCAATGTGCCAACCGGGTCGGCCTTCGCCCCACGGGCTTGGCCAACTTGGTTCGTCGTCGGATTTTTTTAATTTCCAGAGCGCAAAATCCAGCGGATCTTTTTTTTCTGCGTCTGGTTCAATGCGATAACCGGGCCGAAGGGCGGATAAGTTTTGCTTGGAAAGTTTACCGTAAGGCGGGAATTTTTTTACTTCAAAATACACGCCGGACGAAGTTTGATAAGCAATGCCCTTTTTAATCATCACAGTAATTTGTTTTTGAATTTCTTTGATGAATTGGCTGGCGGGCGCGTATTTCGTTACGCTAGTTATGCCAAGCGACTTCATATCTTCGCGATAAGATTCAAAAAAATGTTGCGCCACTTCTTTAGCGGTTTTGTTAGTAGTGCGGGCCCGTTCAATGATTTTGTCATCAATATCTGTGATATTTTGCAGATAAAAAACGGAAATACCTTGCGCGCGGAGATAGCGGACGAATATATCAAAGGTCAGATAGGTCCGGGCGTGGCCGATGTGGGAAAAATCATATACGGTTGGTCCGCAAACAAAAAAGCGCAACGGCTTACCTCGGCGGATCGGTAAAATTTCTTTTTTTTCAGATAACGTGTTGAGTAATTTAATTCGCATAGATTAGAGCCATTTTTTATTACGGAACAGAGCAAAAAGACCAATGATAAAAGCGAGCGCGCCAATGAATGCGATGGCAAAAAAAGCGGAACTGTTTTCAAAAATCCGGTCAATCGCCGGAACAGTAAAAAGACCGATGACAAGAATTAGCGGGAAGGTAAGGAAAGCAATGACGCTAAATCGCTGCACGACAGCATTGGTTTTGGCGGTCAGTAGCTGGGCATTAGTAGCTTCCAAAGATTCCACAGTTTCTTTAAAGTTATCCAGCTGTTGCATCACTTTCAGATGATCGCCCATTAGGTCGGAGAAATAAATGCGCATATCTTGGCTCCAAAAAGCGGTACCGGCTTCTTTCAATGAATATAAGATAATTTCTTGCGGTTTAGTAATAATCCGATAATCCAGGATATTACGTTTGATGTAGGAAATTTTTTCCAATAATTTTTCTTCTTCTTTGCGGAAAAGTTCTTTGGTAATTGCAAATACGTCTTCTTCAATGTGATGGAGTTGGCGTTGGGAGAAGAGCAGTAATTCTTCAACAAGGTAGTAAATGAGTTTTCCGGTATTTTCTCTCAGGGCCATTTTTTTGAATTCTTTATCCTGGTTTAGTTTTTTGAAAAAATCATTTAACGGATCCATTTCTTCATAATGGACGGTAATCAGGACATTTTTTGTTACCAGAAAATCTATTTCGGTTTTTTGGGAGGTTTTGGTTTTGGAATCGTAGGTGGGAAGGTGATAAGTAAAGAAAAGATAATGTTCGTCCCGTTCCACCATGGAGCGCGCCGAAGTGTGCAAAAGTTCGTCCAGAATCACCGGATGGAAGCGGGGATAAATCTTCCGCAGATATTCCACGTCTTTCGGAGTTGGGTTGATAATATCAATCCAGGTGAATTTATCTTTGATGATTTTCATATAACTATTTTAGTATATCAGATTTTAACGATCCTTACGGCGCTCCGGCTGTGTGCCTACCGGAACCAGAATAGTTTCTCTCCAGCGGAGAAACTTTCTTCTCCCTCGTCCGATTCATCCGCCTACGGCGAAACCAATCTGAATCGGACTGCGGGAAGTTCCGTACGACCCACAGCCGGAGCGCCTTTGGAGAACAACAACCTTTTTATTAACCCTATTATTAATGCCATGGCTAGAATAATAGGGAGACACTTTGTTAGTTGGCACCAGAGTTTTCCTAGTACAGTTAATTGACTTTTATATTATAATGTTCTATTGTGTAGTAGTTCAGAAACTCTGAATTTCGAACATTGTAAAAATAAAAGGAGAAAAATACTATGGTATTAGTTATATGCCTTGTCCTGCTGTCTTTTGCTCTCAGCTCTATATTTGTTCTAACGCATAACTTTGAATACTACCAAACTGGGCCCAATCTCGTCTTTAAAACTATATTGGGTACTGCCATTGGGTCTTGCGTTAGTATCGCATTTGCATTTGCTCTCGGAGAATTTGCAGTGAAGAAACATTGGACTGGCCCAGAGCATTTAAAGTTACATAGTAGTATTAAGATCATCGGGCGTCCCAATCCATACTATTACTGGTACAAGCAAGTCGGAAATGAATATCAGTTGGAAAAAGTTAGGGCTGAAAACCTAACACTAATAGAAGAAGAAAGAAAAGATAATGAACTCAGAGTTTACACCCGGCAGTTTGTAAATCCGTCCAGAAGATTAGTTGCACTGAGTTGGGAGAGGAAAAGATATGAACTTGCCATTCCTAAAGGTAGTCTGATGGCGCATTTCATGCCTGATTAGCACAATGCGATAAAGGTAAAAAATAATAAGCAAATAGTCTTGGCCCAGTCACATAATGTGACTGGGCTTTTGTTTTGCAAATGTTGATTAGCACTCTCTTGACAAGAGTGCTAATTTTTTTATACTGAAGATTATGAACGTTCGGACGAAGGCAATTTTAGAAGCGGCGATTAAACAATATATTCGGGAAGGGAAGCCGGTGAGTTCCAAGGAACTCGCGAAAGATTATGATTTTGGTGTGAAAGACGCAACCGTGCGGAATGAATTAAATGAACTCACTCAAGAGGGTTTTTTGATGCAAACTCATACTTCCGGCGGCCGGGTGCCAACCGACAAGGGTTATCAGTTTTTTGTCGCGCAAACCTTTAGCGATGTGGCAGACACCAAACGGATTATCAATGAGCGCTATGGCGCGCTGGCTGGCGAGTTAAAACACGGCAAGCTTCAAGATTTTATAAAGTCGGTTTCGGACGAAACCCAATTGCTCGGTGTCGGCAAGAAAGAAAAAGAACCCACAGTGTACAAGAGCGGTTTTGAAGAATTGGTGGATCATTTGGATATGGATACCAAGCAGGAATTTCAAGAAATCGTGCATGATTTTGAAATGTTGGATACGCGAATGGACGCGTTACGGAGCCGCGTATTCGGCAAAGCATTGCCGGCGCCCCAAGTATTTATCGGTAAGCAGAGCCCGATTACCCACAGTGAAAACTTATCGGTGATTTTGGACAGTTATGAAATAGGTGGAGAAAAAGTAGTCATCGCTTTAATTGGTCCAAAACGAATGGACTATCCGAAAAATATGAAATTATTAAAATTATTCCATACTTATTTTAATGAATATGAACGAGGATAATATTAAAGAATTAGAACAAATCAAACAAGAACGTGAGGAATATCTGAATGGCTGGAAGCGGGCGAAAGCGGACTTTGTTAATTATCAGAAAGACGAAGCCAAGCGGCGGGAAGAATTGGTCAAGTTTAGCAACGAATATCTAATCCGAGACTTGTTGCCCATCGTGGATAGTTTGGAAATGTATCTGGCAATGACCGCCGATAGCAAAGAAAAGAAAGGCGTGGAAATGATTTATGCGCAATTAGTCGGAGAATTGACTAAGCAGGGAATGGAGCCGATTAAAGCGCTAGGAGAACTGTTTGATCCGGCTTTGCACGAAGCGCTGGGGGAAATGGAAGCGGAGCAACCCAGCGGAACGGTGGCGGCAGAACTGGAAAGGGGCTGGAAACTGAATGGTAAAGTAATTCGGCCGACACGGGTCAAAGTCGCGAAATAAAAAAATAATTAATAAAAAACAATTATGGCAAAAATTATCGGAATTGATTTAGGAACAACTAATTCGGCAGTCGCAGTCGTTGAGGGAGGCGAACCGCGCGTATTGGAAAACGCAGAAGGCAATCGCACTACTCCTTCCATTGTCGGTTTGAGCAAGTCCAATGAACGATTAGCGGGTTTACTGGCAAAACGCCAAGCGGTAACAAACCCCCAGAACACCATTTTTTCCGTGAAGCGATTGATTGGCAGAAAATATTCGGACAAAGATGTGCAAAATGATAAAAAATGGCTTCCCTACGAACTAAAAGAATCCGCTTCGGGCGGCGTAGAAATTAAAATGGCGGACCGATGGTATACGCCGGAAGAAATTTCCGCGATGGTTTTGACTAAATTAAAAACGGACGCTGAAGCCAAACTAGGCGAAAAAATAGAAGAAGCGGTGATTACCGTACCGGCGTATTTTGACGACAGCCAGCGGCAAGCTACCAAGAATGCCGGAGAAATTGCCGGTTTGAAAGTCCGCCGAATCATCAATGAACCGACCGCGGCGGCGCTAGCGTATGGTTTGAATAAACAAAAAGACGAACAAATCGTGGTTTACGATTTTGGCGGCGGCACGTTTGATATTTCTGTTTTGGAAGTGAGCAACGATACAATTGAAGTAAAATCCACCGGCGGCGATACCCATTTAGGCGGCGATGATTTTGATAAGCGGATTAATGAATATCTGGTAACTGAATACAAAAAACAAGAAGGCATTGATATCTCCAAAGACCCGTTGGCGTTGCAGCGTCTGAAAGAAGCGGCAGAACGCGCTAAGCACGAACTTTCCACTTCGTTGGAAACGGAAATTAATTTACCGTACATCAGTTCTGATTCCGCCGGACCAAAACATTTTCTAATGAAATTGTCGCGGGCAAAATTGGAAGAATTAGTGAAAGATTATATTGAACATTCCATTGAGCTGACTTTAAAAACGGTGAAAGAAGCTGGTTTTAAATTAAACGAAATCGATGAAATTGTCCTGGTGGGTGGACAAACCCGGATGCCCGCAATCCAAGAAGCGGTAAAAAAAGCTTTTGGCAAGGAACCGCACAAAGGTATTAATCCAGATGAAGTGGTTGCTATCGGCGCGGCGGTGCAAGGTGGAATTTTGCAGGGGGATGTAAAAGACGTGCTCTTGCTGGATGTTACGCCGCTTTCCTTGGGCATTGAAACTTTGGGCGGTGTATTTACTCGGCTGGTGGATAAAAACACCACCGTGCCAACCGCGAAATCGCAGGTTTTTTCCACGGCGGCGGATAATCAAACTTCGGTGGAAATCCATGTTTTGCAGGGAGAACGGCAAATGGCATCGGACAATAAAACTCTGGCAAAATTTATTTTAGACGGCATTCCGCCGTCTCCTCGAGGCATGCCGCAAGTGGAAGTTACTTTTGATATTGATGCTAATGGCATTGTGAATGTTTCCGCGAAAGACAAGGCAAGCGGCAAAAGCCAATCCGTGCATATTGAAGCCAGCACCAGTCTTTCCAAGGACGAAGTAGAGCGCCTGAAAAAAGAGGCCGCGTTGCACGAAACGGAAGACAAGAAAAAACGGGAAATAGTGGAACTGCGGAATAATGCGGAAAGCTTGGTATATCTTGGAGAAAAATCGCTTCGGGAAGCCGGCGAGAAAGTATCGGCGGAAATTAAAGAAGTAATCCAGAAAAAGATTGACGCTTTGAAAGCGGTGAAAGACAGCAATGATACAGAAGCGATCAAACGCGCAACGGAAGAACTTTCTCAAGAAGTACAGAAAATTGGCCAAGCCATGCATGGGTCCAGTCAGGGTCCGGCGCAACCAGGCCCGACAGCCAGTTCCACTGATGGCGATAAATAAAATAGTAATTTATACTAAATACTATGAGTGACCCATCGTTTTTGGATAATCAATCCGAGGCGGATATTTCTAGCTGGAGATTGTATACATTTATCGCCGGAGGGGTAATCAGCGCGGCGGCGTTTGGTTATTTTTTTAGCGTCTTGAATCTGGTTGGCGCAATGGTTGCCGGATCGCTCTTCTTAATAGTGGTGGTCTTACAAGCTTTTTTTGTTAAAAGCGGCGCTTTGAGCGCGGCTATTGTTTTGGGAGAAAGTTTAGCTGGGATATTGCCATTTTTAACTCGGCCAATTTTATACGTAGTTAGCGCTGCACTGGGTTTATTTATATTTGTGTGGCTTGGTAATTCTCAGGGAAGAAGGCAGAGATCAAATCAAATTAAAATCCATTTTTTTCAAGTGGAACGGGTAGTGAGCGCAAAAACATTAACGGCGCTAGCGATATTCATCAGTATTTTTTATGTGAGCGGCATCAATCTGGATGATCCGGCGCTTCTACGCGGCTATATCCGGTCTTTTATGAATCCAATGACTCCCATTGTCCAAAAAATTATTGATCCGTCTTTTTCTTTTGAAATGACGATGAAAGAATTCGCCGGTTTAATTTCTGATGAGGGCATCCCACCGGAGCAAACCCTGAATGCGTTACGCGCTGCTTACAAAATTGATTTTACAAATAATGAAATTGTTGCGGATGTAATATATGATTACGCCGCCGATCGGATTATAAAAATTCCGGAAAATGTGCGTGCTTATACGCCGCTGGCGGCAGTGGTTATTGTGTTTTTGGTAATAAAAAGTTTTGCGATATTCATTCAATGGGCGCTGGCGCCGATTATTTATCTTGTCTACGAATTATTGATGGCGCTGGGTTTTGCCAGAGTTTCCTTGGAAAGCCGGAGCCGAGAGATTATTGTTTTGTAATTTTTTCCTATGCCTAAAGATTATTATCATGTGCTTGGGGTTGCTCGCGATGCTTCGGAAGAAGATATAAAAAAAGCCTATCGCAAATTAGCCCATCAGCATCATCCAGATAAAACCGGCGGAGACGAACAAAAATTCAAAGAAATCAACGAAGCTTATCAAGTGCTTTCTAATCAGGATAAACGGGCGCAATATGATCGTTTTGGAAAAACGTCTAATGGTGGTAATCCATTTAGCGGCGGTGGTTTCGATTTTAACGGCCAGGGATTTGATTTTGATCCATCCCAATTCGGAGATTTCAGCAATGTTGGAGATATCTTTGAAGCATTTTTCGGCGGTGGGCAGCGTCGCAAAACCTATCATCGCGGCGCAGACCTGGAAACTGCGCACGAAATCACTTTAGAAGAAGCATTCCGGGGAACTGCAGCGGCAGTTCATTTTCAAACTTTTATCAATTGCGCCGCTTGCGGAGGGATGGGCCATTTTGCCAAGGAGGGTTTTACGAAATGCGGTACCTGCGATGGCCGGGGAGAGATTCGGGAAACCCGGCAAAGTTTTTTTGGTCAGTTTGCCCAAGTGCGCGCGTGTTCAAAATGTAACGGTCAGGGTCAGATTCCGAATAAAATCTGCGGTACCTGTAGCGGCAGTGGGAGAATTAAGTCCGGGAAAAATATTCAAATAGAAATTGCTCCCGGTATTGCTGATGGCCAGCTAGTAAAAGTAGTTGGCGCCGGACAAGCCGGCGAGCGTGGCGCAGGAACAGGCGATTTGTATGTGCGAATTAAGGTGAAAGATCACCCAGACTTTAAGAGAACCAATGATGATTTGACGGTGAAGAAAGCATTGCGTCTGACGGATGTGCTGTTGGGTAAAAAAATAGAAACGCCGACTATTGGTGGCGGGAAACTGCATTTGGAAATTCCGTCCGGATTTAATCTGCGGGAACGATTGCGGATTCCGGGAGAAGGCATGCCCAAGCTCGGCACTCATCGCCGGGGAGATTTGTATGTAGAATTTGACTTAGAAACTCCAAAGAAACTAAACTCCAAAGCGAAAAAGATTTTAGAGGAATTAGAGGGGGAATTGTAATAATAAGCCCGAAGAAAGCGTATTATTGAGCATTCCCTTGCCGAATCGACATCAGTTTTTGGAAGGCGGCTAATTCTACTTTTTGCGTCTCCAAAATTTTTATTGTCGCATCTCGCGTTACTTCATTGACTTCCAGAAGAATCGAAGTGATTGTCCAAAAGATGAGCGCGCAAGAAAGCAAAATTAATCCGAACGCGACGGTTGTGTTTACTTTGTTGTGTAATTTAATCTTCATAAGATAATTGTATTATAACATATCGAAAAAAATATAAAAACCCCTTCGACAAAATAAGGGGTTTTTAGTAGTGCGAATTTGGCCAAGCGCGTAAAATTTCTAACACTGACGGACGGCGCTCTTTTAATATGGAAAGAGCGCGTTCCCTAATTTCTTTAGAAGCATTCCGCTCAATATCCAGAAACATTTTTTCAATTTGCGTGTCGGAAATATTCTCATCAGAAGCAGTTGTGGAAAACTCTTCAATGGTCATATGCGCCTCCGCTTTGAAAGTTAACTATCTTTAGTATAGCAAAAAACATTTACAAACTGTACAATATATTGTAAATTATTAAAATTCGCCCTCATAGCTCAATGGTAGAGCAGTTGCCTTTTAAGCAATTGATCATGGTTCGATTCCATGTGAGGGCACAATAATTAAAACAAAAACAACTTTAACACCTTCAATGTGTATACATTGAAGGTGTTTTTGTTATAATGAGGTTTATGAAAAATTACATTATTACCGCAATAGTTTTGGTTGGTTTTTTTACTGGGATTTATTTTTGGAACGGGCAAAAAGCAAACACGGAAACGCCAAGCGTTCAAAGTCCAGAAAATAGCGCCAATCCGATTGCGCTGATGAAAACCAATTTCGGTGATATTAAATTGGAATTATTCCAAAAAGACGCGCCGAAAACGGTAGAGAATTTTTTAAAGCTCGCGCGGGAAGGATTTTACAGTAGCACTAAATTTCACCGGGTAATTCCCAATTTTATGATCCAGGGCGGCGATCCTAATACTAAAGATGCTAATTGGGCGGATGACGGCCAGGGCGGGCCCGGATATACATTCGCGGATGAAATTAATTCCTATAAATTAGTTCGTGGTACGCTCGCAATGGCAAATTCCGGACCCAATACTAACGGCAGCCAATTTTTTATTATTACCGCGCAGTCTACTCCCTGGTTGGACGGAAAGCATACAGCTTTTGGCAGGGTGTTGGAGGGAATGGAAGTAGTTGCTTTAATTGAAGCGTTAACTCGCAATGGCAATGATCACCCGTTTCAAGACGCGATTATTTCTGCGATCATAGTTGAATAAAATAAAAGAATCCATTAGTATTGACTTTCATGAAGTGGAAATCGGTTTCTCTCCTATTGTTTATTATATTGCTGACCGTGCTTGGCGGTTTTTTTGTGTATCCAAAGAGTCCTTTAGCAAATAAATGGCAATCATGGAAGTTAGGTTTGGATTTGGTGGGGGGTAGTTATTTGGTTTATAACGTGGATCTTTCTGGCATCGGTTCTGCAGATAAAGACACCGTAGTAAACGGTCTTCGGGATGTAATTGAAAAACGGGTCAATTTATTTGGTGTGGCGGAACCCCGAGTCGCGATTTCTCAAGCGGGAGAGGAATTTAGATTAAACGTGGAACTAGCGGGTATTCAAGATATTAATGAAGCCATTCAACAAATTGGGGAAACCCCTTCTTTGTGGTTTGCCGAAGTGGATGCTTCCGACGAAAAAAATCCCCAATTTCATTCCACGGAATTAACTGGCCGGTATATTAATGGAGCGCAGTTAAATTTTACTGATTTGAATCTTCCTGTAGTGATATTGGATTTTAATGAAGAGGGCGCCCGGTTGTTTGAAATAATTACGAGAAATAATGTGAATAAATATCTAGCGATTTTCTTAGATGGCAATCCGATTGAAATTGCTCGCGTAAATGAAGCTATTGCCGGCGGAAAAGCGCAAATTAGCGGCATTCAAGACGTGAAAGAAGCGCGAAAATTAGTGGAGCGTCTAAATGCCGGAGCTCTGCCCGCGCCGATTCAATTGGTAAATCAGCAAACCGTAAGCGCGTCTCTGGGACAAGATTCTTTGCAGAAAACTGTTTGGGCGGGCATTTACGGCACCTTGGCGGTAATGCTCTTTATGATTTTGTACTATCGCGGTTTGGGGTTTTTTGCCGCTTTAGCGTTGGCGATTTATGTGATTCTTTCACTTTCAATTTTCAAGATTTTTGGCGTAACTATGACGTTAGCTGGCATTGCGGGATTTATATTATCTATTGGTATGGCGGTAGATGCGAATATTTTGATTTTTGAACGTACTCGGGAAGAAATCAAACGAGGCCTTTCCAAAATGGCGGCGTTAGAAGAAGGATTCAAGCGCGCTTGGACTTCCATTCGAGATTCCAATGTATCTACTATTTTAACCGCGCTGATTCTGTACAATTTGACTTCCAGTTTTGTAAAGGGTTTTGCTTTGACGCTTTTAATCGGCGTGCTTGTGAGTATGTTTACGGCGATTACAGTAACCCGAAATTTATTAAAAACCATCTATGTTCGATCTCATTAAATATAAAAATTGGTTTATTAGCATTTCCACCCTGCTGACGGTTGCGGCGGTAGCGAGTATGATTGCTTTGGGTTTCCAATCGGGTATTGATGTCAGTGGCGGTACGCTGTGGCAAATAAAATTTATTGACCAATTAGTAGATGTACCACGGCTAGAGCAATTTATGAAGGAGACGGTGAAGCTAGAAAATTTTCTGGTCACTGCCAGCACGGATAAAAATATTTTTTTAATTAGAACGAATACCATCAACGAGATTCAGCATCAGGAATATTTTCAGAAGCTGCAATCCGGTTTTGGAAAAATTGAAGAATTACGATTTGAGAGTATTGGGCCGGCCATTGGCCGAGAACTCCGCAATAAAGCTTTAATTGCTTTTGTAATGGTCTTGTTGGGCATTTCTTTATACGTTGCGTTCGCCTTCCGGAAAGTTTCTTATCCGGTAAGTTCTTGGAAATATGGTGTGATTACTTTGGTTACGCTTTTTCACGATGCTTTAATTCCGGCGGGAGTGTACGCCTGGTTTGGATATTATAAAGGCGTGGAAGTAGATACTAATTTTATTGTCGCGATTTTAGTGATTATCGGTTTTTCCGTCCACGATACGATTGTGGTCTTTGATCGAATTCGGGAAAATTTGATTCTCCAAAAAGGAAAGCCGTTAGCGAACATTATTAATGAAAGCGTAAATCAAACTTTTGCGCGTTCAGTTAATACTTCCTTAACCTTGGTGATTGTGTTGGTGGCGCTCTATCTTTTTGGCGCGGCCCACTTGAGTTATTTTGTCCTTACTATTTTAATCGGCACGGTTATTGGCACCTATTCTTCAATTTTCGTAGCCAGCCCGCTCCTGACCTTTTTACAGAAAAAATAAGTATTTCTTGCTTTAAATTAAAGTTTGTGGTATTTTAAACATCTCTACACTGAGTAGGGGTTAGTACATTTTAAATTAAGGAGGCTAAAGATGAATATAGTTTTGGTGGCGGGATTGGTGGCGCCATCCCTTGCGTTTGAGTTTTTGGGAGAAGCGTTGGAGAAACGAGGCGCCAGCATAATGAAGTTTTTGGGTCATGGCAAACCCACCGGTATTGATCCGGATATTCTTCGGAATACCATTCAATTTGCCGATATGGTGGTTACGGGTATATCCACCCCAGAAGAAAAAGCGTTGGAAGAATTATCTGCTATTAAGTTAGCTCGGGAATTCCAAAAGCCCCTTGGGCTTTATGCGGACACTTATGATGTATTTCGGAGGAAATGGTTTGCCACCATGCGTCCGGACGCAAAGTTTCTGTTTGTGTTGGATGAAGGCGAAGCGAAATCAGCGCGTGTTCTGTATCCAAATGCAGAAATTATCGCTTCGGGCAATCCAACCTGGGAAAGTTACAATCAGCAGAGGTTTTCCAGACAGGAAGTACGCCAACAATTAGGCATCGGCGATTTCGAAACCGCAGTATTGTGCACTGGCGGAACCGTTGCGAGAGATAACCAAGCTTTCCTCATCGACATCATTTTGGCTTTGGGGCAAGTATCCGGGCATAATTGGAAAATTTTATTTTCCGCTCATCCTGGCGACTTGGCTTTTCGAGACAACCCGGCCATCTACGATGCTTTGAAAGAAAAGTCTGCGATTCCAATTCGGTTCGTCGGAAAATCGGAAATGGCGACGTTTGATGTCATTCCGGGTTCCGATTTCATCATTGATATGCCCGGCAGTTCCATTGGCGTTGCCGGCGCTTTCCAGCGGAAGAAGGTGATTTGTTACTTTCGTACCGGAGCGCTGGATGCTTTGGAACGAGCCATTGATGTTCGGGTCTGGCGGCCTTGCGCGCGCGGCGTTATGTACGAAGTCCACGATCCCAAAGATTTCGTCCAAGCCTTTGCGGCGGATTATACGCTTTTGCTCCAAAATCAAGAGCGCTATTATCCAGTACCGCCACTCAAAAGCGAGGTAGTGGATTCAATGGTCTGTACAATTGAAAGAAATTCCCTTACGAAGAAATAAAGATTCAAAGCAATCGCTCATGATGAATAATCATGAGCGATTTTCTTTTCCACAGGACTGGGTATTTGACATACTGTCAAGAAATATGGTATCCTTTTTTCAATGAAACTAAGCGTTGAACAAATAGTGAATAAATTACTCGGATCGTTGTCGGATCGCCAACGGGAAGTAATTGAAAAACGTTATGGCATGAAAGATGGCAACGTGCTTACTCTTGCGGAATTAGGCAAGTCTTTTGGCGTCACTCGGGAACGAATTCGCCAAGTAGAAGCAAGCGCTCTTAATGATTTGAAAGTATTTGTAAAGAAAGGGGAGTTAAATGATTTTTTTACTACGGCAACGGCGCACTTAAAGAATTTTGGCGGTCTTCGCCGAGAAGCACTTTTAGTGTCTGATTTTAAATTTTTAGTGACCGATCCTAATGCGTCTCATTTAGCGCATAAAGTTCGTTTTCTTATGGATTTGGTTGAATATCCGAAATACTCTCCAGAGAGCGAACAATTCCATTCTTATTGGTACGTGTCTTCGGACGATCAGAAAAAAGCCACTGGCTTTATCGTCAAATTAGTGAAGTTTTTAAATACTAAACGAAAAGAAGTAGTGACGCACGAAAATATTGACAAGGTGTTTAATGAAGCGATTCAACCGCACAATTTAAAAGATTTAGTGGCGTTGAACTATGTATCGCTTTCCAAACAATTTCACGTAAACCAATACGGTGATTTTGGTTTGTCCGCTTGGTCCGAAGTGAATCCGCGGACCGTGCGAGATTGGGCGTATTTAGTGCTTCGGAAAGAAAAGCAGCCGCTGCATTTTATCAATATTGCTAACATGATTAATAAGTTCCGAAAAGAAAAGCCAGCAAACGCGCAAACCGTTCATAATGAATTAATTAAAGATGAGCGCTTTGTTTTGGTAGGGCGGGGCATTTATGGATTGCAAGAATTCGGTTTAATGTCCGGAACGGCTCGAGAAGTCATTGGGCGATTGCTGAAAAAGCATGGTCCATTAAAGCCAAAAGAACTTTTGGATTTGGTAGTACGGGAACGAGTCTTTAAAAAGAACACTATTTTTATTAATTTGCAGAATAAAAAACATTTTCAACGTTTATCGGATGGCAGGTACGCGGTAAAAGAAGTATAATAGGCATATAGCTCCGTGTGCGGAGTTATGGGCATGGAGATTATTCTTGGTATTTTTAAATCAATCGTTAATATAATCGCCGCAAGCTGGTGGGTGATTTTACCTATCGGTTTATTTTTTATTTGGGAGGAATTATGGCTGCGCGGATTAAATCGCTTATGGCGCCGTAAGATAAAGCATAAGATGATTGAAATTAAAATTCCGAAAGAAATTCTCAAAACTCCGAAAGCAATGGAAAATGTTTTTTCCGCATTGCATGCCATTCAATTTAAACAGTTCGGTTTAGAGGATAAGTATTTTAAAGGTGAAGAGCAGATGTGGATGACATTTGAACTGGTGGGACATAATGGCGCAGTCCATTTTATTGCCCGATTTCCGGAATTTTTAGGAAACTTGGTAGAATCAGCAATTTATTCCGAATATCCGGACGCGGAAATAATTGATATTGAAGATTATACGGAATATTTTCCCAATGTATTGCCGAATGATCTCTACGATATTTGGGGAAATGATTATGTCTTAAAGAAAGAAGATGCTTATCCCATCCGAACGTATGACTTTTTTGAAGCCAACGTTGATGAGCAGCGGCTGGATCCCATTTCGGCCATTACGGAAGTAATGTCGCGTTTGAAATCAACCGAAGCAATCTGGCTTCAGTATCTTATTAAGCCCATTCCGGATTCTTTTAATGATTGGAAAAAGAAGGGAGAAGCAATTCGGGATAAAATGATGCAGAGGAAAAAGGAAGCGCCGAAAGGTTTTTGGGTGGAAAAAATTGATGGTTTGTTTGAATTTGCTAAAAATCTCATTGCCGCTCCGGTTACTCTTCCAGAATGGTCTGGCGGTGAGAAAAAAGAGGAAAAATTAAAATTTTTATTCCTTTCTCCCGGAGAACAAGATGTATTAAAGGGAGTAGAAAAAAAGATTTCCAAAGTCGGCTTTGAAGTGGGAATTCGTTTTATTTATATTGATGAAAGGAAAGCCTTTACGCAATCCAATGTGCGCGCAGTAGATGGCGCAATTCGGCAATTTAATACCCAAGACATGAATGGTTTTAAAAGCTTAAGCGATACAATTACTTTCATTACTTCCAGAAAATTAACATCCCAAAGTTGGTTTCGATCTCATCGGTTGCATTTTCGCAAGCGCCAAATTTTTGAAATGTATAAACTTCGTTTTCTTCCTCCCAAAACCTATGTTTTAAATACTGAAGAGTTGGCAACTATATTCCATTTTCCAATTGAAACCGTGGAAGCGCCATTATTGCGTCGTCTTCAGACTCGGAAGGGTGAGCCGCCATCCGGTTTACCATTAGGAGAAGAGTAAATAACAAATATTTTACATCATGGCAGAAATTACACTTTTCGGCGAAACTAATTTTCGCAACAATTTAAGAAAATTTGGAATTAAACGCGATGACCGTCGGCGGCATATGTACGTCATTGGTAAAACCGGTGTCGGTAAAACTACTTTGTTGGAGAATATGGTGATTGAAGATATGCGTTCCGGACATGGAGTAGCGATTGTGGATCCGCACGGAGAATTTGCGGAAAAAATGCTGGAGTTTGTCCCAGAAGAACGTATTAAAGACGTGGTGTATTTTAATCCACAAGACATGACACACCCAATAGCTTTTAATCCACTAGAACAAGTGGGAACGCAGTATCGCCATATTGTTGCGTCCGGTATTATGGGTGTCTTCAAAAAGATTTGGCCGGACGTTTGGTCTGCTCGAATGGAATATATTTTAAATAACTCGCTGCTGGCATTGCTGGAATATCCCGGCTCCACTTTGTTGGGAATTATGCGGATGCTATCCGATAAAATATATCGGAAACAAGTCGTAGATAATTTGAAAGATCCGGTAGTAAAAAGTTTTTGGGTCAATGAGTTTGCTAAGTATACCCAGCGTTTAGAGAGCGAAGCGACGGCTGCCATTCAAAATAAAGTCGGCCAATTTGTCACCAACCCTTTAATCCGGAATATTTTAGGTCAAGCGCATTCTTCTATTGATATGCGGAAGATTATGGATGAAGAGAAAATTTTAATCGTTAATTTATCTAAAGGCAGAATCGGGGAAGATAATTCTGCCATGCTCGGTTCCATGATTATCACCAAAATCCAGCTGGCGGCTATGTCTCGGGTAGAAATACCGGAATCGGAACGCCGAGATTTTTATGTCTATGTGGATGAGTTCCAAAATTTTGCCACGGAATCTTTCGCCACGATTTTATCCGAAGCGCGAAAATATCGATTGTGTTTGATATTAGCACACCAATATATCGGCCAATTGAGCGACAATAAAACCAAAAGCACCGTGGTGCGGGATGCGATTTTCGGGAACGTCGGAACGATGGTAGTCTTTCGGGTAGGCGCGGAAGACGCGGAGTTTTTGGAAAAAGAGTATCAACCGGATTTTATGATGAACGATTTCGTCAATTTGCCAAAATATAATTTTTATACCAAATTGATGATTGACGGCATTGCCTCGCGGCCGTTTTCCGGACGCACTACCACTCCTTACCAGACACCGCAAGAAATATATAAAGACGTGATTATTGAAAACAGCCGGAGCCGCTACGGAACGCCACAGGAAAAGGTGGAGGAAAGCATTGCGGGGGAATGGATGACCGAGGGCGGAAAAATTATGGAAGATAAAGTGGCCCGGCGTTACGAACAGCCGTTAGCTCAAGTATTAAAGCCAAAAGAATCGGAGACTAATACATCGTCTCCTCATCCGCCACGGGAATATCATCCCGAACGGGAACGGAAGAAGATTAATTTAGATGATTTACGTTCCGCGATTGAAAAATCGTTAGCTAGTGCTTCGACGGAAGCTCAAGAGAAAGAGGAAACGCCGCCGCAAGAATAATTTACTTGGCTTTTTCCGCGCGTTCCACGTAAAGGCCGGTTTCGGTGTTGACTCGGACAATATCGCCTTCATTCACAAAAAGCGGAACGGCAATTTCCGCGCCGGTTTCCAGTTTGGCGGTTTTGGTGCCGCCTTGGGCGGTGTTGCCGCGTTCGCCGGGAGGAGTTTCAATTACTTTGAGATCAACTTTAATCGGCGACTTAATCGCTAAGATTTCCTCTTCTAGTTTAATGGCGGTTACTTCGGAATTGGGTTTTAAAAACCGCGCTTCCGGACCGATTTTCTGTTCCGCAATTTTAAAACGATTTTTCGGATTGCCTTTTTCGCAAAACCAAAATTCATTCCGACTCGTATATAAATAAGTAACCGGCACCTTATCAATTTCAATTTCCGACAACGCTTCGTTCTGGTGGAAATTCCGTTCCACCACTTGTCCAGTCAGGAGATTTTTGATTCGGGTTTTTGCCACCGGTTTTCGCTGTTGCATCCGCAAAAATGCGTACTCCAGCACTTCGTAGGGGACGCCCTCAAATTTAAATACGGTTCCGATTTTCAGTTCATTGTAACTCAGCATATGTGCAAGCTAATGGTTTGTATTGTATATTGAAAAATCATTTTTTGCAAATTTAAGACTTTTATTGTATTTTGTTCTCATGTCTAAGACGGGGAGAAAAGTTTTCGTCGGCATGAGCGGCGGGGTGGATAGCTCCGTAGCCGCGGCATTGCTGAAAAAGCAGGGGTATGACGTGACGGGCATCCATTTGAAATGCTATAACGTGGATGGTTGCGCCGAACAAGACGCGGAAGACGCGCGCCGAGCGGCGGAAACTTTACAGATTCCTTTTTACACGCTGGATTTTGAAAAAGAATATAAAGAACGGGTAGTTCAATATATGGTGGAAGGATATCGGAACGGCATTACGCCCAATCCGGACGTGATGTGCAATAAGGAAATTAAATTTGGATTATTTTTAGACAAGGCATTACGGATGGGCGCGGATTATGTAGCAACTGGGCATTATGTGCAAATTAAGAAAATCAGTAATGCATATTCATTGTACCAAGCCAAAGATTTAAATAAGGATCAGAGTTATGTTCTTTGGACACTTGCACAAAAACAGTTGCGACACTGTCTATTTCCGATTGGCGAATATCGAAAGCCGACCGTGCGGCAGTTAGCGAGAAAATTCGGTTTGCCCAATGCCGATAAAAAAGATTCCCAGGGGATTTGTTTTTTGGGTCAGGTGACGTTGGCGGATTTTTTGAGCGAATATATTCCCCAGAAAAAAGGAATTATTGTGAACGCGTCTGGAAAAATTGTCGGCGAGCATAACGGCGCCGCATTTTATACAATCGGTCAGCGGCGCGGATTAGGCGTGGCACATAAAAAACCTTATTATGTTGCGGAAAAGGATATTGAGGAAAATGCGATTCTGGTCGCCGAAGGCGAAGATAATCCGCTGTTATCTAAAAAGGAAATAAGATTAAAGAATCTTAATTTTATTAGCCATAAACCAATAACCAAAGGCCAGCAGAATATATATGCGCGGGTTCGCTATCGACAGCCAGTTTCCAAAGCCAAACTGGTTTGGAAAGGCGATAAAGCTACGCTTACATTCGATAAGCCCCAAAAATTTGTTGCCATTGGCCAGTCTGCGGTTTTATATAAAAAAAATGGAGAAATGATTGGCGGCGGAGTAATCGTATAGTACAATAAAAACACTATGTCGTTTGAGCAGCCGATGGTGGTGCCGAAATTATCTAAGGAAAAAGATGTGAAAATTGAAGATGTGTATGTGTCCGTTCAAAAAATATCTAATTTATTTTCCAGAATTAGGAGTTTTTTGACTCCGCCAGAAACACTAAAAAAAGAAACACCTATTTCAGATAAGTTAGTAGTGCAGAAAGCAGTAACGCAACAAATTGAGAACCAAGAAGAAAAGCCGCCAGCACATACGGAATTAATAAAATATCCAGAACCACGTCGTGTTATAGATATGTTGCCCCATCTTAATTTTGAAAGCGTTCTTGGGGAAGAAATTCCGGAAAGAAAATTGATAGCGCCGGAATTAATCAGTTCGAAAACTCAGGAAATATATATGAAACGATTAGCGGGGCGAGAGTCTGGATACACCTATCAGGAAATAGATGAAATTTTAAAAATGAGAGGTCTGCGTCCCAATACCCAACGGGCTCACGATTTTATGGAGAGATGGGATAAAGAACACGCAGAAAGGTTATTATATAACGAGTTTGCAATAGAAAAAAAGAAGAAAAAATAAAATGGCGGTGCACCGATTGGCTTTCTGGTTTTGCGCTTTCTTTCTTTTGGGCGTACTGCTTCAAAGCATTAGCGGCAATTTTATCTTAGTCACGGGGGCGGCAATACTGGCCGCTTTTTATTTTCTTGCCTTTCAGCGGTATGCGTTTGCTTTATTGATGTTGTTGTTATTGATTGGCGGCGGTTATACGGCGTGGCGAGATGCCCAAAAACAGCGGCAAATTGCATCGCTTCAGAGCCGGACGGAATTTCACGGAGTAATACGAAACATTGAATATACCGAAGGAAGCCAAAAAATTCTTCTTGCTTTAGATGGTGCAATAATTCGGGTGACGGCTCGGCGTTATCCTAGTTTGACATACGGCGATGAAATAACAGTTCGCGGCGCAATTCGGGAAGATCTAATACTTTTTCCGCAAATTTCTAGAATTAATACCGAACAGGGGAATTGGGTCATTGCCCAACTATTGCAATTAAGAGATAAAGTCCTGACCGTTTTGAAACAATCCTTGCCGTCGGAAGAGGCCTCTTTTTTAGCGGGGATTACGCTCGGCGCGCGGGAATCTTTTTCTAAAGAACTACAGAATGATTTGAAACAAAGTGGTACGACGCACCTGGTCGCGTTGTCCGGATATAATATTGCCGTCATTGCCGCCACAATTTCTTTTATGGGATTTTGGTTTACGGTAGCGGTGATTATATTATTTGTATTGATGACTGGAGCTGCCGCATCCGTCGTGCGCGCCGCGATTATGGGGATTATTATATTGTTAGCCCAAAGAGTAGAACGCCGCTATAGTTTGCGGAATGCGATTGCGGTGGCTGCCTTTTTAATGGTTCTCTGGAATCCGCGAGTTTTGGTGTTTGATATCGGTTTTCAGTTGTCTTTTGCGGCATTATTGGGCATTGTTTACGTGGCGCCGGCATTGAAAAATATCTTTAGAATTGAAAATGCCGGTTTATTATCTTGGAAAGAAAATATAGTGATGACGATTGCGGCGCAATTGGCGGTATTACCGCTCTTGCTAGGTTATTTTGGTTCAGTCTCGGTTACCTCAGTATTGGCAAACGTATTAGTGGTAGGGGCAATGCCGCTGACGATGGCATTTGGCTTTACGCTGGGCGGCGCGGGTTTATTTTTTAACACTTTTGGGAATATAATCGGTTGGCTAGTCCATCCTTTGTTGGTTTACGAATTGGCGGTAATTCGTTTTTTCTCTCATTATGCGCTGCCGATATCGGTAACGTCTTTTAGTATTTTTGCCGGAATTGTTTATTACAGCGGACTTATTTATTTCACGATATGGAACCAAAAACGCAATTAGTATTGGAAGAAGAATTAATCAGCTGGAGCGGACACCGCTGGTTTCGAATCGGCGTTTTATTAATAATGATTTTAGATGTCGTTGCTTGGGCGTATATTTTGAGCGGAAAAAAAATAGAACATTCCGAACTATATTTTTTGAATGTGGGGCAAGGGGATAGTTCGCTGGCATTGTTACCTGGCGGGGTAAAAGTATTGATTGACGGCGGACCGATGAACGGCGTCCTGCAGAAAAATCTGGAAACTATTTTGCCTATTCAGGATAGATATGTAGATGTTGTAGCCATGACGCATCCCCAGCAAGACCATTACGGTGGATTTTTGGAATTGTTTAGAAATTATAAAATTGGAATTTTTATCACCAGCGGTTATGACAGCACCAACGATTCTTGGAAGGAATTGCAAAAAATTATTGCCGAACGCAAGATTCCCACTTTAGTGTTAGATGAAATGGATATTATTTCCTATGGCGATACGTATTTTCGCATTCTGTCGCCACGACCAGGAGAAAAAGTAAAAGATGTGAATGACGCTAGTTTAGTAATGCGTTTTGAAGAGAGCGGCGTTCGGGCTTTATTTACCGGTGATATCAGCGCGAAAAAAGAAAAAGAACTGACGAGGCGTTTTAATATTGATGTAGATATTTTAAAAATCAGCCATCATGGGTCCAAATATTCTTCAGACCCGGTTTTCTTGAAAGAAGCAAGCCCTTTAGTTTCTATTGTAGAAGTGGGAAAAAATAGCTACGGTCATCCAACCCAGCAAACACTGAATCGGTTGGCGGATATTGGGACGCAGATATATCGGACTGATCAAGATAGTATTCTTAAGGTAGTTTTAGCTGATCAACAGATTCAAATTTTCAAAACTCAATACTAGATAGTCCATGGGGAAAGGATGACTTAAGGTAATAACGAACGCCGAGTTCTACAATGAGCTCGGCGTTTTTATTTTTCTTTTCAGAATGTTATCATATATTCATATTTATGCGGACATTTGTTTCGGAAATTACACAAAAAGAAGGGCAAAAAGTGACTTTGATGGGATGGGTGAGTGTGCGGCGGGATCATGGCAAGCTGATTTTTATTGATCTACGGGATATGACTGGCGTATGCCAAGCGGTGTTTATTGGCAAGGAATTGCATGCCCAAGCCAATCAGTTGCGTTCCGAATGGGTAGTTCAAATTTCTGGACAAGTAAATAAACGTCCGCTGGCAATGGTCAATAAAGATATTGCCACAGGGGAATACGAATTAGCGGTGGAATCGCTGGAAATTTTGAATGAAGCAACTACTCCGGCATTTGATTTGGCGACTGATGGTTACGATGTCAATGAAGAAGTGCGGATGAAATATCGCTATGTGGATTTGCGGCGTCCGCGGTTGCAAAAAAACATCCGCAATCGGGACAAAATTATTGCGCTGATTCGGGATTTTTTGCATAAGTACGGATTTTTAGAAATTGAAACTCCGATTCTCACTAAATCTACTCCGGAAGGCGCGCGGGATTATTTAGTGCCTTCGCGAGTATATCCCGGGACTTTTTACGCCTTGCCGCAATCGCCGCAACAATATAAACAGTTGTTAATGACCGCCGGATTTGAGCGGTATTTCCAAATTGCCCGTTGTTTTCGTGATGAAGATACTCGGGGCGACCGCCAGCCGGAATTTACCCAGCTGGATATGGAAATGAGTTTTATGAGTGAGGAAGAAATTATGCACGTGACAGAAGCCTTGTTGATTGAAATTGCGCAACGCCTTTATCCCCATAAACGAATCCAGCAAATTCCGTTTCCAAAAATCTCTTATGCGGATGCTATTGCCAAATATGGCAGTGATCGGCCGGATATCCGGGAAGATAAAAATGATCCGAATCTTTTGGCATTCTGCTGGGTGGTAGATTTTCCATTTTTTGAAAAAATTGATGGCGGCGGTTGGACTTTTACCCACAACCCATTTTCTGGACCAAGAACGGAACATCTGCCGTGGCTTATGGATAAAGAAAAAATTGAAGATATTCGAGCGGCGCAATATGACATTGTATTAAATGGTTTGGAAATTGGCGGGGGTAGTATTCGGAATCATCGTCCGGAAGCGCTCAAGAAAGTATTTGAAATTATGGGCTTTGCGGAAGAACGCATTCAGAAAAATTTCGGCCATATGCTGGAAGCGCTGGCGAGCGGCGCGCCGCCGCATGGTGGAATCGCGTGGGGTTTTGACCGGCTGTTGATGATTTTAGAAAATGAACCGAATATCCGCGAAGTCATGGCCTTTCCAAAAACCGGCGATGGCCAAGACCCGCTCATGTCCGCGCCAAGCGAAGTGGATCAAAAACAACTGTCCGAATTGGGATTAGAAATCAAAAAAATAAAAAATAAAATATGAAACACAGCGCGCAATCATTACGGCAGGAACAGACACTGGTGTTAATTAAGCCAGATGGCGTGAAGCGCGGCTTAGTCGGGGAAATTATTCAACGGATTGAACAACGGGGCTTAAAAGTGATTGCGATGCAGATGTTGTGGGCGCAAAGAAAAGATTTGGACAACCACTATTCTAACTCGGAAGAAAATTTAAAAAGCATGGGGGAAAAGACCTTAGTTAATTATCAAAAACAAGGTTTGAATATTTTGGAAGAAGTTGGCACGGATAATCCAATAAAAATCGGCGGAATGGTACGAGAATGGATTTTGGATTTTATGACATCCGGACCAATAGTCAAGATGGTCGTGCAAGGTGTTCACGCGGTAGAAATGGTTCGAAAGTTGGTTGGGAATACTATTCCAGCCAATGCGGAGATGGGCACGATTCGAGGAGACTTTTCTGTGGACTCGGCTATTCTGGCAAACGCGCAAAAAAGAGGCATTCGAAACGTTATTCATGCTTCCGGAACCGTTACGGAAGCGGAAAAAGAAATAGCGCTTTGGTTCTCAGAAAAGGAAATTTATCAATATCAGCGAGCGGAAGAGGATACGATGTTTTAGTAAGTACGTTGGTGTGTTACAATATAGGTAGGTCTTATGCAAAATGGACAGAAAAAAATAGGGAAGAAAATCCTGATCGTAGAAGATGAGCAGGCGATGGTGAAAGTACTGATGCTAAAATTGGCAAAAGCCGGTTTTGAAACAAAAAATGCGGCAGATGGCGAGGCGGCAA
>DATDXY010000014.1:0-51013 GCA_036517155.1 Minisyncoccota bacterium
CCTCAAGAAGATGAATGAATTATTGGGATTCACCCAATCCACGCCCACCGCCCTTCCGACCGTGCCTGCCACTTCTTCTCCTGAAGAACAACAACGCCGGCAACTCAACCAACAGATTGAGGAAGCGGAGAGGGGGTTGAATCAATTGTTAAAAATATTGAAAGGATCGCCGAAGAAATAAAATATGTCTGTAGAATTTGTAACTGACGCAATCGTATTAGATATTCTTCCTGTTCAAGAAGCCGATGCGCGAGTCGTATTATATACCAAAGATTTTGGTAAAATCACCGCAAAAACAACCAGCATTCGAAAAATAACTTCTAAATCTGCTGGTCATCTTCAGCCCGGATCGTTAGCGATAGTGAGAATTTTTGATAAAAATGGCCCGCAGTTGATTGATGCAATCAGTAAAAAGCGTCGGCCATTGTCCAGTAAATTAGTATCTTTTTTTTCTTTACTGAATTCTCTGCTTGGCGAAAACGATCAAGATTTAACGCTATGGACCATGCTGATGGATATTGTGCAGGATAAGGCAGAGCCGGACAATCTTATTGCGTTAAAATATCTCGGCTTTGATCCAAAATTTGCCCGATGCAATCATTGCGGAAATTTACCAATCGCGGTATTTTCAACTACAGACACTCAATTTTATTGCACAGCTTGCGCTCGCAATACAACTCAATTTTTTTATGTTTACGCTTAAACGCATTTTCTTTATAGGCATTGCTGTTGTGGTGATGGGGAGTATTGGTTATATCTATACTTCGCGGAATCGAGATGTACGCCTTGTTATCCAAGCTCCATCGGAAGCGTACCTTGGTATTCCATTTGAATTGCCGATAGAAATTGGCAATCAATCGCGATCGGTATTAAATGACGTTACGGTTGCCATTAGCTTGCCGCCAGGAGCGGTTTTCGCTGGCAGTAACGAAACTAAGACTTTAGAACAACGGCAATTGGGAAATGTTGGCGAGGGAAGTTTAGTAATAGAAAAAATTCAGCTAGTATTTCTTCAGGGCAAGGATACGAACCAGATAATTAAAGTGGCGGTTAGTTATTCACCCCAATCATTGGGTGCGCGATTTGAAACTATAAAAGAAGTTTCTGTGCCAATTAAAAATTCTGGGATTGTGTTGAAAATGGCTGGTTTAGACACAATATCCAGTGGCTCGGATTTGAATATAGAAGTAACGTATAAAAATGAATCTGATATAGATTTTCGTAATTTGGAACTGACGATAACATATCCGGCATTGTTTGAATTCCAAGAAGCCACCTTAAAACCGGATAAAAAATCCAACAATTATTGGCAACTTGGCGATTTGCGTTCCGGATCGGAGGGAAAGTTTATAATAAAAGGAATGATGGTGGGACCGGATAATGCAACTGGCGAATTCGTTGCCATGTTGAAAACGCAAATTGCAAATCAATCCTACGCGTTGGAACCGGAGCGAGTGCCGGTAACTATCGCTCCATCGCCATTGTTATTGAATATCAAACTCAACGATCAATCGGAATATATTGCGGTTCCCGGAGAGGATCTTGTGTACACAATTACTTATTTAAACAATACCAATGTCGCGCTGCGAAATGTAACTTTACGAACACAATTAAGCGGCGCGCTTTTTAACTTGCAGACGATTGAAACTAACGGTTTAGCGCGGCCCGATAACGGAACGATTGTTTGGGATAATCAAATTTTACCGGAATTAAATTTAATAGATGCTAAAAGCGCCGGAGCAGTGCAATTTAAAGTAAAAACTTTAACGGAATATCCGATTCGGCGTTTTAGCGACAAAAATTTTACTCTAAAAGTAAAAGCGGAAATTGAATCACCGACAGTGCCGGAACTGATGGGGATAAATCGTACCTATAGTTTACAAATCCTAGAAACCCGAGTGGCTGGTTCTCTAATGATAGACACAAAAGGTTTTTTTAGGGATGCCACTTCCGGTATTTTAAATAACGGTTCGTTGCCGCTTCGCGTTGGACGGCCAACTCAAATGACTATCCATTGGTTATTGCGGAATTATGCTAATGATCTCAATGGGGTGGAAGTCCAAACGACTTTACTGGAAGGGGTTCGTTTTACTGGCCAGAGCCAAAGTAATTTTGGGTCGGTTCCAACTTATGACGAAGGAAGCCATCGGATGGTGTGGAATTTATCCAGTATTGCCGCTAATAAAGGAGTCATTGATCAGCCCCTGGAAGCAGTATTCCAAATCGAGGTAATACCCATGAACGCAATGATTAGTAATTATATGCCGCTCCTTTCGGAAACGATTGTGAAAGCCACGGACATTTTTTCTGGAAAGGAAATCGTGGCTCGCGATGCAATATTAACCAGCGCATTACCCGATGATGCGACGTTACGGTCTCAGGATGGAGTTGTCCAACCCTAGTTGATTCAACGGAATGAGTTCGGTATAGTTGGTACATATTATGAAGAACAAAGAAGTTAATCAAAATCGCATGGAAGTCATTGTGAGTCTCGCAAAAAGGCGGGGCTTTGTTTTTCCGGGTTCCGAAATATATGGTGGCCTTGCCAATTCCTGGGACTTTGGTCCGTTAGGAGTATTGATGAAGCAAAATATTAAACAACGCTGGTGGAAACGATTTGTGGAACAACGGCCAGATATGGTGGGCATAGAAACCGCGCTAATGATGAATCCGAAAGTCTGGCAGGCAAGCGGCCACTTGGAAAATTTCAACGATCCGCTAGTGGAATGCAAGAAATGTCATTCTCGTTTTCGTTTGGATCAATTACCAGACGGGAAAAAAGCTTGCTTGGCCTGTGGCGGACCTATTACAGAACCAAAACAATTCAATTTAATGTTCAAAACATTTTTTGGCCCATCCGAAGATCAGGCTAGTACGGTTTATTTTCGTCCGGAAACCGCTCAAGGAATGTTCGTAAATTTTAAAAATATTATTGACACTACTCGACGGCGGCTCCCTTTTGGAATGGCCCAAGTCGGTAAAGCGTTTCGGAACGAAATCACCCCGGGAAATTTTATTTTCCGTACCCGGGAATTTGAGCAAATGGAAATAGAGTATTTTATTAAGCCAGATGCTTGGGAATCATCTTTTGAGCATTGGCTTGTAGAGATGCGTTTATGGCTTAAAGATTTGGGCGTTGCGGAAGAGCGAATCTATGAGCACGAAATTCCGGAAGGTGAGCGCGCGCATTATTCTCGACGGACCGTGGATATTGAATACGAGTATCCATTTGGCAGAAGCGAACTGTATGGGTTGGCGTATCGGACCGACTTTGATTTAAAAAATCACATGGAAAAAAGTGGGCAAGATTTGCGGTACAGTGATTCGGAAACCGGCGAAAAATTTTTACCGCACGTAATTGAACCGACGTTCGGTGTGGAGCGGTCCTTTTTGGTGGCGTTGCTGGAAGCTTATCGGGAGGAATCGGCGCCGACTGCCGATGGAGAATCAGACACCCGCGTCGTTTTGAAATTTCCAAAATGGCTCGCGCCGATTAAAGTCGCGGTTTTGCCGCTTTCCAAAAAAGCCAATCTTTCCGAAAAAGCCCAGGAAATATTCCGCATGATTTTATCGGACTATTCCTGCGAATATGATGAAACTCAAAGTATCGGCAAGCGTTATCGCCGGCAAGATGAAATTGGCACCCCATATTGCGTAACCGTTGACTTTGATACGTTGGAAGATCAGCAAATCACCGTTCGGGATAGGGACACGATGAAGCAAGAAAGGATTGCGATTACCGAGTTAAAAAATTATTTGCAAGAACGACTTAATTCTTAATTATGAAACAGTGGCAGAAATACGTATTATCGAATGGTCTTCGAGTGTTGTTAGTGCCCCAAAAAGGCATTACCACCGCAACGGTATTGGTATTGGTGGAAGCAGGATCAAAATATGAAGTAAAAAAATTAAATGGTATCTCCCATTTTCTAGAGCACTTGTGTTTTAAAGGAACAAAAAAACGGCCAACTTCTTTTGATGTGGTTTCAGAATTAGAAACTTTAGGTTCTTCGCATAATGCGTTTACCGGTCACGAAGTAACCGGATATCATTCTAAAGTAGCCGCTCCAAAAATCTCAGCGGCATTGGAAATTATTTCCGATTTATATTTGAATCCGGTATTTGATAGCGCCGAATTAGAAAAAGAAAAAGGGGTAGTGATTGAGGAATTGAATATGTTTGAAGATATGCCGATGCGCCTAGTGCCAGAATACTTTACTGAATTATTGTACGCTGATCAGCCCGCTGGTTGGCGAGTGGGCGGCACAAAAACCACTATTCCATCGTTTACTCGCGAAGACGTAATTCGTTATCGTTCCGCTCATTATGTGGCGGAAGGAACCGTAGTGGTAGTGGCGGGCAATGTTAAGCCTCAGCAAATATTAAAAGAAATTAAGCAATTATTTAAAACTATACCGATTACTAAAAAGACAGATAAATTGCCGGTTCAAGAATCGCAAAAAGACCCCCAAGTGCGATTGATCAAAAAAGATTCTGATCAAACTCATATTGCGCTTGGTTTCCGGGCATTTTCTATGTTTGATGAACGGAGATATGCATTGAGTATTTTAATGGATGTGCTTGGTGGGGGAATGAGCTCTCGCTTGTTTCAAAAAGTTCGTTCGGCGATGGGAGTCGCGTATTATATTGAAGCAGATGCTTCTTTACTGACCGACCACGGATTTTGGACCGTTTCTGCTGGAATTGATAATCATAAACTGATTCCGGCGCTGGAGGCGATTATGCAAGAATTCCGTAAGTTAAAGTTAGCTTCTATTACCCGGTCAGAATTAGAGCGAGCAAAAAAACATTTATCCGGTCAATTATTGACTGGCTTAGAAACATCTGAAGCGCTAGCTAGTTTTTACGGCCAACAAGAGATTTTTAAAGAAAAAATATTAGCCTCGGAAACAATCATAAAGCATTTAAAAGCGGTGACTTTGGATCAGGTTACTCAAGTAGCCAAAGACACGATTCGAAACGAAGGACTGAATTTAGCCATGATTGGACCGCTGACCGATCTCCCAAAGGATTTCCAGTTTAAGGTATAGTAACTAAAGTCTTGAAAAGCCCGTTATACCTTATATAAACCAAAATATCGCGCGTAATGGAAAAAAGCAGTGTTAATACATTAGAAATTACTTGGGGAAGCCTCTGGCGAGTAGTGGTTTTGCTGTGCGTGGTCAGTTTCTTGTTTTTTGTTCGAGACATATTAGTTGGAGTGATTTTGGCAATTGTCATTTCTTCAGCCTTAGACCCGATAGTCAGTTTTTTTGAACGTAAGCGCATCCCTAGGATTTTAGGGACATTGGGGATTTTTATCGTAGTGATTACTAGTTTGGCGCTTCTATTATATACTGTAGTGCCAATTGCTCTGACGGAATTAAATATTTTAATTACTCATATTACGAGCGCGGATACGCCCCTATTCGGTTTAAAAGAAGCTTCGGAAATAATCAAAGCTTTTAATGAAAGCATTGGCCGATTGGCGAATCTTTTGATTAGCGGCAGCACTTCGCTGTTGGAAACTGTCTCTAAGTTTCTTGGCGGATTGATGCTAATGGGTTCTATTTTCGTGCTTTCTTTTTATCTAACGGTAGATCGGGACGGCGTAGAAAATTTTCTGCGCGCGATTTTGCCACCAGGTTATGAAGATATAGTGCTCAACGTATATGAACGCACGCGTCGAAAAATCGGGCGTTGGCTCCAAGGACAGATATTTTTAAGTTTGAGTATTGGCGTGAGCGTTTTTCTGGGTTTATGGATTTTGGGAATTCGGTACAGTTTGATACTTGGTATTTTAGCGGGTTTGTTGGAAATTATTCCGTTTGTCGGTCCGATTTTAAGTGGCGCCACGGCATTTTTAATAGCAATTTCCCAATCGGTAACGTCCGGTATTTGGGTACTGATTCTTTTTCTGGTGATTCAACAAGTAGAAGGAACTTTGCTGGTACCGGTATTTATGAAGCTCACCACCGATTTGCATCCAGCGATGATTTTGATTTCTTTGCTGATTGGTAGCAAACTTTTAGGATTCATTGGCATTATTCTTGCGGTACCAGCCGCCGTGCTGGCGCAGGAAGTCATTAATCATTGGTCTACTTTCAAGTTGAAAAAGAAGGGGATGTTTTGATTTTTTGACCGAAAAACCGCTAGTATAGAGAGATGACAAAGTGGTACATCACCAATTCCATACCGTATCTTAACGCCGCCCCCCATATCGGCCATGTTTTGGAATTTGTCCAAACGGATACGCTGGCCCGTTGGCATCGCCAAAAAGGAGAGGAGGTTTTTTATTTAAGTGGCACGGACGAGCATGGGATTAAAATTAGCCGAGCGGCGCAAGCGGCGGAAATGCCAACTCAACAATTTGTTGATCAAATTTCCGAGCAATTTCAAGCGTTGCAACCGGCGCTGAATTTATCCTACGATGCTTTTATTCGAACCAGCGATCAAAAAAAGCATTGGCCAGTGGCGCAGGCATTGTGGGAACGGATTCTGACGGCGGGGGATGTCTACAAGAAAACCTATACCGGTTTATATTGTGTTGGCCACGAAGCGTTTGTTACTGGAAAAGATTTGGTGCGGGGCGAATGCCCGGTCCATAAAAAAAAGCCAGAAGAAGTTTCGGAAGAGAACTGGTTTTTCCGCTTATCCAAATATCAGCAACAGCTGGAAAAGATTATCGGCAGTGATGAATTAAAAATTATTCCGGAAACCAGAAAAAATGAAATCTTGTCGTTTATTCTGGAGGGATTGGAAGATGTCAGCGTTTCCCGGCCGAGAAAGGATTTAGATTGGGGAATTCCGTTTCCAGGAGATAAAACGCAGACCGTATACGTTTGGGCGGAGGCCCTAATTGCGTATATCAGTGGTTATGGCGGAATCAAACAATGGGAAACGCATCCAGCCGATACGCAAGTAATTGGAAAGGATATTTTACGTTTTCACGCGACCATTTGGCCAGCAATGCTCTTGTCGGCAAAATTGCCGTTGCCGAAGCAGATTTTTGTGCACGGCTTTGTCACCGTCAACGGAGAAAAAATTTCTAAATCTTTGGGTAATACCATTGATCCGTTTGAATTGGTAAAAAAATACGGCACGGATGCGGTGCGGTATTATTTATTGCGGGAAATCCCAGCCGGCGAAGACGGGGATTTTAGCGAAGAAAAATTTAAAGAACGCTATAACGGCGATTTGGCGAATGGCATTGGTAACTTAGTAGCGCGCGTCGCAACGCTTGCTGAAAAACTTGGTTTAAACCAGCACGACAGCATTGAATTTAATAGAAGTTACTTTGCCAATTACGCAGAGTGGTTTGATGATTGTAAGTTTGATAAGTTGCTATATGGCATTTTTAGCGCAATACACAAATTAGATGCGCAAATATCTAGCGAGGAGCTTTGGGCCGAAAAAGATCGATTTGTGCAAAAAAAGAAAATTGTTGAATATAGTGTTCAAATTCTTCATATCGCTGATATGCTCAAACCTTTTTTGCCAAATGCGGCGGAGCAAATAGAGAAGCAATTTAAATTAGATAACAATATTCTTATAATTAAAAAAGGCCAGAATTTGTTTCCGAGACTATAACACGGTATATGGATTTATTTGACGCCCATTCCCATGTGCAATTTCCCGCCTATGATGATAATCGGGAGCTAGTAATTAGCCGGGCTCAGAAAGCCGGAGTAAAAATGATTGCGGTGGGCACGCAGTACGCCACTTCGGTTGCGGCAATTAATCTCGCCCAAAAATATCCAAAAGCAATCTGGGCGGCAGTCGGATTTCATCCGAACCATTTGAGTTCTGCTTGGCATCATGATCTCAAAGAACAGCCGGAAGCTGTTCCGGAAGTATTTGATCAGGGAAAATTCCTTACATTAGCGCGTAATCCCAAATGCGCGGCGATTGGCGAATGCGGATTGGACTACTATCGATTAGATGGAGAATTAGCAGATGTTAAAACGAAGCAAAAAGAAGTTTTTCTATCCCAAGTAGAAATTGCGGAAACCGTTAAAAAACCATTAATGATTCATTGCCGTCCATCCAAAGGAACGGATGACGCTTACCGGGATATTACGAGTTTATTATCCAAAAAAGTTCCCGCCATTATGCATTTTTACGTTGGCAGTCCGGAAATGACCGATATATTGGTGGCGGCTGGCTGTTATTTCACTTTTGGCGGAGTGATTACGTTTTCTCGAGATTATGACGAATCTATTAGTCGGATTCCATTAAATCGGTTACTAATAGAAACCGATTGCCCGTACGTTGCGCCGCTTTCCCAGCGGGGAAAACGCAATGAACCGGCGTTTATTAGTGAGACATATCGGCAGATGGCGAAAATCAAAAATTTGGATTATGATAGTTTGGTACAACAGATCTATCAGAACGCAACGTATGTATTCGGCACAGAAAATTGAGAAAAAGTGGCAGAAAATCTGGGCGCGCAATGCGTTTAAGTTATGGCACGCTTTGGGCCAATCAAAGCAGAAAAAATTTTATGTATTAGACATGTTTCCGTATCCTTCGGGAGACGGGCTGCATATTGGTCATGTGGTGGGTTATACCGCATCGGACATTATTGCCCGTTATCATCGGATGATAGGAGATAACGTGCTCCATCCGATGGGTTGGGACGCTTTCGGTTTGCCGGCGGAAAACTACGCGATTAAGAAAAAAATTCACCCGGAAATTGTTGTTAAGAATAACGTAAAGAACTTTCGGCGCCAATTACAATCCGTAGGATTCAGTTATGATTGGCAACGAGAAATTTCTACGACTGATCCGGAATATTATAAATGGACGCAATGGATTTTTTTGCAATTATTTAAAAAAGGTTTAGCCTATGAGGCAGAAATTCCGGTCAATTGGTGCCCATCGGACAAAACCGTGCTCGCGAACGAAGAGGTAATTGATGGGCATTGCGAACGTTGCCAAAGCGCAGTAGAGCGGAAACAGCTGAAGCAGTGGATTTTGAAAATTACCGCATACGCTGATCGGCTTTTGGCTGATTTAGAAGGTTTGGATTGGCCGGAGAAAGTAAAAGAAATGCAAAAAAACTGGATTGGCAAATCCGAAGGAGCTTTGATCAAATTCCCAATATCCGATGCCCAATCTAAGATTGAAGTATTTACCACTCGACCAGATACGTTAGATGGCGCCACTTATGTAGTGCTTGCTCCGGAACATTCGTTGATCAATCAGTTGCAATCTCGCATTAAAAATTGGAGCGATGTTCAACAATACACACAACAGGCGAAAAATAAAAGCGAACGGGAACGGCAAGAAAATAAAGAAAAAACCGGCGTTGAATTGAAGGGTATAACGGCTATTAATCCATTCAATAAAGAGAAAATTCCGGTTTGGGTTTCGGATTATGTGTTAATTCATTATGGCGCCGGGGCGATTATGGCGGTTCCTCAGCACGATGAACGGGATCGGGAATTCGCCAAAAAATTCCAATTGCCGATTCTAGATCGGCCGCTGATTCCAAACGATACGGTCATAACTAAAGTAAACGGGCAGAAGAAGATTAATTATAAATTACGCGACTGGATTTTTTCCCGCCAGCGCTATTGGGGCGAACCTATTCCGATTATCAAATGCGTTCAATGCGGCAACGTAGCGGTTCCGGAAAAAGACTTGCCAGTAACTTTACCGAAAGTAAAAAATTATGAGCCGACGGGCAATGCCGAATCGCCACTAGCGGCGATTAGTAAATGGGTGAATGTGAAGTGCCCGCAATGCCATGGCCCGGCGCAACGGGAAACCAATACTATGCCGCAATGGGCGGGATCTTGCTGGTATTATCTCCGTTATCTGGATCCGAAAAACAAAAAAGCTTTTGTAAATCCGCAGGTTGAAAAAAATTGGCTGCCGGTGGACACCTATATCGGTGGAGTGGAACACGCAGTATTGCATCTTCTCTATGCTCGTTTTTGGCACAAGGTACTTTTTGATATCGGCGCAGTTTCCACCAAAGAACCATTCCAAAAGCTAGTCAATCAGGGTTTGATCCTCGGCCCGGATGGCCAGAAGATGTCCAAGTCGCGGGGGAATGTGATTAACCCGGATGAATTGGTGCAAAAATTCGGCGCCGATTCTTTACGCTTATACGAAATGTTTATGGGTCCGCTGGAGGAAGCAAAACCGTGGGATCCGAAAGGGATTATCGGCCTAGAAAGGTTTTTGAAACGAATTTATACATATCACGAAAAAGTTCTTGCTCAGCCTAAAAAAACTGTATCGACTGCTGGTGCAGATAAAATACTTCATAAAACCATCAAAAAAGTCACCGATGATATTCAGCAATTTCGTTTCAATACCGCTATCAGCGCGCTCATGATTGGCTTGAATGAAATAGAAAAAACAACGATTGCGCAATCTCAATGGGAGCAGTTTATAAAATTAATTTTTCCGTTCGCGCCGCATCTGGCTCAGGAACTCTGGAGCCAATTGGGGAAGAAAGGATTACTGGATTATGCAGCGTGGCCGGTTTATGACTCAAAATTAATTCAGGAAACAGAAATTGATCTGATTATTCAAATCAATGGCAAAGTGCGCGGTAAAATCCGAGTGGCGAAAGAAATAACCCAGGCCGAAGCGGAGCGGATTGTGTTGCAAGATGATAGAATAAAAACAATGCTTAGTGAAAAGCCGAAAAAAGTTATTTTTGTTTCCGGGAGATTAATTAACTTCGTCATTTGAAGAATGGAAAAAGTAATTGGAATTTTTATTTTAATATTTGCCTTCGCTGGTGGCATATATGTAGTTAATCATGGTATTCAGTCCTTGAAATTTGATTTACCAATTACCGCGAAACCATATAAAACTAGTGATTATTTTGATTTACCACGAAGCGATAGCGATATAGGTCTCAATTCATTCTCTCGGTCGGAAAGTCGTCCCCGGGTGCGAATAAGTGCTGCGAGAATAATGACCGGTCCCAACCCTTATACTGAGATTATGTTAATTGCTGATATGATTTCTGGAGAGTCCGTGAGAGTTACCGGGTGGACACTACGAAATAATCGGGGTGAATCGTTTATGCTTCCCCAAGCTCAAGAGGTATATGAGACTGGGGGTTTCACTCGGGATATAATACTCAAATCTGGCGAACGGGTAATATTGTATAGCACACCAAACATTGCCGGAGGTTTTCGTTTAAATAAATGCATGGGATACCTGGCAAATATTTACAGCATGACACCACCGCTGCCAACTTCGTGTCCAAGATTGGGAGGAGCAGAAATTGGCCATCTCAGCATTCCCTGCCAGAATTATATTACTTCGCTGAGTTCGTGCTCCGTCAGCCAAACAATTCCCGGATTTTCTTATAATGACTCTTCTTGCCAGAACTTTTTAACTAAGCTAAATTACTCCGGTTGTGTTGATTTGCATCGGCGGGAGTCCGATTTTTTATCGCAAGAATGGCGAATCTGGGGAGGAAGCGCGCTCAATCTCTGGCGAATGGATCATGATGTGGTGAGGCTTTATGATGGCAACGGCCAGTTTATTACGGAATATCAGTACTAAAGCAAGCTTTTTTTCTTTTCTTCTTTTGGCTTAAGCCAAAAATAAATCCACGAACCGATACCGGTTACAATCAGCAAAAAAAGCAGCCAGAGAGGCAAATCACCCAATAAAGCCAAAAGATTGCTTCCGGTAATGGTAAAACTGGTTTCTAATCGGGCGATTTCTTGATTTTCCGCGGTGGTCAAATAAGGAAGATTGGCAATGATGCTGACCGGACCCTCAATATCAGGAGCAGATATAACTTTAGCTTGAATTGAAATGGTTCGTTCAATATTCCCGCTGATTGTTTCAAGGCTATAACGGATTACTTGGTTATTATTATCAAAGACATCTGGGATGATAGTTGAATTTTGATATTCTAATTCTGGCGGCAAAGCAATGTAGAGCATTGCATTATGAACAGAGCTCTGGAAATTATTTCTATAGGTCAACTCGTATGTCATCAGGTCTCCTACGGCTATTGTCTCCGGGTTAGTTTTGGCTGCCAAAGTTATTTGAACTGCTCGGGAAGCCGCTCGGACCACTGGCGGCGCATAGGATATGGAGGGGGCAATTGGCGCATTAGTGGTAACAAAGTGAAGCAAGGCGCCATAGCTTACTCCATAGGTATTGCGAGCGGCTGCTCGAAAATAATAGGTGGTATTGGATTTCAAAGTAGACAGGGTAGAATAAAATTCTCGGAAACTGGTTCCGGTAGAAAACCGTTGAGTTGGAGTAGAATTGGTTAACGTGGTGGTTTCGCCAAATTCAAACCAGACATCAATTGGGCCAAAATCACTAGTGACCGTGCCATTCAAGGACGCAAAGTTACTGGTGACTAAAGACGCCGGTACGGTAGTAACAATTGGAGATTGATAAACAAAAGAAGGCGGTTGGTAATAAGTAGACGGTGAGTAATAAGTTGGTGGCGGAGAATAGTATGAATAATAACTTGGCGCCGGTGAAGAGTAATAAACAGGCGCTGATGGCGCAGGAGCAGAAGATTGGGAAGGCGTGGCGAATGTCATCAACGAACCATAATTAGTTCCACTACTATTGGAAGCGGCAATACGGAAATAATAAAAGGTATTTGGTTGAAGATTAGAAACAAATTCATTGGTAGTAAAGGCGGTGTTGCCATATAAAATTCGGTTACTGGTTCGATTAGTAACACTAGAATCTGTCCCATATTCAAACCAGACCGTTGCTCCCGGTTGCAAACTATTTGGATTGACTGAGCCATCGAGTAGGGCAGATGTTGGTGAAACTGAAGATGGCACCAATGTGTTGACGGTAGGAGCAAGATTATTAGTTGGTTGCGATGGTGGATTGTTCGTGGGCGGGTTGGGTGATCCAACACTATTCACTTGGGCGCGAAAAGTGATATATCCCTGTGCTTCCCACCCAGATGCGATATCGCCAATTAAAACACCATTTGAAGTAACAAGAGAATTCGCATTACTAAGGGACTGTTGGCTTGTGTTTCGATTGGGATACCACTTTACGGAATCCGGCAAAAAAGTAAGCGTCGCATTACCATTAGTTGTGACGGTAGTATTGCCGCGCGCGAGACTGCTATTTATTGCCCAGGCATCCGCAGAAATATTATGATAGGTGCCGCTAGAACCCGGCAAAGAAGCTCGAACTTTTGTTTGAGTAGCGGTTTCATTAGAGGTGTTGTGATAATAGATGAGGAAGCTGACTACATCGCCCGGATTTGCGCTAACCGTACTAGACCAGCAGCCGGTGCAGGTTGGATTGTCGCTGAAGTTGGTGACTTGTAAAGTTGGGTAATCTTGCGGATCGGTATTGAAATAAGCAGCGGCAAAAACCGTATTGCCCAATACGGTTCCGAAAAGGAAAAATGTTCCTAAAATAATAAATAATTTTTTCATATAAATGCTACGTTCAAGATTCGAATGTATCCAATCCTGAAAGCAGCCCCGAACCAAAAGTTTTATTTTGGTTCGGGGGTCATTAGAACCGATATTGAAATCGAATTCCTATTCGAGAATCAATGCCGATTCCGGTTTGAATTTCAAGGTGAGAAGAACTAACTACTTGTGGTTGAGCATTGAGTTCCAATGCAAACCGCGGCGCCGGGGGTGGAAGTGGTCCAGGACCGCTGGGTGGATTTTTTGTTGAGTTTAATCGTTGGGCTTCTTGATGCTGATCTCGAATATTTTTTTGGTGTTGACCAATTAGATATCCGGTGGCTGCGCTCACTAATCCGACAACAATGTTTTTTATCAAGCGGCATTTTCGCTCTTTCGGATCTTTGGAGAATTGATAGGCGTAGGTGGCCAGCAAGCCGCCGCCGATTATTCCGGCCCAATCTTTTTCATCTCCGAATCCGTAACCCGCTAATCCGGAACCCAGGGCCAGCGTGAAAGAATTCAAAAGATTTAATTCACACGTTTCTTCCCGAGTTTCGAAGACAAGATTGCGCTTTAGCGGATTGCCACAGCGTAAGATTCGGTTGCAGACAAGTTTATCTCCCGACTGTCTACACACTAATTCTTCGCCGGGAGGAAGAAAGCAGGTGCTTTCCCTGCGATCTTTATCGTAGCAAGTCACCAATGCGGTTTCTTGCAATGCGAACTTAATTTCTCCCGGCTGAAGTTTATCTTTATAATCCGAATCGAAAGGATTGGTCATGATATTGCACATTGGCCACTCTTTCGATTGCTTCGCGAAGAGGCAGACGGAAGAGAGGAGGCAGTAGAAAAGCATACTCAGGAATTTCACTTTCATTTCTTCACCTCAAAATGAGATTTTTAACGTTAAACGAGCTGGCAATATTTTAAAACAAAACACAACACTTGTAAAGAGCTGGCAATATTCTGTTCTTAGTGGTTATTTTCTCTCAGAGAGTATAGCTTTGACTTCCAATTCTTTACTACCGCGAAGTACTTTCATCGTTAGGGTGTCGCCAACATTCAGTTCTTCCAGAAAATCTTGAATTGTGCGTTGAGTAGTTAGCTTTTTTGCATTGCATTCCAAAATAATGTCTTTTTCCTTGATGCCGCACTTGGCCGCCGGAGAATCGGGAACAATCGCTTGATGCTGCGGCCCGCGGTTAACAATCAATGCACCATAACTTACCGGCAACTTCATTTTTTCTTGAAGATTTTCGTCAATACTGACAAAGCGAAGTCCGAGCAATGGCCGGCGGACTCGTCCGAATTTTTTTACGTCCTGCAAATCCCGTTTTGCGGCGTTAATCGGCAAAGCGAAGCCGATATTCTGGGCGCCGAAAACAATTGCCGCGTTAATACCAATGACTTCTCCTTGGAGATTAATCAGCGGACCGCCGGAATTACCTGGGTTAATCGCGGCATCGGTTTGAATCAAACCGCGCAATTCTTGAGCGGGGGACTTTGCGTCGGTTTTTGCGTTAATGGAGCGGAGCATACCGGACACGATTCCGGCGGAAACAGTATTTTGGAAAAGGCCGAGAGAGTTGCCGATCGCCAGCACATTTTGGCCAAGATCGATTTTGCTGGAGTCGCCGAGTTTCGCAATTGGCAATTTCTTGCCTTCAATTTTCAAAATAGCGATATCTTCTAATGGATCTCTGGCAAGAATTTCTGCCGCGTATTTTCTTCCGTCTGAAGTGACGACGGTATATTGGGCGTTTGGTTCCGAAATAACATGCTTGTTAGTAAGAATCACTCCATCTGGGCTGGTGATAAAACCAGAGCCGCCGCCAATTTGCACCATTCCATGCGCGTCTATTTTATCTTCTGGGATTTTTATTTCCGGGGCGCCAAACGGGAAAAGTGGCATCAATTCCGTTGGCAGTTCTTTTTCTATCTCTTCCAGACTTTTGGAAATCACAATCGAAACGACCGAGGGCATTACTTTTTTGATAATTTTAGTAGTATCAGACATATCCAATAGTTTACATTAATTTTTTTCGAATGACGAATTTACCAAATTCAATTGCCAGGATATTAATGATACCAATGCCAAATACGCCAAGAAGCCACAATGGCGGCAGGGGTATGGTTCCTAACAATATTTGCAGCGGCGGGAAATAAAGAGCTGCAAGAGTAAGAAAAATGCCAGCCATTGATCCGAAGGTAAGATATTTATTTATAAATGGATTGTAAGAAAAAATACTTTTTTCCAAACTACGAATAGCAAAAATCAAAAAGAGCGTGTAAGTGCTAAAGGTAGCGAAAATAAAAGTTCGAACCAGCGGGGGATCAAAACCGTAGCGAAGCAATACGTAATAAATTCCAAATAACATTAAACTGGTTGGCAGGCCAATGGCGAAAATCAAAAAACGCATTGGTCGATTTAAGAGTCCCAACGATAAGCGTTGGGGGCGTTCATTCAAGTGGTCAATGCCATTTTCAAATGCCAGAGAAATTGCCGGTAAGCTATCGGTGAAAAGATTAACCCAAAGAATTTGAATTGCGGTTAATGGCAAAGCAATGTCCATCATCAGAGAGCCGCCAATGAGAATGAGTTCATCCATTACTGAAGAAAGAAGATAGACAATCACTTTCCGGATATTCGCCATAGTGCGTCGGCCTTCCTCAATCGCTGCGACGATGGTTTCATAATTATCATCCAACAAGACCAATTCCGCGACATCTTTCGCCACATCGGTTCCGGATCCCATGGCAATGCCGATATCCGCCTGTTTTAAGCTGGGGGCGTCGTTAATCCCGTCACCGGTCATTGCCACTGTTTCGCCCAAAGCGCGATAGGCCTTGGCGATTTTTACTTTTCCTTCCGGACTGACCCGAGAGACAATGCTGATATGTGGCAGCCGGGCAAGCAAAGTTTCTTCCGAGATTAAATCCAAATCCGGGCCATTGATAAGATTAGCTTGATCATGCGGTAGGCCTAATTCTTTGGCGATGGAAACAGCAGTGCCTTGATGGTCGCCGGTGACAATAACAGTTTTAATGCCCGCTCGGCTAATTCTTTGAATTGCGTCGCGGACTCCGGAGCGAACTGGATCTCTGAACGCGAGAATGCCCGTAAAAAATAAACTAGGCAACATGTCATGGGAAGAAAGGGTATGAGTGGAATCGCCGCTGATATCGCGAATTGCGATGCCCAGCACTCTAGATCCTTGAACCGCAAGGTCATTGATAATTTTCAAAATACGCTGGTGTTCGCCATCAGTTGCGTGGTGAGAACGTTTTAATAGAATTTCCGGAGCGCCAAAAGCAGTCAGGAGTTTGCGATTACCAATTTGGATAATGGATGCGGAATATTTAGCCGCGGAATTAAACGGCAAGAATTCTAACACAGAAATTTCTTTTTTCAATTTTTCTGGATGCAATCCCAATTCTCCGGCGGCGCGGGTTACGGAGACTTCCAGAGGCCGGCCAATAATCCGCCATTGGGCGATGGCATCTTTAGGATTTTCAATAACCGCATCAGAATTCAACAAAGCAATTTTGATAAGAAATTCTTTGTTGTAAACGGATGGTTCCAGAAAGGTTTCCGTGTGGGATAAAAACATCTTCGCTTCTGTAAGCGTCCCGGTTTTGTCGGTCAAAATAACCGTGGTGCTGCCCAGTGTTTCCGCAGCAATGAGTTTTCGGATAATGCCATTTTTTTTCGCCAAGCGTTGTACCCCGATTGCCAAAATTACGGTCATGGCTACCGGCAGGCCTTCCGGAATCGCCGCAACAATAATGGCGACGGAAGTCAGGAACATATGTAGTAGGGAATATCCCGTATTCACGCCAATCACAAACACAACAATCGTAAAACCAAGCAAAATGGCCGATGCCCGTATACTGAAAGCAATAATCGCTTTTTGGAGAGGAGTTTCTTCGCCTTCGTGATGGTCTTGAACTGACTTAGCAATGTGACCTAGTTCGGTTTCGGATCCGGTGGCGCAGACCACCGCATCGGCAAATCCCTGGACGACTAATGTGCCGCTGAAGGCCATAGATTTTTGATCGCCCAATACGGCGACGGCTCCGGCGGGATGGGTAGTTTTTTTAATCGGCAGAGATTCTCCAGTCAGGATGGATTCGTCCACCAATAGATTGTTTAAATAGAATAACCGAACATCGGCAGGGATTCGATCGCCTTGAGAAAGGTGAATGACATCTCCAGGAACGAGTTCTGCGGTATCAATTTCGTATTCGTTATCTTCCCGAATAATCCGCACCCGTTCTTTAATATAGGTTTTCAAGTGGGAGAGCGCATTCTCGGCTTTATTTTCTTGATAAAATCCCAACAAGCTGTTCAACAATGCGGCAGCAAAAATAACCGCCGCGTCTTTGTAATCTTTTACTAAAATAGTAATTCCACCGGCAATCAACAGCAGAAAAATCAATGGGCTTTTTAATTGTTCAAGAAATAAAATCAGTTTTGTTGCCCGTTTTTTCCCAGGAATAACATTCTGCCCAAATAATTCTTGGCGGCGTTCTGCTTCAGATTGCGTAAGGCCTTTAGGAGTCGTTTCTAAAACCTCCAAAGTTTCGTTAATGGTTAACGCCCAAAAAGATTTTTTAATTGATTCCAAAGCAATCATCTCATTTAGTATAAAGCTATTCAGTGCAAAGAAAAAACCCGCTTGGAGCGAGTTTCATTTTACTGGCGGAAGGTGGAGGATTCGAACCTCCGAGAGGATTGCTCCTCTAGCGCATTTCAAGTGCGCCGCACTAGACCGCTATGCGAACCTTCCTTGTGGACCTACGGGGAATCGAACCCCGCCCTCATCCATGCCATGGATGCGTAATGCCACTTTACTATAGGCCCATATGAGCTAATAGTTTATAGCGTATAGCAATTTTTATTTTTTTGGAAGTTGTGTCCCCAAAAGGAATTGAACCTCTATCGTTCCCTTAGGACGGGACTGCTCTATCCGTTGAGCTATGGGGACTGTTCGGATACTTTAGTTTATTATCGCAGATTTTCCAAACGGCAGACAGTTCTCCACAGTTGAATATACTTGCAGGGAAATAATTTGCTATAATCAATCTTAGTTTTGTACCTAGAGATTGTGCTTATAAGAGGGTTGTTTTTATGAGAGCGTTTTTGTGTGAGGCTTAAACGATCTTATTGAAACACTGACCAGTAGACGCACATTGCCGGAAGGTTATCGGACTTGGGCTTGAATTTATTTTTATATTTATATTCACCCTCCTAACCCACGCAACGCGGACACTGGTGAGTCGGTTATTTTTGACTATTCCGAATTCGGAGTCAAAAGTTGCCAACCCTCTTATAAGCGTGATATACTGCCCCAAAAGGCCGAATATACCTAATTTATTAAACTTTTAATATTATGGCAGGCGTAGAAGCATATTGCGTAAAATGCAAGGCAAAACGGGAAATGAAAGATGCGAAAGAAGTAAGCATGCAAGGCAAGGGTGGTAAAACCCGAAGAGCAATGACTGGCACATGCCCAAATTGCGGCACTAAAATGTTCCGTATTATGGGAGCTAAGTAAAAATTAAAATCGATACAACAAATTCTATATATGGCAAAATCTAATTCTGCTTTCATGAAACCGATGAATGTCAGTTCGGAGTTGGCGGTGGTAATAGGCAAGGGCCCGATGCCGCGCGCGGAAGTAGTGAAGAAAATCTGGGTGTACATCAAACAGCATAATCTTCAGGATCCAAAGAATAAACGGAACATTAATGCCGATGAGGCGTTAAAAAAAGTTTTTGGCGGAAAAGCTACCGTTAATATGTTTGAAATGACAAAACTCGTTTCAAACCACCTTTCTTAAATTCTGTTTTACAATCTCAAGATATAAAATCCGTCCGCCAGTTGGCGGACGGATTTTGTGTTAAAGTGTCAGAAAAGGAGGGTTCGCATAGTGGTCTAGTGCGCCGCACTCGAAATGCGGTTGGGGAGAAATCCTCTCGAAGGTTCGAATCCTTCACCCTCCGCCATGATATAATTATCGTATTATGTTTGAGCAATTTAATGCTCGCGCTCAGCAATTAGCGCCAGTGATTGTGCGAGTGGGAGTAGCGTTAGTTTTTCTTTGGTTCGGCGGATCTCAATTGAATAACGCAACGGATTGGATCGGTTGGCTGCCGAGTTGGGTTTTGAAATTACCAATCGCGCCAACTAATTTTATATATGCCAACGGAGCGATGGAGGTGTTGTTTGGAGCGATGTTGTTAGTTGGATTATATGTGCGATTTGCCGCATTCGTATTGGCATTACATATGGCGGGGATTGTGATATCCGTGGGTTATAACGAAATCGGCGTTCGAGATTTTGGAATTTTATGCGCGACAATTGCCGTCTGGTTATATGGTCCAGATGTGTATAGTTTATATAAAAAATAAAGCCCCGCATTACTAATATGCGGGGCTTTGGAATTGAGAGTTACCGGGCAAGTTGAGCGATCATTGAATGAATTTTTCGATCGAGCACCGCTTGTTCCGGCTGTTCGGCTTCGCATAATTCATTCAGGGCTTTAATCATTTCGTTGGTATCGCCTCGTTTTTGGGCAGTTTGGATTTTTTGTATATAGCTTGCTGAATAACCAGTGACTTTGGAACGTTGCAAGATGATGTCTTTTGCCAGGTCTTTGACTGCTGTTTCTACGATGCCATATGCTTTTTCCTCTGGAAGCGCATATTTCATTTTTGTTTCAGCAACCAGGTAAGTAACTGGATACAAATCATGAATGCTCATTGTACCTCCTTAGTCTTTATAAGTATTGTAAGGTGCTCGGATGCTGTGGGATAGTATGTAAAGAATTGCAATTTTTGTCAAAAATGGTTTAAATAAGAAACAACCTAAAATTATGGGCCTATAGCTTAGTGGTAGAGCACCCGGTTTGCATCCGGGAGAGAGGAGTTCGATTCTCCTTAGGTCCACCAAAAACTAATACCGCAGATTTTATCTGCGGTATTTTGTTAGAAGTCCTAGATGGTCATTGATTTCAGAAGTGTTTCTGGCGATATTTCTTGCGCTCGGCGAAGTTTCGGATCATCCAAGGCGATTCTCCTTTTCTGACTAGTTGTTTGGATTTTATTTTTCTCCAGTGGAAAATGCAATAAGATTTCATTTGAAGTAAATGAATCTTTTTTGAGTACTTCCACTTGTGGATTTTTTAAGTTGCAATCTTTGAATCGCACAACCCTGAATTCACCGATAATCTTTATTATCTCCATGTACAGCTCCTTTCAAAAAAGTTTCCTATTTTCATTTTAGAGAATAATTTCTAAATAAGAAAGAAAAAAATGTGCATAAAAAAATTTATTCTAATTTGCTTTTGCAATAACCAGCGCAATAATTTTTTTCGCGCCAGCAAATTTCAATGTACGTACCGCTTCATTCATGGTAGCGCCAGACGTGAAAACATCATCAACAACAATTATTTTTTTATTTTGAATAATCGTTAGATTACTGACTTGAAAACAATCGGCCACATTGGTTATTTTTTTGTCGGAATCTTTCAACGTAGTTTGAGTATGGGTTGGTTTAACGCGAATTAGCGTGTCAGAAAATATCGGCAGAAATAATTTTTCCGACACATATTGAGCGACTAATTCGCTTTGATTAAAACCGCGTTCCCGTTGGCGGTTGGTATATAACGGGATTGGGATGAGTACATAATCGGATAAGTCATATTGTATGCCATTTAAGTATTGGGCAAGTAAATTGCCCAATACTGAAGCCAGCGAACGCCATTTTTGATATTTGAAATGCCAAATCAATGCGCGTATGACTGGATTTTGATAATCTGTTGCCGCCGCCAAAAAATAATTTGCGTTGGAATGACAAGTATGTTGTGAATTCGGCAAACGGCGAACGCAGACCGGACAAAAGAAAGCAGAGTGAAGATGAATGGAGGCAAAACAATTATTGCATAGATGATGTGGCGTGGATTGATTACCAAGATCTTTGCCACAATGAATACAGACCGGCGGGAAGAGAATGGCGAGTAAAAAATGTTTTGCCTTTAGAAGGAAGCTCATCTCTGGTATAATTTAATAATACCTATGTTGAGTTTATTTAGAAAATTTCTTCCGAACAAGTCATATCTTGGCGTGGACATCGGCACGACTTCCGTAAAGGTAGTGGAATTGGCAAAAAATAATAACCGGCCGACTTTAACGACTTATGGTTTGTTGGAAAGTTATGGGCATTTGGAACGGTTAAACAATGCGATTCAAACTAGCGGCTTTCAAATGATTGAACAAGAAACTGCCAACCTTTTGAAAATGGCCGTGAAGCACGCCGATACCAGCACGAAATCAGCGATTGCGTCTTTGCCGTCTTTTTCCGCGTTTACTTCGCTTTTAGAAATGCCAATGATGTCCAGCGAAGATACTACGCAAGCAATGACGTTTCAAGTAAAACAATATGTGCCGTTGCCGATCACTCAAGTAACGATTGATTGGTTAAAAGTAGGCGAACGGCAAGATGAGCAGGGGAATAAAAAACAGCAAGTGTTGCTGATTTCTGTGCCGAATGACGTCATAAAAAAATATCAGTCCATTTTTAAAATAGCTGGTTTAGAATTAATCGCGTTGGAAGTGGAAGGATTAAGTTCAGCGAGAAGTTTAACTGCCAATGTGAATGAGCTATCCTTGATTATTGATATCGGTTCCCGTTCGACTGGCATAGCCATTGCTCAAAATGGCTTTTTAAAATTTATAGGACAAACTGATTTTGCCGGCGGTTCGCTGACACAAACCATTGCTAGCGGGCTGAATATCCGCGTTCGGCGCGCGGAAGATTTGAAGAAATTACGCGGCTTAATTGGCACGGGCGGAGAGTACGAGTTATCCACACTCATGCTGCCAATTTTGGATGTTATAATTAGTGAAGCGAAACGAGTCAAGGACAACTTTGAACGGTCCTATGGCGATACCGTAAAACGGGTAATTCTTTCTGGCGGAGGAGCGAATTTAGCCGGTATTGAAAAGTATGTATCCGGAGAAATGAATTTGCCGGTCACCAAAGCGAATCCGTTTTCTTTAGTTACCTACCCGCCAGAAATTGAATCGCTAGTAAAAGATTTGGGTCCAGAATTTTCCGTAGCGATTGGACTCGCCATCCGAAATTTATAGAACCTATTTTAATAATATATTCATGCCCACACTTACTCCTTCGGGGTACTCACAAGATTTAGCTCAGCAGTTTAAGCCGGAAAAATTGCCCGTCGGCTGGCCATGGCGGCTTTTTACTTTTTCCGGATTTTTATTTTTAGCGGCAATCTTGGTATTTACTGGTTTGGCGTTTGGGTACGATCCGTTTTTAAATAGCCAGATTAAAAACGTGGAACAGCAACAGAACGCCATCGCGCAAAAAATTACCCCAGAACAAGAAGCAAATCTTATTCGTTCATATTCGCAAGTGGCAAATGTGCAAGAGCTTTTGCAAAGACACGTAACGTCATCGCCAGTGTTCACTTGGTTAGAATCCATTACTCATCCGCGCGTATATTTCCAAACCGCGGATATGAAAGTGCCGGAGCGGCAATTGGTGTTGGATGGTGCGGCAGATTCATTTCAAGTACTAAGCGAACAATTGACGGCGATTGACCGCGATTCGGCTGTATCGCGGTATATGTTAAATCAATCACAATTTTCCGAAGGAGCGGTGCAGTTTAAAATCACTATTACTTTTAAAGAATCAATTTTTTAATGAAAGGTTCCACTAAAAGGGCATTGAGTTTATTGTTGACTGGCGCGCTGATTATCGGCGCTTTTGTGGTGTATGCGTCCTTGATCCGTCCCGAATATGCCGCGATTCAAGAAAAACGGGCCATACTGAAAGAAAAAACTGATATGTACAATCGCCAGTCTGCGGCAATTACTCAATTAGAGCAATTAGAACAATCCCGACAGCGCCAACAGCAACAACAAGCCCAATTAGCTTCAGCATTACCGTCTCGCGAAAACGTTGCCGAGGTGGTTGGCCAACTGCAGGCTATTGCGCAAGCCACCGGAGTTACGATTCAGGGCGTGGGATTAGAATATCTGCCAATTCGCCAAAACGCGGATGAGGCGGGGATTATTAAAGGCATTGGCGGATTGCGATTGAATGTAAAACTATTCAGCCCTTACGAATCTTTCAAGAAATTTTTAGAATCACTGGAAACGAATATTCGCATTATGGATTTAACCAATGCCCACACTGAACATGCCGGCCGACCGGAGCAAAACTTATTTATCCATACCTTAACCGTCGATACGTACTATCAAGCGCAATAAATAATCTACATATAATATGGCAATTGTCTTACAAGAAGAAAAAAGTCCGATAAATTGGACTATGACGGTGGGAATCATATTAACCCTAGCGGTGCTAATTGGCGGCGCGTATGTTTTGTTTTTTGCGCCGGTTCCGCAAATTGAATCCATTCTTCCGAAAAGCCAGCAAGTAACCGAAGAACTCGCTAAAGTATCTTTAGATCCGGCGGTAGTGCTTGGCAAAGAAGAATTTAAACGGCTGCGCCAGTATTCCGGCGTGCCGGTTACCGGCCAACTGGGTCGCAATAATCCGTTTGTAAAATAATGGATGATAAAACTTTACTGGATATTCTAGTGAGCCAGAATCTTTTGGCTCGCGATACAGCTGACAAGCTATTAAAAGAAGCCGCGATGGTTCGAAAAAGCGCCGAAACGCTTTTATATGAACGCCGGATTATCGGCGAGCTTGAGGTGGCAAAAATTAAAAGCCAATTGCTTAAAATTCCTTTTAAACGCGTGGAAATTGAAGCAATTGATGCCAGTTTATTGCAGGCAATACCGGAAGAAATCGCCCGCACCTATAAATTGATACCCATGTCTCGAACGAAAGACATGCTGGTTATTGGTATGCTGCGCCCGGATGATCCGAAAGCGCAAGACGCGCTTCGTTTCATCGCTAAACAACAGCGCATTAATTTAGGAGTTTATTTGATTACTCCGGGCGACTTGGAATTAACCTTGCGGAAATATTCTCCATTTAAAGACGAGGTAGAAGCAGCGGTAAAATCTTTACGAATTAAGCCCAATGCTAATTCTGGAAACGAACGCTTGATTCAACTGGAAGAGGGGGTTTCGGTTTCCGAAGAAGCGCCGGTCATTAAAATTGTTGCTTCCACTTTGCGGGAAGCGGTGAACATCGGTGCCTCGGATATTCACATTGAACCACAAAGGACGAAATTGCGAATTCGTTTTCGAATTGACGGCGACTTGCAAGAAGTGCAGGAAATGCCGGTGGAATTGCACCAGCCGATTGTCTCCCGCGTGAAAGTGATGGCGGATTTAAAGATTGATGAAAATCGCGTGCCGCAAGACGGCCGGTTTCGCAGTGTGGTCTTCGGGAAAGACATTGATTTTCGCGTGGCGACCTTTCCTACCCCTGTCGGTGAAAAAGTGGCTATTCGCGTATTAGATCCGACCACGGGCTTGAAGAGTCTGGATGATTTGGGATTGGTAGGCGTCAATTCGGAAATAGTAAAAGAAGGCATTGAAAAGCCGTATGGCATGGTGCTCATTACTGGCCCGACCGGCTCCGGAAAAACCACTACGCTGTACGCATTGATGCAAATTTTAAATAAACCGGATGTCAATATCGTCAGCTTGGAGGATCCGGTAGAATATTATATGGATGGTTTGAATCAATCGCAGGTGAAACCGGAAATCGGTTATGATTTTGCCGCTGGCCTTCGGCAGATTTTACGCCAAGATCCGGATATTATTATGGTTGGGGAAATTCGAGATACGGAAACTGCTGGCTTGGCGGTGCACGCCGCGTTGACCGGCCATATTGTGCTTTCTACGTTGCATACCAATAATTCCACTAGCGTTATCCCTCGGCTTTTGGATATGAAAGTAGACGGTTTTCTTTTACCGTCTTCCCTGAATTTAATGCTAGCTCAGCGATTATTGCCGAAGTTATGCGATAAATGCCGCAAGGCGGAAGCGCCGGCAGATTCGATTTTAGAAATTATTAAAAAGGAAATGGAAAAATTGCCAGCGAATATCAAAAATAAATTAAAAACCCGCGAAGCGTATAAAATTTATCACGCGCCCGGCTGTTCGGTGTGTAAGAATAAAGGCGTGGTAGGGCGAATCGCTATCTTTGAAGTTTTGAAAATGACTTCCCAACTGTCGGACATTATTAGCAATAGTCCGACCGAAGCAAAAATTTCTGAAGAAGCAAAGCGTCAGGGAATGATTACCATGCGCCAAGACGGAATTCTGAAAGCGTTGGAAGGTACTGTCAGTATTGAAGAAGTATTAAGAGAGACGTCGGAAATATGATAAGATATTATTATCAATATAAAGTATGAATTATAAAGAAAAACTTTCGGAATTATTGTTAACTACTGCTCGGCAAAATGCTTCCGATTTGCACATTGCGGTTGGCAGAAAACCAACGCTTCGGATTGATGGCGTGTTAATTGGTTTGCAAAAAGAAGCAGTGTTGACACCGGCGGATACCGAAGGATTGGTACTAGCGATGCTCACCGCGGAACAAAAAGAAATTTTTCTTCGCGACAAGCAATTGGATTTGGCTTATTCTTTTGAAGATAAAGCGCGATTTCGAGTGAACGTTTATTTTCAACGCGGCTATATGGCGGCGGCGCTGCGTTTGATTCCGGCAAAAATCAGCACGATTGAAGAGCTGGGTTTGCCGCCAATTCTCCATGAGTTTGCCCGTTTGTCCCAGGGATTTGTGCTGGTGGTGGGACCGGCCGGGCATGGAAAATCCACAACCCTCGCATCTATGTTGGATGAAGTGAATCACCAACGCACCGACCACATCATTACTGTTGAAGACCCGATTGAATATTTATTTGTTCAGGATCGTTGCATTATTTCTCAACGGGAAGTGCGTTTGGATACCGCAAGTTTCAGCGATGCCTTGCGGACAGTCTTACGGCAAGATCCAGACGTGTTAATGGTGGGGGAAATGCGGGATGCAGAATCTATCGCAACCGCAATGACCGCCGCGGAAACTGGCCACTTGGTTTTATCCACTTTGCATACCAATTCCGCGTCACAAACCATTGATCGCATCATTGATAGTTTTCCGCCGGGCCAACAGGGCCAGGTCACTTCTCAGCTTGCGGCAACGTTGGTGGGTATTGTGTCCGAGCGCCTAGTGCCGCGAATTGACGGCGGCCGCGTTCCGGCCTGCGAAATTATGCTTACCAATGCCGCGATTAGGAATTTAATTCGAGAAAGAAAGTCCTATCAAATTGATTTGGTGATTGAAACTAGCATGCAAGAGGGGATGATTACCCTAAATCGTTCCTTGTCGGATCTGGTCAGAAAAAAACAGATTTCTATGGAGAATGCCGAGTTGTATTCTCTTAATCCAGCCGAGCTTCGAATTTTATTAGAGCGAAATTAGCAAGAATTGTATGAAGTTCAAATACAGCGCTCGAACCCAATCCGGAGAATTACAAACTGGTTTTGTGGAAGGAGTGAATCGAGAAACTGCTTTCAATACTTTAACCGGCCACGACTTGTATATTTTAAGTTTGGAAAGCACGGAAATTGTTCACTGGTATGACCGGCTATTAAGTATTTTTAAAAGAGTAAAGCAGGGAGACCTAATGGTTTTTACTAGGCAGTTTGCGATTTTACTGGATGCGAAAATTTCTCTCGGCGATGCGTTGCGCAGTTTATATCGACAAACCCACAACGCTACATTAAAAGAAGCGATTTTTGAAATTTCTTCAGATATTGATTCCGGTTTGTCGCTTTCCCAATCCTTAGAACGGCACAATCAAATTTTTTCCAGTTTTTATATTAGTATGATGCGTTCGGCGGAAGTCACCGGCCGAATGGAAGAAGTCGCTTCTTTTTTAGCGGATTTTTTAGAAAAAGAAAATACGTTGTTATCCAAAGTGCGCAGCGCCATGATCTATCCGGCAGTGGTGATCGGACTTTTTATGGTGGTGGTGGGCATTATGATTGGCTTTGTATTTCCGCAATTACAACCCGTCTTTGCTGAAGCCAATGTGAAACTGCCTCCAGTAACCGCAATCTTATTAGCTACCGGAACCTTTGTGTCCGAGTGGTGGTTCGTGCTTCTCATCGTGGCTATTATTATGGCGGTGATGATTTTAGATTATATTCGCACGCCAGAGGGGAAAATCGTATTTGATGAATTGGTTGTCAAAGTGCCGGTGATTGGGGATTTATTTAAAAAAATGTATGTAACGCGGTTTGCCGAATCTACCAGCGTACTGATTAAAGGCGGTATTCCAGTGGCGCAAGCGTTGGAAATTTCTGGGCATACAGTAGGCAGCGTTTCCTATCGCGATGCGATTCACGAAGTGGCCGAATCGGTGCGGCAGGGACAACTACTTTCTCAGGCATTAGAGGAACGGCCTTATTTTTTCCCGCCATTAGTAAGTCAAATGGTGGCGGTAGGTGAAACTACTGGTAAATTAGATGAATTATTAACTCGAGTATCGATGTTTTATAACCGAGAGGTAGACGGCATCATCAGTAATTTAGTGGAACTAATCCAACCACTATTAATGGTGGGCATTGGGGTAATGGTGGGTTTATTGTTCGCCGCGGTACTTCTCCCCATTTATAACTTGGTTCAGGTATTTTAATGTGATATTATAGAAAGTATTATGAAGCACACTTCTACTAAAGGTTTTACTTTGATTGAAATTTTAATCGTAGTTTCTATTATTGGACTTCTTGCTTCGGTCATTTTGGTCGGGTTGGGCGGTTTTCGATCTCGGGGACGAGATACTCGCCGAGTGGCTGACTTAAAAGCAATTCAAAATGGATTGGAGTTATATTATTCCCGAAATAACCAATATCCATCAAACTTGAGCGATCTGCTTAGTGGTGGCATCGGCGTCAATAAATTGCCAAAAGACCCAAGTTCTAATTCAGATTACTACTATAGTTATACGGCTAGCCGGCAAAGTTATATTGTAGCGGCGCAATTAGAAGCGGATGCCAGCGATGTCATGTATAACGATAGCGCGGAAATCAGCACCAGCGGATATACCGGTTCAGTGCCAAGCTGCGCTCGCGCGCAAAAATACTATTGCGTTTCTTTTTAATCCATGATTAATTGGCTGCCGTTTCTTTTGTTTGTATCGGGTTTAGCGGTGGGCAGCTTTTTAAATGTTCTCACGCTTCGTTATGATCCGGATGGCGCGGGGTTTGGCAAGGCATTCCACGGCCGTTCCCATTGCCCAAACTGTAAAAAAACACTTCGTTGGTATGAATTAATCCCGGTTTTGAGTTTTTTATTTCAACTCGGCCGTTGTCGCAGTTGCAAAACAAGTCTTTCTTGGCAATATCCATTAGTAGAATTAGCGAGCGGTTTTGTATTTTTAATCCCGTTGTATCTTTATAGTCCGATTAAGCCAACAATGTATTTTAGCATTGAAAGCGTAGTGTGGGTGTTGGCCTTTTTGTTGTTTATTGTCGTTTGGCTGATTGATTTTCGACTGTATATTATTCCGGACGAGGTCAATATAGCTTTAGCTGGCTTAGGATTAGTTTTGATTGGCGCGCAGGGATATTACGGTCAATTCGGACAGTTTGACGGATCTTTCATTGGCGGAATTGCCAATATATTCGGATTGCGAGAGAGCGTATGGGTGAATCATATCGTTGCGGCGATTGCCGCGGTGATATTTTTGGGCTTGATTATTTTTATCAGCAAAGGACGGGCAATGGGAATGGGGGATTTGAAATTGCTTGGGGCGTTGGGGCTTTTGTTCGGTTGGCCGGACGTTTTATTTATTGCCGCCTTTGCCTTTATTCTTGGGTCAATCATGAGCATCTATCTAATTTTTTTGCGGAAATTAAAAATGAAGGATGCTGTCCCTTTCGGACCATTTTTAGTTCTGGCAGCGATGATTATATTTGTCTGGGGCAAGCCGATTTTGGAGAGTTATTTTCGGTTTTTTAACTTAGTATAGTAAAATAAAAGAGTGAAACAGGCTGGGTTTACATTAGTTGAGGTGCTGGTAACGTTAAGCATTACGTTGATTTTAACCACGGTCATGATCACCTATAGCCGTTCCGGAGAGCAGCAAATTTTGTTATTTAAAGAACAAGCGAAAATCATCAATGTGATTTCCCGCGCCAAGTCGCTGGCTTTACAGACATTTCAAAGCGGCGCTAATTTTTGCGGATACGGAGTGCATTTTAATGCTGATGGAACCTTTATATTATTTCGAGACGTAGCCAATGACTGCGCCGCATCCGATAATGTCTATTCTGGACCGGCAGAACAAGTGGAGTCATATAAACTTGATGCGCGGGTAAGATTTTCCCAAGTAGGATTTTTTGATATTATTTTTATTCCTCCGGATCCGCAAGTGCGTTTGAATCCAGACCAATTTGAAGCGGATATCCAAGTGCAAGCGGTTGGCGGTACAGTCGCGGTGGGCGTTCACGTGACCAATGCCGGCCAAGTAACCAGTGCAGTGCAATAATTTATGAAATTGTATCTAAAGGGACAGGTAATGGTAGAAGCGCTTGTCGCTATGACGATTATTGTAGTGGGTTTGCTGGGCATTTTTACGTTGCTTTCTCGTTCTCTAAATTTGAATCGAGTGGTAGCTAATCAATATATTGGGGCGAATCTTGCTGCGGAGGGAATGGAACTCTTCAAAAATCTTATTGATCGGAATGTGATGCAGGGACTGCCATTTAATAGCGGCGCGTGTTTAACTATTGGCGATCATAGTTTAGATTATAACGATACGCATGCGTCGGGATGCGGCTATAAAGATTCCTTTTTATTATTTGATCAAAACGGTCATTACGGTTATGACCAAGGTGAACCCACTACGTTTCGACGAACGATTACTATCAGCCAGCCCGATCCGGATGAGATTCGAGTTACTTCTCGGGTAACGTGGGTGAATCGCGGTGATGAGCAATTTGAAATTTCATTAGAAGATCATTTCTTTAATTGGCGATAAATATGAAAAGTTATTCAAAAGGATTTACGGTTGTGGAATTGCTGGTAGCAATGGCGGTATTCGCGTCGTTGCTGACGATTTCTTCCGGAGTGTTTATCCGATCCTTGCGAACACAACGGGTTATTGTCGCGTTAATTGCCGCCAACAGCAATGCGGGCTTGGCTATGGAACAGATAATGCGGGAAATTCGGACCGGCAGCGGTTTTGCCACTAACCAAAGTTCACTGACGTTTACGAATGCCAAGGGCCAGACGGTAACTTATCGTTGGAATAATGCGCCAACCGTGCTTGCGATTGAGCGCAGCACTGATGGAATTAATTTTCAAAAAATTACCGCTAATAATGTGAAAGTTTATAATCTGCGGTTTGAGTTGTTTAACGGTTCGCCGGCGGATCCGTATCCAATGCGGGTGACGCTGGTATTGCAAATCGGAGCCACTAATATTATTTCCGACAACCCGGTGGTCAATATTCAAACCACCGTAAGCGCGCGAACGCTAGAATAAATAAAATGCCAGAACTCACTTCAACATTACCTCTTCCTCGCGTTGCTGGTCATATATATTCAGATACAAGGCGCGACGAGGAGGTGAAGCTAATGCTTCATCGACGAGGAGCAACGCAGAAGATGAATATAGAGACCGCAACCCGAAGGGATATTGCCAGAGTCGGCTTATCGCAGCGTCGTTCCTCCTCGGAGTATATTCATACACCTTCGTCGTCTCTCCTTGCGCTAAACCGATCTGGCAAATATCGCGAGAGAAGAGTAATATTGAAATGAGTTTTAGTATGCAGTGGCCACTTGTTTCCGCGCTGTTGGGCATCTTTGCGTTTAATAGCCGATTGCCTTGGCTGGCCTTGGTAGCCTTAGCGCCGCTTTTTTTCTTTTTTATTGTTGAGGAAAAAATCGGGAGGTTAATCGGAGGCGTGATTATTTTCCGACTAGTATTTTTATTGGGGACAGTTTATTTTATCGGCGACCCGCTTTTGTATTTGATTTCCACCGGATTATTTCTCGGTTTGCCGGTGACTATCTGGTTTCTAAAAAAATATACATCCAAAATTTTTATGCTGATTTCTTTGCCGTTGTGGTGGGTGATTTGGGATTTAGCGCAGGCTCGCTGGACACCGTTGCCGACGGCAATTGTGATGTGGGGGAATGCGCTGGCGGAAACCAGTTTAGTCGGCCTAAGCCGTTTTGGTGGAATTGTCGGACTGACTTTTTTTGCAATCACGATTAATGTTGGTTGGGTATGGCTTGGGCTAATGTGGCGCAACCAATTTCGGCGGTCCGTTATTATCACAATGGCGAGTATGTTGATTGGTGGTTGGATTTTTTCTAGCAGTGTATTGTTGGCGAATAATAACCAATATCGCCAGCGAAAAAACCAGGCAACTTTAACTTTAGTTGCAACACCGGTAGTTTATACAGATCCAACCCAGATTCCTTTTATCATTTCCGAACTGCCGGCTGCTGATTTAACTGTTTTGCCGGAAAACTTGTATGAAAGCGATCTAGAGAATTATTCAGAAGTATTTCGGTGGCACAAACAACAAGCAATAGAAAACCAGCGATCGATTCTTGGGGCATTTTTACGGAAAGAAAATGAACGCGTGTATATGAGCGCTGCTTTATTCCAGCCGAACGGTTCCAGTGAAATATATAATAAAAAATATCTGACTATTACCAGTGAAACCTGGCCATTTGATTCTTGGCAGCCATTTTATTTTCAATACGGTCATAATTTGGATCAGCGTCGTGCAATTTTTGATCGCCGGTATGAGCATGCGGCGGGGGAACCAAAATTACTGGAGCAGGGAAATCTAAAAATCGCCACTCCGATTTGCAGCGAATTACATTATCCCTACTATATAAAAATCTTAGATTCATTGGGTCCGAATATCGTTCTTCATAATTCCAATAATACTTGGATTACTTATCATCGGGATCAATATCTGCAATTAACTAATAAGCTTCGGCGAATTACTGCGGTGTGGCTGCAAAAGCCGGTGGCGGTAACGGGAATTTCCGATTACGCGGGAGTATTTTATCCAGATGGCAGCCGGCAATTAGTTTATCCACATAACGGTTACGTGACTTTCCAGACAAATATCAGCTTTTAGTTGTATAATAAAGTTATGTATAAAAAGCTTCTCAGTGGCATTTTAACCCTAGTGATATTAATAACTGCTCAGCCGGTGTTTGCTGGTGGCGCGGTGGATGTAGTGGCGCAAGTTTTTAATCCAATCGCGGAAGTGATGAATGTGGTGATTGACGTCGTGAATGCGACTGTCAATGTTGTGGTAGCGGCGGCGGAAATAGTCATTGTGGGAGTAACTTCTCCGCTGACAGTTTCCATGTGTATGGCAGGAGTGGATTTTGGGTGTGATGTCGTGAATACGCTGAACGAAGACATTAATTGCCGTTTTGATAATTTGTCGGAGTCTTTTCCGATTACTCCCGCCTGCGATAATTATAAATTTAATGATGGCAAGCAAATTGGAATTCGCATCGGCGGACCACAGGATAATAATGGCGGTGGTGGCGGCGGAGGAGGTAACGGGGGAGGAAATTCGGTGGAGCCGCCCGTGACTGTTACTGACCCCAATGACCCACTTTCCCGGATTGTCGTGATTCCAACGGAAAACTGGACCGTCAGTGGCAGCAGCGGAGGCGGGGGTGGTGGAGGTAATATGTGCACATCGGTCACTTTGAGCAATATTGATTTTGATGGTTATGCTTATCGTGTTCTGCGCGCGGAACCGAATCAGGATTACCAAGAAATTGGCAGTTATCCGGGCAGTCAAGATTCTTTTACCGATACCAAGTTGAAACCGAGAACTGAATATCAATATAAATTCCGGGTTTCTTTGCCTTCTGGAGCGACGGATACTGGCGCGATACCCGTGTATACCAAATGCATTCCCCAGTGTGGTTTCGGAGTAAAAGAGAGAAGCATTCCAAAGTACGGAAATGGAACATTAGTTTGGCAATGCGCTAACAATGATTCGGCGCAAGATAAGGGCCGCTGCGAACTGCAAAATTTGCGGACTGGAGACTCGCAATTAATTGATTCTAAAAGCGGTTTTTTCACGGTAACGAATTTAGAAACCACGACCGATTATGGTTTGGTATGTTCCAATATAGATGGAACCGTAACGCTTCAGCAAACGTTGAGAGTGTTTGAACCAGGGCGAACTGAAGTAAAGCCATAGGCGAGCGCTCTTGCCAAAAATTAAATAATGTTGTATACTATACTCAAGATACAGTGATCTTTTATTTTTAGAGCGGAGGTGCAGACATGAAAAATATATGGTTAGTTGTCGCGTTCGTGGTATCTATCGCGAATGTTGTTGCGGCGGCTGACTATTCAGTCAGCGCCGGCGGTTTGAATTGGGGAAACATTTCTGGTGTACATGGAGAATTCCGAGTGCGACCGAAGAAAAAGGTCGTGTGGGCAATTTCCGTGGATCACATGGTGTTCTCTGCCAAGCTGAAAGAAGAGTCTCTTCAAATTGTTAATCACGATGTTTCACTTACGGTGGGGCGTTGGGGTTTATGGAACAAGCAAAAGACGTTTGGGGGGCATATCTTTATTGGCGGCGGAGCAACATTTACGGAAGCTAGTCCAATAAAATATCGGTTGGTTTCCAAAACCACTCCTCATTTCAAACTGGGAATGGGATTTGACTGGTACTTGTGGCGATCAGAATCAAAATCACTCGCGCTGACTATGGGCGTAGTTGGTATAGGCCCCGGTCCTCGTGTTGTGCTTTTGAGCGATTCTGTCGCAAAGGAACAAAAATCCTACGGCGCCGCCAGCGCCCTGGAATTCGGACTGGCGTATTGGTTCTAAAGAAGCCCCTAGGTATTACATATCTAGGGGCTTTGACTTTTTAGAATATGTATTTTATAATATAAAAAAGTTGCACATCAAAATAATAAAAAGAGGAGGTGATTTGCATGAGTTTTTGCAAAGGTCCTGGTGAGGATACTGCTGATACCGCTAACAGCAATGGCGGCAACGACAATGGTGTCCATCACTAAGTGGGCTGTAAGGGGCAATGATATCTGAATTACATCATTGCCCCTTCTTTTTAATCTTAGTATCAATTTAAATGAAATATAATCACTCAATTTTAAAAAACGGTTTAAAAGTTATTTCTATTCAAATTCCAGATGCTGAAATAGCTAATATTTCCATTTGGTTCAAAGCTGGTTACGGTTATGAATCGGATAATGAGTGCGGATATACTCACCTTTTTGAACACCTACTTTTTTGCGGAACTCAAAAACGCCCGGATAATTATGCTGTGAATATAGAGAAAGATGAGATAGGCGCCTATTCCAATGCGTTTACTTTTAAAGATCAACTTTATTTTGTAATCCAAACTGGCAAAAATTACATCGATCAAATGTTTGATCTGCTTTCAGATACTATTTTAAATTCCTCTCTTAAAGAAGAGGCGATTGAAAATGAAAAAAAGATTGTAATGAATGAATTAAGAAAGACTCAAGGGAACAGATTGGATTCGGCTGCGCGTCTTGAATTAGAACATTTTTTTAATGAACATCCACTAGCTAAGAATATTTTACTTTCAGCCGAAACTGTTCAAAGAGCGACGCGCGAGGAATTGAAGAATTTTTATAAAAGCTTTTGTATTCCCACTAGAGCAGCGGTAGTGGTAAGTGGGGATTTACCTCACCATGCAGTAGTTGCTTTATGCGAGAAATATTTTGGTTCTTGGGATGTGGAAAAAGCACTTGAGTTTAAGACTGATATTAGTCAACCAATTACAAATTGGAAACAGTATTACTTCAAAAAAGATCCCGGTCCGGAAACTATACTATCGATCAGTTTTTATACTCCGGGTGTTAATGCAATAAAAGAAAATTTGGCATTAAGATTAATTGCTAATTATTTAGGATATGGATTTACGGGTTTGTTGTATAAAGAATTGAGAATTAAAAGAGGCTTAATATACAGCCTGGATTCTTATAATCAACTTTTTGAGTATATTGGCCGTTTTAATATTTCAACTCAAACCAATAAACCACAAGAAGTATTTAATAGTATTAATAAAATAGTTAATGAATTACCTTCTAGCTTTGATAAAGAATCATTGGATACTTTGAAAAGACAATGCATCAATTCATTTTTAAGAAAAATATCAGATCCGTCAGAAGTAGTTAAATTTTTAGGAAGAGGTTTTACGATTAATGATTCCATTCAATCTCCGGATGAATATATTGAGAGTATTAAATCTGTTACATACGAAGAGGTAATAGATGTTATAAGACAGTACCTTGTATCCTCTAATATGTTTGTTTTTGTGCAGGGTCCGGAAAATATTAAATTAGAATTATAAGATAGGACTTATATCATACTTTGACTTTTTCAAATTAGTATGGTATAATTAAAATAGCTAAAAAAGTTGAATAAGTTGGAGTTTACAACTTAATATAATCTAAAAAAAGGAGGTACTTTTATGAAAAAGTACACGCAGTTGTTGGTGGCGGTGCTGATGGTTTTCGCGCTCTTTTCCCCTGTGTTTTTGCAGGCGGGAGTGGCGGACCGGATCTACACCGAAGGAGGAGTGCTGATTCCGTCCGGCGGTTCGATCGACAACGGTCGCACCAATCAGGAGCTGAAGCAGTTTGGCTACAATACCTTCGATGGGAATAAAATCGGAGAAGTCCAGCACCAGGGCCAAACGAGTTATACGGCGCTTGTGGGTTTCGAAGTATCAACTCGTAGCTGGTATACCCTCTCCACGGAATTCCAGATGTCTGCGGCAGGATTCCATTGGGATGGAAAACCGTACAAGTTGTTTAATCAATTCACTGGTCAACATGTTGGTACTATCTTCGTTTCACAAGAAAAAGAAGTGAAATTCTATTCTTTTAATGTGAAAACTCGGTTTACCCCGAATAAGTACCTCCGGCCATTTGTGGAACTCTGCGGTGGACCGATGACGGTAAGAAGTTCTGACCGAACATTCCGACCGGATACTCGCTTCGATGTCACTCAAATAACAGAGGAAACATCAGCAGCGGGGAAATTCGGCGGCGGACTTGGAATCCTGATTCTTCCCAGTAAAATTGGGGATTGTCTGGAAATCATCGCGTCCGGCGCTTACGTCCAGGGTCTTTCTGGAACTTTGGTGAAAGAAATGGCCTTTCCTTTCTTCAGTGGAGGATTGAAAGTTAAATTTTCTTAACTCCACTGAATAGCACTTTAAGCTGTCTTACTTACGTAAGGCAGCTTTTAGTTTATGCACACTTTCCTAAAAACTTTTTTATATTTTCAGTTATAATAAATCCTATGGATAAGGATATACAAATAAGATTTCAACGATTAATTGCCGGCGCGTTTTTTGTAGGAATTTTGATTTTAGTTTTTGGTCAGGATATTCGCAGTGGTCTAGCTGTGATTGCGCCTGGAGATACAGGCGGTAGTCCTACGGATACAGGACAACCTCCGCAAACTCAAACTCCCACCCAAACCACCACCCCTCCGCCAGTCGAATATAAAGTACAAGTAATTCCGACAGAATTCAAACCCACCGCAATTCCACCGGGGAATAATGTGGCTGGGCCGTTGAATACGAGTGCGGCGCCGCAAATTAAATCAGGGGATTTAACCATTCAAGGCGCTTTAAGCGCTGCAAGTAGTGTAGATGTAACTGGTAATTTAACCGTCAGCGGCGCGTTTAATTTACAAGGGCACAATATAAAAATTGCCAGCGTTCCGAGTACGCCGGTATATCAAACCAGTTACGGTAATTGGGTACAGGGATCATCTCAACCAGACGATTCATGCAATGGCGATTCTACTAATTCTTATACTTGCGTTCCAGGCGTTACTAAATCTTCTTGTCGAGATAAAATTTCTTATCAAGGCGGCGCTCATAATTCATTTACTTTTTTTCAACACAGAACCGTCAGTTGTTGGACGGAATACAATATGATTAATACTTTAATTGTTGAATAATATGGAAAATACGCCTCTTCCTAAAAAAATGTATGCGGTGCTTATCTTACCATTTATAATTTTTATGATTGCGCTGATTTTCCAGTGGAACCGCATTTCCCAGCTTACCCAAACAGTGGGCGCAGTATCTCAAACCGGACTCACCATTAGTGAAACTCAAAATTTATTTCCCAGCGGCCAGATTCCTTATTTAAAATCCGTCAATGGACTAGTAGAAGCAATCAATAAAAATCTATTGACCATCAAAGTAACTGTGCCAGATTTTTCCGTGCAGTGGCCAGATCCAAATAATCCACCGATGATTCAAAAAATATATGCGGTGGCAATAACCCAAGATACGAAAGTATTGATGGCTAATCCCAAAGATATTAATCGAGTAACCCCAATCGCTTCGGATCAAATTAAAATCGGAAATATAATCCAAATCCAATCGGAAGAAAATATTTGGAATCAAATTACAATCAGCGCGAAAGAAATTCTTATTATAAATTAATGACCGTCTCGCAAAAATATTTTATTTTTGCAGGCTTCATTGTTCTCGGCATTATTGCATTAGTTCAATACTCAGTTTTTTCTTTGGCCGCGGGAACAAACGCGAATGTGGAAGGGTATGCCTGGTCTTCCAATTATGGCTGGATTAGTTTTCACGGAGAAAATTATCGGGTCAATATTATTAATAATGAATTTGCCAATGGCAGTTATGCGTGGTCGCCGAATGTCGGTTGGATTGCGTTTGGATCCGAACAACTTGGCGGGTGTCCAACGGCGCCGTGTGTTGGAAAAATAACCCAAGTTGGGACCCAACGCTATGTCAGCGGTTGGGCAAAAGTTTTATCAACCAATAGTTGGGTAAGTTTGAGCGGAGAAAATACTAATGGCCAAGCGTACGGAGTGGTTATTCAATCTAATGGCGCGTTTACCGGATACGCTTGGGATGGCGTGGCTTTGGGCTGGGTAAGTTTTCAGGGCGTCACTTCCGGAGGAGGATCCTATGGAGTATATACTGACGCTATTACATTGGATGACGTAAATATCAGTAACTTGGCGGATTTTACCACCCAACAGCTTGACGGAAACGGCGGCAAAGCCGGTGTCGGCGGAGGATCGTCTCAAGATTGCGCGTTTTATTCCGAGCCTTCCAGCGTTCCCGCATTAAGCAAAACCACTTTATATTGGTATTGCCAATCGGTAACTTCTTGCTCATTAGATGGAACAGCGGTGACAGTTCCAAGCGGTTCTATGAAAAAAACCATGGGTAAGACAAATCAAACTTATACGCTTTCCTGTCAAGGCGCGGGCGGATCCAAAAATTACACCACGCAAGTAAAAGTTATTACGGCAGTGAGAAAAGAAGTCAAACCGCAATAGTTGGTATATAATTGAAGAATGCGAAAAGTGACTCGGGGGCAAGCCCATTCGATGAACTCAGGGCAAGTCATGCTTTTGACGGTCTTGGCATTGTCCGGGACAATTCTAGGCGCAACAACTATTGCCGGGCTTTTGATGCTCTACCAAATTCGGCAATCTACGGACGCCAGTAATTCCACTAAAGCGATTTACGCGGCGGATGCGGGGATTGAGTGGGAATTATACCGATTTTTTCAAGAACCCAATTATCCCAAACCGACTTTTGCCAATCAATCAGATTTTGATATTACCTGCAGTTCTACTCTGACAACCGAACCGGGCGGAGCCACCATCGAAACTGTAGTGATTAAATCTACCGGCAAGGCTGCCAACAATTCCCGCGCTTTTGAAATAACTTTTGCCCGAGAAGTGTTTGAGGCCACTTCATTTTGCACGCCATGATCAAATCCGAAGCTAAAAGTAGAATTGAAAAATTGAAAAAAGAGATTGAAAAATACCGTAATGCCTATCACGTATTGGATCAATCGCTGATTTCCGATGCGGCGCTGGACTCCTTGAAAAAGGAGCTTTTTGATTTGGAACAGGAATATCCGGATTTAATAACTTCCGATTCTCCTACACAACGGATTGGTGGAAAACCGTTGAAAGCCTTCAAGAAGGTCAAACACGAAACTCGGATGCTTTCTTTTAACGACGCTTTTTCCGAAGAGGATATGCAGGCTTGGTTGGATCGATTAGAAAACTTTATTGGTAAAAAGCTAAAATCACAAAGTGACACGTTTTATTGCGAATTGAAAATTGACGGTTTGGCGATTGAGCTGCTCTACGAAGATGGAGTTTTTGTCCGGGGCTCCACTCGCGGCGATGGGGAAGTGGGAGAAGATATCACGCAAAATTTAAAAACCGTAGAAGCGATTCCTTTGCGTTTGGAACCGAAAGACTCCAGTGTGCGGATTCCCAAAAAATTGATTATTCGCGGAGAAGTTTTTATTACCAAGAAAGAATTTGATCGGATGAATAAAGCCCTGGCGCAAGCCGGCCAGAAAACTTATGCTAATCCCCGGAATTTGGCTGCCGGTTCCGTGCGGCAATTGGATCCGAAAATGACCGCCAGCCGGAAATTGGATTCTTTCCAATATGACATCGTAACGGATATGGGATTAACCACTCACGAAGCGGAGCATGAACTTTTAAAGAAAATGGGTTTTAAAATTAATCCGCACAATCGAGCTGTAAGCGCGTTGGAAGAAATATTCCGTTTTCAGGAACACTGGTCCGAAGAGCGGGAAAAATTACCTTATGAGATAGATGGCATTGTTGTAATGGCGAATATTAATTCGGATTTTGAATCCGGCGCCGTGATTGGCAAGGCGCCTCGCGCCGCCATTGCTTATAAATTTGCCGCGAAAGAAGCCACCACGATTGTAGAGGATATTAAAATTCAAGTTGGCCGCACTGGCGTATTGACGCCTCTGGCAGTGCTGAAACCAGCTCACGTGGGTGGGATTACGATTACTCATGCCACGCTGCATAATTTTGATGAAATTCAGCGGCTGGGAATTCGAGTGGGTGACACGGTGATCGTGAGCCGAGCCGGCGATGTAATTCCGAAAATAACCAAAGTATTGCCAGAACTTCGCCCGCGCGGAGCCAAAGAATTTCAGATGCCGACGGTTTGTCCGAATGATGGATCGAAAGTTGTAAAGGACGGGGTACTGTACCGTTGCGGCAATCCGCAATGCGGCGCGCGCCGGCGGGAACAGTTATATCATTTTGTGTCTAAGGCAGCGTTTGATATTGATGGCTTGGGACCAAAAATCATTGATCGCTTTTTAGATGAGGGTTTAATCACTAATGCGCCGGATATTTTTACTTTGGAAGAAGTGGACATCGCGGTATTGGAACGTTTCGGAGAAAAATCCGCGGCCAATTTAATTCAGGAAATCCAAGCTAAAAAGAAAATATTTTTATCCCGATTTTTATATAGCTTGGGTATTTTACATGTTGGAGAAGAAACCGCGAGATTGTTGGCGAAAAAATTTCCCGAACATCAAGGTATTATTTCCGGGAAAGCAGTATTGCGGTTTTATCAAAAATTAAATCTAGAAACGCTACAACAAATTCCAGATATTGGTCCAAAAGTCGCGCAAAGCGTTTTTGATTGGTTCCACGAAACTGGCAATATTCGTCTATTGGAAAAATTTGATGCGATAGGCATGAAAATTGAAACGGAAAAATTCCGCGCCGACGGCAAGTTAAAAAATATTTCTTTTGTATTAACTGGTGGATTGGAATCTATGTCTCGCGCTCAAGCAAAAGAGAAAATCAGGAAGTTGGGCGGGGAGGTCCACGAATCGGTTTCCCAACAAATCTCTTACGTGGTGGCGGGTAGCGATCCGGGTTCTAAATTGGAGAAAGCGAAAAAACTGGGGGTGAAAACCTTGACGGAAGCGGCATTTTTGAAGATGCTACAATAATATATAGATATATGGCAGACATTCTCAATAAAAAATCCTTAGAGCATTTAGCCGAACTGGCGCGTTTGGAGTTAAAGTCGGGCGAAGAAACTAAGATGTTAAAAGACTTGGAAGAAATTCTGGAATATTTCAAGGAATTACAAAAAGTAGATGTCAGTAAGGTAGAGCCAATGACGGGCGGTACAAGTTTACGTAGCGTGGTTAGAGAAGATGTGGTGGATGCAAAACACAAAACTGGGCAAGGAGTCAGTGATTTTCCAGAATCGGATAAAAATTATTTGAAAGTTCCTCCGGTGTTTTAATCTTATGGATGTTCGCAACCTCACAATTAAAAAAATACAGGAGGGTTTATTGAATAAAACTTTTTCCGCGTTAGAATTAACGGAAACTTTTTTGGATCGGATTGAAAAAGAAGATCCGAATATTGGCGCGTATTTAAGCGTGAATGCAAAATCCGCGGTGGCCCAGGCAGAGTCGGTGGATATCGCAATCGCGAAAGACGAACCATTGTCCGCCGTTGCCGGCATACCACTGGGTATAAAAGATAATCTTTTAATAGAAGGTTGGAAAACAACGGCGGCTTCCAAAATGCTTGCCCATTATCGATCAGCCTATGACGCGACCGTCATTAGAAAATTAAAAACCGCTGGAAGCATATTTTTAGGAAAAACCAATATGGATGAGTTTGCGATGGGCTCTTCCACGGAAAATTCCGCTTTCCAAAAAACTCGCAATCCCCACGATTTACAACGAGTGCCGGGCGGTTCTTCCGGCGGATCAGCGGCAGCCGTGGCGGCGGATTTGGCGGTGGCGGCGCTCGGTTCTGATACCGGCGGTTCTATTCGCCAGCCGGCATCATTTTGCGGAGTAGTAGGTTTAAAGCCGACTTATGGAGCGGTATCCCGATATGGATTAATTGCGATGGCTTCCAGTTTGGATCAGATCGGCCCCATCACCAAAACCGTGGAAGATGCGGCCATTCTTTTTAACGCTATTGCCGGACAAGATGCGGCGGACGCTACCAGCGCCGCAACCAATTATGGAGAAACCTTATTGCAACCAAAATTAGAAACAGTTCGCGCGTTGACTATCGGCATTCCGGAAGAATATTTCGTCTCGAACTTGGATTCGGAAATTGGATTGGCATTGCAACAAGTGATTAAAGATTTGGAAGGTCTGGGTATAAAAACTAAAAAAGTTAGTTTACCGAATACCAAACACGCGCTTTCCTGTTACTACATTATTATGCCAGCGGAAGTTAGTTCCAATTTGGAACGATTGGAGGGGATTCGTTACGCTGAAATTGATGGCGTGCATCGCGATAAAGAAAGTTTGGTGGAATTATATAAACAGAATCGCAGTCGCGGATTTGGTGCGGAAGCAAAACGGCGGATTATGCTCGGTACTTTTGTGCTTTCTTCCGGATATTACGATGCTTATTACGCTCGCGCGCAAAAAGTGCGATCACTGATCAAACAAGATTTTGACGAAGCGTTTAAGGAAGTAGACGTACTTTTAACTCCGGTAGCGCCAACGCGCGCTTTTGCTATTGGAGAAAAAACTAATGATCCATTGCAAATGTATCTTTCTGACATTTTTACGATTCCGGTTAATCTAGCTGGCGTTCCGGCAATTTCCATTCCGACGCGGCCAATCAAAGGCCTGCCGATTGGTTTTCAGTTGATTGGACGACATTGGCGAGAAGAGGATATTCTAGGTATAGGGCAGTATTACGAAAAAATTCATATATGAGCGCATTATTTTGGAATTATTTATTTGAGATAAGAAATTTCTTCGGTGATTGGATCGGCGCGCATATTATTGCGTTGCAGGTTGGTAGTTTGGTAGTTTCGGCAATTTTATTATGGGCGACGATATATATTACCGTTAAGTCCCATTATTGGAGTATCAAAAGAGAACAGTTTTTGGATATGTTAAAAGTGGAAACGGTCTTTAAAGAGCGCTCTTTAAACGGCTGGAAACAGATTAAGGAACAAATTGCTTCATCGGATCCGGAGGAATGGAAAAAAGCCATTATGGCAGCGGACAAAATTCTAAATGAAATTTTCAAAATGTCCGGTTATCTTGGTCATCGGTTGGAAGATAAATTAGTTTTGATTACGCCGGCGCAATTAGCCAACGTGGAACAAGTAAAGCAAGCGCATCAAATCGCTCATAAGATTCACGACGATCCCAGTTATGATTTGACGTTTGAAGACGCATTGGCGGTATTGAGAATTTATAAGGAAGCCTTTCGAGATTTGCGGTTGATTGATGAATAAAAATCATATAGACTGGAGCAATCAATATAATGCGGTGGTAGCTTAGCGGCCTAAAGCGCCTCCCTGTCACGGAGGAGATCGTGGGTTCAAATCCCATTCACCGCGCCCAAGATGAGTCTCAAATCATATGAAAAATTACCAATCTTTTTTTCGCGGCAAGAAGGTGACCGTGATGGGGTTGGGTCTGCTTGGTCGCGGCGTGAATGACGCAAAATTTCTGGCGGAATGCGGAGCAGAACTAGTAGTAACCGATCTGAAAACTCGCGCGCAATTAAAAGATTCTTTGCAAAAATTGCGGGATTTTAAAAATATTTGTTATACGTTAGGGAAACATCGTCTAGAAGATTTCCGAAAAAAAGATTTTATTCTCAAAGCTGCCGGCGTGCCGTTAGATTCCCCATATATCATGGAAGCGAAAAAAAACGATATCCCGATTGAAATGGATGCATCTTTATTTGCAAAATTATCTTCGGCAAAAATTATTGGCATTACGGGAACGCGGGGGAAATCCACTACTACCCATCTTATTTTTAATATTTTAAAAGCCGCAAAAAAACGGGTATTTCTCGGCGGCAATATCCGCGGTATGGCAACGCTGCCTTTGTTGAAAAAAGTTAAAGAAGGGGATTGGGTGGTAATGGAATTAGATTCTTGGCAATTGCAAGGATTTGGAGATGCTAAAATCAGCCCGCACATTGCCGTGTTTACAAATTTTTTGCTGGACCATCAAAATTATTATCACGGCAGCATGGACCGGTATTTTCAAGATAAGTCGTACATTTACCAATTCCAAAAATCGGAAGATTTTTGTATTACTTCTCCGAAAGCAGCGCAATTAATTCGCGATAAACGATTTCCTCGCCGCGGCCGCCTTGTTGAAGTTGAGGAAACTCTGATACCGCCGGATTGGAATTTGAAGATTTTGGGCAATCATAATCGTAAAAATGTTGCTTATGCGATTACGGCTGTTCGGCTGATAAAAATCCCGGAAAAAATTATTAAAAATACGGTAGAAAAATTCTCCGGAATTCCTGGGCGATTGGAATTGATCCGAACGGTGAATGGCGTGGCATATATAAATGATACGACTGCGACTACACCCGACGGCTTGCGCGCCGCCTTGCAGAGTTTTCCGGACATAAATCGCACAGTGCTGATTGCCGGCGGCGCGGATAAGCAATTAGAATATCAACCGTTTATTGAAGAAGTAAATAAAGTAAAAAAACTAATTTTATTAGCGGGTACGGCAACGGATAAAATGGTAAAATTATTGCCAAAAAGAAATAAAATGATTGTTGTAAATTCCATGAAAGAGGCAGTTATTCAAGCGCAGCGCATCGCGGCAAAAGGGGATACAGTGTTGTTATCTCCGGGAGCGGCCAGTTTTGGATTGTTCAAGAACGAGTTTGATCGAGGAGAACAATTTATAAAAGAAGTGAAAAAAATAAAAAAAGCCGCCTAGTTTTCACTAGACGGCCTCTTTGGATTTGTGCTAATAGGACGCTTCTAAGCGATCCTTTAATGCTTTCTCCAGAGCGCTGTTCGCCGGAGTTGCATCGATCATTTCTGGCAGAAGTTCCGGCTTGATGCTGGACATATCCGGCAGCTGCCCATGTTTATTGAAGAATTTTTTGAGCTGGTGATACTTGTTGATTATTGCCATGAGATACCTCCTTATTCAAAGATTCGTTTAGCAAGTACTGGCGGCTTGGCAAACTTTTCAATTATTTCCAGATTTTCTTCAATCACGCCAGCATTTCCCTTGGCATGGATTGCTTGACCATTGCCGGTGTAGATTACTACATGGCCGATATATTTTCCGGGAAGAAGTTTGTGGTCATAGTGACCCTTGTCTCCTTGATAAAAAATAAGATCACCGGGTTGAATATTATTCAAAGAAATTTCTTTTCCATTTTTTGCTGCCTGAAGAAAAGTGCTGCGTTCCAATGAGATGCCCAGGCGATTGGCAAGATATTGGGTGAAAGAGGAACAATCAAAGAATTCTCCGATTTTTTCCGCTGGCACCGCGTAGAGATATGGTACGCCGATATATTTCCGAGCTTCGGCGATGAATTGTTGTGATTTGGTCATAGACGCTCCTCAATTGTTAATATGTTAAATAGCTGATATGTCATTGTAGAATTTATTGAAAATAGTTGTCAATTTTAAATTGTGCCGGCGGGAAGGATCGAACTTCCGACCTCGGCCTTATGAAGACCTCGCTCTACCACTGAGCTACGCCGGCAGAATAACTCATTTACTATACGCATTTCTGCTTGCTAATTCAAGGGATTTAAGTTAAATATAGAGAGCGGGATAGAGCAGTCTGGTAGCTCGCATGGCTCATAACCATGAGGTCGTTGGTTCAAATCCAACTCCCGCAACAATTTCTTATTCACACGAACCGTATATTATATTAAAAATAGGGGTGTTATAATAAAATAAAGTTTTTAACTAATGAAACGCTTTGTCGCTTTTATTTTTATTGGGTTGGTAACAATAGGCCTCTTTTATTTTGCACGCGAACGCGGCCACACTGCTACTGAAGTGATCGGCCTTGTGCGGCAAGATTGCACGGGTTTTTCTAATTGCTACACATCTCTTTCTGCTTGGGAAGCGGCGTATGGCGGGGTTTCTTTTGGCGCTTGTGCGCAAGGGGATTTAGTTTGCGCGGATAAAATCGCCACCGCTCAAATTGACGGAACTTGGACAACTCCAGATTCGACAGCGGTAAACGTGAATGGTTGGACTACTGATGTTAATCACTATATTAATTTTTACACCACTTCCGTTGCCCGACACGCTGGTGTCTGGGATACGAATAAATATCAGTTAACAAGCGCGACGTACGCGGGATTTTTAATTAGCATCACCGGCGCTGGCCACGTACGGATTGATGGGCTTCAATTATCGTTGCCACAAAATAATAATGGCGCGGCTGCCATTCTTGCAAATTATAGGAGCGTTGGTAGTGACATAAGAATTTCTAATAATATTTTTCGAAAAGCAAGCGGCGCAAATGCCCAGCATGGAACCAAGTTAAATACTGATTCCAATTCTGGCCAAGGTGGGGATTTTCGAATATGGAATAACATCGTTTACGATTTTACTGGAACGGGCAGCAGCGGTTTTTCCATGGGAATACGAGGAAATTTTTATGCGTACAATAATACGGTCGTTAATGGAACAACTGGTTTTGGCGGAGGGAATACCACAACGGTTCTAAAAAATAATATTGCCTCCGGCAATACTGCGGATTATTCCGGAACTTTTAGCGCAAGTTCTAATTACAATCTTGCCAGTAATGGCACTGCAACTGGCGGCGCAAATGATCGAATTAATCAGGTAGTGAGTTTCGCAAACTCAACGAGCAAAGATTTTCACCTTTCTGCTGGTGATACGGCCGCAAAAGATTTTGGCGTTGATTTAAGCGCTGACGGCAGTTTGGCATTAACTACTGATATTGATGGGCAAACAAGGACCGGATCTTGGGATATCGGATCGGATGAGCAAGGCGCCAGCAGCGGAGGCGACACTCAAGCTCCATCCATTCCGTCTGGCTTGGCTGCTTCTGGTATTACTGCTTCTTCTCTAACTCTCAATTGGACCGCATCAACGGATAATGTGGGCGTACGAAACTATATTATTTATCGGAATGGATCTCCAATCGCCACCGTTGCTCATCCCGCAACCACTTACCCCGATACTGGACTTTCTTCTAATACTTCTTATACCTACACTGTTGCCGCCGATGATGTTGCCGGGAATGTTTCTGCTCAATCAACTTCTGTACTCGTCACAACTCAAGCGGGCAGCGACACGACTCCGCCAGTCCGTTCGAATGGCGCGCCATCAGGCAATCTTTCTGCTGGTACTACGCAGACAACCATTTCTTTAGACACTAATGAAATTGCTACCTGTAAATATGGAACCGTTGCGGGTACTGCCTACGCTTCTTTGCCGAATACTTTTTCCACCACTAACGCGATTGCTCATTCTCAACTGATTACCGGTTTAACCAATGGCACATCATATACATATTATGTGCGATGCCAGGATGCCGGCACGAATGTTAATCCGGATGATTTTATTATTTCTTTTTCCGTCTCTATGCCTGGAGCTGGCGCGACTTACTACATTTCTCCAACTGGCAGCGACACGAATGCAGGTACCAGCGCCGCGCCGTGGAAAACTTTTTCCAAAGCATTTACTACAATGCAGGGCAGTGACATCTTGATTCTTAAAAATGGAACTTACACGCAAAGCACGACTGGTTTGATTAATGATGACGCCGGGGGTTTTTCGGAAATTCCGCCAGCGGGGACCGTAGCTAATCCAACTATTGTCAAATCAGAAAATGATTTTCAAGCGACGTTGGATGGGCAAAATATAACTCAGCCATTATTAATTTATACGCGAGGCAATATGCAATTTGAAGGACTCCGTTTTAAAGATGGTCCTGGAGCAATAGCTCAACTGTATCGTAATGCTAAATATATTACGATTAAACGGTCTAGCTTTACTCAAAGTGTAGTGACTCAAGGGAATTACACTAATGTCGGCATTGGTGGTACGACTACGGACAATAATAATAACGCTTATATTTTATTGGAAGATATTTGGATTAGTGGAGCCGGGAGATATATGTTTAATGTGTTTAATTCCAGCCATGTGACTGTTCGCCGGGCGGTGGTAAGGCGGTATGGAAACAATACTCCTAATCCCGGAAACCCTCAGTCTGGTTTTACAATCTATAACACCAATGATTCGGTATTTGAGAATATTGTTGCCATTGATGGCAGCGAATATACGTCTGATACGGATCGCCGCGGCATATATATGGTTGGGAATAGCGGTATTTCTCCAAATACTACAACTAATAATAATAAAATCTTGGGATGTGTTGCTTTGAATAATGATGTTGCTAGTCAATTTGCGATCGGCGGTTCATCTGGCGGAACCGGCAATCTTATTCAAAATTGCGTGTTTTGGGGTTCAAGTAATTTTGCAACCACTGGAACGATTACTTCCGTGAACGGTGCTGGCTTTACCGGCAATACCATTAGCAATGTAACGATGGGAGTTGGTAATTATGGTTGGGGGAATTTTAACAGTGCGAATACCACGATAAAGAATGTTATTTTCCAGGGTATCGGAACGGCTGGCGCGAATAATCAGGGTACAGTGAATTTAAGCTATGCCGGCCGTTTCAATACTCCTTCATTTGGGGCAACTTGTACGCTTGGTTGTATCACTACCAACCCAAGCTTGCTTTATTTAACTCGAATTGAAAGCACTTCGCCATACAAAGGGGCGGGTGAAGCAGGAGCGGATATTGGCGCAAACATATTGTATAAGTATGGAACGGACGGTTCTCGAGTTGGGGATGCAGGCGTCGAAACGTTGACTACAAATAATATTTGGCCTTGGCCTTATGAAGCGCAAATTAAATCTGATATTTGCGGAGTAGCCACGGCAAGCGGACTTTGCGCTACTACTAAAACATTAACAGCGTATATTTGGGAATATTTAGGAAATACTTGTCCAGTTTCTGTGTGTGGTGGCAGTTCCGACACTCAAGCTCCATCTATCCCGTCTGGCTTGGCTGCTTCTGGTATTACTGCTTCTTCTCTAACTCTCAACTGGACCGCATCAACGGATAATGTGGGCGTAAATCACTATCGAGTCTTTCGAAACGGAACGCAAGTCAGCAATAATTCTACTCAAACTACTACCACTTTCAACGACATCGGATTATCTCCCAGTACCGCTTACACTTATACTGTTTCTGCGGTAGATGCTGCTGGGAATGTGTCTGCTCAATCAACCGGGCTCAATGTAGCAACCCAGTCCGGTGGAGGAGTAACTTATTATATTTCTCCTACGGGAAATGATGCTAATGCTGGAACCAGCGCCGCGCCATGGAGAACTTTTGGAAAAGCATTTTCGACGATGACTGGGGGTCAAACTCTTGTGCTTAAAAATGGAACTTATACCGCATCGGTTACGGGCTTAATCAGCACGGGCAGCGGCGCGCCATCGGGAGTGCCGCCAAGCGGTTCCGGAACTAACTACACAATTATTAAATCAGAAAATGATTTTCAAGCGACGTTGGATGGGCAAGGTACGCAAACTCCTCTTTTTTTAACCGATCGAGACCATATTCAATTTGAAGGATTACGGTTTGTAAATGGACCATCCAGCACAATTACTTTATGGGGTGCTGCGAAATATATTACGATTAAACGTTCGGGTGTGGTTCAGACGAATATGGCAAATGGAAATGTTTCGAATGTTTCTATTGGCGGCAATGACCCGGATAGTTCCATGAATTCTTATATTTTACTGGAAGATTTCTGGGCAATTGGCACGGCGCGATATACGATTCTGACATTTAATGCGAGCCACATTACAATGCGTCGGGTAGTAGCCCGGCGATTTGGCGCAACTGATCCGGGAGGTGGCGGATATAATCCGCAAGCTGCTATTACATTTTATAATACCAGTGATTCAGTTTTTGAAAATGTAATTGCGTTAGATAATGACCAATATTCTTCGCTTTCTGATCGGACTGGTATACAATTCGTTCCTAACAATATTTCCCAGAACGCAGTAAGCCAAGTTATTAATAATAAATTATTAGGTTGTATGTCGTTTGGGCACTACACCAATTCTCAATTTCTTTTGGCTGGTAACACGCTTGGAACAAATAATCTTATAGAAAATTGCGTTTTTTGGAATCATAAAACATTTCAAAATGTACAATATCCTCCTGCGGCTGCTGCGAATGCTGGAAATAATGTGAGTAATAATACCTATAAAAATGTGACGTTTGGCAGTTTTAGCAATATTACTGGTGCGTATGGTGTGGGAATTTTTAGTGGCGCATCTAATATCATTATTAAAAACTCTTTGTTTCAGGAATTAAATAGTACGGCGGTAAACAATCAGGGTTCTGGAAGTTTAAGTTTTTCCGGACTCTGGGGAACGCCGACTTGGGGATTAACTTGTACTGGTAATTGTTTAACTACTAATCCTGGATTGCTTTATATGACTAGGATTGAAAGCGGATCACCCTATAAGGGCGCCGGAGAATCGGGGGCAGATATTGGCGCGAATATTATAAATCGATATGGTGTCGATGGAACCAAGGTTGGTGATCCTGGGGTGGAAACACTTACAACCAATGCGTTGTGGCCATGGCCTTATGAGAATCAAATTAAATCTGATATTTGCACAGCGACAGGTTTGACTACCGGATGGTGCGGAACAACTAAAACATTGACGGCATATACCTGGGAATATTTAGGAAATACCTGCCCAACTTCTATTTGTAATGGTGGCGGCGGAGATACGACTGCCCCCTCCACCCCAACTGGTCTGATCTCAACCTTCATCTCTTCCTCCCAAATCAATCTCTCCTGGACGGCCTCTACAGATAACGTAGGAGTCACTGGCTATAAGGTATACAGAGGAGGAGTAGAAATCGCTACTGCC
>DATDXY010000015.1:0-10051 GCA_036517155.1 Minisyncoccota bacterium
CTTCGCGGATACCCGCCGCGATGAAGTTTTCGGTTATTTGGAAGAGACCTACGGCAAAGATCGGGTCGCGCATATTATTACTTTCGGAACCATGGCCGCCCGCGCCGCGATTCGCGATGCCGGTCGCGCCATGGGATTGAGTTACACGTTTTGTGATCAAATTGCCAAACTCATACCCTTCAATGCGAAGCTGGCAGATGCCATTCAAACTGTTCCGGAATTGAAAACTATGTACGACTCCAATGACGATGCCAAACGAGTGTTGGATGCCGCAAGAAAATTAGAAGGGGTAGCGCGGCACGCGTCGGTCCATGCTTGCGGTACGGTCATCGCCAAATTGCCGCTGACCGAACACTTACCAATTCAGCACGCGCCGCAAGACGACAATATCATTATTACGCAATTTGAAATGCACAGCGTGGAAGATCTCGGCCTTTTAAAAATGGATTTGTTAGGATTAAAAAACTTAAGCATTATTGAAGATACGATTCGTCTCGTGGAAGATATTCACGGCCTACGAATTGATATCAGTCAAATCCCCTTGAATGATTCAAGGACATTTCAATTGCTCCAAGCTGCCGATACTACCGGGGTTTTTCAATTAGAATCCGCGGGCATGCGGCGTTATCTGAAAGAACTTCGACCGAGCGAACTGGAAGACATTATTGCCATGGTGGCCCTGTACCGACCGGGACCAATGGAACTTATTCCTCAATACATTAAAAGAAAATTCGGTCACGAACGAGTCAGCTACCTGCATCCGCTTCTGGAACCGGTCATGAAAAAAACTTATGGAATTATGATTTATCAGGAGCAATTGATGGCGGGCGCCCGAGCGCTTTCCGGCCTTACCCTTGCGGAAGCGGATATTCTTCGAAAAGCGGTTGGGAAAAAAATCAAACAATTATTGCAAGAACAAAAAGATAAAATTATTAACGGCGCCGTAAAAAACGGAGTGCGGCAAGAAATCGCCGAACAATTTTGGGCATTGATTGAACCGTTTGACCGTTATGGTTTCAACCGGTCGCATGCTGCTTGTTATGCAATGATCGCTTATCGAACTGCGTATCTCCGCGCGCATTATCCGGTGGAATTTTACACCAGCTTGCTCAATGCCGATTCCGGCGATGTAGAACGCGCTGCGTTTTTGGTGAGTGAATCCAGAAAAATCGGTATTGCCGTATTACCGCCAGACGTCAATAAGAGCGCCACCAATTTTGCTCCGGAAGAAAAAAATATCCGTTTTGGCTTGCTGGCGATAAAGAATGTCGGCGCCAATATTGTGGAAGCGATTGTCCAAGAACGCCAAAAAGGCGGACCATTCAAAACGCTCGTGGATCTTCTGGAGCGAGTGCAACATAAGGATCTCAATAAAAAATCTTTGGAAAGCATGCTCAAATGTGGCGCGTTAGATTCTTTGGGAATTGAACGCAACGCGGGACTGCAAAATATGGATGATATTTTGAAATTCTCCAGTACCCTAAAAAAATCCAGCCAAAGCAACCAATCATCTTTATTTGGCGGTGCCGCTTCCCACAATGCATTGCGATTGAAACCCAGCACTCTATCAACGGTTCAGGAACGTCTCGCCTGGGAGAAAGAATTGCTGGGCTTATACGTATCTGATCATCCTTTAAATAGCTACAAAGAAAAAATCGCCAAACATGGCGCGCGTTCTATTAAGGATGCACTTTCTTCTGATCCAGACGCAGAAGATTATCGTAAACCAAAAATCGCCGGTATTGTTTCCAAAATCCAACGCGTAATGACCAAAATGGGCCAGCCGATGGTTTTTGCGAAAATTGAAGATTTCTCCAATGGCATTGAAGTGCTGGTATTCGCCGATACACTGGAAAAAACTTTGCCGCTATGGGTAGAAAATAAAGTAGTGCTGATTACCGGAAAAATGTCTTGGCGGAACGGTGAGCCAAAATTGATTTGCGATACGGTGAAAGAATTATAAAATAAAAAGACCTATGTTAGCCATAGGTCTTTTTAATGTAAAAGAGCTTAGAAAGTTTTAATCATTGCTTTGTTAACAAAGAAATTTTGCAACGATTCTTCCGGCATGCGGCCATGGCAGATCTTCAAAAGCAAACGGATAAACCGATTGGGATTTGGTTTATAGGTTCGAATTTTGTTCATCTCTCCATCTTTAGGACTGAAGAAATACGAATGAGTATAAGAACGCGTGCCTACCTGTGGTTTGTCCTGGAAATCTTTATAGAAATAACGGATAAAACTTTTATCCACGATTTCAACACAGGATTGGAAGCTTTCCGGCACCCACTCTTCCGGATTACCAAACCGCTTAAACCATTCTTCTTTCAAGATGAGTGGCCTTTCTTCAATGATGAAACGTTTCCGAGTCAGCCACTGCCCAAACCATGAAGTGTGAAGAACAATTTTTGCAATAATCAATGATAGAATCAGCACCCCAACACACGACCAGTAATACATGAGCAACCTCCCGTATACAATTTTTTAAGAACCGCCTCCTTTCAACCAAATTAATATATCACAATATAAACCGTATGTCAATATACTTTCTATTTGAGAGGAAAGTATTTTTCCTTTATAATAGAAACAATACTTATGCCGACTCAACTGGAAAAGATCCGCCACTCGCTCGCCCATCTCTTGGCCGCCGCGGTATTGAAAAAATATCCAAAAACTAAACTCGGAATTGGTCCAACCATTGAACATGGCTTTTATTATGATTTTCTCTTTCTTAAACCGCTGAACGAATCTGAATTGGTGGAATTAGAAAAAGAAATGCGCCGCTTGATTAATCTTAAGCTTCCATTTATCGGTGAAGCTATTACTCCGCTCAAAGCAAAAAAACTGTTCAAGGATCAAAAATTTAAATTAGAATTGATTAAAGATTTTTCTAAAGACAAACAAGATCTAACCACTTATCACACCGGCGAGATATTCACCGATCTTTGCCGCGGTGGCCACGTAGATAATACTAGTGAAATTAACCCAGATGGATTCAAACTCACTCATCTTGCCGGCGCTTATTGGAAGGGCAGTGAAAAAAATCCAATGTTAACCCGTATCTATGGATTAGCTTTTGCTACCAAGGAAGAACTAGCAACTCATCTGGCAATGCTTGAAGAAGCAAAAAAGCGAGACCATCGAAAACTTGGCAAGGAATTGCAATTGTTTACGATTTCCGAAGAAGTCGGTTCCGGTCTGCCGCTGTTTTATCCCAAAGGCGCTATTCTCCGCCGCATTATTGAAAACTATATTACTAATTTGCAGGAAAAAAATGGCTACGAACCAATATGGATTCCGCATATTACCAAAAAACATTTATACGAAATCTCTGGGCATCTCAAAAAATATGACGCATTATATCCGCCAATGAAACTTAAGGGTGAAGATGATTATTATATCAAACCCATGAATTGCCCACATTTCATGATGCTCTATAAAACCGTACCGCATTCCTACCGTGAACTACCGATACGCTGGACCGCCACTACCACGAATTATCGTTATGAAAAAAGCGGCGAATTAAGCGGACTAACTCGCGTTCGCGCGCTTACCCAAGATGATTGCCATGTCTTTGCCGCACCGGAACAAATCAAAGAAGAAATTAACCGGATGTTGGATATGATTGCCGAAGTTTATAAAAAATTTGAGCTGCACACTTTTTGGGTCCGGATTTCCACCCACGATCATTTAAATAAAGAAAAATATATCGGCGACCCGCAAATCTGGAGAGAATCGGAAACTATTTTAGCCGAACTTATTCAAAAACGGGGTTGGGAACATAAAATCGTAGAAGGTGAAGCGGCATTCTATGGTCCGAAATTAGATTTTATGTTCAAGGACGTGCTTGGCCGGGAATGGCAATTATCCACCATCCAATTAGATATGAATCTGCCGCAAAAATTCAATTTAGAATATATAGATACCGACGGCTCAAAGAAACAACCCGTGGTTATCCATCGGGCGATTCTCGGATCCACTGAACGTTTTCTTGGGATTTTAATTGAGCATCTCGGTGGCGCATTTCCTTTTTGGCTGGCGCCGGAACAAATAATTATTTTGCCGATTTCCGAAAAACAAAACGACTACGCCCAATCCATCTTGCGGCAATTAAAATCCACCGGCGTTCGAGTTACGATTAATTCGTCCAATAATACGGTTGGTAAAAAAATCCGCGAAGCGGAAATGCAAAAATTCCCATATATCGCCGTCGTAGGCGCCCAAGAAGAAACCAATAAAACGATTAATGTCCGAAAACGAGGCCAGGGAAATCTCGGAGAAATGACAATTGAGCAATTCCTAACAAAAGAAACCCTTCACTAGTGAAGGGTTTCTGGTTTTTGCTCCTGTTCTTCTTCTTTTTCTAATTGCTTAACAAATTCTTCCGCTTCTTTTTCTTTCTGACTGTCAATTTCCTGGCTTTTCGGTTTTTCATAAAACGACCGCACTTGTTTTTGAAGCGCCAGTACTTTTTCTCTTTCTTCTTTTTCCTTTTGAGCTTTTGCTTCATTTTCCGCTAAAATCCGGCGCCGCGCTTCCGCGGCAGCAGCCATTTCTTCCGGGGTTGGCGGCTGTTTGAAATTACCGAAAGGAATTTTCTCAGAATTAAACATATTCTTATTTTACACCCCAGACAATATTTTTTCAAATACCTGCCGTAATACCTCTGGATTTCCTTTTCCTTTTAATACCCCCATCGCTTTTCCGACAAAGAATTGAAGTACAGTAGTTTTTCCTTTTTTATAATCCGCCACGGCCGCTGGGTTGGCGGCAATCACCTGCTGCGCGATTTCTTGCAATTCCCCCTCTCCAGATACTTGCTGCAATCCTTCTTGCTGAACAATCATTCGAGGATCTAAACTGGTTTCCTGCATTTTCCGCAATAAATCTTTGGCTGTCCGGCTGGAAATCATTTTCTTGACAATCATTTCGATAAGGTCGGCAAAATTCTCCGGCGTGATATTCACGCTTTTAAAATCAATCGCCAGTTCTTTCATCAAGCCCCACATATCGCTGGTCAAATAATTAAAGACTAATCTCACTTTATCCAGAGAAATTATTTTGCCCTCTTCCTCTTCTAATTCCGAAACTGCCTGTTCAAAAAATTCCGCAGCCGATTTGTCCTCCACCAATATTCGCGCCTGCGTTGAGTCCAGGTTATATTCTTTTTGAAAACGGGCCCGCCGTTGCGCTGGTAATTCTGACAAAGAAGCTCGGATGACTTCAAGATTAAACGCATCGGCGGCTAACGGCGGTAAATCGGGTTCCGGAAAATAACGATAATCGTGGGCGTGTTCCTTGGAGCGCTGGGTCTTGGTTGCTTGCTTTACTTCATCCCAACCGCGCGTTTCCTGATGCAGGGTTTCTCCTGCTTCCAGCGCTTCAGTCTGCCGTTTAATTTCATAATTAATCGCCGCTTCAATGGCGCTGAAAGAATTCAAATTTTTAATTTCCACTTTTGTGCCTAATTGGTCATTGGCGCTAACGGAAACATTCGCATCCGCCCGCATTAAACCGCGATCCAAATCCGCATCTGACACATTTAAATATCTTAATAAGAGCTGTAATTCTTTTGCAAATACTACTGCTTCCCGCGCGCTATGAATATCTGGTTCGGTTACCAATTCCATCAATGGCACTCCACCGCGATTAAAATCGACGAGCGAAGATTTCCCGTCCGGCGCATGCACTAATTTACCAGCATCTTCTTCCAGATGAACCCGATTAATTCGCACTCCTTCTAAATTACCGGCGCCAACAATTGGCAAATCATATTGGGATAATTGATAGCCCTTAGGCAAATCTGGATAGAAATAATTTTTCCGATCAAACTTGAAAGCGGGATTAATCTTCGCGCCCAACGCTAAACCCACCTTAATTAGTAATTCAATGGCTTTTTTATTGATCGTCGGCAATATACCCGGATGGCCTAAGCATACGGGGCAAACATTGGTATTTGGTCGATCCTCATCCGGATTGTTCGGGCAACCACAAAACATTTTTGTGGCGGTTTTCAGTTCCGCGTGTACTTCTAATCCAATTGTCGGGCGATATTCGGGCATAAAGAGATTATATGAATACTAACAAAATTCGCCCCAATCATTCAATTGGGGCGAAAATTTATAAGACTTTTTATTTAAATAACTTTTGTACCTCCCGTTGTACGGATTTAAAGACTCGTTCAATGCCGCTGTTCCCGCTTACAATCACAATGTGTTCATCCGGCAAGTATTTTGGCAAAGATAAGAATTTCTGGCGCAGTACTTTTTGAAATTCCACTTGCTCAAACATATCACGCTTGCCACCGCGATGCTCATCATTGGCAACTCGGCGCATTGCTACTTCCGCCGGAAGGTCAATCAATAGCGTGAGGTCTGGAATAACCGGAATATTTTCGTGCATTTCCAACAACGCAGTTAACGGAATACCCTGGGTTTGTTGATAGACCAACGTAGAGTGCCAATACCGATCGGAAATCACAATATGCCCCTGCCGAATTTCTCGGTCAATCCAGCGCGCATGCACTTTCCGGTCCTGGACAAAAAGCTTGGTTAGCCGCAATGCGTGTTCCCTAGGATCTTTCGTTGTTTTCAAAATCCTACGGATAGTATCGTAATAGGAAGAAATGTACGGTTCCCGAGTCAGTAAAATATGATTTCTCTTTGAGAGATCAAAAAGAAACGCGGCAAGTTGTTTTGCGATAGTGCCCTTACCAGAACCATCAATACCATCAATGACAATGAATTTACCTAGTTGTTTTTGCATGAGTTCTTCTCCTTTTAACATACAATACAAATTAAAAAGCTGCTGGCAGTATATCACTACCAGCAGCTTTTGTGCAAAATAAGGACTTTTTTACTTTGGCTTCCAAACAATGGGCTTGGACCTCTTCTCCCGTTGACGGATTTTCGGATTTTGCTGACGATAATATTCAGCTAATCTCTGACGACTTATCCGTTCTAAATATCGGCGCTGACGATCAGCGACCGAAAGACCAAGACCGAAATTTCTCGCCATCAGATACCTCCTATCGAATGCTGTTTTTCTCGTATTTCACTTCTCGGACTACATCCTCCACAATCCGCGGCTGTTTAGGCAAAACAGATACGCATGGAGGGCAAAAATCTCCCTCGGCGACAGTTTCCCTGCCTATGACAGGAGAGCGAACTTCCACTCCCTTGCGCATAAAGCGATAAGTCACTAAACGCTGAACAGTCACCAATCGAATCGGCCGAGTTCCTGGACCCTGTTGCTTCTTACAACCACCAGCACACTGAAACGCCATAGAAAAACCTCCTATTGTTTGGAATAAATGAACAAAAAATCCCATTGGGATTTTCACATATTATACACTAAATATTAAAACTTGTCAAAACTAAGTACGGCTAATCTTTAACTTCAATTCCCATATTCTTGGCCGTGCCGCGAATAATCTTTTCTGCCGCGTCCAAATCATAGGCGTTTAAATCCGGCATTTTTCGTTCGGCAATTTCCCGCACTTGCTGGCGAGTAACCGTGCCCACTTTCTCTTTGAGCGCATTACTGGAACCCTTTTCAATGCCTGCTGCTTTTTTCAACAAAGCGGACGCAGGCGGAGTTTTTAATTTAAAATCAAAAGTCCGATCTTCATAAATCGTAATTTCTGCCGGCACAATATCCCCCACCATCGCTTTGGTGGCGTCATTAAACTTCTTGCAGAAATCCTGAATATTCAAACCATGCGGTCCCAACGCAGTACCAACCGGCGGCGCGGGATTTGCTTGCCCAGCAGGAAGTTGTAACTTTAAAACGGTTTTAATTGCTTTTGCCATAAGGTTTTTAATTCTATTCTAAATCTTCTGAATTTGCAATGAATCCAACTCTACCAGCGTATCTCGGCCAAAAATCGGAACCAACACCTTGATTTTGCCTTTTTCTTCATCTACTTCGGCGACTTTCGCATCATAATCTTTAAACGGTCCATCGGTGATTTTAACCGTCTCGCCTACTTTAATATCTACTTTGAATTTCGCGTCTTTACTGCCCATACGCGCCATTAACATATCAATTTCATCTTTGGAAAGCGGCACGGGAGTGGTGGAATCCGGCCCAACAAAACCAGTCACCCGCGGAGTGTTTCGGACCACATACCAAGAATCTTCCGTTAAAATCATATCCACTAACACGTAACCGGGATAAATTTTTTCTTCCACCATCCGGCGTTTTCCGTTTTTAATTTTTACTTTAGTTTCTTTAGGAACCAAAACATTAAAAATCTTATCGTTCATCGATAAAGAATCTACGCGCTGTTTTAAATAGCGGGTGACCGCGTCTTCATAACCAGAATAGGTATGGACGGCATACCAATGCCGTTCGCGTACTTGTGATTGTTCTTTAAATTCTTTGCTGGCCATTTTAAATAAAAAGCTGTAAAAGTGATGTAAAGATAAAATCCAATACCCCCAAAAAGAGCGCTACGCCAATAGAAATCAAAATTACGATCATTGTTAATCGCACAGTATCCTGGCGTGACGGCCAATTCACTCGATGTAATTCCTGGCGCGATTCTTGCATGAATAATTTAATCTTTGAGAACATAGGTATTTGTATAAGATACAAAAATAGTGATTAAATGTCAAGATTCTTGACAGTGAGCGCGTGCGCTTGAATGAAGTTTTTTCGCGGCTCCACTTCTTCGCCCATTAGGATATCAAATAACTTGTCCGCCTCAATAATATCTTGGACCTGCACTCTTTTTAATAATCGGTTTTCTGGATTCATAGTGGTTTCCCATAATTGTTCCGGATTCATTTCCCCCAAACCTTTGTAGCGTTGAATATTGATTTTCTCGTCCTCTTTCTTGGTCATTGCTTTAATAATGTCATTCTTTTCCGCATCGCTGTAGACATAATTTATTTCTTTCCCTTTTTGCAGTCGATACAAAGGCGGTTGAGCAATATATAAAAATCCGCCGCTGACTACCGGTTGGAAAAATCGATAAAAAAGCGTAAGCAACAATGTGCGAATATGCGAACCATCTACGTCCGCATCAGTCATAATCACAATTTTATGATAGCGTAACTTGGAAATATCAAACGATTCAGCAATCGCCGTGCCTAACGCAATGACCAGCGCTCGAATTTCTTTATTTAAAAGCATTTTATCAATGCGAGATTTTTCCACATTCAATATCTTTCCGCGTAATGGCAAAATTGCCTGAGTTTTGCGATCGCGGCCCTGTTTCGCGCTGCCGCCGGCGCTATCACCCTCAACAATAAATAATTCTGAGTCTTCCGGATTTTTGGAACTGCAGTCCGCCAATTTGCCCGGTAAGGTTAAACCTTCTAAAACGCCTTTTCGCAGCACTGTTTCTTTTGCGGCTTTTGCCGCCAACCTCGCTTTAGCTGTCAGTAGGCATTTTTCAATTACCCGTTTTGCATCCTGCGGATTTCGTTCCAGCCATTCTTTTAACGCTTCGCCGGTAATGCTTTCGGTCGCAGTCCGAGCTTCCGTATTGCCCAATCGAGCTTTGGTTTGGCCTTCAAATTGGGGGTTACGGATTTTCACGGACACAATCACAGAAAGGCCCTCCCGCACATCATCCCCGGTAAGATTTTGGTCTTTGGCTTTAATATATCCTTCGGCATTAGCGTAATCATTTAAGCTGCGGGTCAGAGCAGAACGAAAACCGGTCAAATGCATGCCGCCATCCGGAGTATAAATATTGTTAGCAAAACTTAATTCTTGAATTTCTAATTCATCATTATAAAGAAATGCTACTTCCACTTCGACATCCTGAGAATCTTTATGGACATAAAACGGAGTTTCTTGCAGCGGCTTAGAGGCTTCACTTAAATATTTCACAAAAGAAAGCAAACCGCCGTCAAAATAAAATGCGTAATAATCAACCGGAATTTTTCGGCTATCAATAATTTCTATCCGTACGCCTTTAGTTAAAAAAGCCTGTTGGCGTAAATGTTCTAAAATATAATGGTGGTCAAATTCAATTTTTGGGAAAATTTCCGGATCCGGTTCAAAAGTAATCTTAGTGCCGGTCACTTTGGAAGCGCCG
>DATDXY010000016.1:0-4926 GCA_036517155.1 Minisyncoccota bacterium
GTTTGGAATATCGCCCGTTTTGTATTGGGTAAAATCGGCGAAGCGCCGATTGCGCCGGTGAAAGCGGTTCACAAGGACGACAAACTGATTCTGAAAAAATTGGCATCTGCCAAAAAATCCATAGAAAAAGACCTGGCCGCGTACCAATGCGGCCAAGCACTGCACACTTTATACGATTTCATCTGGCACGATTTTGCCGATGTGTATATAGAAACCACCAAACAACGGACTGATGCTGATGCGGTCAAAGTGCTTGGTTACGTACTACTTCAGATTCTGATCCTCCTCCATCCATTTATGCCCCACCTCACCGAAACACTCTATCAATCTCTGCCGCATAAAAATGCAAAGTATCTTATAATAGAAGAGTGGTAACCAGCGATTATATTATTCTCTTCGTAAGCCTCCTCCCTTCGTTTGCTTGGTTGGTATTTTATTTGGAAGAAGATCCCCATCCAGAGCCAAAACGAATTATCGCGCAAGTTTTTGTCGCCGGAATGGTTAGCACTGTGATTATTCTGGGCTTGGAATCTTTATTTCATTCCGTGGTCATTCCATTAGGAGTCGCCAAATACAGCATTCTTTCGCTGCTCGGTCTGGCAGTTATTGAAGAAACGATGAAGTTCGGCGCCGCGCGTTTTATCATCACCCGCCATTTAGAAGACTTTGACGAGCCGGTAGATGCAATGGTGTATCTGATTATAGCCGGGCTGGGATTTGCCACCGTGGAAAATATCGCCGCGGCATTCAAAAGCAACAATATTGCGTTGGAAATTACCTCCCTTCGATTCATTGGCGCCACACTTTTACACACTATCAGTTCCGGATTAATTGGTTTTTATTGGGCGCGTTCCATTATGTACAAAAGCAAGGCGTGGTTGTATAAAGGCATCTTATATGGCACTGTATTGCATGCCTTTTTTAACTACCTTATACTAAGGTTTGGGTCCGAGCCGATTGTCCTTCCGACTACCTTTCTGGCAATCTGCGCGCTCTTCCTCCTTCACGATTTTGAAGAATTAAAACACTATAAATAACATGGCAGAAGATAAAATAAAAAAGTTTTTTGAAGAGTTGTCTGCGGCAGAACAGGAATATTCGCCAGAATTAGTGAAATCCTCTGCTCCGGTGATTACTAAAAATTCCGACGAGGAAACTCTGCCGGAAACTTTTGAAGACAACGAAGGCCAATTGACGATTGACGTGTATCAAACGCCATCCGAAATTGTCGTGGAATCCACCATTGCCGGCGTAGATCCGGAAAATTTGGATATTTCCATTAATAACGAATCAGTTACCATCCGCGGCAAACGGGAGCGAACCACCAAAATCAATGACGACGATTATTTTTATCAAGAATGTTATTGGGGAAAATTCTCCCGATCAATTATTCTGCCGCAAGAAGTAGACGCGGATAATGCCAATGCCTCTCTCAAAAACGGCATTTTAGTGATTCGCCTGCCGAAACTGAACCGCCAAAAAGCCAAAAAATTGAAGGTGAAATTGAGTTAAATTTTTTCTTGACACTCTACCGCTGATTATTGCAAAATATAGCTATCAAGGGGGTGATGAGAATGCAATACCAGAAAGCATTTATTAAACTGTCTGGCGATCTTTTAGAACCAACAGATAATGAAGAAGTTCGGGAAGATCTGATAGAAAAAATTCAGGAAATCAACCAGCAATATCTCTCCACTGTATGTGTCGGCGGCGGCACGCAAATCAACCGAATGTTCAAAATGCACGGCTATCCGATTCTATTCGGTCCGCTTGGCAGAGAATTCAATTGCCAAGAAGCAAAAGACCTTGCGGAGAAAATATTGGAACAGAATCGCGTAACCTTGGATCGAGCGCTCATTGCGCGCAACATCGCTGCCACCGTGATTGTGCCGATGCTCTTTATCGGGGAAAGTCATTGTCATGTCAATGGCGACCGCATTCTTCTAGATGCCTATCATGGCTTTGACCGTCTCTTTCTCTTTACGCTCACTGAGCGGATCGAGAAAAAAGAGGAAGAATTCCGGCAATATCGGGATTTTAATTCCCGAAAATTGCAATTCTTCGGCTTCCCACGGCTTAAAGACCTGCCTGCAATATAAAACCGCACGATGCTACAACCTCGCTCGTGCGGTTTTTTTATTTTACTTCAATAATTCTGGGCGGGCGCTAATATACTTTCTGATTCTTGCCAAACCTTCTCGAATATCTTTTACATCCAGCGCGTAACTCAACCGAATCCGATCCGGCGAACCAAACCAGGCGCCGTCATAGACAATGACTTTATGTTTATAAAAAAGTTCGTTGACTACTTGATTGGCTTTTTGGATTTTGGGGAATACATAAAATGCCCCTTCCGGTTTCCAAAGTTCCAATCCCATTTTTTTCAAACCATTGCATATCAAATCTCGGCGTTCCCGCCACACGGAAATTTGGCTTTCTAATTGCCGCATTGGCACTTGTGTCGCCGCGTATGCCATTTCCTGGCTGATAATACTGGTATTCATGGAAGTTTTTCCCTTGATATCAATTACCCTATCCACCAATTGCCGGTCTCTGGAATATAAGTAGCCAACCCGCAATCCGCACATCGCATAAGTTTTTGAAAAAGAATTAATGGTCACCACCTTCGGGCCGCGCAAAAGATAATTTTTCCGTTCGTAAATTAAATCTTTGTAAACCTCGTCAGACAATAAATGAATGTCCAGTTGATTGGTAATCTTTTCAATTTCCTTGAGCGTGGCAATATCTTCAACTTTTCCGGTTGGATTGGACGGCGAATTAATCAATACTGCTTTACAGCCTTTAATTTTCTTTTTAAAATCTTTAATATCAATTCTTCCCTCTGTATTTAAATCCGTAAACACTGGCTGAAGTCCGGCTAATTTTACCAACATCGGATACGAATAATAATACGGCCGCGGCAAGAGCACCCTACCCTTCCCTACCAATAATGCCAGCGCGCGAAAAGTTAAATCCAACGCTTCTGAAGCGCCGTTAGTAATAACAAAATCATCGGCGTGCGCTTTTGGATAATGCGTGGCTAATGCGGTCCGCAGATTTTCTTGGCCTTGAATCAATCCGTATTTGAACGCGTGGTATTGGGGAAGAATTTTATAAATCTGTTCCGGCGGCGGCAAATCCGGTTGACCGCTCCCGAAAGAAATAATTCCATTCCCCCGCACGCCAACAAAAAAAGTTGGGCTATTAATATTCTTTTCAGATTTCATATAAGTGCCCGGGGCCGGACTCGAACCGGCAAGCCGATGAAGGCGGCAGATCTTAAGTCTGCTGCGTATACCAATTTCGCCACCCGGGCATTGCAATCTATCGCTCTTATGAGCGGAGGCCTGGGCGAGAATCGAACTCGCGTATAAGAGTTTTGCAGACTCCTGCCTTACCACTTGGCTACCAGGCCGATGTTCTAAAGATTACCCGTTTTTTTCTTCTTTTTCAATTTCAATAAATACTTTCTCCACCGCAGCCGCTTTTTCCGGCCCTTCATCAATTTCAAACCGCAATTCCGGCATCGGCTTGATTTCAATCTGATCTGCCAATAAATGTTTCAACCGGCGCTGAGTTTTTTGGAATAATTCCAAGACCGCTTCTTTTTTCCCGCTGGGAAGCACGGAAAATTTTATGAGCGCGTAATCCAAATCCTTCTGTACTTCTACGGCGGTGATCGTCACTAGCGCGCCGTCAAATTCCAATTCTCGCAGGATAATCTTATTCAATTCCGCTTGAATCAAACTTTCCACCCGTTGATGGCGCTGATAGCTTTGCATACTACCTATTCAATAATATATCCCCGACTTGAATTGCTATAGAGGATTCAAAAATCAATCCGCATTCTTTTCCTTCCTCTACTTGCCCAACGTCTAATTTTTTATGTTGCAGATTCACAATTTTTCCTTTGCCAAGAATTTCCTCGCCCCGCTTCACTTCCAACCACGCTTTATTTCGAATCAATCCCCGAGTCACTTTCCCGCCGATAGTTTGCGTGCTGTTTTTCGAGCTGAAAATTGCCAAAATCTGCAATTCTCCCGCTGCCGGTTTTTCTACCGCGTCCGCGAACGCTTTTTCAATTTCTTCCGTCAGTTTATAAATAATGTCGTTGGTAATAATCCGCACGCTGTGAGTGCGCGCCAAGCTTTCCGTCGCTTTATTCGCTTCCGTCCGGAAACCGACAATCATCGCTTCGGTGGCCAGCGCGTCTTTCACGTCACCGTCGGAAATTTCTCCGACCGATTGGTCCAAGATTTCCAGCCGTTCATTTTGTTTCAATGGAATCTTCTTCAATAAATCATGCAACGCTTCCAGCGAACCGGACATATCCGCTTTCAGAATCACCCGAATCACCGATTCCCCCTTTTTATCCGCCGCCGATACACGCCGCAAACCGCTCCGTCCCTGCACCGCCGCCAAATCTTCTTCCGTTAATTTTCCGGATTTGAATTCTTCGCCAGTTTGCGGCATAGATTCAAAACCCAAAATCATCGCTGGGCTGGACGGCGTGAGGGAATTGGTTTTTTCTCCCAAAAAATTTTCAATGTCTTTCACTTTTCCTTTGGCGCTGGCGGTCATAATCTGATTACCGATATGGAACGTGCCATCTTTGATTAGAATACTGGCGGTAATGCCTCGGCGTTTATCGGAACGCGCTTCCAAAATCAAACCGCTCGCGTTACGCGACGGATCAAAAGTCAGTTCTTCCATATCCGCCGTCAGTACAATCAAATCCAGCAATTCATTTATACCGGCGCCGGATTTGGCCGAAACCCCTTGATGACTGATATTCCCGCCGTAACCCTCTACTGATACGCCGTTGCTCGCCAATTCCTGTTTCACCCGTTCTACGTCGGCATTTGGCTTGTCAATTTTAGTAAAAGCGACAATAAACGGCGTTTCTGATTTGAGCAGGACTTTGAT
>DATDXY010000017.1:0-9876 GCA_036517155.1 Minisyncoccota bacterium
TGGAAAAAAATATGATTGCGACCGCATCGGAACGCTTTGAGCATGTAAATCAGTGGTATGTCGATACGGAACGAGTGTTGAAATAAAAAATAGTAAATCAAATGCCCCCGTGGCGAAACTGGCAGACGCGTACGCTTCAGGTGCGTAAGCCCGCAAGGGCGTAGAGGTTCAAATCCTCTCGGGGGCACAGAGAAATAAAATTATTATTAACTAATTACAATTATTATGATGACGCGAACCACAACTACGCGCCGAACCGTCACCCGACGGAAAACAGCAGTCGCAGCAGAAACAGCAACCGGACCAGTACTTAAATGCATCCCCTTGGGAGGCTTTGGAGAAATTGGCCGGAACATGATGTTCTTTGAGTACGAAGACGAAATTATTATTATTGACGCCGGAATTCAATTTCCTCAAGACGAAACGCCCGGGGTGGATTTTATTATCCCGAACGTTTCGTATCTAGAACAAAACAAGAAAAAAGTAAAAGCGCTCATTCTCACCCATGGCCATTATGACCATATCGGCGCGGTTCCTTATATTATTGAAAAAATTGGCAATCCGATCATCTATACGACCATCCTGACAAAAGAATTTGTCGCTAAACGGCAAATGGAATTCCCAAATTCTCCAAAATTACAATTTCAAGTAGTCAAAAACCACGATATTGTGCAATTATCTAAATACTTTAGCGCGGAATTTTTCGGTGTCGCTCACACTATCCCGGATACCACTGGCATCATTCTAAAAACCCCCGCCGGCAATATGGTCACCTGCGCGGATTTCCGCATTGACTACGATAATTCCAATAGCCCGCTGGGACTGGCGGAATTTGAACGGGTCGGAAAAATCGGTATCCACACTCTCTTTCTAGACAGCACTAACGCGGAAGAATCCGGACGGTCCTTGTCCGAACGAGTAGTGGAAAAAAATCTGGAAGAATTAATCAAAGTAGCAAATGGCCGAGTCATTATCAGCATGTTTGCCTCCATGATTACCCGGATCGCGGAAGTGATTAATATCGCGGAACGCCTGGGTAAGAAAGTGGTTATCCTCGGCCGGAGTATGAAAGACAATTATCAAATCTGCAAAAATCTGGGCTATATCAAGCACGGCAAAGACGTGTTGGTAGCGGTGGAAGAAATCCATAAATACCAAGACAATAAAATAATTATTCTTACTCCCGGCGCGCAAGGGCAATCTAATTCCGGTTTTATGAGAATCGCAAACGGAGAACATAAACATATCCACATCAAAAATACCGATACAATTATGTTCTCTGCCTCTGTTATCCCGGGCAATGAACGGAGTGTTCAATTTTTGAAAGACAATCTTGCCCGGCAAGCAGGAAAAGTCTACACCTCCAATCTGATTGATATTCACGCTAGCGGTCATGCGCCCGCGGAAGAATTGAAACAAGTGATTTCACTTATAAAACCGAAATTCCTCGTACCCATTCACGGCCATTACTTTATGCGAGCCATCAATGCTGAACACGGACAAGACGTGGGCATCCCGAAAGAAAATACCATTCTGCTCGAGAACGGCCAAATTTCTGAAGTAACGGAAAATAACTTCAAGCCTACAGACAAAACAGTAGAATCTTACTACGTAATGGTGGATGGGCTTGGCGTCGGCGATGTTCAAGAAGTGGTGTTGCGAGACCGTTTAATGCTTTCGCAAGAAGGCATGGTAGTGATTATTGCGGTGATCAGCCAAAGTTCCGGACGTTTGCTTAAAAATCCGGATATTATTTCCCGCGGTTTTATTTACTTAAAAGAAAATCGGGATCTCTTGAATGACATTCGAGATAAACTGCGGAATGTGCTGGTTCGTTTGCCCCGCCACAACGCTCCAGAACCGGAATATATAAAATCGCTTATCCGAGACCAAATCGGCCAACTCTTGTATAATAAAACCAAGCGCCGGCCGATGGTTCTACCAGTACTCATAGAGGTGTAAAGTTAAAGGCGACAAGCAAAAAGCAATTTTATGAAAAAACCGGTTTTAATTTCTGGAATCCAGCCCACGGGCCGTTTACATCTGGGGAATTATTTGGGCGCGCTCAAACAATTCGTGGAGCTCCAAAATTCCGGAAAATACCAATGCTACTTTTTCATCGCGGATTATCATTCTCTGACCGAGGATTTTAATCCGTCCGAAAAATCCAAACAAATTCTCGGCGTCGCCCAAGCGTATGTGGCTTCCGGGCTAAAATCGAAACAATCCACTCTTTTCGTGCAATCGGCAGTTCCTGCCCATACGGAATTGGCTTGGATTTTAAATACTCTGGCGCCAGTGGGAGAAATGGAACGAATGACCCAATACAAAGACAAAGCGGAACGCCAAAAACAAAATATCAATATCGGTCTACTCACCTATCCGGCGCTAATGGCCGCGGATATTTTACTGTACGACACAATATTCGTTCCTGTCGGTGAAGATCAAAACCAACATTTAGAACTGGCTCGGACACTCGCCCGCAAATTCAATAGTAAATTCGGCGCAACCTTTTTTGAACCAAAAGCTTTACTGACTGAACAGGCGCGTATCATGAGCTTGGATAATCCGGAAAAGAAAATGTCCAAATCGTTCCCGGCCGGCTGTTTGTTCCTGGATGATTTACCAGAAGAAATCAAAGCAAAAATCAGCCGCGCAGTGACGGATTCCGGCTCGGAAATCAAATACGATAAACAATCCAAAGCCGGCATCGCCAATCTTTTGGAAATCTACTCTGCATTTTCCGGAAAAACTATTCCAGAACTGGAAAAAATGTATTTAGGGAAAGGTTACGGCCAGTTCAAATCCGATCTGGCTTCCGTTATCAGCAAAGAGTTACAGCCATTCCGAGAAACTAAAATAAAAGATTCGCAACTAAAAACTATTCTTTCTGCTGGCGCTAAAAAAGCCCAGAAAATCGCTTCGGAAAAAATGAAAGAGGTGAAAAAGAAGATTGGTATAGCGTTGTAACAAAAAACCGCCAATCAATGGGCGGTTTTTTAAAATCTCCGTCTTCGTTGGAAATGCCGGGTTCGTCTCGGTCCGCTTCCGGCCGGAAATCGGCTTTGCGCGATTTCCGCGCCTTCGTGGCTTTTGATAGCGATGGTTTTTCGGATTAAACGTTCAATACTGGCGATATCCTGCCGTTGGTCCGGTGTGGCAAAAGAAACCGCCATGCCAGTTTTGCCGGCGCGGCCGGTGCGGCCAATGCGGTGCACGTAATCTTCCGAGTTTTCCGGTAAATCAAAGTTAATCACCAGTTCAATGTTCCGGACGTCAATACCGCGCGCGGCGATATCCGTCGCGACTAAAATCCGAAATCTGCCTTTTTTAAAACCCTCCAATGCTTCCCGGCGCTGGGAAAGCGATCGGTTGGAATGAATTTCTGAAACCGAAAAGCCGGTGTCCCGCAGCATAAACGCGATTTTTCGCACGCTGAATTTGGTCCGAGAAAAAATCAAAATAGATCCTTTGTGCTCGCCGAGTAATTTCACTAGCAGGGAAAATTTCGCTTCTTTTTTAACCACGATGATTTCTTGTTCCACTTGTTCAATCGTCGTTCCCGCCGGCGCTACTTCAATCCGCAGCGGTAATTCCATATACCGAGTCGCCAGATTCATAATGCTGTCCGGCATCGTGGCGGAGAAAAGCATGGTTTGCCGTTCTTTTGGAACCCGCCGTAAAATATCGTTAATTTGCGTGGAAAAGCCCATATCAAACATCCGATCCGCTTCATCCAGCACCAGCACTTTAATGTCATCTAATCGCACATGCCCTTGTTTTATGTGGTCCAAAAGGCGTCCCGGGGTGGCAATCAAAACGTGCGGATGGGACCGCAAACTGCGAATTTGGTGGTACATGGATTCCCCGCCGATAAGCACCGCGGTTTTTGCGCCCAAAGGAGAACCGATTTGCCGGAACATTTCATCTACCTGGGAAGCTAATTCCCGAGTCGGTACTAATACCAATCCCCGGCCCTTATCCGTCATCAGCCGTTGAAGCATCGGAACGCTAAAGGCAATCGTTTTACCGGTTCCGGTCTGGGCAATACCCACAATGTCCTTACCGGAGATAGCCGTCGGAATGGATTTATGCTGAATTACCGTCGGGCTGGTAAAACCCGCTCGTTCTAAAATTGAGAGAATCTTCGGATCAATGCCGAGATCTTTAAAATTCGCGCCTTCTTGAGGCAAAATAGGTTGTGTCATAAAAAATAGGCGACCCGATTTCCTGTGAGTCACCTACAATGACAGATAAGATTCGAATCTATATACTGCCATTATGACAGAAATTAATTGTGCTGTCAATTAACTTAAGTTTTTTACGCCCACCCATACTTTTTGCCCATCAATTTCTGAATTCAATTCTACATCAAATTTATCGGTTTTTTTGAATTCCACCGATTGCGCGTTCACTTCTTTCTTGAAGAGTTCTAAATGCGATTCCAAAACATTCTGTAGTTCGCTGTTTACTTCTAAATATACTGTAATTTTATCCTGCGGAACGCATTCCGCATCCTGACGCAAACCCTGAACTAACCGAACCGCTTCCCGCAATGTGCCTTCCGCTTTTAATTCCGGAGTAATCACCGTATCCAACTTGAATTCTTCTTTCAAACTTAAATTAATCTTCACTTCTTTCACGTTGATTTCGTCTTTCAGGATATTAAAAAATTCCTGGTCTCGGACATCCAGTTTTTTGGTATTGATTTCCAATAACTGCAACGGCTGGCGGACTTTAATCCCCACGCTCGCCCGCAGCGCCAATACTTTGCTCGCAATATCCCGAGTAATGGCCATTTTCGCAATCAACCCGATATCTACAAATTCTTTTCGTGCTTTCGGCCAATCTTCCAAATGCACCGATGGCTGGTTTGCGGATAAAGATTGATACAGCGCTTCGGAAAAAAATGGTGTGAACGGAGCAATGAGTTTACTTAACTCAACCAACGAATAATGCAAAATATGGGATGCAATTTCAAAATCTTTGGAACTATCCGGCTTTTGGAAACGGCGGCGGGAACGGCGGATATACCAGCGGGAGAGATCCTCAACGAAGACTTCTAGTTCCTTGCCGGCAGAACCAATATCGTAGGCTTCTAAACTGCCTGTTACCTTTGTAATCGTTTCTTGTAATCGGGCGCAGACCCATTTATCTAATACAGTTAAGTGCGTGGCAGCAAGCGAATAGTTGTTAGTTTTTTCTCCGTAGGTTTCAAAAAATACGTAGGAATTATACACAAGCATCAAAAACTTTCTTAACGTTTTCCCCAAATCTGCTTCGTCAAATGCTTTTGGTTCGCCCGGAATGATTTGAGTATAGAAATACCAGCGCAAAGTATCCGCGCCGTATTTATTCATCAAATCAGTCGGGCTGACCACATTACCCTTGGATTTGGACATCTTCTTCCCGAACTTATCCAAAATATGGCCCTGACTGACCACATTCAGATACGGCACGCCTTTACCCAGCAACGTAGACACTGCCAGCAGCGTATAGAACCAGCCGCGCGTTTGGTCTATCCCCTCGGAAATATAATCCGCCGGAAAATCGTTTTCCTTATCAATGGCGGCTTTATGTTCAAAGGGATAGTGATTCTGGGCGTACGGCATAGATCCGGAATCAAACCAAACATCCGCCACTTCTTTCACGCGCTGCATTTCTTCCTTGCACTTCTTGCATTTCAATACCAATTGATCAACGTACGGACGGTGCAAATCCAACTCGCCGGTAAATTGATTGTAAGGCCAATGATTCAGTTCTAGGCGTTTGAAATCTCCAACCGGTAAATGATCCAAGGCGGTGAACTGTTCCGAATCCCATCCTTGAATACTGCTTTCCAATAATCTCAACGGATCGGCGTGGCTGATTATCGCAATATTTTTCCCCGCATATCGGGTACGGATTTCCTGCGCGGTCGCCATCATGCGAATCCGAACTTCCGCCCGGCTTTCGCCATTGTCCGGCTTGGTGAGCATAGGATCTCCGAAACCGTCATAAAATTTCCAATACTCCGCTATCGGTTTCCCGCCCAAAATTCCGCAATTAATATCTCTTAATCGCGGATCTACAATTATTTTTGCTCCGGCTGCTTCCGCAATAATCCGCGCCGATTCTTGAGCGCGAATATAATGCGAGGTGAAAATGATATCTAACTTTTCTTTTTTTAGTTCTTTGACAATTTTCTGGGCGGTTTTTTTAATTTGCTCTTGCCCGGTGTCGGTCAAATGAAATCCGGTTTTACCGTCTTCTACCAGCGGCGCAACACCTAAAATATTGTGCTCCGCTTGGCCATGCCGGACAATCCACAGCCGATTCTCCGTAAAACGCGCCTCATTCAATTCTGCCAAACTGCCGATGACTTTTATCGTTTTGCATTTGGCGCATTCCCAAATCGGTAATGGCGTTCCCCAGTAGCGATCACGGGAAATTGCCCAATCCTTGATGTCTTTCAGCCACTCGCCAAACCGCCCCTCTTTCATATGCGCCGGAATCCAATTAATTTTTTTGTTATTTTTCAGGAGATCATTCCGAAGCTTGCTCATTTCAATAAACCAAGAATGGCGGGCAAAATATAAAAGCGGCGTATCACAGCGCCAACAATACGGATATTCGTGCTCTACCGAACCGACTTGGAGTAACAAATTTCTTTTCTGCAAATCTTCAATAATATCTTTGTCCGCCTGCTTTACAAATCTTCCCGCCCCCGGCAAACCGCGCTGCACCATGCCCTGGTCGTCAATCGTGACCGGAATCTGTCCGACCAGCTGCTTTTGGGATTTTTTTATAAGATTCAAATCTTCTTCACCGAATGCCGGAGCAATATGCACCAAACCACTGCCGTCTTCCGTGCCGACAAAATCCGCACCCTGCACTTTAAAAAACTTTTTATTTTCCTGCCACGGCCCCGGCACTTTGAAAAGCGGTTCATAAGCGGTGCCGATTAATTTCTTACCGGATATTTTTTCCACTACTTCAATATCCGTCGCGCCTGGCGGAACATTATAGGACCAAATGTATTCGTTGCCGATTTTATATTTTGTGTAAGTTAATTTGGGATTCACCGCAATTGCCACGTTCGCCGGCAAAGTCCACGGCGTCGTTGTCCAAACCAAAAGATATTCATCCTGACTTTTTGACTTTAAACTTTTGACTTTAAATTTAATATATACTGACGGATCTTTCGCTTTCTTGTATCCCTGGCTGACTTCGTGGCTGGACAGCGCTGTCTGGCAACGCGGGCACCACGGAACGATTTTGAAAGATTTGGATAATAATTTCTTTTTATGAATTTGCTGGAAAATCCACCACAAGCTTTCAATGTATTTAGAATCGTACGTAATGTACGGATCTTTCATATCTACCCAAAAGCCAATGCGATCAGTCATCCGTTCCCATTCTTCCTTATATTTCCAGACCGAAGCTTTGGCTTTTTCGTTAAACTCGGCAATGCCGAATTTTTCAATTTCTTGTTTGTTTTTCAGCCCCAGCTCTTTTTCCACTTCAATTTCCACCGGCAGACCGTGCGTATCCCAGCCGGCTTTCCGCTTTACCAAAAATCCCTGCATTGCCTTAAAACGCGGAATTATATCCTTAAATACCCGCCCCTGGGCATGACCCATATGCGGCCGGCCGTTGGCAGTCGGCGGACCTTCAAAAAAACGAAATGGCTTCGCTTTCTCGCGAAGCTTTAAAGATCTATCAAAGATATTGTGTTCTTTCCAAAATTTGAGCACCTTCTCCTCTATTTCCGGCAATTTGAATTCCTTCAAACCCTTAAGCATAGTACTTATTTTAAACGAAAATAGGCGATTTTTAAAGCCCGAATTGACTTCCCAAGGAGTTTCTGTTTGGATACAGAGATTCCTGAACTTTACTAAAAAAGAGAGGTGCGACATGCTTCCACCCGCAATCCACTGTTCGATCCAGCGCGCGATTCAAAAACTGAGTTACCAACGCAAGTTTCGCAATCTGAATTCTCTTCAATGGAAACGGGCGGAAGAACTCGCCTATGATGCCGTGAAGAATTCTAATGATCATCCGGTCAACTCTCCCGCTTACGCCGCGATGATTGAAAATCTGCTCGCCTCAAAACTTACCCAAGTAAGACATCGGCTCTTTTAACCAAACACCCAACGGTTTTCCGTTGGGTGTTTTACATCTTCTTCGGGGCGCTGATGCCTATCGTCTCAAACAAATTTTCCAACACAATTTTCAGCGCGTTCATTAATCCGATCCGCGCGTTCTCTAATTCCTCCCCCACTCCCACCACCCGTTCTTTTTCATAAAAGTTATGAAACGCCCGCGCCAATTCGGTTACGTAGGTCGTTAAACGATTGACCTGATAATCTTTCGCCGTTTGTAAAATAATATCCGGAAATTGCGCCATCTCTTTAATTAATTTCTGTTCCGAATCGGATTTCAATAAATCAAAATTAACTTTCTTGGCTGTTGGCTTATGGCTCTTGGCTAAAATATTCACTACCCGTACATACGCGTACTGCACGTAAAAAACGGGATTTTTTTGCGAATGTTCTTTGGCCAATCCCAAATCAAAATCCATGTGCGTATCCAAAGAATGCATTAAGAAAAAGAATTGGGTGACATCTTTGCCAACTTCCTGAATTAATTCATCCAAAGTAATAAATTCTCCGGTTCGTTTGGACATCTTCACTTCCTGACCGTCTTTGATCAGCCGCACTAATTGGGTAATCAGAATCTGCAATTTCTTCGGATCCATGCCCAGCGCTTCTACGCCGTTTTTCATCCGCGCGATATAGCCGTGATGATCCGCGCCCCAGATATCAATCGCCAGATCAAATTTCCGTTTTACGAATTTATCGTAGTGGTAGGCTAAATCCGCGAGGAAATAAGTTGGCTGTCCGTCAGACTTTATCAGCACATTATCTCCTAGCCACTCAGCGCCATCTTTTTTTTCGGTCTTATTTTTACCACGAAGCATTACTAAAGTTTTTTGCAATTCTTGTTTTTTATGGAGATTTTTATCTTCGGAAAACCAGATTTTATGGATAATGCCGGATTTTTTCAGCGAGGCCTGAATTTCTTTCAATAAAATTACTGCGGCTTTTTTGCCAAGTGTTTCCGCAGCCATTCCTTTTTTCGGCTTTAGTTTTTTCGCGAGCATTTTCACATACGCTCCCTGATAATGATTTTCCGCGCCGGAAATATGGCCGGCAACGGCTAAAATGCTTTCTCCCAGCAGTCGCACCTGATTGCCGGTATCGTTGACGTAATATTCTTTGGTCACCTTATGCCCAACTTTTTCCAATACGTTCCCCAACACTTCTCCGTAAAATCCGCCCCGGCCGTTCGCCATTGTTAGCGGTCCGGTTGGGTTTGCGGATACAAATTCTAAATTGATTTTCAAGGATTTAGAAACTTTTCCTATTCCGTATTTCTTTTTTGCTTTTAGGATATTCCCTAATTCGCTTTGTAAAAATCTCGGCGCGAGATGGAAATTAATAAATCCCGGCGCGATGGCTTCCACTTTGGAAAATTCCGAATGGGCGGAAAATTTCTTCGCTAATTCTTTTGCAATCTCAATTGGTTGCTTCTTAAATGTCGGCACCAGCCGAAAGGCAACATTAGTAAAATAATCGCCGAATGCCGGTTTATCCGATGCTTGAAGTTCCGGATCTATGCTGTCTGGAATATCTTTTTGGATAATTTTTTTGATTTCTTGAATCATTATATTAATCAGCTATGAAATCATTTCCCCAAATACAATAGATGCATTCGCTGTGCGCGGTCGGCATCGGACCGTGGATTAGGGCAATCGCGTCTTCAAAAACTTTCCGGGCGTCTTCTGGATCCAGTTCCATTTTTTTCACCGTCACGTCAAACCGTACTTGTCCG
>DATDXY010000018.1:0-21161 GCA_036517155.1 Minisyncoccota bacterium
CACATGCGCCCAGCGTTGGGTATTCCTTCCTTGGGAAAATTGGCGGGCAGGATTCAAAGCGTAAATGACTACTCCCATCACCAAAGTAATCAGGGCAATGGTAATAATTAATTCTATTAACGTCACTCCTCTCTGCCAAAAATGTTTCTGCATATATTTATACTATATTGATTCTAACATATTAGAAATTCTTCACTTCCTCAAAGGAGACGGTAGATAAATCCAAATTATTGACCGTAAGCTTGAGGTTCGTAATCACGTTGCCGTTGGTGGATTGGCCTTTGGCTTTGAGAATTTTATTGCTTCCAGAGGTTTCAATCGTCAGTATCGTGCATTGTTTTGTCCCAATAGCCACAGTTTCATTGCCGGTATAAACGCCTACCGCCATTTTCAATAAAGCGTAATCCAAACAGGAACGGGAAAGATAATAACTTTCCTTTTTATTGAAAGAATCCAAATCGCTTAATCGGGAAAATAAAGAAGAGGAACTCAAAACCGAAGCCATCAACAGCATAATCAAAGAAATAATAATGGCCGTAGTCACCGCAAGATATCCAGAATTTTTTTGCAATAAAATTTTCATTTTATATAAAACCAATTGTCCAACGCGCTCGTAGCCACGCTATTAGACAACAATCCCGTCACGTGAATCGCCGATTGAAAATCAAAGACCTCATGAGAAAACAGAAGATTAGATATAGTTACGTATCCATTGGATAACGCCATTGCCGGACCACCACCGGTGGCAACGCGCATAACCCCGCCGGAAAGATCCAACACAATCGGATTGCTGCTAAAATTTAATTGATTAATGGAAATGGAAGCGGCATTTGCCCCGGCAGCTGGGCTATTAATCACTTGCACATTGCTTAATGCCCAATTTAATTTCTGCACCAAAAACCGGTGGTTTTCATTCAATTCTCGTTGTTGTTTTACCCGATCGCTGGATCCCAGCATTTGTTGCAATGAAAGCAAGGCGGTCGTTACAAACGCCACCATAATTCCGGAATAAACAATAATTTCTATTAACGTAAATCCTTGCTGTTGTTTCATATTACGAACCCGGGCCAATGATTTTTAATGCGTCGTTGCTGCGAACCGACATATAGACCCGATTGCCAGAATATTCCAAACCAGTGCCAATTTGCGCGAAATTCAAAGAGGAGTAAAAACTTATGTTATCCGGGTCAATGCCGTTAATTATTTGGAATTCCGCCGTGCTGTTGGTAGTGGCAATAAAAATCAAATCTCCCACTACGCAAGTAATATCATTCACGTCTCCTCCCACATCTAACCGATCGCGCAAATAAATTTGCGCGGTATTGGAAGCGCCAAGCACAATCAATTCATTTTGAGTGTTGCCATCCAAAATATTAAAACCATCTTTTTCTTGGCCATAAATACTGATATCCTCCGTGGTTCCGGGGATATCGTAATTCCCTACAAACACCGGGCTGGCGGGAGTTTCAATATTATAAACCCAGACATCTTCATCCGATTCTTGGCTGGTAAAATACAATCGTTTATTGGTGGAATAAAAATCATAAATATTTCCTCCAGTCGCCGATTCGGCAATAATAGCCGGCGCTGCCGGATTAGTTACATTAATATACACGAGTTCATTAGTCGCCGACCCCACCCGACCAATCACTGTGGTGCTGGCAAAAGAAGTAACGCCAACGCCATTAGCCGATCCAGTCAAATTCAACGAACTTAATTCATAAGTTGCCAATGGGCTACTAATATCAAATACAATTAACTCCTTGTTATCATTAGAAGAAGCGGCGTAGAGGTAATTGCCATTAATAAAAATAGAATTGATGCCGTTCGCGCCAATATCTACAGAACGAACGAGTTGAGGCAAGGATTCATTGGTCACATCAAACACGAAAAGATCTGGTTTACTAGCGGTAGACGCCGTCCCGCTCATAAACACATAGGGCAATTTGATTGCCACATCCGTTCCGGAATTTCCGGAACCAATATCCGCGGAACCAATGACTTGAGGATTCGCCCAATTTCCCGTCAGCGTATCACTGACGCAACCGCCGGTCAGCGCTCCTTTCCAATTCGTCAGTTGTTCAGACATAGATACGGTTTGCGGACGCTGGGGATCGGTCGCCCAAGTGACTTCGCTTAAAATTCTTTTAGTGTTGGTCGCAATATCAGCGATATTAACCCGTCGAGTAAAAATTCCCTTGGTATCATTGGCGCCGCCAAACTCCCATTGATTATTAATCAAAAAAAGTCCGTGATCGCCGGCCGCCAATTCATTCCAGGTTCGATTCCGAATGGAACGCACCGCTTCCAATCCCTCGGAAATATAATCTAAGGCGATTTGTTCATTCGCGCCGTCAATGGAAACCGCTTGGCCGCCAAAAAACAAAAAAAAGGCGGCAGTGCTGACCAGCACAAACACTCCCATTGCCACCAATAACTCCACCAATGATTGTCCGGTCCGAGAACGGAATTTATTGATACAAAATCGCGCCATGATAATTAACGGAAATAGCTACGCTGCGGTGTTGATTCGTAAATGTATAGACTGACGCGGTCGTAGTGCCGGACAAGGCGGTAAACACAATTTCATTGGGACCGGTAATTGTTACTATCCCATTTCTTGGGAAAGTTAAATCTTGAGCGGGATTGCGAGCCGCATAACTGCCGCCTTGAAAAATCACAAATTGATTAGCGTCAATCAAAATTCCATGGGGCGATTCCGAACGATTAATCATAGAAAAATTTCTCGCTTGTTCCAATATGGATACGAAGGTCTGGGTTTCCGAATCAAATTGGTACGTGGTGTAAAAATCCCAACTAATCGGCACGCCAATAGTCAAAAGCCCAGTCATCAGCGCGATTACCACCAACACTTCCACCAGACCAAATCCATAATTATTTAATGTGCTGGGTAAGGCCATAAATCGGCGTAATAATCGCAATGGCAACGAAAGCAACAATCCCGCCCATGATCAAAATTAATAGCGGCTCCAATACGCTGGAAAGATTCTTAGTTGCATCATTGACTTCGTTTTCATAAAATTCTGAAAGATAAATCAGTGTTTCGCTTAAGTTACCCGTATTTTCCCCAACCGAAACCATATTAGTAAGCATGGAGGGAAATAGAAATTCATGCTGAGCGAGGTATTTGGAAATCTGTTCTCCTTTTTGAATATTATTGGCCATCACGCTTAATTGGCGCTGATATACTATATTACCTAATGTTTCTGAAGTAATATTGAGCGCTTCCACAATTTTTACGCCGCTGCGTAGCAGAATACCCAGTGTTCGGGAAAAACTGGCCATATTCACGCTACGCGATAAAGCGCCGACAATCGGCATTCGCAAAATACACCAATGCCAAATATAACGAACTGATTGAATTTTAATGGATCCATAAAATGTACCGAGGAAAGCAATTATTCCTCCAAGCGTGTACAGGCCATACACCTTTAAGAAATCGCTAATCGTTATTAATACCCTAGTGGCAAACGGTAATTGTGCCCCCAAACTTTGAAAAACGGGGAGAATTTTCGGGAAAATAAAAAGGGTAAGCATCGCCACCAACCCCGTCGTGGCAACTAAAATAATCACCGGATAAATCATTGCGCTTATCACTTTTTTGTTTAGTTCTTTTTTCTTTTGTAATTCATCAGAAAGATATAATAAATTTTCCGAAAGCACGCCGCTGGATTCCCCCACTTTTACAATATTGATAAATAAATTACCAAAGACATTTCGATATTTTTCCAAACTCACCGCCATAAACTGGCCATTACTTACGTCATCTACCACGTGATCCAAAATCTTTCTTAACGATTTAGACTTGGTTTGTTTTTGCAGCATTTTAATGGCATCCAGAATCGGCATTCCCGCTTTCACCATAATGGATAAGTGGCGCGCGAAAATAATCTTTTCTTGCAAAGAAATCTTGAGGAATAAATTATTGAAATTAAAATTAAGTTTACTCATGCACAACGCGCAAAATTTCTTCAATCGTAGTCACGCCCTCTAATGCTTTCTGGAAACCATCTTCCAACATGGTTTGCATGCCTTCTTTAATCGCAATTTTTTGAATCTCGTCCGCATCCGAACGCCGCATCACCGCCTCCCGAATATCGGGAGTCATTTCCAATACTTCGTGAATGCCCGTCCGGCCTTTATAGCCGGTGTCTCCACATTTAGCGCAGCCCTTGCCTTTATAAAATTCTTTATGATGATTCAAAAGTTTAACCGGTATCACTTCCATCAAACTCTTTAATTCGGTATCACTAATCGTATATTTCATTTTGCAGTCCGCGCAAATTTTTCGCACTAATCGTTGGCCAATCGCTACATTGACCGTAGAGGCAATCAAAAATGGTTCTACTTTCATATCAATTAATCTCGGCAAGGTGGTCACCGCGTCATTCGTGTGGAGCGTGGAAAGCAACAAATGCCCGGTCAAAGCGGCATTGACTGCGATGCCCGCAGTTTCCTGATCGCGAATTTCCCCCACCATAATGATATTCGGATCTTGCCGCAATACAGATCGCAAACCATCGGCGAAAGTTAAACCAGTTCGCGGATTGACCTGAATTTGCTCAATGCCATTAATAGAATATTCAATCGGATCTTCAATGGTGATAATAGAAACTTCCGGAGTGCTTAGGGTTCGAATAATCGTATACAAGGTGGAAGTTTTTCCAGAACCGGTCGGGCCGGTCGCCAAAATCATGCCGTAGGGTTTTTTAATCGCTCGAATAATCCGATTATAATTTTCTTTAGAAAAACCCAAATTTTCAATCGTAAAACTTTCCGACTGTTGGGCGAGAATCCGCATCACGGCATTTTCTCCGTAATAAGTCGGGGTAATGGAAATCCGAACATCGACAGTCGTGTCTTTGTCTACCACCACCTTGAAACGGCCGTCTTGGGCGGCTTGGTGCTCATCCGTTCGCAAACCAGAAAGGACTTTCAAGCGGGTAATCATTTCCGATTGCAATTCTTTCGCGAATAAAAACGCATCGTGCAAAATTCCGTCAATCCGCATCCGCACTCGGACCCCGTCCGATTCCGGATCGATATGCACATCCGACGCTTTGGATTTATAGCCGTGCTGAACCAACGAATCAATTAATTTAATAATAGAGACTTCTTTCCCGTCTTCTCCCACTTTACCGTTCATTGCTTGCTTGCCGTTGGTTACTGGAACTACCGGCATTGATTTTGGAGCGCCAGCCACTGGCGCGCTATGAAATAAAGATTTCAAATCCATAAATAGATGTACTCTTATTATAGTATGCGTATCTATAAATCCCAAACTATTTATTCCCAAAAAGAAAGACCACTCCGAATTTCGGAGTGGTCTCTTTAAAATAAAGACGGATTATTTCATTTTTTCCGTCAGCCAAATCTTCACCCTGATGCTTCCCTGAATAGTGATTGCAATATCCGCATATCCCATTTTCTTTGCGCGGCGATATATTGCCACCACTTCTCTCTCATCTTCGAGAAGCGGATGCGTTACCTCATCAATGATGCTATCGGCAGCGCTCACTTTTTTATTCACAACTGATCCCGTATGCATTTATACCTCCATTATCTGAATTTATTCAAGAATTAAGATTCTAATGGGAAATTGTATAACATTTGACCTCAATTTGTCAAGTCAACGTTTTCCATGATGCCGAGAATTTCGCAGTCAATAAAAAATCAGTCCGGTATTATCGGACTGATTTCCATTTATTCTTGGCAATATTCCATGCCCAGCTCTAATGCCTGCCAAGCGCGTTGCAGTTCCTTACCAAGATACGCCGCGTGGTCAAAACGCGTAAACCATCCTTTTTTATTTTCTCTGTTGTACTTGAAAATAAAATTATAAATATCCTGTAGACGTTGACCGCGAAATTCCATAAGAATTACATGGTGGTAATCACAAATTGCCACGCCAACTTCTTTTGTATCCGAATAAATCCGGATCAAAACATAACATCCATTATCCTGAACCCAATCTTTCCAATCATCCCACTTTGGCACTCTAATGACCCGGAAATTTTGACTGTACTGTTGGGCCTTCACCCATTTCGGCGTTTCCTTATTAATCTGCTCCATTATTCCCCCTTATTGTTTTATTCAAAATCTACTTGGAGCCTAAATCAAAACCGTCAATTTTACAAATTCAAACTGGGTACCTAACGGGGATCGAACCCGTATCGCCGCTGCCACAGAGCGGAGCTTTACCACTAAGCTATAGGTACCATCTTCACATCTTCCTTTATACCTTGGGATTATATTCAAAACTTCCCAAAAAAACAAATTGGCTCCCTAGTTTTTGATAACTAGGGAGCCAATCTTAGAATGTGCTTTTAGGCGGCGATCAGCTGTTGCGCTCGAGGATTGAGCAAAAGCATGCTGGGATTTCTCGGACAGATGCCGATGATCAATCCGCTCTTGCGAAGGGATTGCAGAACGTACTGTCTTGCCTGCCGATCACTCCGATCGAGCGCCATTTTCGTCACTTCCCGCAAACTGACGCGGCGTCGATAGCTGTTTCCCATCACCAGACGAAGAGCCTTAGCCATCACTTTCTTTTCCTCTTCGATCGGCATTTTCGAATCCACCAACGAAGAAATCACCGCCGCCGAACCGAACCAGATTTTCAGGAATGTTTTCATATTGATTCTCCTTTAAAGTACGGAATAATACGGCTTTTACTATGAGATTATTATACATCAAAACTTGCATTATGTCAATAATGCAGAGAACTCTTATTTTTGTGCCGCGGGGGTGAATCGAACACCCGACGCCAGCCTCTTCAGGGCTGCGCTCCACCACTGAGCTACCGCGGCATAATACTGTTTTACCTTACTACACAATTCATCTTTCCCCACCCAAAGCAACTCTACCAAGCCAATGTTCGCCAACGAGCGAAGTCAGCTCTCCGACTTCGGCTACGACAACGTCGGAGCTGAGCTACCCAGGCATTATTCAATTTGAATCTATAATAGCAAAAGCAAGTATTTTTGCAAAAAAGACTTAACTATTGCGAATGTCGTTTTTCATAAAACGTAAGAATTTTTTTATAAAAACCCTTATACTAGATTTATGCTTCGTCTCAATCGACATCGCCAAACCATCAGCTTTACGCTTTTGGAACTCCTAATTGTGATTGGTATTTTAGGAATTTTTGGGGTCATTAGTGTACTTGTTTTAAATCCCACCGAACTTTTTAATCAAGCCCGGGATGCGAACCGTATTTCGGAAATCATAAATATTAATAAAGCAGTCAAAATTTATCAAACGCTCGGCGGCACTGTGCAAGAAACTCCCAATATCGTATATATTTCCTTGCCAGACACTTCTCCCACGTGCGCCAACTTAACTCTGCCGCCTCTTCCTGCGGGTTGGCAATATCAATGTAAAACCTCAAGTAATTATCGGCGAATGGATGGTAATGGCTGGATCCCAGTCAATTTCACCAGCATCAGTTCCGGATCGCCATTTTCCACTCTGCCTATTGATCCTATTAACTCCGCAACCGACAATCTTTATTACGCGTATGTAAATGGCGGCGGAGTAATAGAAGGGTGGGTGCTGACTTCCCTACTTCAATCGGATAAATATCTCCAAAAAAATGGTTCTGCCGACAAAGGAATGGATCCGGCGCGCTTTGAAGTTGGTAATTCTGAATTATGGGCGCAAGCCATTGGCTTAGTGGGTTATTGGCCATTTGACGAAGGCAGCGGCGTCACCTCTGCGGATGCTTCACCGTATAATAACGAGGCAACATTTTTGGGGGGAACTTCCTGGAACGATGGCAAAGTTAACAAAGGCGCCTCATTTGACGGAGTCAGCGGCCGCATACTTTTGGGAGGAGATGATACATTTAAATCTCTTACTCAAGGATCGGTCTATGGCTGGTTTTGGTTGGATGATCTGGTTCCCGCGGCGCGTTATATTTTTGAAACTGGACCAAAAACCGCTAATTCGTTTGGACTATTTTTTTGGATAGACGTGGAACAAGATGGCCACATTGAAATCCGGCATCGCAATACCGATGGCACCTTTGATAACATTGTAGCCTTTACTTCCGCTGGTTCAGTCAGCGCCGGTAAGTGGTATCAATACGTGTGGACAGTAGATGCCACAATCGGCAATGCCTTTTATCTTAATGGCGAACGCCAAAATATTACTTACGGCGGCGGCTCGCCAAGCACTAATGTATACTTTGATGATATTCAAACAACCGAAAATTATTTCTTGGGCGTACGTAAATACCGTGGGATTTTGGATTATTATCACAAAGGTATTATGGATGAAATGCGACTCTATAATCGGGCTTTGGGCGCTAGTGAAATTAAAGCAATGTATAACGCAGAAAAATAGAAACGCATATACACGAAAATGCAATAAAGCGCGATTATATATATAATTTACCCATGCTCCTGAACCGGCATCACCAAACTATTAGTTTTACGCTTCTAGAACTGCTGCTTGTCATTGGCATTTTGGGAATCTTCGCTGTCGTGGTAATACTCGTGCTAAATCCCGCTGAACTTTTTAACCAAGCTCGGGACGCAAATCGAATTGCAGAGATTCTTAATATCAACAAAGCGATTAAAATTTACCAAACGCTAGGCGGTAGTGTTCAGGGTATTCCTAATATCGTATATATTTCTGTCCCAGATACTTCTCCTACTTGCGCCAATCTTACCTTGCCCGCGCTGCCCTCGGGTTGGCAGTATCAATGTAAAACTTTAGATAATTTTAGAAAGATGGATGGTAACGGATGGATTCCGGTTAATTTCACCAATATCAGCGCTAGCTCGCCATTCGCAACCTTGCCCGTTGATCCGATTAATTCCGCTCAACAAAACCTTTATTACGCTTACGTGAATGGCGGGGTGATAGAAAGCTGGATTTTAACAACCATGCTCCAATCAGAAAAATATCTCAAAGAACAAGCTACCATTGATGGCGGTTCCGATCCAGGACGTTTTGAGGTTGGTTCCAATGCAACGCTCTGGACAACAGCAACAAGCCTCGTGGGTTATTGGGATCTTGATGAAAATGCTGGAGCGACTATCTCCGATCAATCGGGTAACAACTTCAATGGCACTATTTTTGGCCCTAGATGGGCACCGGGAAAGATAAAATTCGGAATTGCATTGGATGGCACTGATGATTACGCTCAAATTTCCGACAACGCATTACTGGAACCAAATGATGGATCTGGCGCCGGTAATGGTTCCTGGACCGTCAGCGTCTGGGCGCGTCCAACAAATGCGGCGCAATCAGCTACAGTAGTGGCAAAAAGATTTTCCACCGGAGATTATACTCAATACCAACTTGGCATCCATTCCCATGCGATGGACGGCTCTGCGGGAAAACAGGCGTCGTTTTTATATAGGCAAAACGGCGGCTCACAAATTGGCGCGCATACAACCGCGGATGTAGTGGATGGCAATTGGCATCATATTGTTGGCGTTGCGAATAAATCTAGTAACACCATGTTCATTTACGTTGATGGAATTAATATGCCACTTACGATGGATAGCGTGGGGCCAGCTCCTTGGCCAATTGTAAATAATTCCGAACCGGTCACTTTTGGTTATAACAATGGCGGCGGGGAATATTTTAATGGCACTTTAGACGAGGTGCGTATGTATAATCGCGCATTAACCGAAGCAGAAATTCAAGCAATATACGACGCAGAAAAATAAAAACATTTTATCGATGCGCCCTCGATAGGAATCGAACCCATATCAACGCCTTAGAAGAGCGCTGCTCTATCCATTGAGCTACGAGGGCAAACTATGGTACAAGGAAAGTTAAGAGTACCTTAAATTTATAACAAAAAGGAGGTGGTGTCGCAATGTCTCATCGGCATTTCAATCATGACTCAAAGGACTGCTACTGCGAAATTCGTACTTATCAAATCGTACTGGCTATCGGCATTATCGTCTGCGTCTTTGAATTAATTGGTAGCTTGCTTTCTGGAAGCGTGCTGTTACTCTCGGATACTTTCCATGTGCTCGCAGACACAATCCAAACTGGCATAGCTTTATTGACCGCGCTGACTGTGGTTAAACAACGGGAAAACGAATCGGATATTCGCAGCATAAGCGGCTATATCAGCGGCATTTTGTTGGTGATTCTTGGTACAGCCATCATCCGAGAAGCGTTAGAAAAGCTATTTAACCCGCAACCAATTAAAGCCGGGGTTATGTTAAGCTTCGCGCTCATTGGCGCCATTGCCAATGGCTGGTCTCTTTGGTTAGTCCATGCTTACAATGAGCGGACGATTACCCAACGAGCGGCATTTCGCCATCTCTTGGTAGATCTTAGTCAATCGTTAGTGGTGATTGTCGCTGGCATTTTCATTGCCAGTTTTCAATCAGCCAGTTTTCTTGATCCCCTGCTTTCGATTGCCATTGCTTTGTATTCCTTTTGGTTGGGATACATTACCATTCGGGACGCGCGAACCGCATCGCTAGCCTCCCACTAAATAACCCTTGCAAGAATCTTGCAAGGGTTATTTTATTGCCTTTCTGAATAAAGATAGAGTATAGTAAAACGTATCACAGAAATTTCGGAGTGTAGTATAACGGCAGTATACATGCTTTGGGAGCATGAGGCCTGGGTTCAATTCCCAGCACTCCGACCATTCAAAACATTGAAAATTTTATCAATAAGGTGTATAATACGTCTTTGTATTCAGCACCTTGATATAACAACATTGGAAACTACCCCAACAAAAGGAGTGCCTATGCAAGTAATTGAAGTACTAGAAGTTAAAGACACAGAACAAGTTCCGGATAACATCTCCATTGGTTCCGTTGCGCTGGCCTTGATGTCTCATCATTCTTTACAGGCCGGCATCAATCCGGAAAAAATCCTGATCGATCGAGAAGACCGCGGCGAAGAAAAGTAACGGGGTTAACAATTCAAAAATCCCCTTATCATTCAAATGATAAGGGGATTTTTATTCCACTAATGCGTCAAACTCACCTATTTTTTGATTAAATTGATCGTTCAAAGAATTAATATCCTGCGCTTGTTGGTTTAAACCGCTAACTAGTTTTTGCACGTCTTCGGCATCATAACGAATATCACCAGAGAATTTATAACGCAAAGTTTCCAACAAAGAATTCAAGGTGTCATTATAAATTACCAAATGACTCAACAAACTAACCTCGGTGGAAACTGCTTCCAAAGCTATATTTTTTGCTTTGATAGGAGTAATTTGCGCGATTGCTTTCGCCATCACATTCAATTGATCTGTTAGTTCCTTGGCTCGATCTTTCGCTATCCGAATCCGTTCCAATTCTTTATAGACAAGGTCTAACGCCGCGGAAAAATTATAATCCCGGTCCGCCTGAGAAATAATTTCTAGATTACGCAACGATTCTTCTAACAAGTTTACGATATCTTTGGAAATCCGAACGCTCTCCACCCGAGCATCTTGAAATAATGCCGGCACAAAAGTCGCATTAGCCCACTTATATACGGAGATGCTGACTATCATAAGGGCGGCAAAAGTAATACCTACCCGCCAAATTAGTCGCCATTTCATAGTTTTATGATGATCGATTTGAGACAGATTTGCAAGATATTAAATAAACATTGAGTTGCTATCTTGCGTTGATTTACGTAGTATTGAAATTACGATTCCGCGGGTATCGTATAACGGCTATTATGTTAGGTTTCCAACCTGAAGACACGGGTTCGACTCCCGTTACCCGCTCCCAACGCATAACACCATGAACAATAATTCCCTTTATAGAAAATCGTTGAATGCAATTTTTTTAATATTGATTTTATTGATTGTGATTTTTTTCCAAGAAAAAAAGGTACTGACGCCCCAAACTGCCGATCTGTCCGACCAAATTATCTCCTCCTCTACCCAACTGAATCCTTAAACGTATTATACTTAAGTAAATACGACTAAGTAACCAATTAAATCCTGGTTCGTTCTATATGTTAGAAGGAGAACTCCAATATATAAAGGAAGCACAAGGTGGCAACGGCGAAGCCTTTGGCAAGCTTTACCACTATTATTTGCCAAAAATTTATCGATTTGTTCTCCTGAAAGTTAACAATAAGGGCGAAGCGGAGGATTTAGTGCACGAGGTATTCATGAGCGCATGGCAGCATATTCATTCTTATGCGTCTCGGGGATTTCCTTTCTCCAGCTGGGTTTACCAAATTGCGAGAAATAAAATCATTGATTCCTACCGCACCAAAAAACAACATTTACGCTTGGATGATTTTGAAGATACTTATTTCAAAGTTCCGGAACGCCAAAGCAAGGAATTGAACAATACGCTAGACTTGGAACGCGTTCAATCTTTCATCAAACTTCTCAAACAAGATCATCAAGACGTATTGATTATGCGTTTCGTGGACGATCTTAGTCATCAAGAAATTGCTTCAGCCATCGGCAAAAGCGAGGGCGCTGTCCGCCTTATCCAGCATCGAGCTCTGCAAAACCTAAAAGCGATTATTGAAGAACATTATGGACCCATTACTTAAATTTTTACAACAATTAAAAGAACTCAAACCGGATGAACATTATCACAAAATTTCTCTGCCGGTCATTATCAGCGCTCCGCAAAAGCGCCATGTTCCGTTTTTGAATAAATTTTTGGAAGTTTTTCATTATAGCAGCGCCGTAGTGCTTGCAAGTCTGCTTTTGTTTGTGATGCTCGGCGGCCTTTCGCTGCTGAATCGTCCTGGCTTAACCACATCCGCCCTGGCCGGTTTGGATAGCAACAATTTAAATGCGGAGTTAGCGCAATTCAATCTTCAAATTCAACTTTCAGAAGCCCAATATTTTGCCAATTCTTCTCGATCAATTTCTTCTACGCCAAATGAAATTTTAAATGACATTCCGAGTGATTTAAATACCGCTATTATTGAAAAAGAGCTGAATGGAGTGGAGCAAGCTTCTTCGTCCGCAAAAAATTTAAATGATCTTCTGGACATACTCTCTGAATAATCATGGCGAAACGGGTTATAACAATTCTTCTGGTTACAATCATGATTTTCAGTATGGTTATTCCATTTCTATCTTTTGGCGCCACCGAAAAACCACCATCAAAAAATGAAACTTTGGGAGAAATTAATGACATCGTACATGGTTTAATTGACCTCAAGGACAATGATTTTCTTTCTCCAAAAGAAAAAAACCAGGAGGAAATCAAAATCCGCAAAGAGGCTCTGGCTAAAATTAGCGCCCTGTTGATATCGGAAATAGACGAACTGCTTGTAAAAACAAGTTCCCTGCCACCAACCAATAAACACGCCAGTCAAATACAAATCCAATTTACTAATTTCCTTGATTCCGCGCGCGCATATGTTTCGCAGTTTAATGAGGGTTTATTAGGAGAACTCACCCTCAACGAACTTAAAATTCAGGCGATTGCTTTCAAAAATTGGCGAGATACGTATTATCAACCGAATTTTGAAAAGCTAATCAATTTTCTATTAATTTCCGATACCCAATCTTTCCTTGTCACCGCCGATCATCGCTTGGAAAAGATTATTTCTGATTTAAAAAAACTTGAGGGGGCTCGCATTACTCGACGCAGCGAATACAGTATTCCACTCAATACAGCAATGGAATCTTTAACTAATGCCAATCTTACGTACTACAAAGCAGAGAAATTAATCTCTGATATACTCAGCACCACCTCCACCTCTTCTCTGATCGCCACAACACATATCAAATCGCTTATTGGGCAATCCCTAAATAATATTCGGTCTGCTTATGCTTCTTTTTTAGATATCAGCAGATTTATTAAAAAAAGAATTGGAAAATAAAAAAACACTTCGATAAATTCGAAGTGTTTTTATATACTTACTTCACTGCTTCTTTCAATGCTTTTGCGGCCCGAAATTTCGGCTTCTTAGAGGCTTTAATTTGGATTTTTTCACCCGTTTTTGGGTTAACGCCAGCGCGAGCAGCAGACTTCATGACTCTAAATACGCCAAAGCCGGCAACCGCTACTTCCTCGCCGCGGGTCAAAGCCTTGGTGATTCCCTCGAAGACTGCTTCTACGGACTCTTGCGCCTGTTTCTTAGTTGCAAGATTAGCAGCTTTTAACACTGCCACTATAATGTCTTCTTTTTTCATATGTACATTCTGAATTTAATTGACCGACCTTATACTCACGTAATATGTTCCATTATACAAAACTCCTTAAAAATACAAAACCCATTCGCCGGCTGACGAATGGGTTTTATTTAAACTTTGAAATACCGGGAACAAAGCTGCTCCGGAACTTCTAAACCAAACTGAGAAAGCGCCGAACTAAGATTCGCCAAATGAATTCTATAGCTACGATAAAGAAAACTAATGGTTTGAAATTCTTCATCGGTAAACTTGCGCCTTTCTTGAATTGCTTTATCGGTACAAGCCAGGATATGATTCCGAATATTTTCTGCCAATGTGACGGTGCGCTGCCATTCAAGTTTCACCTCTTTGCTATGCTCGCAAAATCGCTTTAATTCTTCGGGCGATATCATAAAACCTCCTCGCGTATTGAATTATAAAGATTCCCTTAACGAAGTTTGGATTTTACGATATTACTGCTCCAGAGTCAATTTTCTTATCTGGCAATTTCCACCGCTCGCATTTCCCGGATTACATTTACCTTAATCTCACCTGGATATTTCATTTCGGATTCAATTTTGGAAGCAATATTTTTTGCCAATTGCAAAGCGCCAAAGTCATCGATTTTTTCTGGCACTACAAAGACCCGCACTTCCCGGCCGGCAGAAATCGCATAAGCATTTTTTACTCCTTCAAATTCCGTCGCGATTCTTTCCAAATCTTGCAAACGTTTAATGTAGTTTTCTACCGTACCGCGCCGCGCTCCCGGACGAGCGGCTGATAATACGTCCGCCGCGGATACGATATAGGATTCCGCCGTGGAATACGGATATTCTTCGTGATGGGATTCCATCGCTCGAATCACCGCTTCATCCACCCCGTATTTTTTGAGTAACTTTCTGCCAATTTCCACGTGCGTGCCTTCTACCTCGTGGTCAATCGCTTTGCCGATATCGTGCAGTAACGCTCCCTTTTTAGCGACTTCTACGCTCGCACCCAATTCAGAGGCAATCATCCCGGAAATATGGGCCATTTCAATGGAATGAATCAATACGTTCTGACCAAAACTGGTTCGGAAATACAGTCGGCCGACTAATAGGATAATTTCTTTCGGCAATCCGATAATCCCCACTTCCAAAGCCGCATTTTCCCCGATTTCCAACATTCGTTTATTTAATTCCTGTTGGGCTTCATTTACTTTTTCTTCAATTTTTGCCGGTTGGATTCGGCCATCTTTAATTAACTTTTCTAGCGCCAAGCGGGCAATTTCCCTCCGCAACGGATCAAAAGAAGAAATCACAACCGTATCCGGAGTTTCATCCACAATGACCTCCACTCCGGTTAAACGTTCCAACGTGCGGATATTCCGCCCTTCCCGGCCGATAATTTTTCCTTTTAATTCTTCATTCGGCAATTGAAATACGCTAGTGGTGATGTCCGCCACATGCGAACGGGCATACCGCTGAATGGCAGTGGTGATAATTTCCAAACTTCGTTTTTCAATGTCTTCTCGGCGTTCTTTTTCCAGTTTTTGCACCGCCATCGCGAGATCGCTGCTGTAATCTTTTCGAATTTTCCCCAATAATTGTTCCTTAGCTTCATCAAAAGACAATTTAGAAACCTTTTCTAATTCATTTAGAATTTTCTTCTGCAATTCATCTGTTTTGGCTTTTTCCGCATTCAGCAAGGTGGATTCTTTTTCAATACTAGATTTTTGAATGCCTAAGTCCGCCAGCTGTTTTTCCATTGATTCCTCTTTTTTCAACAGCCGTTCTTCATATTTGGCAATTTGCGCCTTCCGCTCTTTCTCTTCTTTCTTCACCTCTTCAAACAATGCAGCGGCCCGATCTTTGGCCTGCAAGACCACTTCCTTCGCTTGGGTTTGGGCTTCTTCCAGCCAGACCTTTATTTTTCTTTCTACGGAATTAGCTTGTCTGGACGCAAGGGTCTGTCGAATGTAATATCCGAGGCCTATTCCCAGCAGCAAAACTCCCCATACTAGTGGATTGGTTAACATACGGTAAAATGTTCTCTAAATACTCCAAAAAGCTGATCTCTTTGAATTGATTAGGAACCAGATTAATTATTATCTTCATACAAGTTTTAGTATAATGAAGAAAGCATGAAACGACAAGTGATTCTTCTGATTTTGGACGGTTGGGGCATTGGCGCTAAAAATAACTCCAATCCCATATATATTGCTGGTACACCTTATCTGGACGAACTGAAACGCCAATATCCCTTGGGCGCATTGCAGGCTTCCGGAGTTGCCGTTGGTTTGCCGTGGGGAGAAGAGGGCAACAGCGAAGTCGGCCATCTGACGATTGGCGCCGGAAAAGTTTTATACCAACATTATCCGCGGATTACTCTGGCTATCAAAGACGGGTCTCTGGAAAAAAATTCAACTTTGCAAAAAGCATTCGCCCATGTTCAAGAAAATCAAAGCGCTTTGAATTTTATTGGCCTACTTACGGATAGCAATATTCACGCTTCCATTGAACACTTGCTGGCGTTAATCACGCTTGCGCAAAAAAAAAATATTTCAAAAATCAACTTGCATCTTTTTTCCGACGGCAAAGACAGCCAACCGCGTTCAGTTACTAACCTTTTGAAACGCTTGCCCCTGCCGGCTGCGAGCATTTCCGGAAGATTTTACGCCTTAGACCGAGACAATCATTGGGATCGCACGCAAAAAGTATATAACGCATTAGTCGGTAATGACCCATTATCCCCGGCGATTGAAGAAATTATTACTGCTAATTATCAAAAAGGGTTGAATGACCAATTCATTGAACCACATCTTATTGGCCCGAATAACGGTGGCATCCAAGACGGCGATGCGATAATTTTCTTTGATTTTCGGGAAGACGGAACTCGGCAACTCGTGGAACCATTTACGGATAAGAATTTCAATCACTTCCCAATTAAGCCTTTTAAAAAATTATTCATAACAACGATGACCCAATATTCCGAGGCATTTAAAATCCCAGTGCTTTTCCCGCCGGAGCAAGTCACTCACCCGTTGAGCCGGGTTCTGTCCGAGCAAGGCAAGTCCCAGCTTCGTATCGCGGAAACGGAAAAATATGCCCACATTACTTATTTTTTCAACGGTTTGCGTGAAGAACCATTCCCGAACGAATATCGGGTCACTGTGCCCTCGCTCAATATCCCACACCAAGACGAACGGCCAGAAATGATGGCCTCGGAAATTGCTAATCGAGTCAGCCAAGCAATTATTGATAATACCTTTGACTGCGTGATTGCTAATTTTGCCAATGGCGACATTATCGCGCACACCGGAAATTATGATGCCGCGCTGAAGGCGGTCCATGCCGTTGACCAAGCGGTGCAAATTATTACCCAAACTGCCTTGGCGAATAATGCCGTGGTGTTGATTACTTCTGATCACGGCAATCTGGAAAAAATGCTGGATCCGATGACGGCGCAAATTACCACCGGACACGACGCTTCGCCCGTTCCCCTCTATCTCGTTGGCAATGAATTCCAGCAGCCGAAACGGCAACAAGATATTGATGAACGAGAACAGGAAACGATCGGTATTCTCTCTGATGTAGCGCCCACTATTCTGGCGCTCCTGGGAATTCCCAAACCACCGGAAATGACTGGTCAGAACTTGCTTCCCTACTTGAAGTAATTGAGTTGTGGCGTTAAGGTAACGGTGCGATGAAAAACACCGTTGTAACCGCAATTAAAAAAGCTCCCAAAACCCCGGGCGTTTATTTGTTTTACTCCGGATCGCAATTACTTTATATCGGCAAAGCGGCGAATTTGCGCGCCCGATTGAAAAATTATCTGAAGCCGGCGGATTACAAAACCAAGTCCTTGGACCAAGAAGCCACAAAATTGAAGCTGGTTATTCTGCGCAGCAATATTGAAGCCCTGATTACGGAATCCAAATTAATCAAAGCATTAAAGCCCAAGTACAACATTCTTTGGCAAGACGATAAAAATTATTTTTATGTCGCCATCACCAAAGACCGGTTCCCTCGCTTATTTATCACTCATCAACCGAACGATGAAATGGATATTATTGGCCCCTTTACCGACGGCAACGCGCTCAAGGCGGTTATGCGCCTACTGCGCCGATATTTTCCTTATTGTACGTGCGTACCGCATTTGCGCGTCTGCCTGAATGCGCAAATTAATAATTGCCCGGGTTATTGCTGTAATAAAAATGCCCAGCCAACTCCATCCCAAATTAGCGCCTATAAAAAAACCATTCGCCGCATCAGTAACGTATTGTCCGGCCAAGATAAACGTTTTCTAAAAACCCTAAAAGATCCGTATGAATTGGTGATTTTGGATAAAATTTTCGCGCATCAACCGTATTTAGAAACTTCTAAAAATATTTTTTCCGATATCCAAAGAATCGAATGCTACGACAATTCCCACCTTTCCGGGAAAGAGGCAGTTGGCGCAATGACGGTTTTATCCAAACAAGATAATGGTACTTGGCAACCAGACGTAAACGAGTGGCGAAAATTCAAAATTATCGGTAATTACACCGAAGATGATCCGCGGATGATGGCAGAAATCGTATCGCGGCGGCTCAATCATCCTGAATGGCGCTATCCGGACATCATCATTATTGACGGTGGCATTACCCAATACCGCGCCGCGCGAAAATCCTTCCGAACGCATAATATAAAAAATATTAAACTATTTTCTTTCGCTAAACCGCAACAGCTTGTATTCGGATTTAATCCCCAACCGACTCCTTTATCAAAACTACCACCGGAATGGCAACAATTGATACCAAAAATTATCAGCCAAACTCATAATTTTGTAATCCGTTACCACCGCCGCACAAGAAATCGACAATTTCTTACCAACCGTTAAATACGTTATAATAACTTTATGCGCATTCTCGCTCATCCGATTTTCTCTTTTTTCTCCAATTTCATTGGCCTAGTGCTAGCCGCCCATTATGTCTTAGGTTTTACGATTCCCGAAGACTTTAAGGCCCGCCTCCTGGTAACCCTGATTTTTACCGTTATTAACATCATTATTAAGCCGATTATCAAGCTTTTTCTAACTCCTTTTATCTGGCTTACACTGGGACTTTTCAGCCTCATCATTAACGCCGGTATGCTCTACCTGCTTGACTTTTTTAGCCAGAATGTTAGTATTACCTCAACTGAATCTCTTATCTACGCGACCCTGATTATTAGCGCGATCAATATCTTGATCAGCTTTTCGGCCAAATCGCTGTATCGACAAGAACTCTAACCTATGTGGATTTCCATTGCTCAAATTATCATTTCGGTCATATTAATTATTCTTATTTTGCTTCAAGAACGGACCTCCGGCTTATCCGGCGTGCTTGGCGGTGATAGCGGCTCTAGCTTCTATCAAACTCGCCGAGGACTGGAAAGAATCATCTTTGTCAGCACTATCGTGCTGGCCGTGGCCTTTGCTGCTCTCGCTCTTCTTGATCTCATCTTATAGAAAACCCCAGTCCGGTGAATTTATTTCTTGTCTTTCAAAGTTTTACAAAAACCGAACGCGCTCTTTTTCTCGGAGCTGGCGCGATATTTGTCGTTTCCTCTATTTTTTGGGGAAGCCAATACCTGTATCGCAATAGCGTTACCATTCCAATCCAAAGCGAAGAATATATTGAAGGCATTATCGGGCAACCGACATTTATTAATCCAGTCATTGCCGGCGCCAATGACGTGGATCGAGATTTATCTGAATTACTTTTTAGCGACCTACTGGACCTTGCCGATCATTATAAAGCCAGCGCGGACGGCAAAACTTGGAATATTATTCTGAAGAATGATATTGCCTGGAGCGACGGTAAACCACTTACCAGCGATGACGTGATTTTCACAATTGAAACTATTCAAAATATTGAAAGCCGCTCCCCGCTTTTTCTCACCTGGCAAGGCGTGGTCGTGAATCGGGTGAGCGAATTGGAAATTGAATTCAATCTTCGTGTTCCTTATGCGTTTTTTGCGGAAAACTTGCGGGATCTTAAACCGATTCCGAAACACATTTTTGGCGTAATTCCAGCGGCGAATATTCGTTTGTCTAATTATAATTTAGAACCGGTCGGCAGCGGCCCCTATGTCTTTGTCTCCTACGATAAGCGAAAAGACGGATTTATTACCGAATATCGTTTAACCACCAACAAACATTATCCGTCCGATAAGCCGTTCCTCTATGATTTTATCGTTCGTTTTTATCCGGGCACCGCGGAAATTATCCGAGCTTTCAATAATCGTTCCATTAATGGTTTTGGCGACTTGAATCCAAATAATCTGGATGCGCTGAAATTAAGCCACCAAATTGTTGAGTTGGCGATTCCCCGTTATTACGCGGTATTTATAAATCAAAATAGCCATCCGGCATTAAAAGATATTTCCGTCCGCACCGCGTTGAATCTTAGCGCGCCGACTCAAGAAATTATTGAAAAAATATTTAACAACAAAGCGCTGGCCATCCATCAACCAATTCTTCCGACCATGGAAGGATACGATGCCACAGCCGAACAACCCGCCGCATTTTCTCTAGAGGAAGCCACCGCGCTTCTGGAACAAGAGGGTTGGAAAATTACCGGCGATGGCGTTCGCGCTAAAAAAATCGGCGGTCAAACCGTAATGCTGCAATTCGATATGGTCATCCCGCAAATTCCCTTTCTGACCGAAACCGCCGCTTTACTTCAAGAAACCTGGAAAAAAATCGGTATTCTTGTTAATCCCATCATTCTGAATCCAACCGATATTACCAATGAAGTAATCAAAACGAGAAATTACCAAATGCTTTTGTTTGGTAATGTTTTGAAAATCAATCCCGATCTGTTCTCCTTCTGGCATTCCACTGAAAGATTCTATCCAGGACTAAATCTTTCCTTGTATGATAATAAAAAAGCGGACTCCTTATTGGAATCCATCCGAAAAAATCTGGACGATCAGTCCCGCTTAGAAGAATTAAGCAAATTACAAACCCTTATTAGCAATGACCAACCAGCGGTATTCCTTTTTTCTCCCGCCTATTTATATGTCACTTCAAAAAATTTCGGCGGGTTGGAAAAAAATAT
>DATDXY010000019.1:0-99094 GCA_036517155.1 Minisyncoccota bacterium
TTTGGAAACCCACGCTCGGCACACAACCCAAGACGATAAAAAATTGAAGGTACTTTCACCGCAATCTTTCCTAAAAGAATTGACTTCAGTTATTCAAGATAATCACCCTAAAAAAATCGGTTACGACCCACGGACAACAAAAGTTTCTTTTCTAAATTTTCTTTCTAAAATCAAAGGCGCGCAGTGGACGCCATTAGAACAATTGATTCTCAAGCAACGGGAAATTAAAGACTCTACTGAAATTGAATTAATCCAAAAAGCCTGCCATATCACTGCTCTAGCCCACAAAAAAATAATGCCGACGCTCAAAGCCGGAATGTCGGAACAAAAAGTGATGTTCGGATTGGAACAAATTTTTCAAAACTATTCTTCCCCCAAGCCTGCGTTTGAAACTATTGTGGCATTCAACGAACACTCCTCTTTCCCCCATCACGTTACCGAAACTAAAAAACTAACCAACAATTCCGTCGTGTTAATGGATTTCGGCTGTTCGGTTGGACATTATATGTCAGATTTTACCCGGACAACTTTTTTTGGAAATCCAACCGCGGAATTTAAAAAAATCTACGATATTGTCACAGAGGCACAACACGCTGGCATTGCCGCCGTTCGGGAAGGCGTTACCGCGGGAAACATTGATATCGCCTGTCGCAAAGTGATTCAAAAATACGGTTACGGAAAATATTTTATCCACACCACGGGGCATGGCGTCGGTTTGGATATCCACGAACTTCCTAATATCAGCCCGCTCTCAAAAACTATTCTGAAAGCCGGAATGATCATCACGGTGGAACCTGGTATTTATTTGCCAAAAAAATTCGGCGTTCGCATAGAAGATACGCTGCTTGTCACAAAAAATGGGTTTGAGATTTTAACAAAATAAATCCGGTCCAATGTACGTCGGACCGGATTTATTCAATGTATACTTCTAGGTCTGGAGCAAGTTTCTTGCATTCTTCCGCAAGCAAACGGCGATGGCAGAATTCCGATGTCGGCTCAACGCATAGCACAATCGCTGATTGCAGCCGGGCCATTTCAATAAGCTGGTTAATCTTGGAAATCGATTCGGGGTTTTGTAAATGTTCCCGATATCGTTTTTCAAATTCTTCCCAAGACAAACCTCGTTTATAGTAACTGCCAATAAGCGTGGCTGGTGGTCCCAATTCTGGCCACCACCATATATAATTTTTCCCTTCTATAATTTCCGGATCTGGGGTTTCTCCGTCAATCAATGTGTGTCGGCTCATAACGGAAATCCGAAGCCCCTGTTCCCACGAGGAAACTTTCTTAATACAACCAGTATACAACGCCATCTTGATCACCCCCTTTAAAGAACGTGCCATAAATGTTGCATAAGATTGATTTTTTATCAAGAAATCTATAAACTGACTAGAACCTATTTAGTGCCGCGGGTATCGTATAGCGGCTATTATGCGACCTTGCCAAGGTCGAGATACGGGTTCGACTCCCGTTACCCGCTCATTGTGAATAAATCGCGGTTTTAAGGGTATCTTGCTATTGCCTACAGATTTGTGTTATTTTAATGGTAAATTCTGAATAGGAATTTGTACTTTAAATTTGTATAAACTAGAACAAAAGGGGGCTGTAATGGCTACAATACTACTAACCGGAGTTACTGGGCTAGTGGGTTCATGTCTTGCGCCCCTACTTCAAGGTGCCGAACATAGAATCCTCTATCTCATTCGAGGAGGCTCAAAGGAAAATGCCTTGGCACGTTTACATTCTTCGATTTCAAAAATCGGATTAAATGATATCGTGTTAGCCGGCGACGTCAGGCTTCCTAACGCGGGTCTTTCACAAGAGGACTTAGCGTATTGGGAAGGAAGAATTGATAAAATCATTCATAGCGCTGGATCAATTAAATTTGATGAAAGCGCTGGTCCAGATACCTGGGAAACAAATGTTGGGGGTACTAAAAATATCTTACAACTTGCAACCAGGTTGAAAGTTCCGGAATTTCATTTTCTCAGCACCGCATATATTGCGGGTGAGGCGGAAATGTTTCAGGAGAATGATTTTAATCTTCAGCAAAAACTAAGGAATGCTTATGAAAAGTCCAAGATGGAAGCTGAACGACTTGTTCGCTCTTGGCCCAACATACGTTATTCTATCTACCGTCCCAGTATCGTGGTTGGGAATTCCAAAACTGGCTATGCAAAAACTTTGAATGGCTACTATGGATTCTTTATTGCCTTCTGGCAACTTCGTAAAAGCCTGACACAAAGGTGGATAACAAAAAAATATGAGTGCTTGAATGAGGGCATCTACATAAATAACGAGATTCTACATCTCCCGTTAGCTATGCAGTGCTCAACCACTTCAACGCTCAATTTGATACCGACCGATTGGTTAGAGGAAATTCTCCCACCGTTAATGGAGCTTCCTGCGACCAATCAAACGTATCACCTTGTCCACCCAAAACCACCTCGTGTGCAATGGATAATTGAAGCTTCATTGCAATATCTAAAGATTGGAGGGCTATCTTATGGAGTCCAACCGAGATTCCTGCCGAATACGTTACTCGGACGTCTACAAAGAGGTATGAATCGAAAATTGGATCGCTACTATCCCTACATCAATCACGAGGCACTCTTTCTAAGTTCCAACTTAGAAAGAACATTGGGAAGGAAGTACGTGGCGCCACCGCCAATTGACGCAGAACTATTAGGAAAAATGCTTGAGTATGCAAAGAGCATCAACTTCGAACAGGGTACTCATGTCATAGCTGCGTAAGTTCTTAATACGAAAAACAGAAACGGGAATTGAGTTTATTAACACTCAATTCCCGTTTTTTGTTATCATTAACATAATGAATCTTTTCGGATTTTCTAGTTTTTTGATTGCAGCTACGAGTAGCGTGATGGCAGTTTTAATGTTCTATAGAGGACAACAACGCATTCATTATATCTGGGGTTTATTTTGTATTTCCGTATTTCTATGGGGGCTGGGTGGGTATAGAATAGCCACCACCCACAATATTGATGTCGCTGATTTTTGGTGGCGGATTACTCACGTTGGAGTTATAGCTATCCCAATTCTTTTCACTCATTTTGTATATGAATTTTTGAATCTTAAACGCCGTTGGTTTATTATTTTAAATTATATTCTTGGCGCTGGTTTTCTAATTGCAAATTTTACTGATGGCTTATTTATTGCGAATATGCGCTGGGTTTTCAATCAATTCTATTACGACTCTCCCCCAGGGCCCTTATACCCAATATTTACTGTTTTCTTTTTTGGATTAGTTTTGTACAGCCATTTCGAATTATGGAAAGCTTATAAAGTTTCACAGGGAATCATTCGTCAACAAATTAAATATTTCTTCTTCGGTATGGCCGTTAGTTTCGCGGGCGGTGGACTTAGTTTTTTGCCAGTATACAATATAGATTTTTATCCATACTTTAATTTAACTACTTTTCTATATACTGTCATCGTTGGTTTTGCAATTCTTCGATATCGCTTATTAGATATCCGCGTTATTATTAGGCGAGTTTTTATTTATGCCAGTTTAGCGATGTTTTCTTATGGATTCTTCTACTTTATGGTATGGATCTTTGAAAACTTTTTGGGCGGATCATTTTCTAAAGCGAGTCTAATTAGCGGTATTTTTATTGCGCCTACCTTTTTATTCATATTCTACAAACTTAATGATCTCTTCCAGTCAACCGCTAATAAATATTTCTTTGTCAGTCTCTACAACTATCAAAAAACCATCTCTCAACTCACCGAAAAGCTTAATTACCTTACCAACCTATCCCAGATTATAGACCTCATCACAACTACCTTGCAGTCGGCAATGCAATTGGATCGCGCTGGTATTCTACTTGCCACCGAAAAAAATAAACAATCTCCAACCGATTATAAAATAGCAAAAGTAGCTGGGTTTAGCGAAGCGAACATCAATCAACTCACCAAAAGTAATTTACTGTTAAATTACCTTCAACGCAATAAGCGACCGCTTTTTATTGACGAATTGACGTATTTGGCCCGAAACGCCCACAGCCCATCCGAACAAATTGGATTTGAACAATTGAAAAATGATATGAAAAAAATTGAAGTATCCGTCTGCGTTCCCTTTATGAGCGGCAATAAATTGAACAGCATTCTTATTTTGGGAACAAAAATTTCCGGCGATGCTTATACTAAAGAAGATTTTGAATTATTGCGCTCACTTTCTCTTCAGGCCGGAATTGCAATCCAAAATTCCTTGCTTTACCAGGAAGTCCAGGATTTCAGCCAGCATTTGCAAGAAAAGGTGGATGATCAAACCAAGGAATTAAAGGGCGCCAATGAACGCTTAAAAGAACTGGATAAATTGAAAGATGACTTTGTTTCCATTGCTTCCCACGAATTACGAACTCCAATGACCGTCATCAAAAGCTATCTTTGGATGGCGCTAAATAAAAAGAAAATGTCTGCCGACCTTCGTAAATATTTGGACCGCTCGCGACTGGCGGTAGATCGCTTAATTAACTTAGTAAACAACATGCTTAATGTTTCCCGAATTGAAAGCGGCCGGATTGCTTTGCAAGTTGGTGACGTGAATTTAGTGGAACTCGCTCAGGAAATCTTTGAAGAGGTGGAAGCAAAAGCGAAAGAAATACAATTGAGCCTCAAAATAGTGGAACCCAAAAAAGTTCCGGTGGCCTTTTGCGATAAAGAAAAGATCCGAGAAGTATTTTTGAACTTTATCAGCAATGCCATGAAATTCACTCCCCCGCATGGTACAATTACCATTAGTTTTGCAATTCAGGAACCGTTTGTGAAAACTAGCGTGACCGACACCGGCAATGGCATCGCTCCGGAAGATCTGAAAAAACTTTTTACTAAATTCGGTAAAATTCAAAATTCTTATTCCGGCATGGCGGAAGCGCGCGGCACTGGTTTGGGGCTATACATATCTAAATCTATCGTTGCGCTCCATCACGGAAATGTGGATGTCCAAAGCGAAGGCGTCAGTAGGGGTTCTACTTTTTCTTTTACTCTACCGCTGGTAGATACGGATATCGCTCATCAAGTTGCGGAAGACGCAAAGAAATCGGAAAACGCCGACGCGAAAACACTAATTTCAATACATGAAACCAAACAACCAAAATCTTAATAAAAGAAAAATTTTGGTTGTGGAAGATGATGCGGCATTGTTGGATTTATATACCGAGCTTTTAACTGACGAAGGATACGAAGTGGATCGAGCAGAAGATGGTGAAATCGGCCTTACTAAGGCGAAAGAAGGTGGATACAATCTGATTCTTTTGGATATTATGCTCCCAAAAAAGGACGGCTTAGAAGTACTGGACGAATTGAAACACGGGGGAACAAAAAAGAAAAATGGACCAATTGTTATTTTGACTAATTTGAATCAAGAAAAAATCCTGAAACAAACTATTTCAGCCGGCGCCGCCTGCTGCTTGATGAAATCGATGCTCACGCCAAAACAAGTCCTGCATACCGTAGAAACCTTTGTGGAGAAGAAGTTGTAACGGATTTTATTTATTTGCGGAATCAACAATTCCTTTCAGCATCCGTATTACCCGCCACACAATGAACGGCATAACCAACCATCCCCACCAAGCATATTGAATCAAAAAAATAAACAACGCGCATAAACCAAAAAAGAATAATGCTACCTGAGAATCGTCAGACATAACCATTAGTATAATATATTTTTATAAAAATAAAATCCCCGCTCAATAAAGACGCGGGGATTTTTATTTTCTACAGTATCAAACAACGGAAACCATCGGCAATACCGCGCGCACTTCCGAATAAACTTCTTCGATAGCGCGATTGGCATTGATTGGAACCAGATTGGTTCTGTAATACAGATGATTTTTGAGATCAACCAGATGCGCCTCATAATTCTTAAGCCGCATCTTTATAACTCCTTCCCGGTCATCTGCCCTGCCTTGATTTTCTTTCTGCCGATTGAGCATGCGTTGCACACAGACTTCATCGGGCAAATTGAACAATAAGGTGGAGATGGTTTGATAACGATAATCGCGAAGCAAAAGAATAATCATCTCTGCTTGTGGAACCGTTCGGATTACGCCATCCAGAATGACATAACGAAAATGCCGATTCTGCTGCAACCAATGCTGGAAGGTTTGAACAACAAACGTATCGGAAAGCAAACCGCCGCTATCCAGAATATGGCCAGCTTTGCGTTCAAATTCCGGATCGTTCTTGCGACGTTCCCGAAAGGCATCTCCCGTGCTGAAATACGCTCCTTCCAGCTCTTGTGCGAGACGCTTGGCATTCGTTCCCTTTCCGCATGCCGGCGGACCAACAAACAACAGCGCTATGGATTCTTCTTTCAATTTAAGCCTCCTTATTTTTATTTTAAAGATCACGCGTCCTAAAGACGATTCTTAAAATAACATACTCTACTAAATATCACAAATACTCCTTATCCTAACAACCCGCGCAGAACATCAAAAATTCCGTACAAAAAAAGTCCCCCGAAAAGGAAGAATATTTTCAATGTTTTGATTTCGCCAAACAATTCGTCGTACATAAAAAAATTTTACACTACTTCAAATATAGTGTAAAGAGAAAATCCAGAAAAAAACTGAGTTTCTAGAAAGTGACGCGCAAAAACTTATGTTTTCCAACCTGAAGCACGATTTCTTTTTCCAAGTGAATCATTTTATTCGGATCCGATTGCCGTTCTTGGCCGATTTTCACGCCGCCTTGCTCGATTAACCGCCGCGCTTCGCTCTTGCTAGCGGCCAATTTCGCATTCACCAACAAATCAGCGAGCATCAGCGATTTAATGCCGATTTTTATCGTTGGAATCTCTGTCGGCATTTCTTTATGAGACACGACTCGGATAAACTCATCGTGGGCTTTCACGGCTATCTTTTCACCGTAATACATTCCGACGATCACCATCGCCAACACCAGTTTTGCCTGCCGGGGATCGGTCTGGATGCGTTTCACGTCCGTGCAGAGTTCGTAATAGGAATCAATCAAAGAATCCGGGATAGACATAATTTTCCCGAACATAATTTCCGGATGCTCGGTAATGCCGATATAGTTGTTGTAACTCTTGCTCATTTTCTGGACGCCGTCCGTGCCCACCAAAAGCGGCAGAGTAATTATATTCTGTTCCGGCATTGCGTAACTGCGCTGGATTCGCCGTCCCATCAGGAGGTTAAATTTCTGGTCTGTACCGCCCAGTTCCACGTCGGCTTTCACCATAACGGAATCATAGCCCTGTAAAAGCGGATAGAGCACCTCAAGCATAGTAATATCCTGTCCTCCTTTGATGCGTTTTTGGAAGTCGTCCCGCTCAATCACCCGTTGAAGCGTTACCCGCGACGCAATATCATAAATAATTGCCGGTTTCTTGGAAAACCATTTGCTGTTGTAATGGATTTCGGATTTTTTGAGATTAAGGATTTTCCCCGCTTGCACGAGATAGGTTTTGAGATTGGCGCGGATTTGTTTTTCGGTGAGCATCGGCCGGGTTTTGTCCCGTCCCGAAGGATCGCCGACTTGAGCAGTAAAATCGCCGATAACCAGCACCACCTGATGTCCCGCATCCTGAAACTGCTTCAATTTACGCAGCGGCACCGTATGCCCCAAATGCAAATCCGGACTGGTCGGATCAATGCCAAATTTCACCCGAAGCTTCTTTTTCCCTCTTAATGCTGCTTCCAAAGCCTCCTTTTCAATAATTTCCGATATACCGCGAGATAAAAAGTCCATGGGTATAGTATACCCCGTTAGAAATTTAATTTCTAACGGGGTATAAATAAAAAAAGACCTTATTTAAAGGTCTTAGTTTGAGTAATAATCTTCTCTCGCTTCTGTTGATTCTTCCAAGGAATTGTAGTCAATGAGGATTTCTTCTCCTGCTTTGATATCCAGCGAAGCATACCACTTATAATCTTTGTGGATTGCATTCGGGGTTTTGGAATGATTCAAATACCAGCCGACCGGCATTGCGCCGAAATCATTCGGACAGATCAACTTATCTCCCCGATGCAGAGGATATTCTTGGAATAGCTCCGGCACATCCTTTTTACTGAGAATACGGACATTGTGTTCCGCCTCCCCTTCACCGCCAAATAACCGAAGAAAGGTATCTTTGGCAATATCGTGCGCTGCAAAAACTCCAATGCCAAATTTTGAAGGTTTGAGAATAAAAGAAAATTCGTTGGTGGGATTTTTACTCATATATAAATTTTACCATGTCTTGTAACCGACCAAGTGGTACAAAGTTAGAACCGTGATTGCACGACGCTAAATAGTATATTTCTTGTATACATCTATTGGGATTCCCGCTTTCTTGGCCTTATTTAGAGTATCCTGAGTACCAGTACTTTTATTCACTTGGAAGGCGTGCACTGAATCGGATTGCGTTATTTCCTCATCATTTCTCATATTGTAATGATCTTGCGTAATAACGTCATACGGCATTTCTAGCAAGGCATCTGTATTAACTTTTTTTATCTTTCTTAAAAGTATGGCGAGGGCATCTATGATTTCTTTAGTAACTGGCTTCATGCACCAGTTAGTATAATAATCGCGAATATAGCTTTCGAGGTAAGCAGGAATAATTACGCGCAGTCGCATAGCTATTGGATCTATCTTCATTGCTTCGTCCATAACAAAATAGTCTACCCCCGTTGCTCCACCAGTGATAATACCATCGCCTCGGGCAAGCACTTCTCGTGTAGAGGTCCTTACATCTGTTTCAACTTCTTCATTGAATAATCGCCATGTCCCAGTAAATAAAACCCATTTCATAATTCATTGATCAATTTGAAATCTAACTAAAACTAATAATCCCCTCCACCATATCATCCCTCCCAACAAAAGAAAAGCCCCGGGTGAGGGGATTTTCTTACTGGGGATTGAATTAGTTAAAACAATCTCCAATTTGAAAGTGCAATTAGAGCAAGAATAATATATAGAACATAAGGTATATACATCCCTAGGGTAAAATATAAACTTTCTTTAAGATTTTGTTTTTTAAACATAGTCCTAATGAGAAAGAACAAAATACCACCGCCAATGCTATATGGCACTCCCACCAAGAAAAGACTAAAAACTGATTTCGGTAATAAATCTATTAATGCCCCTGATCCTAAAAGTAAATCTATTTGCAGTAATGTAGGTGTAAAAAATAGAATCAACCCACAAACGAAACCAATAGCGATAAATTTATAATATTTTTTATCCATAATTAATCATTTAATAACCACTTAACGTCCTCCCTTAATAATTCAAATGCCAGGTTATTAATAGTACCCTTATTATACTCTTTTTCTAATTCTTTCAACAAATTTTTACCCAGCACCTTGTCAATTCTTTTTTCCAACTTTTCTATACGTCTAAGTATTTTCTGATCATTAGGTAGTTTCTCTTCTAATGTCTCTATTCGTTTTTCAATCTTAATGGCCTGCTCAAGCTTATTAATCAAAGTTTCTTTTATGCCTTTCTTTGTAATCCACCCCAAACTAAATGACCGTTCAATATCGGAAATTGTGCTGTCTGGAGTGGCAATAACTCGAAAATCCATGCTTTGCGACCCAAAATTCCCAGCTGCATCAGAAGACAAAACTTGAACTGTGCTTGTTCCTAATTTCTCAAAAAATAGGTCTATCGTGTTAGTAGCGACTAGCTGATCATTTAAATATACATCCTGATACGCAACACCAGATTCCGAATCCTGACTTTCTATTGATAACGGTATTAATTCAGAACGTGGATAATTTCTGCTTTCCGGAGCAATAATAGTAATTTCCGACGGTAAAACATCAGTGGTAGAACTACCAACTAATAAACCAGTTGGGTTGATATATTGATCAATGCTCCCATTACCATCATTATCCAACTCTAGTTGAGGAATACTTGTAGTAGAAAAATTCAATGTCGCCATTGTTTGATCGCTTTGAATTGGTACATTGACGTACGTTGTCATACTCTCTAGATTTTCCCCGGCGTACGATTTAACTTTGAAATCAAAATTACCGCTTGCGTATGCATTAATTACAAAACGATAATTTTCGTCTGCTGGCAAGAAAGCAAAATTATTTTCGCCAATCGTTGTGTAATTGCTTCCAGAAATCCCTAATTCAATATCACCATTCTCCACTGGACCAGTATGGTGATTTTGGGAATCGTATATATGCAAAGTAACTGGGCTATGAGTGCTTACTATTATTAGGTCAGTGCCAGAAAATGGAAAACAATCTTGTTCATTACTAGAAATTCCATAAGGGAGTTGATCTACATTACCGTCAATAATCTTTTTAATCAGATCTAATGGTGCTTCTTCCTGTACTAATCCCAAGTGATCAATGTTTTCTTTAGTATTCGGCGGTAATACAAAATAATTCTGGTAATTATCCGAACCATAAAGGGCGCTCGCAAGTGGCACCGTTCCATCACCACTACCAGTGTTAATATCAAATTTTCCATTATCATATGCACGAATGCTCCTTATGGTTGGATTAAGACAACCAGCAATATTATATATGTTAGGTAAATTTAATGTCTGGGTATCTAAATTCTGGTGAAAAGCATCTACTTGATTTAATAAAGAGACGTTGCGTTGATCAAGAGGATCTTCGGCCATCAATGCATTAGTTTGGTCATAGCTAAGCGGATTCTCGTCCGCTGCTCCGTTTCGATAATCCTGCACATATCCCCCTTCTAATTCCACGTATTTTCTACTTGGCAACAACTGATACGCTCCGGGCATATTTTGAGAAATAATTTTCATTCTTTCTGAATTCAAAATATAAAAACCAAATAGGTTGAAATTAAAATTATCACCATAATTCAAAATCTTAAATGCTTTGGGTGCCCCAATCTGGGGCACACCGACAAAAACTAATTTGTCTACAAAATTAATTGTGGAAGTTGAAAGTAGATAATCTTTAACTAGCAAGCCACCAGTACTATGAGTGATAATATTGACTTTCCCATTCGGTGATCTATTGATTGCTTCTTGTAATACTGTTCCCAGCCGATTTCTCTGGTCAGAAACTAATTTGCGCCAATCAAATGGAACAGTGAAAAGATTAGTGCCCGTAACATATCCATTGTTAATAAATAAATCAAGCAGAGGCTGATAATTTGGCGCCACGAATTCTTGACCAACAATGCTCCCCACATCGATTGGGACTGTGTCCTGAACATCTGAAGTTAGCTGAAGAGCATTGAGATATTCGTCTGATCCCGATAAAACCATTCGTCCACCATTCGGCCAAACCTCTTCTCCATCCGAAACCAGATTTAACCTCGTCCCCATAATCCCCGGCACGATGATGATAGGAATTTTTTGTTCACCAATAAAATGATATTGGGCTGGGTCAGAAAATTTAATTGGAATTGGATTATTGGAATCAAAAGCAATGGTAATGTAATCTCCTTCATTGAAAGGACGTCCTATCACTTCTTCAACTAGCGGCCTTGTAACCGGACAAGGATGAAGCCAATTACACACTCGGATAAAGTTTTGTGGAGTCCATTTTTTTATTGAAAGAACCGGGATTGAATAAGACTGGCCCTGGATGAAATCACTGTGGCCAAACCAATCTGGAATAAATGCGTTCGGATTAATTCCTTCTTCAAATATAGCTGTTACGTCTTTACTTAAATTGGGGAAAAAACTAAGACCGCTTTCATAGAAAATTCTTCCATTAAAACCAACCGCCATAGAAACATTCAAGCGAGTCATGCCTATCCAATCAAAACTCACTACCAATTCATCTTGGCTGTTAAATCCAAATCTTACGTTTTGATAAGGTGGATCGTCGGCTTTCACGCTTTGAATTGAAGCCGTAAAAGCTAGAGAGGATATAAGGAAAATTAATATGTATTTCTTGGTATTCATATAAAAATAATTACCCATACCCTATCACCTCTACCCACAAAAGAAAAGCCCCGATTAAGGGGCAGTTTCTTTACTTTCCGTTCTTCAAAACCGTATCGATTACTCCGTATTCTTTCGCTTCAGAGGCGCTTAAATGGAAATCGCGATCTGTGTCTCTTTCAATCTTTGCCATCGGCTGGCCAGTGTGTTTGGCGATAATTTGATTCAAACGTTCTTTGATTTTCAGAATATGTCGCGCCGTAATTTCAATTTCAATCGCCTGTCCCTCTACGCCGCCCATAATTTGGTGCAAAAGAATTTCCGAGTTCGGCAAAGCGATTCGCTTGCCCTTCTGCCCCGCTGCCAGCAAAACTGCGCCCATAGATGCCGCCATACCGACGCAAACTGTGGACACATCCGGTTTCACCAGTTGCATCGTGTCGTAAATCGCCAGTCCGGCTGTTACCGATCCGCCCGGAGAGTTGATGTACAATTTAATATCTTTCTTTGGATCTTCGTGTTCCAAAAAAAGCAGTTGCGCGATTATCGTGTTCGCTACGCCATCACTAATCGGCCCGCCCAAAAAGATAATGCGTTCCTTTAATAGACGGGAATAAATATCGTACGCCCGCTCACCCATTTGGGTTTTTTCTATAACCGTTGGAATTAAATACTGGTTGGATTCATCTCCCATAGTGTTTTATTTGGCTAATGACTCTAAATGCTCAAAGACCTTTTTATTCCGAACTATGCCATAAATATAATCATAAAGCCGTTGGGGGTCAATTTTCGGATTTTTTTCAAACTGACTGCGGGCCAAAAAATCATTGGCTTCTTTTTCCACTTCTGCTTGGTTCGGCTCCAGATTTTCCGTTTTGGCGATTTGGAACAGCACCAAATTATTGATGACATTTTTTCTTGCCGCTTCCTGAAGGGATTTTTGCAATTCTTCTTCGTTCTGGCGAGCGCCTTTGTGCAAACGATATTCTTCTTCCATACCTTTGACCGTGCGATCAATCATAATTTGTGGAATATCAATGGTGGAATCTTTTCCGACTTCTTCCAAAATTTTCAGTTGCGCCCGATCGCGTTCTTTTTCTTCTTTTTCTTTTTGGATTCCTTCGCGAACGCTGGTTTCAAACGCCGCCACGGTTTCAAATTTCCCCAAGGATTTTACCAATTCATCATTCAGCTCCGGCAGTTCACGGCTAAACACGCCCCGGACATCCGTTTGGAAATCCACTTTTTTATTTCGTAAATCTTCTTTCCAATAATCCGCCGGAAAAGTGATGGCAAAGGCAATGTGATCCCCTTCCTTATGCCCAATAATATGTTCTTCAAAACCCGGAATGAATTTTCCTTCGCCCAGCACAAACCGGTCGGCTTTGCCGCTGGCGCCATCCAAACTTTTGCCGTCAATAGAACCGGCAAAATCCAAATCAATCACATCCCCTTTCTCTGCTGTCCGATTGACTCGGGTAACTTTCGCGCGGGTATTTAATAGCCAATTAATGGATTTTTGGATTTCTTTTTCCTCTATCGTGACCGGTTTTCTTTCTTGGAAAATTTTCTTGCTGATTTTCTGGTAATTGCCAAGCTTTATTTCTGGAAACAGCGTCAGGACGGTTTTGAATTTCAAACCGGTTTCACTTTCCTGGATATCAATTTTCGGCTGATCTACCAATTCCCATTCTTTTTCTTCGGCAATGGCTTTGAGGGTATGACGAATCGCTTCCGTCGCCGCTTCTTCAAAAACTTTTTCTTTATCCACCGCTTTATCCGCCAAATCTTTTGGCGCCGTACCCGGGCGAAAACCTTTCAAATGCACCGAGGTCAGTATCCGATCATAAATCGGCTGGTAATATTCCAAAAATTCCTTATGCTCCAAAGTGACTTGGAGTTCCGCCTGCGAGTGAGGCAGTTTTTTCGCATCATATTTCATAGCTGTTTAGAGAAATGGCACTAACAAAAGCGCCACAATGTTAATGACTTTGATAAGCGGATTAATTGCTGGTCCGGCCGTGTCTTTGTACGGATCGCCAACCGTGTCACCAGTAACAGCGGCTTTATGCGCGTCCGAGCCTTTGCCGCCAAAATTGCCGGATTCGATATATTTTTTCGCGTTATCCCACGCGGCGCCGCCCGAAGTCATGGAAAGCGCCAAGAAAATTCCGCCAATGATAGAACCCATCAAGAATCCGCCCAACGCGAGCGGCCCAAGCAAGAATCCGACCGCGATCACTGACACAATCGGCAACAGCGCCGGAAAAATCATTTGTTTCAATGCGGCTTTAGTGACAATATCCACGGCGCGAGCATAATCCGGCTTTGCTTTTCGTTCCATAATTCCCGGGATTTCCCGGAATTGGCGGCGCACTTCTTCTACCACCGCACCAGCAGTTTTACCTACCGAACGCATTGCGATGGAAGCAAACCAATAGGTAATTGCCACGCCCAGCAATAAACCAATCAATACGGATGGATCTTGAATATCAAAAGGAATAAATTTCCCGGCTTTTTTCATAAATTCAAATCCATAACCGGCAAACAACACTAAGGCTGCTAGCCCAGCTGAGGCAATAGCATATCCCTTGGTCACCGCTTTCGTGGTATTCCCCACCGCATCTAGGGCATCCGTAATTTTTCGCACTTCTTCCGGAGCATTACTCATCTCCGCAATGCCGCCGGCATTATCAGTAATCGGACCAAAGGCATCAATCGCTACTACCATGCCAGAAACTGACAACATAGAAACTGCGGCAATCGCAATCCCGTACAAATCGGCAACTAAGTAGCTGCCGAAAATTGCCGCGACAATAATGATCGCCGGGATTACCGTCGCTTCCATGCCGACAGACAAACCCATAATAATATTTGTGCCATGTCCGGACACAGACGCATTCGCAATAGATTTTACTGGGCGGAAACTTTTAGAAGTATAGTAATCCGTTACCACCACCATCAGCGCCGTAACGGCAAGGCCAATCAACGCGCTGATATAAATTCTCCACGCATCTCCGGCAAAATAATATTTGGTTAACGGATAAAAAGCCGCTGCGGAAATTACGATAGTCGCAATTAAGCCCTTATAGAGCGCGCCCATAATTGTCCCTTCGGAACTCATTCGCACAAATAAACTTCCGATTAAAGAAGCCACGATGGCAAACCCGCACAACACTAGCGGGAAAATGACAAATTTCACATCTGGTAAAAATGAACCGAGCAGCATCACTGCCGAAAGCGTAACGGCATAGGTTTCGAAAAGATCCGCTGCCATACCGGCGCAATCGCCCACGTTGTCACCGACATTATCCGCAATTACGCCTGGATTGCGAGGATCATCTTCCGGAATGCCGGCTTCCACCTTACCAACTAAATCCGTACCCACGTCCGCCGCTTTGGTAAAAATACCGCCGCCCAAACGGGCAAAGATAGAAATTAAACTGGCGCCAAAACCCAGACCAATCAAGGCTGGAACATTTTTCGTAGCAAAATAAAATCCGGCCACCGCCAGCAAACCTAGCGCCACTACCAGAAATCCAGTTACCGCTCCGGATCGGAATGCCAGCAATAACGCCGCATTCAAACCGTTCTTGGCCGCTTCCGCGGTTTTGGCATTAGAACGAACAGCGATATTCATACCGATATAACCAGCTAATGCCGATGCTGCTGCGCCAATCAAGAAACCAACCGTAACCGCGCCGCCAAGCCAATAATACAAAGCCAGCGCCAAGATAAGCGCTACTACGGCAATCGCTTTATATTGCCGATTCAAATAAGCTTTGGAGCCAATTTGAATTGCTCGAGAAATTTCTTGCATCGTTTCATTACCGGATGATTTCCCCCGAAGCCAAAAAATCACGTACGCGCTATATACTACGGAAAGGACAATCGGTACAAAAATAGATAAATAGAGATTCATAAATTATTGGAAAATTAATTATTCTTCAGCGCTTTTTTCTTCTGCCGGAGGCACCGTGTCCGGAGAAACCGCGACACCGCCTTCTTGCACTTCTTCTGGACGTGCTTGCGATCGGACATCAATTTTCCAACCAGTTAATTTGGCGGCTAAACGGACATTCTGTCCACCTTTGCCGATCGCCAAACTCAACTGATCTTCTGCGACAAACGCTTTTGCTTCCCGACGTTCGGAGACGGTGACTTCTAATACCTTTGCCGGAGAAAGCGCGTTAGAAATAAATTTCTCCGGACTTTCCGACCATTCAATAATATCAATTTTCTCCTGGCCCAGTTCATTACTGACCGACATTACGCGAGTGCCGCGCTGGCCCACACAAGAACCCACCGGATCCACACCTTCCATTTTGGAAGCAACGGCAATTTTCGTGCGGCTGCCCGGTTCGCGGGCAATTCCCTTAATTTCTACCACGCCTTCCGCAATTTCCGGAACTTCTAATTGAAATAATTTACTCACAAATCTCGGGTGGGAACGGGATAAAATAATGCCCGGAACTTTTGCGTCCTCTTGGACGGCCAGCACAAAAAACCGAAGCCGTTCGCCGGAACGATAGTGCTCGCCCGGAATAGATTCGTTATAAAACATCAAACCGGTGGCGCGGCCAAGATCAATATACACATTGCCCCGGTCAAATCGCTGCACTACGCCACTAACAATCTCGCCGGATTTATTTTGAAATTCTTTCAATACGGAATTCCGTTCCGCTTCCCGAAGCCGCTGCAAAATCACCTGCTTCGCGGTTTGGGCGGCGATCCGTCCGAACTCTTCATAAGTTTCCAACGGGAATTCCAGTTCTTCGCCCAGCTGGACATCCTTTTTAATAGTTCGCGCTTCTTCCAAAAGAATATGCCGATCGGAATTATAGCGTGGCAATACTGACGCTTCAGTCGGTGTCCCGACTTCCGAGCTATCAAAACGTCGAGGTTTTTCATCTATTATTACCTCTTCCTCCCCCTCCACCGGCATCCGAACCGTAGTTTCATCAACGATAGTTTTCACTTGGCTAAACTTGAGATCGCCGCTTTTCAAATCAAAACGACAGCGGATAATTTCCTCTTTTTTTCGATATTCTTTTTTGTACGCTGCGGCAATGGAAGATTCAATCGCTTCTAATACGTGCGTCGCGTCAATGCCTTTTTCATCGGCAATTTGTTCTACCGCTTTTTTAAGACTTTTAAGGTCCATCATATATAATAGTAGTTAGTGATTAGTCACTAGTGGTTAATTTTAATAATTTTTTTAAAAAAGCCCGCTGGGAGCGGACTTCAATCAATAAAAGCAGTATATCTGAAATTCCGGAAAAAGTCAAAGGGGCTCTACGTACACGCAGAACCCCTTTATTTTGACCAAAAGATCTAATTATTGAATATCACCGGAGACACATATGGCCCCAGAATTATCCTGGTCTTGGATTTTCCCTTCTTCAGGATCAAGTATTCAGCCGGTCCACGCACCCGTACATTAAAATGAATAGAGGAAGATCCTCGTAATTGGACCTCTCCTCCGCTAAGTTCGGCAATGCGATTTTTCAGTTCCTTCAACCAGACTTTATCCACTGCATAACCGTCAAACACTGCCCAGAATGCATCATAAACCGCTTCTTCGGAAAAAGCAGAAAAGTCCGGTGTCTCTAGCTTACTCAAAGCGACTGCGGTATATTCGTAGATTTTCCTCCGATCATTCAGCAGTTTCGTTTCAGTCATAGTAGCGGTGTCTGATTCATAAGAGTTATAGGATTCTCTCTGAAACTTCAGAATGGGCGTCCAATTCTCCGCGTAAGCAATTTGCATTGCTCCGCACATCACGGCAACGGCCAACATTTGTCTCAACATTTCGCGCGACCTCCTTATAATTTATTAATGCTGCTATATACTACTCTGCTTTTCGTTATACTATATAATTAGTATTTTGTCAATTTATTGTACTTTCACCGTTGCGTCAAAAGATTGTTCCCCTTCCGCATTGCCACAAATCAGATTGTACGTTGTAGAAATTATTGGCGACACTCGAACCGAACCAAAAGTTTTTATACTCGCGCCAAGGGCCGGAACTATCCGGCAAGTATCGGCAAAACGGCAACTCCATGCCAGTTCGGATTCTCGGACAAAAACGGAACGTGTATCCAAAACCGAAGGCAGGGCGGTAAAGGCGCAGATTGGCACTTCGGCTAATTTCACAATAACCGATCGGGTGGTTGTCCCTAATGGCCCCTTACAAGTCAGACCGTAGGTTAATTCTTTTTTTGCCGAACCGACAAATGTTTGGTTGCCGTTGGTTGGTTGGTTGCCGCTCCAAGCGCCTAATGCCACGCAGGTATCCGCATCTTGAGTAGTCCAGCTAATTGCATATTCTGATGGGACTCCGAGCGTCACTTTTTCCGCCTTGCCATTGGCACTGATATCAATGACCGGCGGCCCTTTTGGTGGAGGTGGATTCACTACCGCTACATTTATATAAGCGATGCTGGATATTTTACCATCGCCTTGCACTAGTCGTAGTACACCATACCGATATACGCCAGGAGGATCATTAAAAATCTTTTCACCAAAAGGCACATTGCACATTTCGGATTCCACCGGCTCATTTACCACCCCTTCAAAAGTTGGTGTGCCAGAATTCAAATCAATATTAAATTGGCATTGACCGCCGTCTTGGATTTCCGACCAACCGCCAGAGGCATCACGACTGGCCTTATTGTCACCATTTAAATCTCTGCTTGCCGAAACCCATAAAGAAACCGGTTTGCCACGAACCACTCGAATGCTCCGGCCATACATTACACCATCCAAACTCACGCCCGCTTCCGCGATTGGCAGAGGAATTATTCTCGGAGTAATTGGGCTGCTAGAAATAATTTCTTCTGACGAACCAACGATGTTTATTGTCACCGAATCCGATGCGGAAGAAAAACCAGGACAATACATTTTATACGTGTGAGTGCCTACTGTGGAATTATTCACCGTTTGTGTTTCCGCTTTGCTTTTCACGCCCAACCAGCCGGGGCCATAGGCAATACAATAACGATCCAGATTCCAAGAAATTTCAAACGAAGCTGGCGCATTTAATGTTATTGGGCCATCTTGGCCATTTACTTTCAAATCCAATTTTGGTTCCGCTACCGGTGTTGGCGCCGCTTGAAAAATCGGTGGTTCCGGTTCCGCTGGCGTTATAACTTCTGGTGGTTTTGACAATGGCGGCGCTGGCAAAGTTGGCGTTTGTACGCGAATGGTAACCGATGATCGCAACTTTCCTCCCAACTCCGGATATTTTCCTAACGCCTCCAAAGAATAGCGGGTGGTAAATTTCGGAAATACCGTTATGGAACCAGTATTGGAAACTCTGCCAATCCCCTGATCGATGGTTATTGATTCCGCATTACTGACATTCCAATTTAATGTTACTGCTTCTCCTTTTTTTATTTCGGTTACGTTCCCCGTTAATTGCCCGGCGGGTGGCGGAGGAATGTCGCCCACTTTAACAGTGACCGTTTTGGTAATGCTGCCCGTTTGAGCAGATTTACTACCATCCACCACTCCCATACAGGTGAACTTATGAGTATAGACACCGGTAGGAACATTAAAAAAAGTATTACGTCCGGACGTCGTATTAGCGGAAAAATTATCCGGCATTTTGCCACTTAATTGGCATTGGGTGCCAGGATTGGTTGCTTGCCAGACTACAGTATAGCTGCCACCCTCTGGAACTGCGTTATCCGATGCGGTCACAGACATCCTCTGGGTTAACGGCGCGCAAGCCGGCACAGTTTTGCTCGGCCAAATAAAATCCAATCCAACCCAACATGCGCTGTCTCTCTGGCACGATGGCCATCGTTGGCATATCCGTTCCGAAAAATTACAATCCCAATGATCAAAAATTTCTACTTTATCAGCAAGAGGTGGCTTCATAACTTCTACCGTAATATTGCCGCCAACACAGCTTTCCGCCAGCAAACGCTCCCCCTCCGAATAAATAATAGCGGTATCAAAACGATTTAAGGATCGATCTTCCGGAAAAAAATTATCTGCAGTCGGATTAAATGAGTCGGCAATTTCTCGAGGAATCGTAAAAATAACATTCAACTTAGATAACACGACATTATCGCGGGTGGGGGTTGGACTATTATATCGCTTTTGACACAATACTTTTCCTGAGGTCTGATCACAAGGCAAACCACTGTCAACATATCCCTCAACCGCATGAGTGGTAATTGCGCTAATTAAAAAACTGAATAATGCGCCAATAATTAAAATAAATCCTGTCTTTCGCATATTACTAATTGTACTATATTTTTAGAACCTATCTAAATAAAAGAAGCCATCTTGGGGAAAGATGGCTTCTTAACTTAAAAAGATACTAGGACTGGGGACGGGGGCGCTGCCGTTGTAAAAATCGGCATTGAGCATTTCGGATAGTATTGTCAATCTCTCTTTTCCAGATTTCCTGTTCGCGAAAATGATTCTCAATCACCGTTGCAACGTGCCGCTTGTAATTTTGAGCAATAAATTTTTTCCCAAAATAAATAAAAACTCTATAACGGTACACGATAATTCTCTCTACTCCCTGCACGTTCCAAATACAGCGAGCCAGTAGGTGTGATTGATTTTTTTTGCCATTGGAAGCAACCGGACAAAATTTCGAAGGACCATCATAGTCCTCGGAGTCATTAGTGGTCAATTGCTTATTAAAATGACACTTGAGAATCGATGTGCCATCTTCTTCAATCAACATTGAGTGATTTCTTTCATTCATATAGTATCCCTCCGTTTCAATGTGCAAACAAATTCCTATATTCAGTATACCATTTCATACATTTTAAAATTTATATATTTTCAAAATATTTTATATCACAATCTTTTAACTCATTTGTCAATGTGATAGCAATCAAATCAATCCGCCATCCTTTTTTATCCCCTACTAAATTTTCATTTGCGCCAACGTATAAAGATGCGGTGCGTTGGAGTTTTTTTAATTTTGAAGGCGTTAAATTATCTTCCGGCTGAATATTCAGCGGTTGATTATTATATTGTCGGATTGTTTTCACTTCCACAAAAACTAATACTCCATTTTTATCTTTGGCAATAATATCTATCTCGCCCCACGGTTTCCGAAAGTTCCGATCAATAATCCGGCAACCGTGTTTTTGTAAATACTGAAAGGCGAGATCTTCGCCAAGCTTGCCAATGGATTGTTTGTTATTCATAAAATTGTTTTACGTTTTACACTACAATGTATTTTCCTATAAAACTGGGTAAATTGTAAAACGTAAAACAATTTTACTAAATTACGCTTATACACAAAATATTGTTTAACGTTAAACAATTTGTTTAGCCGGTGTTAAACAAAAACAGGTTGTTTAACATTGAAATTGTTTCACGTTTTACATTTTCCTACAAATAGACGTAAATACAAAATAATGTTTTACACTTAATGTAAAACATATTTTATAAAATAGGCGTAAAACATTTTAAATGTTTTACATTATTTTGCGACAGATAGATTTTAAGCTTAAATAAGGTAAATTGCCGGATTGCCGAATTACTTTGCCGTATTTCACCTCACCACCGTTAAACAAATTTGTTTAACGTGGTGTTAAACACTTTTGTTTAACACTCGTAAGGGGGAGCGGCTGGGGAATTGTTTCACGTTTTGTTTAACACTTAAGTAAATAACAAATTGACGCCCATGAGTTTAGGGGATAGTATAGAGCTGTTATTTAAAAATTTACAAAACTAAAAAAGGAGGAGAATATGCTCTTATCCAATTACTTGGGTAATTTGGTCAAGTTGATTGCCTTACTATTCATAGCGCAGCTTATGAATTGCCAACACCAACCTGTGTTAGCAGAAACATACACTCTTGTTAATGAAATTGGCGAGGAAACTAGGGGGCAATTCAAAATCAAAATTGATGAAGTAAAAGTCCTTGGAATACCGTTCTTAGAATTGGATATCAGAAAAATTATCTTGGGTAATGCAACTTTGTATCTGCACTATCATTACCAGCAAGAAAATGGAATAATCAATTTTTCCAATCCAATCGACGACAGAAATGGTTATACCAATTACTTTTCTCAAAAAGTATCTGCTGGATTAATTGAGTCCGGTCAATTGGAAACTGTTTTTGATTACAAGCCTTCTTACCAACAGGATTTTGGCGTTCTAACTCACCATCTTGTTCTGACTAAAACTGGCAATGAAAAACAAAAATGTTTTACACTGCTATCCGCGTCTATTATTTCTCGAGGAGGAATTTATCTCACTACGATCATTATTCATGCGCGCATCTACGTCAGTGACCCCAATATGATGTTGCCACTGATTAATGAAGTGGCGGAACGCGTAGTGCAAGAATTCACTCACAGTAAAAAGTCATAAAAAAATAATCCCTCGAAGTATTCGGGGGATTACTTTTTTATTGTGGGCGTTCAAGGGATCGAACCTTGGACCCTCTCGATGTAAACGAGATGCTCTACCACTGAGCTAAACGCCCAAATCAAACTTATTTAAGTTAGCTTAACCGAACATTCTGTCCACAGCAAGTTTGACATAAACAATATTTTATTATATAGTAATATTCTTAAGTAACTTGTCAATAAAAAAGATTGGAGGAATACAATGAGCATTACTCACGCATTGCCGATTACCGAATCTAAACCTCATTTTAAGCACAGTGCCTGGGGATTACCAGGCGGCCGAGTAGATTTTACGGATCATCCGGAAATTACTGTCCGAGTAGCAATCTTTAACGGGCAGAATCAATTATTACTGTGTTTGGAAAAACCAAAACTGATTATTCCCAACCGGCCATTTCAGCAAACTTATCGAGAATATCTGGATTCCTTAAAGTCCACCGTTACTCAGCTTCGCAAACGCGGTAATCCGCTTACGTGGGCAGAGGCAAAAAAAGTTGTGGAAATTTACGCGCCAGAAATCGATGCTCCGTTTTTTGATGACTGTTGGAATAAAAAGTACACCAAGAAAAAAATCTTGCTCACCGCAATTAAAGAGGTGCTCGAGGAAACCGGGTATCTCATTAAACCAAAACTGCGGGAACGCATTCAGTTACAGAACAATCATCGAATGACTGCGATTTTAACCGGCATCATTGTCGGTGGCGCATTGTTACTCCAAGAAACTCAAGAAATTAAATTGTGCCGTTGGTTTTCTCAAAAAAACCTTCCGGATATCCGAGGCGGATCACTGGATAGGGGAGATGGACACTTTATGTACACTACTCATCACAATCGGTACCTCCAGATTGTACTGGATAGTCTCAAAAAAAAACAAAATCGCCCTGCTGTATAAGCGGGGCGTTTTTTTATTGTGCGTCTGCTTGGACTCGAACCAAGAACCGCCAAGGTATAAGCTTGGTGCTCTAACCATTGAGCTACAGACGCATAGCGATATTCTAAATAAAAAACCGCCCTTATGTCCAATAAGAGCGGCTTTTATTATACGATTAATGGCTTCAGTTTGAACGGTTCAATTAGTTTGTAGAATTCTTCCTGTTCCAGCGTTTCTTTTTCAATCAATACTTTCGCGATAGCTTCTAACGCTTGTTTTCTAGTGCTGACGATTTTTCTCGCGGATTCATAGGCGCGATTAATAAAACTTTTTACTTCCACATCAATTTGCGAAGCTACTTGTTCAGAATAATTGCGATCGTGGCTCAATTCTTTTCCTAAAAAAATCAATTCATGGGACTCGCCGAAAGTTTGCGGACCCAGCACATCGCTCATGCCGAATTGCGTTACTAGCGCCCGCGCCAGTTTGGAAGCCTCTTTCAAATCGTTAGAAGCGCCAGTAGTCATTTCTCCGAAGGTTTCTTTTTCCGATACGTAACCGCCCATCATCACCGCCAAATCCGCCATAAATTGCGAACGGGTTTTCAAATGTACGTCTTCCGACGGTAATTTCAGCGTGTAACCGCCCGCGCGGCCGCGACTGATAATAGAAACTTTATGCACCGGATCGGAGTGCTTCAAACTAGCCGCCACTAACGCATGGCCAGCTTCGTGATAGGCAGTAATTTCTTTTTCTTTTTCGGAAATCACCCGATTTTTCCGTTCCGGACCCAGTAATACTTTTTCAATGGAAGAATATAAATCTTCCTGTCTGACGGTTTTCCGATTTTCTCGCGCCGCCATAATGGCCGCTTCATTCATCAAATTAGCCAAATCCGCGCCGGAGAAACCCGGAGTACGAACCGCTATTTTGCGAAGATCTACGGCTTTTTCCAGCGGTTTTTCTTTGGAATGAATCTTCAAAATTGCTTCCCGATCATTTAAATCCGGAAGGTCCAAGATTACTCGCCGATCAAACCGGCCCGGGCGGAGCAAAGCCCGGTCCAAAATATCCGGACGATTGGTCGCCGCTACTACAATTACATTGGTTTCCCGATCAAAACCATCCATTTCCACTAAAATTTGATTCAAAGTTTGTTCCCGTTCATCGTGGCCGCCGCCCAAGCCCGCGCCACGTTCCCGGCCAATGGCGTCAATTTCATCAATAAATAAAATTGCTGGTGATGCTTTTTTTGCCGTCGCAAAGGCATCGCGAGTCCGCGAAGCGCCGACACCAACAAACATTTCCACGAATTCCGAAGCGGAAATATAAAAGAAGGGAACGCCGCTTTCACCGGCGGTAGCACGGGCGAGCAGGGTTTTGCCGGTACCCGGCGAACCCATCAACAACACGCCGCGGGGAATCCGCGCACCCATTTCTAAAAATTTTTTTGGATTTTTCAAAAAGTCTACTACTTCGTGCAATTCCTGTTTTGCTTCTCGCAAGCCGGCAACATCCTTGAAAGTAATCTTATCTTTAAACGCGCCGAAAAGGCGGAGGTTGGAACGGCCGAAAGAAAACGCCTGATTAGCGCCGCCTTTCGCTTGCCGGAAAATAAACCAAAAGATGGCAATCATTGCGATAATCGGCAGCAACGTCGGGACCAATATGCCCATCCAGAATTTTAGGCCGGATTCATCTTCCACTTTCAAATCCACGCTTTGCAACGCTTCGGGAGTGACGCCGTAATTGGCCAAAGTTTGGCTTAAGCCCAATTCGGTTTCTTTCTTGGAGGTTGCCAAGTCGCCATTCTTTAATTCAATCTTCAAATCATTGCCTTGAACCGAAATAGTTTTAACTTCGCTCTGATTGACCTTGGCGGTGAGTTCGCTGATGGTCAAACTAATCGGCGCCTTTCCAGTTTGAAAAAGCAAAGAAAACGTAAACGACACCAACAAAAGTGTAATCGTTGCCCATAAAATATTTTTATATAACATAGTCTCCTTATTTTACTATTTTTTAAAATTAAAAACCAACAAACCAGAACGTCCGCCTCAAAACCGAAGAGAAGATTAAGATTTTAACTTCAAGATAATCCGTTTTTCCTGAGCCTTCACTGATTCCACAATAAAGTTATATGATTTCCCAACTACGAGATGCTTTTCCATTTCCTCTACGCTGCCGAAGGCCGATACGTGAATTAATCCTTGTAAATCATAATCTAAACCGATAAACGCGCCGAAGGGATTAAATTTCAAAACCATTCCTTTCACTTCCTGTCCAGCTTTATAATATTCTTCCGCTTTCTGCCACGGATCTTCTTTCAGCGCTTTCAAAGAAAGGGTAACGCGGCCATCTTTAATATCCAAAACTTTTGCCCGCACCGCGTCATCCACTTTCACTACTTCTTTTGGATTGCCGATTAATTTATGGTCCAATTCCGATATATGAATCAAGCCTTCAATTTTTGGGTTATCGGTAAACCGCATAAAAGCCCCGAAATCCGCAACACCGGAAATAATTCCGTCTACCACATCGCCGGCTTTATATTGGTTCAAAAGCTCTTTCACGCTTTGATCCGTAATTTCCCGTTCGGAAATAATTAATTTTTCTGTCCGGGGATTCACATCTAGAATTTTCACAGTCAGTTCCTGGCCGACAAATTTTTTCAGCTCTTCCAAAATTCGCGTGCGGTTACCGTCATCCACTCGGGGATAATGTTCGTTCGCCAGTTGGGATACCGGCAAAAATGCTTTCAATCCTTCCACTTCGCCCATTAAACCGCCGGAATTGGCTCCAGTAATTTTTACTTTCAATTCTTCGCCTTTTTCCCGTAATTCTCTCAAAAATTGCCAAGACTTTTGCTTGCCAACTTCCGCCATCGATAATTCCACATAACCATTTTCATTTTCCACCTCTACGACTTTAGCAGATAAAGCATCGCCCTCTTTCAAGGCCTTTAATACTTCTCGCGCATGATGGAGTTCCACACCATAGACTACGCCAGTGCCAAATTTTCCTAAATCCACATAAACTGTCCGCGGCAGACGCCGTAAAAGTTTACCCGTTACGACATCACCTTCTTTTAAGAAGCCAAATGCCTCCGGAACGCTTTTGGTCAGATAGGCGATAATGGAATCGGTTTTTTTGAATGTGTTTACCATATAAATAAGATATACAGAATATACTGATAAAAAAAGAACTGGTCAAGCCGGCCAATAAAAAAATTCGCCCACAATACTTTACATTGTAGGCGAATCCTATTTATTAATCCCGAAACCATCTCTCGCTTAAAAGGTGCATTTTTAACATCTCTCCCGGAATTTCCTCGATAATCCGGGTAAAAAAGATGTTTTCGATGTTGTGAAGCCAGAATTCTTCGCTTTCATGACGAACATTTTTTGATCCTTTAAAAAAACCATAGCTGTATCCAAAATCGCTTTTCATACCGCAGATATATCCAATACCCTCCTCATAACCTACGGTTTTTCCAGGATTATTCGGCGCCAGCAGAAGGATTGTTTTTCTTCTCCGGCTCCATTCGTGGAGTAAAATTTTTCCATACGGCGCGTAGGGAAAATTTTCTGAATCCACTACATTGCGCATAAATCGCAAGTATTGTTGGATTACCGGATCCTTAATGTCCTCGCATAGGTTTGTTTCTTTACGATAAAGACAATCCACATATGCGCCAGAATTTACTTTCGGCAGATAAAATTCCGTCAATAATGCATCACATCCAAACGCCTGCATATGGTCAAGCGTGGATTCTGCGGATGTGTATACAACAGCTTGGACCTCATCCTGCGTCTTATGCATTTCATGCGCGCCGCATTTGCACTCATCGTCCTCAAGTTTCTCTTTTATCTTAATGAGAAACCGGTCTCGCGCCGACTCCACTATGCTTTGATGCTCCCGTTTTACTGCGATTAATAATTTCATCTCTCCTCCCTTATAACAAAAATAAAAAGAACTACTTAAATAAATTTTATAACAAAATGCTGTTTTTGTCAAATTTACACGTTGAATTTCCAGACCGCTTCTGGTAGTATATATATTGTATATTATGGTAATTAACTGGTACGGCGAAGGATGTTTTAAGGTCCAAACGGGGGGCCTTGCTTTATTGACCGACCCATTTGAATCCTCCACCGGGCTCACGCCTTCTCGGGGAAAAGTGGATGTAATTTTAAAAACGCTTACGCCTTATCCGGTCCCACCGGCAGAAACCAGCGATGAACATATTGTGTGGGGAGGCGGAGAATACGCGATTAAGGGAATAGAAATTAAGGGTATTGGATTAAATAAAGAGTCAGAGGAAAAATATTTTAAAACCGCGTACACCGTTAAGGCGGAAGATATTACCTTGGGCTTTCTTGGCCACATTTCCGAATCACCAGATCCTTCGGTATTAGATACGCTAAAAGAAATTGACATTCTTTTTATTCCGGCTGGCGGCAAACCATTTATAGAAATCGATGCGGCTACTAAACTCATTAAACAAATTGAACCGAAAATTATTGTGGCTGCCTTTTTCAAAATTCCGGGCCTGAAACGATCCGGTGAAGATTATAAGGATCTCGCTAAGGAATTAGGCCAAAAAAGCGAACCAGAAGAAAAGTTAACGATTCGCAAAAAAGAAATTACCGAACAAAAAGGCATCCGTTTAGTAATTTTGAAAGTGTAAATAAGCGTCATTACTATGTGGCAATTTATCCAAAAATATATTAACGCAGTTCAACAATCGGATAACAACACTAAAAAAAGTTGGGTGGCCGGTTGCACTATTGTCACTATGATATTTGTAATCTCTTTGTGGTCGCTTTATTTTCAAGATTCAGTGCAAACCCTAAATCTTCCGGAAACACCAACTCCCATAACGCAAGAAGCGTCTATCCTTTCTACATTTACTATTGGCGGTAAAATTGTTGCCAAAAAAATAGGCAGCGCCATCAGCAACGGCATTGCCGAAATTAAATCTTTAACCAAAGAAACCCGTTCCGTCACACTGCAGACCGCTAACATCAATTTCGTTCTGGAGGAATTGCCGGTTATTTCGCCAAAATCTTTACCGCATTAGAAATAAATACCATTTATGGAAAAAGAACATCAAGCCAATAAAGTCCAACAACAAGAAATTACGGCGGAACTGAAAGAATCTTATTTAGATTACGCGATGTCCGTGATTGTTTCGCGCGCCTTGCCAGATGTGCGAGATGGATTAAAACCAGTGCACCGCCGCGTGCTTTGGTCTATGTGGGAAAGCGGCATTACCGCCTCCGCCAAACTCCGGAAATCCGCCAACACCGTCGGTTATGTAATGGCGCATTATCATCCGCACGGCGATACGGCGATTTATGATTCCTTGGTTCGAATGGCCCAAGATTTTTCGTTGCGTTATCCATTAATCCAAGGACAAGGAAACTTCGGCAGCATTGACGGCGATAATGCCGCTGCCATGCGTTATACCGAAGCTCGCCTTTCCAAAATCGCGGAAGAATTACTCACGGATATTGATAGGGAAACAGTGGATTGGCAACCGAACTACGATAGCAGCCGAGAAGAGCCAAAAGTATTACCGTCCAAAATCCCAAATCTTTTATTGAATGGCACTGTAGGCATTGCTGTGGGGATGGCAACCAATATCCCGCCGCACAATCTTAACGAAATTGTGGACGCAACCACGTGCCTGATTGAAAATCCCAAAGCCACCACGGAGGATTTAATGGAATTCGTTCAGGGGCCGGATTTCCCAACTGGTGGCATCATCTACGACAAAAAAGCCATTGTGCAAGCTTATATTTCCGGAAAAGGAGCAATTACCACTCGCGCCGTAGCGGAAATCAAAGAATCTGGTAAATACAACATCATTGAAATCACTGAAATCCCTTACCAAGTCAATAAATCGGAGTTAATCATTAAGATTGCCGAATTAGTTACGGATAAAAAAGTCCAAGGCATTCGGGATGTCCGTGATGAATCCGATCGCGAAGGATTGCGGATTATCATTGAATTAAAATCCGACGCCGCCGGACAAAAAGTTTTAAATCAATTATACGAATATACTGATCTTCAAAAAGATTTTTATATGAACGTTGTAGCGCTGGTGAACGGTATCCAACCGCAAGTCCTATCGCTCAAAGAATGCCTGGGATATTATATTGATCACCGGAAAGAGGTGGTCCGCCGCCGCGCCGAATTTGATTTAAAGAAAGCCCGGGAACGCGCTCATATCCTCGAAGGACTGCATAAAGCTCTCGGCAATATTGATGCGATTATCAATACGATTAAAAAATCGGAAAATAAAGAAGCCGCTCATAAAAATTTAGTTGCTAAGTTTAAGTTCTCGGATATTCAGGCCACGGCGATTTTGGAAATGCGGTTGCAAACGCTCGCCTCGCTGGAACGGCAAAAAATTGAAGACGAGCTCAAAGAAAAATTGAAACTAATTGAAGAACTTTTATTGCTTTTAAAAAGCCCGGCAAAAATTCTTGGCGTAATCAAATCCGAATTAAAAGAAGTGCAAGAAAAATATGGCGATAAACGGCGCACTCGCGTAGTTGCCGGCGGATTAAAAGAATTTAAAGAGGAGGATTTGGTGCCAAAAGAAGAAACCATTATCACAATGTCTCAAGGCGGCTATATCAAGCGGGTCCAGCCATCCAGTTTTAAATCGCAGAAACGCGGCGGCAAGGGATTGATTGGTTCGGATGTGGCGGAAGAAGATTTTCTTACACATTTTATGTCCGCCAATACGCATGACAATATTCTGTTCTTCACCGAACGGGGGAGAGTGTTCCAAACGAAAGTCTATGAAATACCGGAAGCGAGCCGGATCGCTAAAGGAAAATCTCTGCAAAACTTTTTGGAAATTCCGGCGGAAGAAAAGATCAGCGCGCTAATTACTTATTCGGCGGAAAAGAAAGCCGCGCCCGGTTATTTGGTGATGGTGACGCAGAACGGTCTTATTAAAAAAACTCCATTAGCGGATTTCGCCAATGTGCGCCGCAGCGGCATTATTGCCATCAAATTAAAGAAAGGGGATTTACTGGAATGGGTAAAATTATCTTCCGGAAATGATCAAGTAATTTTAACTACCACCCAGGGCCAAGCGATTCGCTTTAAAGAATCCCAAATTCGTTCCATGGGCCGCGCTTCTTCCGGCGTTCGGGGCATTCGCCTGAAAAAAGAGGATCATGTGGTTTCTTTGGATATTTTAGACAAAGAAAGCCAAAACTTCCGATTATTAACCGTCATGGCCAATGGCTTTGGAAAACAAACCAAGCTTTCCCAATATAAAATTCAGGGCCGCGGCGGATCAGGAATCAAAACTGCAAAAGTCACCGCCAAAACTGGAAAAGTAGTTGCCTCTCATATTGTTAATGAAGAACAAGAATTATTAGCTTTATCGGCCAAAGGACAAATTATCCGCACCCAACTGGCGAGCGTCCGGATGGCTGGCCGCGCCACCCAAGGCGTTCGAGTCATGAATCTTAATTCCGGCGATAAAGTCGCGGGAATTGTTTGCCTCTAACGCTTCGGTAAAAAGATATAGTATAATTCAGATATGCGTTTTACGCGATCGCAACTTGTGATTCTTGGCGTTATTAGTTTTTTTGTCGTGGTTGCGATTGGCATGCTGACCGGAATAATTCCCGGCCTTCGCACATCAGAAGATTTTGCTCCAGAACTAGAACTGAATGTCTGGGGCGTTTTTGATGATAATTATTTTTACGAAAATTTTGCCGCCTATAACGGAACCCGCCGAAATGTCACCATCAATTACAAACAAATCGACGCAAAGAATTACGAAAACATTCTCATTAATGCCATCGCTGCCGGCGCGGGACCAGACGTATTTATGTTTCACAGCAGTTGGTTGCCAAAACATTCAGACAAAATTACTCCCGCGCCAAATACTCTGACTCTGGAACAATTTCGCGGCCTTTTCCCGACTGTGGCAGAGCAAGATTTCGCTCCGGATAAGGTAGTCTATGCGCTTCCTTTATATATAGATACGCTCGCGCTGTATTATAATGAAGAAATTTTTGACAGCGCGGCAATTGCGATACCGCCTCGGAATTGGCTGGAGTTCCAAAATATTATTCCAAAACTGCGCCAAATCAATCCAGATGGACAATTGGCGCGTTCCGCGGCAGCCATCGGCGGCACGAATACCACCACGCTTTATGCCAGCGATGTATTGAGTCTTTTAATGCTTCAATCGGGAACGCAAATGACCGATCCAACATTTTCCCGAGCTACCTTCGCGGAATCGGTCAATGGATTTTATACTGGTCTGGATGCGTTGCAATTTTATACCAAATTCACCAATGCCAAAGATATTTACTACGCGTGGGATGAATCACTAGGCAATGCGATAGATGCGTTTGCCCAAGGAAAAACGGCAATGATCTTCGGCTATCGGGACACGCAGAAACTGATTCAAGAAAAAAGTCCATTACTGCGATTCAAAGCAACCGCGATGCCGCAACCGAATCTTACTGACCCAGCGGTCAATTACGCTGATTATTGGGGCTTAGCGGTGTCCGCGAAAAGCCAATGGCCAACGTGGGGATGGGATTTAATCCAAGAATTAACAACCAATGAAACTGCCGTGGAAACTTTTTTGCAAACATCCGGTTTACCGCCAGCACTCCGAACGCTTATCCAAAAATACAGTTCGGATCCGGATTTGGGCATTTTTGCTCGCCAAGCGCTTACCGCCCGATCTTGGCCGCAAATTAATAAACAATTAATAGCGCAAATATTTTCTCAAATGATTGCTGCGGTCGTCAATCAACAGTTAGATCCCCGGGAGGCAATTACACAAGCAGAAAATGAAGTGACCGGTTTAATGCAAGTGAAAGGTCCGTAATCCGGTATACTAATATTTATGAAAATTAAATTTTTCGCAATTTTACTTCTACTAACCCTTGCGCTTCCAGCGACATCGGGTGCGGCTGGTTTAGTGCCCTGCAATGGCAACGACTGTGATTTTTGTGATCTTTTGACGCTTGGAAAAAATCTGATTAATTGGTTTGTGGAAATCTCTTTTGTATTCGCGGTTCTCTTTTTTGCCTGGGGCGCAATTGTTATAATGACCGCCGGGGGATCACCGGGGCAATTCAGCAAGGGAACAACTATTATCTACACGGTCCTCACGGGAATTGGTATACTACTATTAGCTTGGGTATTTATCGGCACCCTGCTGCAAGTATTAACCGGGTCGCCGTCCAAATTACCCTGGAGCGAAATCCAATGTTCAGTAAAATAAATAAAACTGTATTCCAAAAATTGGTTTTTCTTAATGGAATCCTCTTTGCCCAAGGAAGCCGTTTTGGCGGGGAAACACCCTCCGCCGGCGGCAGCGTCACTAAAATTTCTCTTCCGGCCGTCCTTGGCATCCGCACTATCCAGGAACTGATTGATAGAATTATAAATTTTCTCTTGATTATAGGCACTTCCATTTTCACCGGTATGGTTTTATGGGCGGCCTATCAGATTCTCACCGCTGGCGATAATCCGGAAAACGCCGCCGCTGGCCGAAGAACTATTTGGCACGCAACGATCGGCTATACCATTCTGTTACTTTCCAAGGGTATTGTGCTGGTCATCCAAAAAGTCTTAGGCGGCCAATAAACTGACAAATTTTTCTACGAATGATATACTCTAGACATATCCTGAAAGGTCGAGATTCAGAATCACACATCAATGAAACAACTTATTAAAAAAATCGCTGCCGGCGCCGCTTTATTGGCTCCGACCGCATTCGCGCAAAATAGAGCGGTACCGCAAGTTCCGATTTCCTCTACCAATGATATTTTCAATATTATTGACCGGGTGTTGAATTTAGCGGCGACTCTCTTTTTCACTGTCGCGGTCTTCTTTATTTTCTGGGCAGGTTGGCTCTATCTCAATGGCGCCAGTAATGAAGAAAATTTAGGGAAAGCGAAAAATCAGCTGATTTATGCCGCGGTGGCAATTTTCGTCGGACTGATTGCTTTCAGTTTCCCGCGATTAATTGAAAACTTCGTTCGATAAGCTTATCTAACAAAAACAAAAAACCCCATCTTAAATTTAATAAGATGGGGTTTTTGTTTTAAAGAACAATCATTTCTTTTCGTTGCTGCTCCGCTTTCTTCTTTTTTACCGGCGTCGGTAATTCGTTCTTTCCGGAGGAGTGGGTCTCAATCTGGATTTTTGCCAGACCGGATTTTCCCCGCATCCGAAAAGTGCAGCTCGGCAGTTTGGTTTTCGGGAAGTTTACTTGCTGATCCTCAACTCGATACATCTGGTAACCCTGGGGGGTGATGAAACAATACTCTGCCCAACCCGGAGCATCCACGATGAATTTCGTATTGAGGGGCAAACGAATAATCCCAGACCATGCCTGCTCGGAAATACGTATTTCCTGTTCCGGCTTTTCCAGGGTGACATTGATGTCAGAAGACCCAAGGTCAATAACGATTTCGACTGGCGTGTTATTGAATAATGAGTTAATCCATCCAGCAATTTCGCTGCAGAGATACTTTACACCTAAGCCAAAGAGCCAGAACGCCGCGCACACGATAAGTGTGATCCATATTGGTCTTTGCCATTCTCGAGGATTAATTGTCTGACTGTTTTTTACCGAAGACATGGGTCAATACCTCCTTGATTGCGTTCACAATCGGATCCCTGCTTCCTTTATCAAGACCGAAGATCTTGCGATCTTCTTTAATCTTGCCATCCTGAATTTGAACGATCTTGGTGGCATCTTCCATATTTGTCCCGCCATTAGAAGCTTTCACCAATGATTTGGCGCGCTCAACAACATTCTTCATTTCGGACAGCCGAGCAAGATTTTCTTGATTGACCGTTTCTTTTTTAACGGTCGCATCATAAAGCTCCTTTGGGAGTTCAACATCGCCAATAATAAACACTGGCAATTGAACTCCGTAATACTCGCGCATATTCATGCCGCCGTCTTCTCTGGTCGGATCAATTTCAACGTATCTCTTTTTCAGATCCTTGGCTTTGTCCTCCCATGAGAATGGCTTTCCTTCCACGGCGATTAATGCGTGCTCAATGAAGTCTTTGACCCTGCCAGTAATTTCAATGCTTTTATCCATCATCGTCTTTCGATTTCCGTATTCTTTTTGAATACTAGTCAGAAAAGATTTCAAGTTTTCTGTAATTGCCTTGAGTCGTTCTTCTTTTTTGAAGCGACGGAATTGCACAAGATCCTCGACGGAAGGTATAGTGGTGAAATCACAGTCAATTGTGACTGGTTCGCCGTTTTCCGTTTCTAAGACAATCATAAAATGATGACTTAGAGTAACGAGATCGGTTTTTGAATTCTCTACTACATTTTCCCAAGGAAACATAAGATGCAAACCCGGTCCAAGCCCCCGTTCTTTGGTGGTGATGACATTCAATACCACCAAACCCTCGTAACCGCCAACAATTACCCAACACCGTGTAAATAAAATCACTGCGATGAATATGCTGCAGATTATCCAGATCATTGGTTTAATCCTCCTTATAATTTTTCAACTGATCCGCAAAGCAGACCATAACTATTCTTACCCTATATTATATAACAAATATTGTAAAAAGTCAATATATCGGTTATATTGAATTACCCTATAATAAAAAGACGCTCCCGTGGCGGAATTGGTATACGCGCATGGCTTAGGACCATGTTCCGAAAGGATTAGAGGTTCGAGTCCTCTCGGGAGCACTTATATTATGAAAACTTTTTTTAGTATTATCATTTTTATAATTATTGGTATCTCCGGATTTTTATTTTTTTATCATACGCCAATAACACCGCAAATTCCGGTTTCGCAAATTACCAGCCTACCCAAGGAATCGTCTGCTCAAAAAATCACTCCTCTTCCAACGACTGCGCCAAAAACCACGGATACGTTTTCCATAACAAACGTTAATGGAAATTTAAAAAGAGGCGAGATAGTTACTATTAGTGGAAATTATTTTGGGAAGCATCCTGATTATTCTCCAACACTTCCGGATACTCTTGGTTCCGCTCTGCTTAATTTCGAAAATAACCAATTGACCGGCAATGGGTGGGTTATTGATCAAGCTCCAGAAAATTGGCGCCTTTCAAACAATGGAGAAAGATCCAATAGCGCCTACCATGCAGAAAAATTCTATAATCCGATTATCAAAAATCGCCTAGGCAGCATAGAAATCACTCAAACTGGCACACCTCATGAATGGTACTCTGTGTTTTGGTTCAAGCTTTTGCCCAATACTCAGGCAGGGAAATTCTTTCGTATTTATGGAGCAAGGGGCAGTTCGGAAAATATCTATCTTTCTACCGGAGGAGAGAATACAATGATTCGGGGTTTTTCCGAGTGTGTCACCTGCGGGGAAATAAAAACAGTCTGGAATTCTCCTAATTCTTTCGGCTATGACCAGTGGCATCTCGTAGAAATTAATATGAAAGAAACTTCTCACACATTCCGGGTATTTATGGACGGCCAATTGCAGTGGGAAAGAAATAATTGGGTGAATGATCCATTTAATGGGACCGGCCATACCTGGGAAATCGGCCAAATGATTGATGCTCCGGCCAATGGCACTATAGGCGGCGCCTATGCGTTTGATGATGTATATTTTGACTACACTCAAGCTCGAGTTATGATTGGCAACGATCCAATTTTTGAACAGTCTACGATTCGCGAAATTCAGGTTCCGACTGAGTGGTCGGATACAACAATTACGATACATTTTAATCCCGGATCATTCTCCTCGGGACAAAAAGTGTATCTCTTCGTTATCAATTCCGATGGCACCGCAACGGCTGGTTTTCCGATTACTATCCAATAGTTATTTATTTTCTCCGCCGTCCGTGAAAGCTTTCGTGGACTTCTTTGAGTTCTTTGTTGGTTAAATGCGTATACACTTGGGTCGTGGAGATATTGCTGTGGCCAAGCATTTCTTGGACCGCGCGCAAATCCGCGCCGTTCATTAATAAATCCGTCGCGAACTGATGGCGAAGTTGATGCGGTGTGATATTTTTCGTGATGCCGGCTTTGCGGCGATAAAATTCCACTAACCGTTGCACCGCTCGGGGGATAATCCGGCCGAGCATTTTAGGCGAATCGCCTTTACTTAAACTAACAAACAACGCCTCATCCGCATCACCGCGTTTTTCCAAATAATTCTTAATCGCTTTTTTCGCCCGATCGGATATGAACACCACCCGGATTTTTTCTCCTTTGCCGCGGACGGCAATTTCTCCGCGTTCCAAATTCACATACCGATCCAGCGCGCATAATTCAGAAATCCGGAGACCGGTAGAAAAAAAAGTTTCCAGAATCGCCCGGTCGCGCAAACCCCGAAGCGAATCGGTCGGAGGAGCGTTCAAAAATCGTTCCAAATCAGCGTATTCAATAATATCAATCTGCCGCCGCGCGATTTTCGGCAGTTCGATTTTATCCGGAGACAACACATCCATGTCCCGTTTGATTAAATATTTCAAAAAATTCCGGATTGCAATTACGTAATATCCCTGGGTAATTCGTTTCAATGGTTCGCCGTTTTCGGTTTTCGTCCTCGCCAAATGCACTCGGAAATCGGTCACCGTATCTTCAGTAATGTCCCGCGGGTCTTTCACTTTTATATACGCAAAAAATGTCTTGAGATAATGCTCATAATTCCGCCGAGTCTTCAAAGACCGGTTTTTCTCTACTTCCAAGTAATCCAAGTATTCATTAAGGGTTTTGGTAATATCCGCCATATAGATAGTATATATCTTTTGCGACAGAAAATTGAGCTCTTGCTTTTTCCGCCAAAACCTGATACCCTATATATAATGCTTACAACTCGACAGAAAATGGGTTTAATGAAAGAATATCGCCAACACGACACCGATACCGGCTCTCCGGAAGTGCAAGTGGCGCTTTTAACCAAACAAATTGAGGAACTGACCGGACATCTAAAAAAGCATCGCAAAGACAACCATTCCCGTCGGGGACTTTTAAAGATGGTCGGCAAGCGGAAAAAGCTTTTGGATTATTTGTCTAAAAACAATCCAAAAACGTATTCCAGCACAATTAAAAAATTAGGTTTAAAAAAGTAATCCCGGGTTTGCCAAGCACGAATGTATGCAAATGCTGCGAACAAAGAGTGGTTCGCACTATTCGGATATATTCGCGATACGCGAACTCGTATAACAAATGAAAAGAAAAGATCAGCGGGTCGGCATCTTCGTAGATGTCCAAAATCTGTACCACTCGGCGAAAAATTTATATCACGCTCGGGTCAATTATAAAGAATTAATGAAAGAACTTGTGGCGGGACGGTCGCTTATTTCCGCCCATGCCTACGTAGTCAAAAGCGATACCGCCGCCGGGGAAACGTCCTTTTTTGACGCGCTCACGAAGAGTGGTTTGGAATTGCGAAGTAAAGATTTGCAAATTTACCCGGGTGGCATGAAAAAAGCCGACTGGGACGTCGGTATGGCGGTGGACGCCATCCGAAAATCAGATTTAGTGGATGTCGTTGTGCTCGTTACTGGCGACGGCGACTTTATTCCGTTAGTGGAATATCTCAAGTGGGGGAAGGGACGCACGGTGGAAGTAGCGGCGTTCGGCCGCAGCGCCTCTGGAAAATTGAAAGAGGTGGCAGATGAATTTATTGATATAGAAAAGCTACCCAAAGTAATTTTAAGAAAATAAACCAATAAACTATGGATCTGAATCGAAAACAATTTCAAATGGAATTTGCGGGTAAACCGCTGACTTTGGAGGTGTCCAAACTCGCTGATCAAGCCAACGGTGCCGTCCTCGGCACTTTTGGCGAAACCACCGTGCTCGCGACTGTGGTTATGAGTGGTCATAACAAAGAGGGTGATTTTTTCCCGCTGACCGTAAATTATGAAGAGAAAAACTACGCAATCGGAAGAATTCTAGGCGGCCGCTTTATGAAACGGGAAGGGAAATCTTCCGACGAAGCAGTCCTGACTGGCCGGTTGATTGACCGCGCGGTCCGGCCTTTGTTTGATGCCCGTATCCGCCGGGAAATCCAGTTAATCATCACTGTGCTTTCTTTTGACGGAGAAAATGATCCAGATTTTATCGGCTTATTGAGCGCTTCCACGGCATTGGGGATTTCCGACATTCCCTGGAACGGACCAGTAGCCGGAGTGCAGATTAAAAAAGATAAAGTTTTTAACGCCTTTGTGTCCGGCACGAAAGAACGAATCAACATGATTGAAATGGAAGGCGACGAAGCAAACGAAGCGGACGTAGTGAAAGCTTTTGCCGAAGCGCAAAAAGAAATTACCAAGCTGGTGGAATTCCAAGAAGGAATTATCAAAAAAATCGGCAAAACCAAATCCGCCGTGGAACTGGCCGAACCGGAGGCAAAATTAGTCAAAGACGTACAGCACTTTTTGAAAGATAAATTGGAAGCTGCGATTTATGTTTCCGATAAGATGAAGATGAAACATAATCTGATTGATTTAAAAACCAAGTTTTTGGCATTTCTTCAAGAAAAATCCTACACCGAAGCCCAGCTGGTCACCGCCGACAGTTTATTTGAGGAGGAAATTAATAATCTAATTCACGAAAAAATTCTGAAAGAAGAAAAACGCCCAGACGGACGCAAACTCAATGAACTCCGTGAACTTCACGCCGAAGTAGGTTTATTAAAACGACTCCATGGCTCCGCATTATTTGTCCGCGGCAATACCCAAGCGCTGGCCATCACCACTCTGGGCGGACCGGGCGATCAGCAATTAATGGAAACGATGAAATTTTCCGGCAAGAAACGGTTTTTACTCCATTATAATTTTCCTCCGTTTTCTGTAGGAGAAATCAAACCAATTCGCGGTCCGGGCCGGCGAGAAATCGGCCATGGCGCCCTGGCGGAAAAAGCGCTCCGCGCTGTTTTGCCGACTTCGGAACAATTCCCGTATACAATTCGTTTGGTTTCGGAAATTTTATCCTCCAACGGATCTTCTTCCATGGCGACAGTTTGCGCCGGAAGCTTGTCGTTGATGGATGCTGGCGTGCCAATTCGCAAACCCGCCGCTGGAATCGCGATGGGTTTAATGCTGGACGAAAAAGGAAATGATTTCAAAGTACTGACCGATATTCAAGGACCGGAAGATCATCATGGCGATATGGATTTCAAAGTGGCGGGCACGGACAGCGGTGTAACCGCTATCCAATTGGATGTAAAAATCAACGGCATCACTTCGGAAATGATTGAAAAAACTTTGCTGCAAGCGAAAGAAGCGCGATTGCAAATTTTGAATGTACTCACCAAAGCTTTAGCCGCTCCGCGTCCGGAACTTTCTCCGCTCGCGCCGAGCATTCTCACTTTGCAAATTGATCCGCTGCAAATTGGCGAAGTTATCGGTCCCGGCGGAAAAATGATTAATGAAATTATTGATACGACCGGCGTCACTTCCATTGATATTGAAGAAGACGGAAAAGTATTTATCACCGCGCCTAGCCAAGCCACCGGGAAATTGGCGCTGGAACGAATCCAGTCCATGACCAAAATGTATTCTATCGGCGACATCGTGGAAGGGGAAGTGGTAAAACTACTGGAATTCGGCGCTATCGTGGAATTCGCTCCGGGCCGCGACGGCATGGTGCACATTTCCGAAATCAAAGACGGATTCGTAAAAAAAATTGATGACGTGATTAAAGTGGGGGACTTTGTCCGCGCCAAAATCATCAAAGCCGAAAACGGCAAAATCGGGCTTTCTATAAAAGCTCTCTCGCAACAGGATTTAGTAAAATAATAAGTTAGTCGCTCTGTCTGTGCGCCTACCGGCAATGGTGGTTAATTAAAATATTTTAATTAAAGCGAGTTAATCTTTTGTCCGAAACCCAATGAGCCGGAGCGGGCATGGTGTCCCGAGCTTGCCGAGGGACGAGCGAGGCGAAGATAAGCAAGCTCACTCGCTGGGTGAGCGCAGCGGGTTGAGGGAAAAAGATTAGCGAGCGAAAATGTTATCCACAACTTATTCAGCATCATTGTGCTAGAATAAAAGGCATGGATACTACACCAAACCAAGGGAATTGGCCGAATTTATCCAATCAGGATAATCGTCCAAAACCGCCTCCGCCTCCGCCACCGGAAATCACGCTTAGGACTTTGAAATCTGACGTGGAATCAGTAAAACAAACCGGTGGTTCCAGTCCAACGCCGCGGCCGTTTACTCCGCCAGAAATAAAAAATACTCCAATCAGTGGATCTATCCCGCCAATTAATCTTCCAGTTCAAGGAGGATCATCAGTTCCACTGCCGCCACAACGACCACCCGTTGGCACTGCCCAATCCTTTCCGTCCAGAACCGTTTCTCCAGAACAATTTTCTAAAAATGACGGTCTGCAAAAACCAGCTAGTCTTGCTACTCCGCTTTTATCCGGTAAAAAAGCCAGTAAAACTAAAATAATATTATTAGTGATCGGCTTGGTAATCATCGGCGTAGGCGCTGCTTTGCTTGGTTATTTTATTATTTTCCCAGCGCTGTTTCCGCCAAAAACAGATGAACCTATTACTACTAATGAAATGCCGCAAACCGAATTACCGGTTTTCACCGAACAACCCATTACATCGGAACCAACTCGGTCTGTGTTTACCCATCAATCTTTACTCACTACCAGCGATGGTACAATCGACGCAACGCTAAGTTCCGTTAATGCCGGAAGTATTGCCCAAACTCTTTCTCAAGAAGCGCAACGTATTGCTTCTCCGGGAGCGTTTTTGGAAATTCTTATTAAAGATCCGATTGGTTCGGTGCCAGCGCCGTCTTTCCTGTCTGCGCTTTTTCCAGACATTACAACATTCGCCAGCGATATAGAAAACGACTTCACGCTAGCAATGTATTATGACGAAAATGGCGCGTGGCCGGTGTATGTATTTAAAATAAAATCTTCCGGAAATACTGCTAATCTTTCTCAGTCACTGGAAGCTTCACCAAATCTTACAAAATTATTTGCAAACGCTCCAGGAACTCCGACAACTTTCCAATCGGGACAAATTGGAACAGTCAGTACGCGCTACTTAAGCTATTCCCAAAAAGGCGCGTCACTGAACATCGGAACTAAAGGAAATACTTTTATAGTCAGCACTAGTTTCAACGCTCTCAAAAATAATATTAGTAAGATAAAATAAGAAAATAAAAAATTCTCGATAATTTATCGGGGATTTTTTATTATTGCGCTTCTTTCAACCGATATTGAAAGGCCTCGGCTAAATGATCAATAGTTACTCGCGGGGTAACCGATAAATCGGCAATGGTTCGAGCGGTTTTCATGATTCGATAATAACTGCGAGCGGATAATAACGCTTTTTCACTCATTTGTTTCAAAAATTGTTTCGCTGGCGTATCCAAATCGATAATGACTTCGCATTGTTTGGAGCTCATTTCCGAATTGGTCAATACAGAAATACCCGCTCGTTTGAATCGTTCTTTTTGTAGTTCCCGCGCGGCGATTATTCTGTTCCGCAACGCATCCGATTCCAAATACTTGCTGGAGGTGGCTTGCAATTGCTCAATTTTTACCCGAGGCACGGTTACCTGAAGATCAATTCGATCTAGTAAGGGACCGGATACTTTCTTTTGATATCGCAATACTTCAAAAGCATTGCAACGGCATTCTTTTTCTTCATCGCCATAATAGCCGCACGGACAGGGATTCATTGCCGCCGCAAGCATAAAGCGCGCCGGGAAAACCACATTATCTTTTACTCGGGACACCACTACTCGCCCGCTTTCCATTGGCTGGCGTAGCGCTTCCAATAAATCTCGGCGGAATTCCGGAAGTTCGTCCAGAAACAATACTCCCCGATGCGCTAGGCTCACTTCTCCCGGACGCGGATGCTGTCCGCCACCGATAATCGCTGCCGAGGAAGCAGTTTGGTGCGGGGAGCGAAACGGTCGCCAAGCGATAAATGGATGTAAATTCAATAATCCGGCGGCGCTATAGATTTTTGTGATCTCAATAATTTCTTCGCTTTGCGGCGGCGGCAACAGCGAAGCCAGCGCTTGCGCTAGCATGGTTTTACCCGATCCTGGACTACCCTGCATTAATAAATTGTGGCCGCCCGCGGCAGCAATCATCAACGACCGCTTGGCATGTTCTTGCCCTTTGATTTCCGCAATATCCACAAAAGATTCTTGCATACGAGTATGCTGGGAAAGATCCGTGGCAGATTGAGGAATGATGATTTGGCGTCCCTCTAGATGATCAATTAATTCTCTCAGAGTACGAACAGGGAAAACGGTAACGCCGGAAATAATCGCCGCTTCCGCGGCATTGTCTGCCGGAACAAATAATTCCTTTATCCGAGAACGTTTGGCCATCTCTGCCATATTCAGCGTTCCGCTGACGCCTCGGACATTGCCGTTTAATGCTAGCTCGCCGATAAAAAGCGCTCGATCGGAATCAAAATCTTTAATCTGCTGGCTGGCAAGCAAATAACCGAGCGCAATCGCTAAATCATAATGCGAGCCGGATTTTTTCACATCCGCCGGGGCAAGATTTACCACGATTTTCCGATTTTCTTTCGTCGGCGGTTTCACGCCGATATTTTTGAGCGCCGAACTTACCCGCTCTTTCGCTTCCGACACTGCTTTATCCGCCAAACCCACAATCGTAAAACTATGAAGACCGACGTTGATGTCGGTCTCAATTTCAATTCGCTTTGCCTCAATGCCGTCAATCGCTGCGGAAAATACTTTTGCGACGCTCATTGATTTACTTTTGTTTTTGCTTGCACGCCTGACAGAGACGCGATTCCGGATTGATTTTCAATACTCTAGCGTCAATTATATCGCTGCATTCTTCGCATACGCCGTAAGTGCCTTTAGTAATTTTATCTAACGCGTGTTCAATGGCTTCTAAACGCTCTTTCAGCACTTCTTGGACGCTTAAATTAGTTGCTGTCTCTTCCGCCTCGTCCGCTTCTTCGGAAAAATCGCTTTCCACGTCATCACCAAAGTTTTTGGTCTTTTTTTCATTCTTTAACTGCGCTTCAATATCGCCAGCTTCCCGTTCCAGTTGTTCTTTATATAAAGACAAATCTTTATCGGAAATTTTCATATCTTTACTTTACCATTCCAATATTATTTCGCAAATGGGTTCCTAGCTCCCACAATTTCAAAATGTAAGTGGCAGCCGGTTGGACCGTGCGTGTTGCCGGTATTGCCAATAATTGCAATTTGATCGCCTTTCACCACATAATCGCCAATAGAAACGATATTTTTTTGATTGTGCGCGTATTTCGTTTTCGTGCCATTAGGATGTTCTAGTACGACATATCGGCCATAGCCGCCATTCCAGCTATCGTCCGAGGATTCAATCACTAATCCTTCCGCGGCGGCATATACTGGCGTGCCACAGGCATTAGCAATATCTACCGCATTGTAATTGTGCAATCGTCCCCAATTCCAACCGGTGGTGGGAATTGCAAAATAGCCTATTAAGTTAGGCAAATCAGAAATGAGCGAGGTTTTCGCGTTTCGCAATGGTTTGCCATCAGGAATGATAATGGTCGCTCCCGTAACCCATTGAGTAGTTAATCCTTTATTAAATTGGGAGATTTTTTCCGCCGATATGCCATATACTTGCGCAACCGATTCCGGAGTTTCGTCCGATTGCACCTGATGCAAAACGCCATTCACCGGCAAAATCACCACCTCTTGGCCCGGCGTGAGAATGGTATTTTTCAGATTCGGATTGGCCCAAAAAAGCGTGTTGACGGAAATACCGAAATTCGCCGCGATTTTAGATAAGTTATCGCCGGATTGAATTTTATACACTAACAAACCATTGCGGGAGGGGATGACGTTGCTTAATGGATTATTAGCGTTTAGCAAAGCCGTACTATCAATGATGATGAAATTAATTTGATCATTATAAGATTCACTCACCGTGTCTTCGGAAATAAAGGCATTGCCGCCAGCATCATTTTGGGCGGATACTTCTTGAATTAATTCCCGAAAAGGAAAAGAATTCTGACCGGACGGTTGCTCAAGGGAGGCTAAAAAGAGTACATTAAACACAGACGCGGATAAAATGAAAACAACCGTAAGGACGGTTGTAAATTCTTCTTTAACCCACTGCCAAATTATTCTCAATTTCGTACTGATAATTTACTAATAATACCACATATGAACCACTGGAGCAAACTGTCTCCCATTCAACGCCAAGCCGCTCAACACGCTAACGGCCCGCTTTTGATTGCCGCCGGCGCCGGATCTGGAAAAACCCTCACCTTAACTAGCCGGTTATTCCACTTGTTGGAATCGGGAGTTGATTCGCAAAAAATTATCGCGATTACTTTCACTAATAAAGCCGCCAAAGAAATGGCGCATCGAATTCATGCTTTTGCTGTTGATGCAAAAATAAATTTTTCCGAACTGCCGTTTATCGGCACCTTTCATTCTCTTGGCGCCCGTATTTTGAAAGAAGAGGGGCATTTTTTCCAGCGAACCAATGGATTTACGATTTTTGACGAAGAAGACAGCGCCAACCTCGTCAAACAAATTATAAAAATAATGGATCTTCCGAAAGATCGGTACAGTCCGGCGATGTTGATTGGAAAAATTTCCGAAATAAAAAATGAGCTTTATAATATTGAAACATTTGCGGCAACCAATAAACAAAATCAAGTGGCGACAGCAGTATTTCGCGCTTACGAAGCGATGTTAGAAAGAAATAATGCGTTTGATTTCGATGATTTAATCACCAAAGTAGTTTTGGTATTGGAACAAAAACCAGAGGCGCTGGCGCTTTATCAAGAACGCTGGCAACATATTCTTGTGGACGAATTTCAAGACGTAAATACCAGCCAATACCAGATGATTTCTCTGCTCGCCCGCGCCCATCAAAATCTTTTTGTCATCGGTGATGACGCGCAAAGCATTTACTCTTTCCGCGGTTCGGACTTCCGTAATTTTCTCAATTTTTCCAAAGATTGGGAACGAGCAAAAATCATCAAACTGGAAGAAAATTACCGATCTACAAAAAATATCATCCGCGCTGCTTCGGAATTGATCAAAAAGAATACCCTGCAAACGCCGAAAGATTTATGGACTAACAATCCGGAGGGTTCGCTCATCCGCGTCACCGCTTTTCGTAATGGCGAAGAGGAAGCGTGGGGGATCGGGGAAAAAATCCAGGAATTGATCCGGACCGGCGAAGCGCTTAAAGACATTGCCATACTGTACCGAACCAACGCGCAATCACGCGCCATGGAACAGGCCTGCATCCAGCAGGGCGTTGCTTACGAAATTTTTGGCGGACTCAAATTCTACGCCCGAAAAGAAATCAAAGACATCGTTGCCGGCTTGCGTTTTTCTCTGAATCCCAACGATTCCGTCAGCAAAGAACGGATTCTCAAAACTTTCAATAAGAAAGGTGGAGAAACCATACTCCGGGATTTGCCCAGACTCGGCGAAGAACTGCCAATCCACGAATTAATCCAATATTTTATTGAAAATACCAAATATGTGGAATATCTGGAACGCCATTTCAAAAACGTTCCGGAACGATTGGAAAACATCAAAGAATTAATCAATTTCGCCAGTTCGTTCAAAAATGGCCATGATTTTTTGGAAAAAGTCGCGCTGCTTTCCAGCGGCGATGGCCGACCAAAACTCCAGGAAAATGCGGTTAAATTAATGACAATGCACATGGCGAAGGGATTGGAATTCAAACACGTATTTCTTATCGGTATTAACGAAAACCTAATCCCGCACGAACGATCGTTAATGAATAACGACGACCTGGAAGAAGAGCGGCGGCTGATGTATGTCGGCATGACCCGAGCGAAAGAAAATCTGCACTTGAGTTTTTATGATTTGCCATCGCGATTTCTGGGGGAATTACCGCCGGAATTAATTGAATTCAAAACCGTGTCACCATACCGGGAAGAAAATCGGGATTGGGATGAAGATTCAATTTATTTAGACTAATCATTCACAGTATGCGCGCTAAACTAGGACAACATTTTTTAATCAACCGTTCAATCATCCAGAGAATTATCCAATCTCTGGTAACGCAAGCCGGAGAAACGATTATAGAAATCGGTCCGGGCAATGGCGCGCTGACGATTCCGCTGGCAAAAAATTGCGTAGCTAACAATTGCAATGTCATTGCCATTGAAAAAGATAAAGATTTGTATGCTCAACTTATCGGGCGGTCTTTGCCTAATTCGCAATTGGTGCGCGGCGATGCAATAGAAGAATTAGCGAAAATAACCGAGCAGATTACCACGCCCTACAAAATCGTCGGCAATATTCCGTATTACATTACCGGAAAACTACTGCGAGCGATTAGCGAATTAAAAGTTAAACCCACGCTCTCGGTTTTGATGATTCAACAAGAAGTCGGGGAACGATTAAGCGCGCAACCACCGGAGATGAATCTCCTCGCCGCCGCCACGCAAATTTGGGCAAAGCCCCGGGTAGTTGCTCGACTGGAACCGAAGGATTTTAGCCCACCGCCCAAAGTCCATTCTGTAGTTATCGCCTTAGAGACCAAAACCAATCTCCCGACTTCGGCAGAACTCAAAAAATACTATGAGTGCGTCCGTATTCTTTTCAAACAACCGCGAAAAACTATACTCAATAACCTGCGATCCGCATTAGAAATACCCAAAAACGAGCTGGAATCCATACTAGAGAAGCTCAATATTGATCCACTCGCTCGACCGCAAACTCTCTCCGTGCCCACAATCAAACAACTTTCCGAGCTATTAACATAGCCCCCTCCACACAAAGGATATATAATAAAGTAAATGCTAATTAAGTTGTTAACCGCAACTGCGATTCTTGGCGTAGCTATAGCTAGCGCTTATTTGCTTATTCCAACCAGCGTCCCCGGGACACCAGCTTCGGCTAATTCAAATGAGATTCAACAGAAAATCATTGGGGGGATGCCTAGAATAGAATCTTTACAAAATAATTCCAATCTTTCCGCAACGGCTCAACAAATAATTACTTCAACTCCAATAGGGGAACAAAACCTTACAAATTCTCTAATCCAAAAAATACAAGAGAGTATTCGGGAGAAAAATCAAAGCGGACCGCAAATAGTAGGAGGACAGTCCACTTTTACCGCCACCGCTCCGGACAATCTCGCCCAACAAGCATTACAAGAAGCTACAACCAATCTTCCCGAAAATTCATTCCGACCGATTATTAATACCAATTTATTCAATATTATTTTTGACAATAACCCAATCGCAATCCGAAATTATTTTGATCAATTTCAATCTATTATCAGTGCCGCGGGAGCGAAAATTCCAGGAATTGTATTGACTGATATACAGCAAATTACTAATCCGGAAATTCTAGTTCAGCTGATTAACGCGTATCGATCTGCGGCTGAGCAGTTGGCGCCAATTGATGTTCCATCTTCATTAATTTCTATTCACAAAAAAGAATTGGAACTTCTTGGCACCCAAGCCAATTTATTTGAACGAATCAGTAATTTTGAAATCGATCCCGCGGCGGCAATTCTGGCAATCAATGAATTAGAAAACGTGAATGAAGAATTTATTGATCTGGGCGTAGAAATTAATGCTTTGTTTAAAAAATAGTAAAAACTAGTTAATTTTTATGAAGAAATTTCTTTTAATACTTATTTCTACAACTTTTTTGGCTAATATTTTCCTATCTTTGCCAGCTACAACTCACGCAGTTCCAGTTGAGGTTATTAATCCAGTCTTCATTGCTAATCCAATTCTTTTTACCTCAGATGTGCCGAACAAAGTAGTGGCAGCGGCTCATACAAAATTAACAGCAGCTGGGTGGATTGCCGAAGCAACTCGCTGGGGGAAAGATCTTGCCAGAGAAATTGCTTTAACCATCAAAAAAAGCGCGTTTGCTTTGTTCAAAAAACGAGTGTTGGATCGAATGGTAGATGATTTGGTGCAATGGATTACATATGGTGATGATAAAAAACCAAAGTGGGCGGAAGGTGATTTTGAGGAACTGACTCAAAACGCCGCGCAAGCGGCCATAGGGGATTTAGTGCTTAAAACCAGCTTAGCTCAAATTTGTAGCCCGTTTAAAGCGAAACTTCTTCTTACCTTAACCCCACCGGGACCGGTCAGCGATCAAGTAAAATGCACCTTAGATCAAATTACTGGTAATATCAATTCTTTTCTCGCAGATTTCAAAAATGGCGGCTGGCTTGCCTATAACGAACTTTGGCAGCCAAGAAATAATTATTATGCAACCGTGTTGATGACGCTGGATTCCGCTGGGCTCGCAGGCGCAAGAGCGGCGGCCGCCCAACAAAGCGAAGTAATCGCGGGCCAGGGTTTTCTTGCCACCACAAGATGTGACTATTATCCGGATCCCGATGGCATCTACAAAGACAAATTTGGCCACGCTCTTACCGACCAGGATCTCACCGCAATGAACAATGGCGAATGGGTAAACACTTATAGCCGAAAGTGTTACAAAACTACGCCCGGATCAACGATTGCTGGTCTTGCGCTGAAAGCCAATACAACATACATTGATTGGCTGATTAACGCAGAAGATATTGACGCATATGTTACGGCCGTTGCTGATGCTCTCATTAATCGAGTGATTAAAGATGGTGTGAATGGACTTAAAGGACTTTCTAATAAGAAACCAGATGCGCCGCAACAAAGCCCCGGCAGACCATGCGATGGTCTAACCGGGGCAGCGCTCGCATCGTGCCTTGGTTACGACAATATTTCCCAGATTAATTACATCAACAATCGTTCTGCCTTAGCATCGCAATCTAATGATTCTATCGAACCCCGCCAAAAAGCTTCTACATTGCTCACTCAGGTTATTAGCAAACAAAGCACTCTGGTAACTGCTTTAGAAAATTTGTACACCTGCCAACAATCTACGGGTTTCACTCAAGAAGCAAAAGATACTCAATTAGAACTTGATGTGGAAAAAGATAAATTGGAAAGCTTACAAACTCAGTTGGAAGATAATCAATCCGTGATTGATAATTTAGAACAATCAAAAATAAATCTGGAAAATACCTCGCAAGAAGATGGCAATTCGCTTATTGTACAAACTGATTATCTTCAATCGGTTGGCGATCCACTGACCGCCAATCAAGTTTTGGATGACGCGCAAGCAGAATTTGACGGCCTGATCGATTTAGAAACAAAAATTACTTCTGTGCAGGCGCAAAATACCTGCCAACCGACAAAGCCAACTCTATAAACCATGAAACGTTTTCTCAAAATAATCGGCATCCTGGCAATCACACTTTTGATTATTTTGCCTTTAGCGCCCGCTGCTCGCGCGGAAGTAACTTGGGTTGAGGGTATTGGCATTTCTGTTTTCGCCAAAGGATTAACCACTCTTACTTACTTAATCGGTTATGCTGGTGGCTTACTTGTCCAACTTGCTGCGCAAATGGTTAATTGGTCTTTGAATTTAAACAGCACCATTCTTTCCAGCCGACTGGTGCAGGTTGGGTGGCTTATCACCCGCGATCTTGCCAATCTTGGCTTTGTGCTGGCAATTATTTTAATCTCCTTTTTTACTATTTTCCGGTTCAATAATTACGACACAAAGAATATGTTGGTAAAATTGGTTATTTCTGCCTTACTAATCAATTTCAGTTTGGTTATTGCCGGTTTATTCATTGATTTCTCTGGAATTCTGACTAACTTTTTTGTCTCTAAAGCTACCGGCGGCGATCCCGCAAAAATGGCAGAAAATTTAGCCGGCGCATTTCAAGTGCAAAAATTACTCCAATCAACCGATAACTTGGACGTACTGACAAAAACCGCCGGTCAATTAAGCGATAGTTTCGCTGGTTGGCCAATTTTTTTCGCTTCGCTATTTTTCTCGGTTATTTTTTCTCTCATTGCCGCGATATCTATCGGCGCGGTTGGAGTAATGCTTTTTATTCGCTATATCTGGCTGGTGATGTTGGTTATTCTTATGCCAATCGCTTGGTTGCTTCGCGTTCTCCCAGAAACCGAGGGGAGGTGGAAAGAGTGGTGGAATGATTTTTTACATTGGGTATTTTTTGCTCCAGCCGTCACTTTTTTTATCTATCTTGCTTTTGCGTTATTGGAAAATAAAGCAGAGGCGACAAAAACCTTGTCTTTGGAAGCGGCGAGCGGATTATTTAGCGTAGGCACCTTACAACAGGGCGCCGGGGAAATTATCGGTCAGATGATCGCCTTAACTGGAATTCTGATTGGGGGATTGAAAGTTGCCAGTAAAATGGGCGTTACCTTTGCCAATACCGCAATGGGGTTTGCGAATAAAGCAACCAGCGCAATTCTTGGGGGGACCATCCGAGGCACTGGGAAAATGGCTGGCGGAGCAGCTGGCGGAGCAGCGGGTTGGATCAAAGAAAAAGCGCTTACCGCCGGAGCTGGCGGCGGCAAAGAAAGTTATTTGCAAAGAGCTTCCGCGTGGCTTGCGAATAAACCAATCCCTGGAGCGCGCGCGTTAAGCACCGGCATCGCCAAAACCACCAAAGCAACACTTCAAGATGTGGAAAAATATCAAAAAGATAATATTGCCGATTTAACAAATGACGCTTTAATAGCAATGGCAAAAAATCCTTTAAATACCAGTACAGCGAATGCGGCAATTGCCCGGGAACTGGCTACGCGTCGAGACGCAACTGGCGTACCGATCGTTAATAAAGAAAAAGGCGCTTTCAAAGATGACGATCGCTTGTTAAGTCTTATGCGGGATGCGGATAGATTTGGATCCGCTGACGCGTTAATCAGCTCGCGTCCAGACCTTGGATTGCAATTGGGTAAAACAAAAGTAGAAATCTATGCCAAAGTTAAATCTGAAGATCGAGATAAACTTGGAGCGAAATTCTTTTCTGACGAAGACGGTCAAAAACTCTTATTAAAAATTAAGGGTGAGGATTTGGGTAACTTCGCCAAGAAATGGAGCGGTTCTGATCAAGAAGAGTTTATAGAATCTCTGCACCAAGCAATTACTAAAATCACTGACATCAATAGCAATGACGCAAAACAATTCCGAGCCATTGCCAGCCAAATTCGCCGCAGTCCAGCCTGGCCGGTAAAAATAGATCTTCAGAAAATTACTAATCTCTATACACCAGAACAATTAAAGAAAGTTCAGGGTGAAGAAGAAAGAAAATCATAAAATATTTTATGGAAATTTCTAACTTACAATCTATCAGCGCCGCATTTCAGTCATTGCCAGAAAAAATTAAAGATTGGCTTGCGTCGGTTGATATTATTTTGCGCATCGAGCAAATATCAATTCGTTTCAATTTCAATAATTTGGAACAAGAAACTATTATTCCAAATTTAATTTTACGGCTTTGTATTCAAAATTTAGACCCGCGAGATTTTATTAATACCCTAAGCATTCAACTTGGAGTTGATTTTGAAACCGCAAAAAAAATAACCCTAGATATTGAACGAGATATTCTTCGGGTTATTGAAATAGAACTCCGTCGCGATGTTGGAGTAGATATTAAGAATCTTTATTTTGGCAAACCCGGAGATCAAGCGCTGCGACCAATTAATGCGCCAACCCCATCTAGGACTCAAGAAACTCAGCCCCAATCAATACCAATAAAACCAATGGAAATCCCATCGGGGCCAAACGTATCCTCTTGGTTAAAACCAAAAGATCAACCCGTTATCCAGACTCCTCCGGTAGAAAAACCCCAAACCGTTCAAGCGTCACTAACCAAGCAAAAGCCTTTAATTCCCAATGGCGGTCCAAAAATTGACTTGGAACACTTTGAAATTAAAGGGGAACCGTTTATTTTACACCAAGAACCGGGTACGACGCCGGCGACTGAAGCACCAAGGGTTTCTCCGGGATTTTCATTTAAAATCCCAACTTCATCTTTAACTTCTGAAAAACCCACTCCACAGAAATCAGTTTCGGTAAAATTAGAAACTCCTCGGACGGTTAATTACAGCGATTTTCGAACCCCGTTGCCACCGCCTTCGCCCAACTCAGATACAAATCGTAAAAATACTGTTGATTTACGCAATAGCAATAATAAATAAATTATCAAATGCAATTTCAAGTTCCGCAATTTATTGAAACCGAAGATAAAATTATCGGCCCACTCACACTAAAACAATTTCTCTATCTCGCTCTGGCTGGAGGAGCGTGTTTTGGATTATATTTTATTTTAGACACCTGGCTGTGGCTTCTAGTTTCTATTTTTGTAGGAGCCATCGCCGCCGCCTTGGCATTCATCAAAGTCAATGGCCGCCCATTGCCGGTAATTGCTTTTGCCGCTTTTCAATATTATTGGAAGCCAAGATTTTATTTGTGGAAACACCAGGCAGAAACCGGACCAACAACTCATTTTCCGGAAGTGAAAAAACCGATTTTGGAACGATTGCGGGAACAATTACTGACTTCCAAAGCACCCATCCCAAAAAGAGAAAAAATCCTGAAACAACCGATTTTGGAAACCGCTGGCAAGCAAAGTAAAGAGCGATTTGAAATCCTTCGACGCATCACGGGAGAACGCGAGGTCTCTCGCCGCGTGGATTATCGTTAACCGAACTAGTATAATAAGGTAACATGCCAAACACACAAGAAGCATCGCCAATCCAACAATTTATTGAATTGGAGTCAATTGAAAATGGCGTTATCCATTTGAAAAATGGTGGATTAAGGAAAATTTTGCTGGTGTCCGGAATTAATTTTGACCTAAAATCGGAAGAGGAGCAGGGGATGATTACTTACGCCTTTCAAAGTTTTCTCAATACCCTGGATTTTTCTCTCCAATTCTTTATCCATTCTCGAAAGCTCAATATTGACGATTATTTGGTGAAATTGGAAGATCGAGAAAAACAAGAACCCAGTGAATTGCTCAAAAATCAAATTTCCGAATATCGGGAATTTATCCGCGCGTTTGTCAGTCAGAACGCGATTATGGCAAAAACATTTTTCGTGATTGTTCCTTATAATCCATTGCGAATTCCCAAAGCCGGTACCGCCTTCACGGAAAAATTGACTCGATTATTCAGCAAAAGCACCCCCAGCGAACAACCCCAAACTAGCGAACAAGAACAAATGGAACAACTGAATCTTCGCATAGATCAGGCAATCGCGGGCTTGAACCAAATTGGGCTTCGGGCCGTGCCATTAGATGATGATGAACTTTCGGAGCTGTTTTATAACCTCTATAATCCCGCGTCAGTCGAGCAAAAGAAAATTGACACGTCTGAATAATTTATGGAATCAGAAAAAAAACTTATCAATATCATTGCCCCATCCGGCCTGCAAGTAGAGCCACAGTACTTGAAATTGGGGAATAAACTCGCAAAGACTTTGTTCGTATTTTCCTACCCCCGTTATCTGGCCACGGGTTGGTTTTCCGGAATTATTAATATGCCGGAATTATTGGATATCTCCATTTTCATCCACCCAGTAGATACGGTACTCGCGCTTCGCACCCTCCGCCGAAAAGCTACTCAAGTGGAATCCCAACTGATTGAACGCCAACAAAAGGGGTTGGTTCGGGATCCGATTCTAGAAACCGCTTTTCAAGACGTGGAATCTCTGCGCGATTCCCTGCAGCAATCCCGCGAACAATTATTCAATGTTGGTGTATACATCACTTTTTACGCCGACACGGTGGAACAATTAAATAAATTGGAAAATAAAATTTCCGCGTTTTTAGAAAGTCGTTTGATTTACGCTAAACCGGCGTTATTTCAACAATTAGAAGGGTTCGCATCCACTCTTCCGCTTAATCAAGACAAATTAGAAGTCCATTCGCCGCTTAATTCCAGTCCACTTTCCTCAATTTTCCCATTCACCTCAGCAAACCTTACTTCGGATGAGGGTATTCTTTATGGCATTAATCGGCACAATAATACTTTGGTTATTTTTGATCGATTTTCACTGGAAAATGCTAATTTAGTTATTTTCGCCAAGTCTGGCAGTGGCAAATCTTATGCGACCAAACTGGAAGCGCTGCGATTATTGATGATGGGCGTGGATGTAATTATTATTGACCCGGAAAATGAATATGAAAACATGGCAAAGGCAGTTGGTGGTAGTTATTTCCGCATCTCTCTCGCCTCCGACCACCATATCAATCCCTTTGAACTTCCTATTGTCGCGTCCGGCGACGATCCGAGTGATTCGTTGAAATCCCACATCGTGAACTTATCCGGATTATTGAAAATAATGCTCGGCAAGCTTACTCCGGAAGAAGATGCGATCTTGGATCGCGCTTTGGCGGAAACTTACGCTTCCCACGATATTGTCGCGGGAAAAGATTTTTCCCAAGCGGTGCCGCCACTGTTGGAAGATTTAGAAAAAATTCTCCTGAATATGGAGGGTGGTCGGGGATTAAGCCAACGTTTATATAAATTCACTCAGGGCAGTTATGCCGGTTTTACCAATCAACCAACTAATGTCGATATTAAAAATCGGCTGATTGTCTTTTCTATCCGTGACCTCGAAGAGGAATTACGGCCAATCGCAATGTATATTGTGTTGAATTTTATTTGGAATCTTATCCGCGCCAATCTTAAAAAACGGGTGCTGATTGTGGATGAGGCGTGGGTGTTGATGAAATATGAAGACGGGGCTTCGTTTATGTTTGGTTTGGTAAAACGTTGCCGAAAATATTTCTTAGGAGTCACCACAATTACCCAAGACGTGGAAGATTTCTTGAAATCTCCGTATGGCCGGCCGATTATTACCAATTCTTCGTTACAACTCCTTCTTAAACAATCACCAGCGATGATTGATGTAGTAATTAAGTCCTTCAATCTTACCGACGGAGAAAAAAGCCTTTTATTGGAAGCGGGGGTTGGCGAAGGATTATTTTTTGCCGGTTTAAATCATGTCGCGATTCAGGTGGTCGCTTCGTATATTGAAGATAAAATTGTGACTACCAAACCAGAACAAATTCTGGAACAACATTCATGAACCAGAGATCAAAAATAGATATGGTGGACGGATTTATTATGCTCGCTATGGCCGGTATTGCTGACGGGACCGAATTTCTAATGAATTATGTTGCCGCTATTCCAGTAATAGGATTGGGTGGACCATTAATCGCATCGCTGATTAGTTTTTTGGTATCGGCGATTTTACTAGCTTGGTTTATAATAAAAGGAATACCGTTGGGTTATCTTTTATCCGGCAGCGCGGTAGATATGATGCCGTTGGTCAATATGCTTCCAGCAAAAACCGCCGCGGTGATTGCGACAATTTTAAAAGACCGGGGAGCTGCCAATATAAAAACAACATCCCCAGAAACCAAAGAAGAAAAACCAAAACAAGAAGAAGAATTAAAAGAAGCAGTATAATATGCACCGTTTAATATTTTCTATCATCTTTGTCGCCAGCATTTTAATTGCCGTTACTTCTTCCGCCCAAACCGCTCCGGAATTTATCACTTCTTGGAGAGCGATTAATTATGTCCCAGCCACATACCTAGGCAAGATTTTCCCGACTAAGGGAAGTATTATCATTGTTGGTTTTGATCTCTTGGATAAAAATCAATTTGTGAACCTCTCTAAAGCAGAAATCCAATGGGATATTGATAACACGGTTCTCCAAACGGGGATTGGGATTCAACAAGTTCAATTTCAAAGTAATACGAATACCAATCAGCACGTCGTTCGCATAACAATTCGTAATTTTGGAACTTCCGAACTCAACTACACCTTTACTATCCCAATCAAAAAACCGCTTTTAATCATTGATGCTCCGGTGCCAAATCGACAATTGAGCCTTGGTCCCACCTTGTTCCGGGCTTTGCCATATTTTTTCAACACAAATAATCTTAGTACTGTGCGGTTTCAATGGTCCCGTAATGGACAAATCGTCACCGGCGATGCCAACACCCCAAACGCTTTAACACTTGAGATTTCTTCCGAAGGAAATCCGGTGGATAGCGATATCACTCTTTCCGCGTCCGCGCAAAATATTTTAAACCCGCTGGAAAATGCAACACAATTACTTAATTTAAAAATACGCTAATTTATGAAATATTTTATCACAAACTTTATTCTGATAATTTGCATACTTAGCTTTATACCCAAGACATTTGCCGAAGAAGCAGATGCACGTGGTCTTATTTGTCCATCAGGCAGCACGGGTTATTACAAACTTGTTATGAAAAATATTTCCGGAGTTACTGAAGAGGTTGCGAAAAAATCATTAAAAAACATCACTCTAGGAATATTGACTCTCGGTGGATATAATTTATATTCTGCATTTAATTTTACATCAGAAACTGGGCAGTTTTATGATAGGTATCTTGAACGTTGCGCTTCTAATATTCTTAAAGATTGTCCCGCGGATAGAATTACAGCCGATCCCAATAATACTAATCAAAAAATTTGTTTAGTGAATCCGATAAAACTTACTAATCCAAATCTATTAAAAAATAAGGAACCGATTCAGGCCTATACTTCCCAAGTCGCTATTCCTTGCAAGGAAATTGCTGGGGGGAAGTGCCCCAATCAAGATACTGGTCCAGCGGCCTATATTGCCCGTCTTTATACTTTTGGATTAATGATTGCCGGCGCAGCCGCGTTTGGAATGATTATTTTTGGAGGATTTAAATATGTTTTAGCCGCCGGGAATCTCGCGTCTACCCAAGAAGCCAAGGAAACCATTACTGGGGCAATTTGGGGATTGTTACTGCTTTTAATGGCTTATGTGATTCTCTACACGATTAATCCTCGATTAGTTAATGTTCAAGATCCAAACGCGCCGACTCTTTTTAGAGACTTTTCTCAAGAAGCTAGCATTGACCAACCCAACCAATTACTTCCAGCTATTGAGCCGGGCATCAAAGATCCGAATTGCCGCATTTCTATTCAAGTGGATTTAACCACGCCAACCATTGGCGACCCCAACAATCCTAATGGTAAACCAATTTTGGAAAGTGGTAGAAAATCAGTGTGCGCGCCCTGGGGTTGTAATACGAATTCGTTCCGTACTATCGAAGGAATTTGTGAGTGTAATTTAGGATTTGCTCCTGACGCCGATGGAATTTGCGCAAAAACACTTGGCCCAGAACAAAATAGGGGATTTTTTCCTCAACCAAATACACAATAAAATATGAATAAAACAATTAAAATAGTTCTCATTTTAGCCGTAATTCTTCTTACTTTTGTGGGCGGATATTTTATTCTAAAAAATCTCGTGGAAAATAACGTTACTGATTTAGGACAAATTAAAACCGACAATGAAACGGGTCAACCCATACTCTCTTCTTCAGCTCTTCAACAATTAATCTTTACCCCGATAGTTGATTATTGGATCCAATCGGATAATGACATTTACGCGTTAACCGAAACTGGGCAAGTAATTACGGTCAAAAATGGAGAAGTGGAACTGATAAATTCCCAAACTTTTTCTAAAATTCACTCTCTCGCGCCATCGTTTGACGGTGAAAAAATCATTTTGGAATTCAATTTCCCCGATGCTCCTCGTTTCAATATTTTTAACACCACAGACGGAACCTGGCAGGGACTTCCCAGCGCGACTCGCGCTGCCGCCTGGTCACCAAATTCTTTGGAAATCGCATACTTGGAAGGCAATGCTTTAAAAATTCTGGAACCGAAAAAACAAACCACTCGAACGATAATTTCTATTTTTCAGCCGGACGCGCAGCTGAAATGGGTTGAGCCAAATCAAATCCTGATTAATTCTTACCCAAGCGCCTTACTCACCACTCGTATTTGGTCATTAAATCTCAAAACAAAGTCTATCACTCCGTTTTTGAATGAAACCGGTGCGGTGTTGACTTGGTCTAATGATAAAGAACTTGCCTTAAAACTTCGCAGTTCTGCGCAGGGTTCGGTTTTAAGCCTTTTCCACAAGACTGGCACTCAAATTGATTTGAATATTCTGACTCTTCCGGAAAAATGCGAATTAACTAACAACCAAATTTATTGCGGCGTTCCAAAAATTATCCGAGAAGGCCTTACTTTATTAGATGACTATTACCAGCGCAATGTGTATTTTGACGACAATCTTTATTTAATTGATTTAACTAATGGAACTAATTCTTTACTTTTGGAAAATCCTGGATTTCCAATTGATGTAAGCCATCCCAAACTTACGTCAGACAATCAACTGCTTTTTATCAACCGCTACGATAATAAATTGTATACTTTAAAGTTAAAATAAAAACATCCGCCAGTTGGCGGATGTTTTTATAATGGCTTGATAATTACGCATCGCTCTTTTCCTTCTCCGACGCTTTCCGTTTTCACGTCTGGCCGGGAAGCGAGTTCCATATGCACCAGACGCCGTTCATAGCCGTTCATCGCCGGCAAAGCTACTTCCTTTTTTTGGACCAATACTTTCCGGGCGGCGGCCTTGGCCAGTTCCGTAATTAAATGTTCCCGCTCTCGGCGATAATTATTGATATCCACAATAAAAGTATTCAAACTGTGACGTTTGGCCACCAAATTCAAAACAATTTCCAGTTCCGAAATTAATTTCGGCAAGGCCTCTTTGGATTCCATATGGGAATCAAAAATAGTAATCCGGCGGCCCTCAATATCCACATCCACCGAAACATCTTTCAGGCCGGTAGTAACTATTTGTTGAATTGTTTCTTTAAAATCCGCCATAGAATCAAATTTTTACGGTTTTATTGATATAGATTTGTTGAATGATCGCGAATACAGAGGTTGCCAACCAGTACAATCCGACCGCGGATGGTAAATTGGTTAATATTACCAACGTCAGCACCGGACCGATAAAAACCATCTGCCGTCCCATTCGTTCTGGCGCGGACAATTCTTTTCCCTCTTGAATTTTTGGCAAGGACAATTTCCCCTGAAAATACTGGGCAATTGCTGCTAAACCAACCATTACTATACTCTTATCTTGGAGGTTTATCAAATTCAAAAAAACCGGGTGAATACTAGAAAAATCACCCATAAACACCTTATACAAGGCGATTAAAATCGGCAACTGAATGAACAAAATAAGAAAATTGGAAAACGGATTTACTTTATGGGTTTTGTACAACTCCATCATTGCCTGCGCTTGTTTTTCTTTGTTGTCTTTGTGATCGTGCTGAATCTGTTGAAGGAGTGGTTGAATTTTTTGCAGCAATAATTGGTTCTTGGCGCTCTTATAAAATAACGGCAACAACACCAATCGAACTAAGAAAGTTAGGATAATAATTGCTATCCCCAGATCGTGAAATGCGGCATTTTCATATAAAAACATCAGGGTCTTCAAAAGCGGATTATAAAGAAAGGTGTTAAACATTTTTAAAACATTGTTCTAATTGTAGGATAATTTCTGCCTTTGGTACACGCTTAATGGCAGAACTAACAATAATCAACACATCCATTGACGGAATCATCGTAATATAAGTTTGTAAGGCTTGAAATATACTTCGTTTAATCTGATTTCTTTCTACGGCTTTAGCGGCTACTTGCTTGCTGACAATTATACCAAAACGGCAGTGGGGGAGGGTAGAATTAAAAAATTTTAATAAAAAAATGTCGCTTTTTTTAGTAAAACGACTTTTTCTACCAACTACCCCTTGAATGGGCAGGCGATATTTTTTTGGCAGCATACTACGCCGCAAGACGATTTCGCCCCTTTTGCCGGCGGCGCGACAAAACTCTTCGGCCGCTGGAAGTCCGGCTTCGCTTTAAAAAGCCATGAGTACGTGCCCGTTTTCTCTTTTTGGGCTGATAAGTTCTGGACATAGCCTTGAGCTTATCATACGCCTTTACAAACATCAACCATCTCATCACAATTAGGAGATATACTCCGGTCAAAATGAGTTTTCCACAGATTTTCCACACCTTATTAAGTTTTTCGGCTTTTGACGCTGGCGTTAGTAAAAACTAGAATTACCTTACATGGAAGAACTACAACAACTTTGGCAAACCGCGCTTGGAGAAATTGAATTACAAATTTCTCGGCCAAATTTTGTGACGTGGTTAAAAAATAGCCGGCTTTTAGACAAACAAGAAGGAGTTGCGGTTGTAAGCCTGCCCAATAATTTCGCTAAAGAGTGGGTGGAGAATAAATATCATAAAATTATTCTGGCCGCGCTTCGAAATATTGATGAGACCACGAAAAAGGTGGAATACACCATCGAGAGTAAATCTGAACAATTATTAAAATCCCGGCAACGGAAACTGCATCGCGCCGAAGAACCAGTATATGTGGAGCAATCGCCGCTTTTGGAATTGAAGATTGATTCTGAAACCAATCTCAACCCCCGTTATTCATTAAGTTCTTTTATTGTTGGTTCTTCGAATGAGTTGGCGTACGCCGCCGCTCAAGGAGTCATAAACGAAGTGGGGAAAAAATATAACCCGTTATTTTTTTACGGTGGGGTAGGATTGGGAAAAACCCACCTTATTCAAGGAATTGGCAATGAAATTAAAAAAGTGTATGAAAATAAAATTAAAGTTAGATATGTTCCTTCAGAAATGTTTTTAAATGAAGTGGTAGCTGGGATTCGTAATAAACGGATGGAGGATATTAAAGAAAAATATCGTTTTGTGGATGTTTTAATTATAGATGATATCCAATTTATTGGTGGAAAAGAAAAAACAGAAGAAGAATTTTTCCATACTTTTAATGCGCTGTATGAAAATAATAAGCAAATTATCATCTCCTCAGATCGTTCCCCTCGATTCTTACCCACCCTACAAGAACGCTTAAGCTCTCGATTTGAGGGGGGGATGGTCTGTGAATTAAACCAACCCGATTTTGAATTGCGGGTAGCGGTATTAAAAACTAAACTCCAAGATAAAAACAACTCTCTGCCGGACGCGATTATTAACTTAATTGCCGCTAAAGCCCAAAGGAATTTTCGGGAATTAGATGGGATATTAAATCGAATTCTTTTTTATCAAAACACTAAACACTCTGCCATTTCTGAAAAAGCCGCGGAAGAACTCATTAACGAAACCATCCAACAACCAATCAAAAACATAAACCCTAATAACGTTATTAAGGCAGTAGCGGATTATTTTAACGCCCCCATCACCGATCTCACGGGTAGGTCTCGCAAGAAAACCATGGTAGAACCGCGCCAAATTGCTATGTTTCTTCTGCGTGATATGTTAAATATGTCCTACCCATCTATTGGGGAAAAATTGGGGAAAAGAGATCATACCACCGCCATTTATTCTTACGTCAAACTTTCCAAAGATATCGCGAAAAACCAAAATTTGAGTCAAAAAATTATTACCATTAAAGAAATGGTGGATAAAATCGTATGAGAACTTATTTGAATAATAACCTGTGGATATATTCTTATTACTTTGTTGGTAAATTAACTAATAAACAACTAATCAAAAATCTTTTAACACCTAACCACAACTTTATTCAGTATGCTTGTGGAGAAAAATACTTGAATTTTATTAGAGATTTCCGATTTATCAACAGATTCTTAATTACCAATAACTACTAGATATAAATATTATGAAATTAATAGTATTACATACTAATTTAAAAAATGGGTTGGGGATTGTGTCTAGGGCTTTAGGGGAGGGTTCAAATCTTCCGATTTTAAAAAACGTTTCTATTAAAACATTGAATAATAAGATTCGATTAGTAACTACTAACCTAGAATTAGCCGCTACTCATTATGTATCTGGAAAAATTATAGAAGAAGGTTCGATTACTGTGCCGTTTTCAATACTATACGGGATTGTTAGTAACTGCGACAGTGAACGAATCACTTTGGAGGTAAAAAATAATACGCTTTATTTTCAAACCGATAATTATAATGCCCAAATTCAAGGCCTACCTGAAGAAGAGTTTCCAATTATTCCTAAAATTACCAACGATAAGAATTATATAATTATTAATGCCGAATTATTAAAATCCTCACTCTTAAAAGTTGTTTCCGCAGTTCAAATTTCCGAAATTCGACCAGAAATTAGCGGAGTATTATTTAATTTCCAATTAACTCATTTCAAGGTGGTTGGAACGGACAGTTTTCGGCTCGCGGAAAAAACTATTTCCGAAAAAGATTTTAAAAGTAATTTCCAAAGAGGATTTCAAGTAATTATTCCAATTAAAACCATTCAAGAAGTTATTCGGGTAATGAATAATGGTGATGTGGGAGTGTATATTGATCCAAACCAGATTTTATTTAAAACCGAAGAAGTAGAAATTATTTCCCGGCTTATTGACGGCGCGTATCCGGAATACGAAGCGATTATCCCAAAGGAATTCAGCATAGAATGCGATGTTTCTCAAGAATCTTTTATGAATGCGGTTAAATTAGTGAGTAACGTCACTGGAAAAACCAATGATATTATCTTGAAAACTAAAGAAGGAAAAAAAGTATTGGAAGTGTATTCTGTAAATCAATTTGTCGGCGAAAATCGTTATTTGGTTCCAGCAAAGATTAAAGGCAAGGAATTTGAAGTAGCGTTTAATTGGCGCTATTTAATAGATGGATTAAAAAACTTTGAAAGCGAAGAAATATATATAGGCGTAAATCAAGAAAACCGCCCAGTTTTACTCAGAACACCCAACGATTTTAGTTATTTCTATCTTTTAATGCCGATTAAGAACTAGCGAAAGAGGATGATTCGCTTTTCCACACTTTCCCCACCTTCTTTGATGAGACGCAGAGTAAGGTAATTTTGAGTATTCCATTGGGATACGAAATTTGAGAATTGATAAGAGAAGTTTTTGGGGAATATTCCTTGCCGTTCATCGATAATCTGATTATTAAGTAGAAGTTGTATTTTTTTATAAATATCAGCCGAACCAATTATCGCGTTAACAACCAAAGTGTTTGAGGAAATAAAATCTCCATTTTTCGGCGATTTAATTTCAATAACCGCCTCTTGATTAGTGGTGAATATTTCTTCGAGAGCATCAGCGGGAAGAATCTGGTTATAAGATTGGTAAAAATTAGGAATATTTTGCTCTGCCCAACGAATTACCGGCTCCTCCCAATTTTTAAATTGGGAATCTTTTTCTGGATTTTGCGGGCGTTCTTCTAATGGCGTTTCTTTATTCACGTAAAAAAGGATGTCATGAATATGCGGATAGACGATATTGCCAATTTTATATTTTACTACATAATCTCCGCGAAGCATGGCTTTATCCGGCGTGATTGGATCGGGTTTAGAAAAAGTGCTTAGCGGTTTATCTTTTAAAGCTTCTTTCATAAAATTACTCCACATTGGCAAGGCAGCAAGTAAGCTGCTGCCCTGTTGTTGCATGGCGATATTATCGTTATTGCCGGCCCATACTCCAACTACAAATTGCGGAGTGTAACCAATCGTCCACGCATCATGGTAATCGTTGGTTGTGCCGGTTTTTAATGCTACTTCTTGGTTCGGGAAAAGGGTGAGTGGCAAACTATTCACAAAGAGCGACGATCGCGCTTTTATATCCATGAGAACGTCATTAACTAGACGAACCGATTGTTTATCTGCTACTTCTTGTGAATTATCCCGATACGATTCCAAAGTTTCTCCTCGGCTGTTCGTAATAGAAATAATAAACGTTTGTTGACGACGGACGCCGTCTTGGGCGAATACCGAATACGCGCCCACAAGCTCTAAGAGCTTAATTTCTCCGCCCCCCAACACCAAAGAAAGGCCGTAACGACTTCGTTCGGTTAGTGTGGTGATGCCAAAATCTTTTGCTGTTTCCAAAGTATCATCAATACCCGCAAGATATAGTGTTTTTACCGCTGGAATGTTGATAGATTGCGCCAGAGCGTTACGAAGATTTACTGGCCCGCGAAAATAACCATCAAAATTGTGTGGGTGAAAACACTCATCATTCTCATTGGTAAAATCTACTTGCAGCGGACAACTAGGATTATTTGCGGCAAATTCTGTAGGAAGATCAAATACCATACTGTCTGGGGAATAACCCTTATAAAATGCCGTGTAATAAGCAAATGGCTTCATAGCCGAACCCGGTTGGCGCAATCCTTGGATGGCCACATTAAAATTTCCTTCAAAGTGGCAATTTTTTCCAGGGGCGCAGTCTTTTGGTTCTACTGGAGCAAAGTAATCTTTGGAACCAACCAGCGCTACTATCTGGCCATTAGTGGCGTCCTGAGCGACAAGGGCAGCGTTATGACCCTTATAAAGGTCGGTATTTCGGGCCGCTCCTTCTAGTACGGCTTTTTCCGCGATTTGTTGCAAATTCCAATCTAGGGTAGTAATCACATTGAGCCCAGAGGATTCAACAAAGTCCTCCCCATATTTACTATTAAGATATTCCTGCACTGCAAGAACAAAATGCGGCGCCTTAATACCCGTTGCTTTAGGGGCGAATTCTAATTTCGCTCGTTGCGCGCGTTCCAACTCTTCTTTATCAATATAACCAGCCGTAAACATTTGTTGTAAAACAGAATCTTTTCTAGCGAGTAGTTCATCTAAATGGTTGCCCCACGGCGAATAATAACTTGGCGCGTTAGGCAAGCTGACGAGCGTTGCGGCTTCGGCTAAAGTCAGATCTCCGGATTTTTTTCGAAAAAAAGTTTGACTGGCCGCTTCAATGCCGTACGCATTGCCGCCATAAGGAATTTGGTTAAGGTAGAGATTCAAAATTTGATCTTTGGTATAGCGTTTTTCCAATTCAATCGCCACAAATAATTCTTTGATTTTTCTAGTTGCTGTTTTTTCATCGGAAAGAAAAGCTTTTTTTGCTAATTGCTGGGTGATTGTGGAACCACCTTGGGAATATTGGCCGCTGATAAAATCTTTAAATAAAGCCCGGAGAATTGATCGCCAGTCAAAGGCCGGATGATTGTAAAAATTGCCATCCTCAATCGCAATCGTCGCTTGTTTGACATAATCAGGTATTTCTTCAAATGGGATTATAGTTCGTTTCTCTTCGCCATGAATTTCGTATAATAAAACCTTGCCGGTTCGGTCGTAAATTTTTGTGGATTGATTTACTTTGCGTTGTTCAAATTGTTCTGGTTTTGGGAGGTCGTTGATAAGCAGCGCAAGATAAAACAAACCAGATACTCCAACCACCAAACTTCCCCAACCCGCGTAAGCAAGCCAGCGGGGGATTTTAGAATTACGGCGAGACATATTGTTTTTATTGTATCATTTTCCTCCAAAATAAATCCCGCCCCATCAATATTGTATTGAAAGGGCGGGTACGATTACGGACTAGAATTAATAACTATCGGTTTCATCTCCCCAGTCTTTGTCCAGTTTTTTTTCACCAAACTCATCATCTTCCTCATTGTCGTTGTCTGGTGATTCTAATTCCTCGGTTTCTATTGGTTTTTCATCCTCCTTGAAGTCAAAATCCCCATCGCTGTTTGGCTTTCTCTTCTTAAAAGCAATGGTTGGATTAAGAGTGATAACCGCGTGCATTTCTGTACAATATCGTTATCGTTTTATAATGTTCTTTTTCTCGACTCCGGAAAAAGAAGGTATGATTTACCAAGAGTATAGGACACTTATTTTAGTTGTCAACCCCGTTCATATCCCCCTTAATTAAGGTCGTCGGTGACGTGATGATAAGCAGCGGTTAAGGCAACGGCTAGAGCGTCGCTGGCATCATCGTGGCCGCTGAGCGATGGGATTTTCAGGCTGATACAGACCATTTTAGCGATGGCTTTTTTATCCGCATGTCCGTAACCCGCTACGGTTTTTTTTATTGTTGTGGGATCGTATTCTCGGAAACGTAAGCCATGTTTTTGGATTTCCGCAATTAAGGCGCCACGAGTTTGGGCAACCGCAATGCCAGTTTTTCGATTTTTGGCAAAATAGATTTTTTCCACCGCCACCAGCGCCGGTTGCAATTCTTTCAACAACGCGGAAAAGCCTTGAACCGCTTCCTGGATTTGGATCGCCGGATCCCGGGAAATAATTTCTAAAGTCCCATAGCGCAGCAGCGACGGTTCCCGGTCATATTCAATGGCGCCGTAACCGATACGTGAACTTCCCGGATCAACACCAAGAATAATCATGCGGAGGTAGTTACTCGCTGAATGTCATCGTGTTCTTGTAGAGCATCCACCAGCGCGGCGAGTTGGGTTTTGGCCGTTTCGGAAATTGATTGGGGAAACTTTGCTTCCCATTCCTTATTTTGGTTTTGAGCAAAAGACCACAAGACGCTTCCCGGGGTGGCGATTTTTGCATTGTGTTCAGAGAGTAGATGTTTGATTTCCGCAATCGTTCGGTTTTTATTATCCGTAATCGCTTCAATAATCAGCGCCGCCCCCTCCGGACCATAAGCTTCAATCACCAATTCCTCCAAATTTTTATTTTCAGAAGATTTATCAATCGCCCGCTCAATATTTTCTTGAGGCACATTGTTTTCCTTGGCTTTTTCCATCGCGGAACGAAGACGGGGATTGAACTGAGGGTTGGGCTCAGTCTTGGCGGCAATGGCAATGGCCTTAAGAAGCTTAGAAAATAGTTGACCGCGTTTTTTGTCCGCGGCGCCTTTATAGTTTTTTATTTGTGACCATTTATTGTGTCCGGACATAATAGAATTTCAGCCTCGTTATAAGATAAAGATAGGATAAAGACACATAAAGTTCAATTAGACAATAATTTGCTTGAAGTTTTTAAAAAAAAGATTTACAGTCTAAGTATTATTATGGCTCAGGAACTTGGTGGTATTCTATCCAAAGCGCGTCGAGAAGGAGAAGAGCGAGATGCTCAGCGTCGCGCTACCAAGTCAGGTTTAAAGTATATTGAACTCGCAACGATGCCGGTGGAAGTGGACGCACTGGATTTAATTCCGGAAACTCAAGCAAAAACTGCCCGGGTTGCGGTGATTGAGTATAAAAATAAAAATGCGGTATTAGCAGTATCGAATCCAGACGAGTCCGCTGTTAAAACAATTACAAAAGAATTAGAAACCAAAGGATTAAAAGTAAAAATTGTTGTAGTATCGCTGACTGGCCTGCAACACGCTTGGGAATTCTATAAATTTGTTGTGCCAAAAACCGCCCCGATTACTGGCAGAATTGATATTGATAAAGATAGGATCGAAGCATTAGAGAAAAAATTAACTACTCCAGAATTTGTTCGAACCGAAATTCAATCTTTTGATTTTAGAAAACTGCCTACCGCTCAAGTGTTGGAAATCGTACTGGCCGGCGCTTTAGCTAACCGCGTATCGGATATTCACTTTGAGCCAGCCAAAGAGGAAGTAAAATTACGTTATCGAATTGACGGCGATTTGCATGATGTGATGGCGGATTTAGGCAAGCCGATTTATAGCCACCTTTCTTCGCGTATTAAACTGCTCGCCAACCTGAAACTAAACGTTCTAGATGAAGCCCAAGACGGACGAATTAGTATTGGCTTAGGCGGAAAGGATATTGAATTACGGGTGGCGGTAGCGCCATCGGAATTCGGCGAAGTAATCGTCATGCGTGTGTTGGATCCGGACGCGATCAGTTTGGGATTGACCGAACTGGGTTTGCGGAAAGATGATTTGGAAATTATTAAAAAAGAATTGAATCGGCCGAATGGGATGATACTCAATACCGGCCCGACCGGCTCCGGCAAAACCACGACGCTCTATGCCTTTTTAAAAGATAAATATTCTCCGGAAATAAAAATAATTACTATTGAAGACCCGATTGAATATCATTTGCCCGGCATTGAACAGACCCAAGTGGATCCGAAGGCAAATTATACTTTTGCCAACGGCCTGCGTTCGCTGATGCGCCAGGATCCGGACGTGATTTTAATCGGCGAGGTCCGGGATAAAGAAACCGCGACCATTGCGATTCAGGCGGCTTTAACCGGCCATTTGGTTTTCTCTACTGTGCATGCCAATCAAGCCGCCGGGGCGATTCCGCGGTTAGTGGATTTAGGAGTGAAACCGACCAGTATCGGTCCGGCGCTTAATTTAATTATCGCCCAGCGTTTAGTGAAGCGCTTGTGCCCGAAGTGCAAAGTATCGGAAAAAATTGATGCAACCAAAAAAACCAAGTTAGAAAAATTGGTGAAATCCTTACCAAAACGTGTAGATATCAAAGGATATTTGAAATTTGAACTTTACCAGCCGAAGGGCTGTAAAGCTTGCGGTGATAGCGGTTATCGCGGTCGAGTCGCTATTTATGAACTGCTGCAAATTACCAAAGAAGTAGAAAAATTAATGAGCCAAGAAGGCGGTGAAATTGAAATCCAAGAATTCGCTCTGCGGCAGGGGATGGTAACGATGCAACAGGATGGGGTGTTAAAAGCCCTGGAAGGCGTGACAACGCTCGAGGAGGTGGAGAAGATTACTGGTCCTTTAGAAATTTAAGGTTAAGAGTGCATTGATCTGTGGGCAAAGATTCGCTTGGCGCGAAAAGTGTAGGACTCTTTCAAAAAAGATTTAAAAGAGGTTAGAATTGCTCTGAGGAGTGGTCTCGCCGAAGCCAAACCATCCTTCAAAAATCAATTCCCGCCCACAGATCAATATACTCTTAACTACGGGATAGTATATCATAAAGTAATTATTTTGTCAAATGGAAATCAAAAAGGTGCTTCTGCCTAAAAAGGAAGACGAAACATTCGATCTTGCTCTCCGCCCGACCAGCTGGTCGGACTACGTGGGTCAGGATAAGGTTAAGAAAAACCTTCGGGTAATCCTGGATGCCGCTAAAAAGCGGAACGAACCCTGCGACCATCTATTATTATACGGACAAGCCGGTCTTGGCAAGACCACCCTGGCCCACCTGGTAGCTAGGGAGATGGGAGCCCGGTTTCGGATTGCCTCGGGACCGACCCTGGAAAAAACCGGCGATCTGGTCGCGATTTTGAGTAATTTGGAAAAAGGAGAGATTCTTTTCATCGATGAAGCGCACCGATTGAATCGGCAGATTGAAGAAGTGATGTATCCGGCGCTGGAAAACCGGAAGTTGCACCTGATTGTCGGCAAGGGGCCGGCCGCTCGGACCCTAGCATTGGATTTGCCGCCGTTTACTTTGATTGCCGCCACGACCCGCGCCAATCTTTTATCCGGGCCGTTGCGCTCCCGTTTCGGCGCTTCTTTTAAATTGGATTATTACAATCAAGCGGATATTGAATTGATTTTGCGGCGTTCCGCGAATCTGCTGCAACTGAATATTCAAGACGTGGCGTTGAATCTGCTGGCGCATGCGTCGCGCTTTACGCCGAGAGTAGCGAACCGCCTGCTTCGGCGGCTGCGGGATTATTCCGAAGTCAACGACATAAAAGTAATTGACGAAACTACGACCCGCCACACCCTAGAAATGTTGGAAATTGACCAATTAGGACTAGAACCGACTGACCGGCAGTTATTAAGCACAATTATTGAAAAATTCCATGGCGGTCCAGTGGGAATTCAAACCTTAGCCGCGGCGTTGAATGATGACCGTGGGATTATTGAGGATGTTTACGAACCATATTTAATGAGTATTGGTCTTTTAAACCGAACACCGGCCGGCCGCCTGGTCACGCCGGCGGCATATAAGCATTTAGGCTATTCCAAAAGTGAAGAGGGTTTTCTTTAGAGGTTGGCGATGGGGCATTGCCGCTGTTTTTGCGGCGTTATTAATTTTTCTGAATAAAGAAATTCCGGCAGTAGAAAAAAGCCAGGATTTTTTAGCGGCGCTGTTTTTCCCGTCCAGTATTTCCTTGGAGGAATTGCGGTCGGATTACCGCGATAATAATTTGCACGTATTAATTATTCCTGGGCACGATAATGAATCCTGGGGAACGGAATATAAAAATATCTATGAGGCGGATCTGACGCTTGCGGTCGCTAAATATTTAACCACTCTGTTGCGCGCCGACCCGGCGTTTCGGGTTACCACTACCCGGGAAAACGGAACGTACACGGCAACTTTTAAAGATTATTTTGAAAATCAGGAAGCCGCTATCAAGCAATTTAAAAAAGAAAAAGCGGTTTTAATGCAGGCGGCCACCCAAGTCGGTTTTGAGGAACGAACCGCGGTAATCCATAACAATGTTAATCGGGACGTGGCATTCAAGTTGTACGGCATCAATAAATGGGCGAACGATCACGATGTGGATTTGGCGCTGCATTTGCACTTTAACGATTATAGCGGCCGGCGGCAGAATCAAGTAGGCCGGTACAGCGGTTTTGTGATTTACGTTCCGGAGCGGCAGCTGCCCAACGCCAAAACCAGCCGAGCGATTGCCCAGCCGATTTTTAATCAATTAAATAGAATTTTAACCGTCAGCGATTTGCCGCAAGAATCCGCCGGAATTGTTGAGGACCAAGAATTGATCGCGCTGGGCGTGAATACTTCCCTGGATGCCGCCTCTTTGCTTATAGAATACGGTTATGTCTATGAATTGCCTTTTCGGGATGAAGTAATCCGGGACGTGTTTTTTCAAGAATTGGCGTATCAAACTTACCTTGGCCTGAAAAAAGCGCTGGATCCGAATTTTCACGTAGCGTCGGAACAAGAAAGTTTATTGTTGCCGCATCAATGGAATAAAAATTTGGGCGTGGGAGCGAGAGGAAGCAAAGACGTATTGGCTTTGCAAATAGCCTTAATTCGGGAGGGAGTTTATCCGCCGGCGGGGAAAGATTGCCCGGTGTCCAGCAATTTTTTTGAGTGCACCGAAACCGCGGTCAAAGCATTTCAAAACAAATATAACTTGCGCAGCCACGGCATCGTGGACGCGATGACGCTGAAAAAGCTGAACGAATTATACGGAACTTTGGCATTATGATTAGCCGCTCTAAATTACAAACTCAACAGATTGCCAAAAAACTGGCGAGGAAATTATTGAACGCGCCGCATCGGACACAAGCTTCCGTTATCGCTCTTCAAGGCGATTTGGGCGCTGGGAAAACCACTTTTACCCAAGGATTCGCCAGGGGATTGGAAATCCATCGGCACATTACTAGCCCGACATTTTTGATTATTCGGCGCTACGGCATTCCGAAAACCGATTGGAATTTTTATCATTTGGATTTATATCAAATTAAAAAAGCGAAAGAAATTTTGGATTTAGGCTTTAAAGAAATTATCCGCAATCCAAAAAATATCGTCATTATTGAATGGGCGGAGAAAATAAAAAGTTTCTTAATGAAGAAAAAGATTATTCATGTTGATTTTAAGCATACGAAGAACGAAAACAAACGCGTTATCCGGCTCCATTAATCTGGTGTATTATAGTAATAATGAAAAAATTATTGCTTATTGACGCTAATTCCCTTATCCATCGCTCCTTTCATGCTTTGCCGCCGTTGACTACGCCGCAAGGGGAGTCGATTAACGCGATTTACGGACTTTCTGGGATTTTACTGAAGATTTTGAAAGAACATCAGCCGGATTACGCGGCGGCGGCCTTTGATCGGCCGGAACCGACTTTTCGGGATTCTATGTATAAGGAATACAAGGCCCAGCGGCCGCCAACCGCAAATGAATTGGTGTCGCAACTGATTAGGGCTCGAGAAGTGTTCAAACAGTTCGGTATTTTGACTGTGGAAAAAGCGGGATTTGAAGCGGATGATATTGTTGGCACGCTGGCGGAACATGCGAAAAACCATCCGGATCTTCAAGTGGTGATTTTTTCCGGTGACAAAGATAATTTACAACTTGTTAACGGCCAAGTAGTAGTGGAATTTTTGAAAGTCGGCGTCAGCAAGACCATCACCTACGATAAATCTCTTTTTCTGCAAGAATATGGATTTTTGCCGGAGCGGCTGGTGGATTACAAAGCGTTAATCGGCGATGCTTCGGATAATATTCCGGGCGTGAAAGGTATCGGGCCAAAAACCGCGATGGATCTTTTAAAAGAATACGGCACGCTGGAAAAAATTTATGAAGATATAGAATTGATTCCGAAAAAAGCCGTTCAGGAAAAATTAAAAGAGCACCAAGCGGATGCTTTTTTGTCCAAACAACTGGCGACGATTAAACGGGACGTGCCGCTGGAACTGACCTTCGGGGATTTGAAATATATTCCTTTTGAAAAAGAAAAAATAAAAGAATTTTTTGGGTCATTAGGCTTCAAGTCGTTGGTGGAACGGCTGGGTTAAAACGCATATGCTAGCGGATTTTAATTTAAAGGAACAATTTAAGGTTTGGAAACGAGCCGGCAAGCCGATCCCGAAAGAATATTTTGACCTCGGCATCGCTTATTGGCTGATCAGTCCGGACGAAAAAGAATATACGCCGGAATATATCAGCCGTACGTTTCTTAAGAAGGAATGGAAAAATTCGGAAAAAGAAATAAAAGCTCTGCAGGTGTTTGCGGAAAAAAAACTGAAAGAATACAAATTGGAAAAACTATTTTGGGATTTGGAAATGCCGCTAGTGGATATTTTGGCGAATATAGAATCCACGGGCATCCAATTGGATAAAAATTATTTGCGTTCTTACGATAAAGAATTAGAAAAGAAACTTGGTCAGCTGACCAAGTCAATTTATAAAATTGCCGGTGAAACGTTCAATATCAATTCTCCGAAACAACTAGGCATGGTGCTGTTTCAGAAATTGAAAATTGACGAAAAAGGCGTTAAAAAGACCCGGGCGGGAAGCATTTCCACCGATATTAATACTTTGGAAACGATTCGGGAGCGGCATCCGATTGTGAAGCACGTATTGGAATATCGGGAATTATTCAAATTGCAATCCACTTACGTTCGTCCGCTGCAAGAAGCCGCGGATCCCAAAAACCGCGTCCATACCCACTACATTCAAACCGGCGCCGCCACTGGCCGATTGAGTTCCCAAGATCCCAATTTACAAAACATTCCGATTGGCACGGAGTGGGCGACCAAATTGCGCAATGCTTTTGTCGCCGAAAAAGGATATCAATTGGCGGCGTTTGATTACTCGCAAATTGAATTGCGGGTATTGGCGTCGCTGTCGGAAGACCCGAAAATGGTTGCGGCTTTCAAAAAAGGATTAGATATTCACAAATTAACCGCGGCCAATGTTAATAATGTTCCCTTGGAAAAAGTGACGCCGGAAATGCGCCGGCTCGCCAAAACTTTGAATTTTGGCGTGGTATACGGTATGGGAGCGTTTGCTTTTGCGAAAACCAGCGGTTTGAAAGTGGCGGAAGCGCGGAAATTTATTGAAGAATATTTCAATGATTTCCAAAAGATTAAAATCTGGCAGGAAATGGTAAAAGCGCAGGCGCGAACTTACGGGTATGTAACGAATGCGAATGGCCGCCGGCGTTTTATGCTGGCCGCGGTTTCTCGGAATAGCTGGGAAGCGGCGGAAGCCGAGCGCGCGGCGATTAATATGCCGGTGCAGGGTTTGGCGGCGGATATTATTAAAATGGCCATGATTGCTATCGCTAAAGAATTAAAGCAGTGTGGCTGGTGGCAAAAAGAAGTCCGGATGCTGTTAACTATCCATGACGAATTGTTGTTTGAGATTAAGGAATCTATAATAAAGGAAGCGGCGCCGATTATCCGGCGATTGATGGAATCGGCATATCGGCTCAAGGTACCGGTCCGGGTGAGCGAAAAAATCGGTTCCGATTGGGGATCGTTAAAAGAAATCCATGTCTAATCTCAAATATTATATGAAGAGTCCGGAAATGCGGCTGACGTGGCTGCTGTTGTTTTTGGTGTTTACCGGAATCGTGATGTTCGGTTATTTTTTAAGCGGCGCGTGGATGTTTATCGGCATTGGCTTGCTGGTGACTATCGGCACGCTGGTATTTTTTATTAATCTTCGTTCCGCCCAAACCAATGTCGCTTTGCGGGTGGAAAAGGGCCGGGCGGAAAATATTATCGCGAGCATTGGCGATGGCATCGTAATCTACGATACGGAGTTTAAAATTGTGGTTTTTAATTCCATTGCTGAACAGATTTTGAATGTGCCGGCCGGATCAGCCATCGGACAATCTTTTTCTTTGGAAAGTATCAAAAAGCCGGAATTTCAATTGGTCACTCAAGTGATTTTCCCGTCGCTGGCGCCGAACGTGATTCATCGGTCGGATCAAAACACTTTCCCGAATACGATGGATTTGTCGTTTGATGATCCACGTTTGGAATTGCGGGTGATTACTAATCAGCTAAAAGATGAAAATAATAGCACTATCGGATTTATCAAAATTATCCGTGATCGAACCAGAGAAATTGAGCTGTTAAAATCCAAAAGCGATTTTATTACTGTGGCTGCCCATCAATTGCGAACGCCGTTATCCGCCATTAGCTGGACTTTAGAATCCCTAAAAAAAGAGCAACTAAATTCTAGCCAACAAGATTTAGTGAATATTGGCGTCAGTGCTTCGAGTAATCTTTCTAAAACCGTGGAATCTTTGTTAAGTGTTTCTAAAATTGAAGAGGGGCGATTCGGCTATTCCTTTAAAACTATAGACTTAGCAGCTTTTCTCGGGGAAATATTATCGCAAGCCGAACCGATTGCCCGGGAATATAAAGTGGACGTATATTTTGAGGGGCCACAAGGCGGAGCGTTGATGATTTCGGCAGATTCGGACAAATTGAGTTTGGTACTCTCCAATCTTCTGGATAATGCTATTAAATACAACGTTCCCAACGGCCAAGTGATAGTGCGGGCGGAAAAACTGGCGGACAAACCCTACGTTCAAATTTCCGTGAAAGATACGGGTATGGGCATTCCCCAAGAAGATTTGAGTAAGTTATTTACTAAGTTTTTCCGGGGCGGCAACGTAATGAAAAAAGAAACCTCGGGTTCGGGATTGGGTTTGTATATCGTAAAAAATATCATCCGGCGGCACGGCGGAGAAATTTGGGTAGAATCAGAATTGAATCGGGGTACGACTTTTTATTTCACCCTGCCCACGGATCCGGCGTTGATTCCCCAAAAAGAATTAGTATACGGAGAAGAGTAAAGCGTATTTGGCATGCCGGAACTCCCAGAAGTCCAAACAGTTGTTAACGACTTAAATAAGAAGGTGGTTGGCCGACGGATTGTCGGCCTTTGGTTTGATTGGCCGAAGGCATTGAAAGATCCGTTGGATCAGCAAAGAGATAAAATTGCGCATAAGCACGTTGCGGTGTTCCGCAAAGTGATTATCGGAAAAAAAATCCTTAAAGCGCGACGCCGAGCAAAAAATATTTTAATCTATCTTTCCGATAATTTTATGATACTCGTGCATCAAAAAATGACCGGACACTTTTTGGTAGGGAAGTGGAAAATCGTAGCCAATCAACCAAAAGCCCTAGAACCGAAAGTAATGGTTACGGATCCGTATAATGGATATATTCATTTAATTTTCTATTTAGATGACGGACGAATGCTCGCTTTTTCGGATTTGCGAAAGTTTGCCAAAGTATTATTGGGTACTACGGAGCAAATTGAAAATCTTAAGGAATTGCGGGAACTTGGCCCGGAGCCGCTGGACGCAAAATTCATCTTTGTGGATTTTAAAAAGATTATTCACGGCGAACGCAGAAAAATTAAACAGGTCTTGATGGACCCAACGATTATTGCGGGGATTGGCAATATTTATTCCGATGAAATTGCCTGGCAGGCGAAAGTGAATCCGTTTCGGCCAGCGAATAAAATTACCGATTCGGAATTGAAAAAAATGTACACGGCAATGAAAAAGATTTTGAAACACGCAATAAAACTTCGCGGCACTTCTTTCGGCGATTTTCGGGATACGTCTGGCAAGCCGGGGCTTTATGGAGATGTTCGGCAAGTTTATGGTAAGGAGGGCAAGCCCTGCCCGAGATGCAAAACTAAGATTAAAAGGGAAAAAATGGGCGGTCGTTCAGCTCATTTCTGCCCGAAGTGCCAGAAGTAGTATAGTAAATGTATGCTAATCACTCTTTACGGTCCCGATTCCTATCGCCGCCAAGGAAAGTTGAAGGAGTACGTCAATCGTTATCAAGCGAAATTTAAGGGTCTTTCGCTTCGGTATTTTGATTTGGAAAATCCAGAATCTTTTCTGGCCTTTAAGGACTTTGTGAAAGCCCAATCACTGTTTGAAGAATCACAGTTGGGTATTCTGAACGGATTAAATGAATTGTCGGACGCAGAGAAGAAAGAAGTAAAAATTATTTTAAAAGATCAATTGGAAACTAAATCAATCACCGTGATTATTAACGAACCAAAATTAGCGGTAAAAGATTGGGGTATGTTTTTGAAAAAACCGGCCATCGTGGATGAATTTTCAGAATTAAAGGAAGGTGAGTTGCAGTCATTTATTAAAACCGAAGGGGAGCGGCGGGGTATTACCGTAGATGTAGGAAGCCAATATGTTTTAATGCAATTATATGGCGGCGATACCTGGGGGATTGTGACGGAATTGGACAAGATTGCCCTGATGGGGAAGTCAGTTATCACGAAAATATTTTTAGAAAAACATCTGGACGAAGCGGCGCCGATTAATATTTTTAATGCACTGAATCAATTTCGGGACGGGCGGGATATGGGCGCTCGGCTGGCGACGCTGGAAAAATTACTCATTAATTCCGAAGATCCGGGAAAGCTGTTTAATATTTTGGCGATTTCTCCGTATTCCGATTCCACCTGGAAACAAAAAATGGCCGATTACGACACGGCCATTAAATCTGGAAAACTGGAATACGAGGAAGTATTAGCGGATATCGCGCTTACTTAGCGCTAGCTTTAGAAAGGAGAATGGTTAAGCGAGATTTAAGCCGAGCGGCTTTGTTTGGCTTAATGATACCCACCTTCGCGTTTTTATCTAGCGATTGATACACTTTTACCAGTTCAGTTTTTGCCTCGTCCAATTTTTTAGCAATGACCAATTTTTTGTAGGTTTTTAAAACCTTTTTCAGGTTTTGTTTTCGTTTATCATTGCGGGCCCGGCGAGTAATATTTTGCCGATAGGCCTTTTGAGCGGATTTAGTAATCATGAGATAGATATAGAATAACGGAACTTTCCTCTAGAGTCAAATTTTTATTATTTGGTCAAATCGTGCTCTAAAATTACTTTATTCAGCGCTCGGGGGATGGCGCCGCGTTTTTCGTTGTAGGATTTTTGAATTTTTCGGCGGCGGTCCGTTTCCGCGATGGTTTTCCGGATAGAATCGGTCATTTTATCGGCATAAAGAATTACTTTCCCATTAATAGAACGCGCGGCGCGGCCAGCCATTTGGATCAGACCGCGATAGTTGCGCAAAAATCCTTCCCGATCCGCATCCAAAATCGCCATCAAACTGACTTCCGGCAAATCCAATCCTTCCCGGAGTAAATTTACGCCTACAATGACATCTACTGTCCCACGGCGAAGATCGTTCAAAATTTCCGGCCGTTTCAGAGTTTTTACTTCCGAGTGAAGATAATGAGTTTTTATGCCGTTCCGAAGCAGATATTCGGTTAAATCCTCCGCCGACCGTTTTGTTAAGGTCAACGCCAATATGCGTTCATTTTTCACAATCCGTTTTTTTATTTCCCGCAATAAATCTTCCACCTGGGTGCCAACCGGGCGGATTTCAATTTCCGGATCTAAAATTCCGGTTGGCCGGACTAATTGTTCCGCGATGTGGTCGCCGGACTTTTCAAATTCAAACGGTCCCGGCGTGGCGGAGACATAAATCCGTTGCCCGACCCGCGCCTCAAACTCTTTGAATTTCAGTGGCCGATTATCTAGTGCAGATGGCAGGCGGAAGCCGTAATTCACTAACGTGGATTTCCGGCGGCGGTCGCCTTCGTACATGGCGCCGATTTGCGGCACGGTAATATGGGATTCATCAATAAACAACAAAAACGGCTTTGGAAAATAATCCAACAAAGTAGCGGATGCTTCGCCGGCTTCGCGGAAAGATAAGTGGCGGGAGTAGTTTTCAATACCGTTGACGTAGCCATTTTTCCGCAGCATTTCCAGATCAAACAAAGTCCGTTTTTCCAGCCGTTCCGCTTCTTCAAATTTATTCGCGGATTGCAGTTCTTCCACCCGTTCTTCCATTTCCGCTTTGATATTCTGGAGCGCGAGCTTTAATTTATTCTGTGGCGTGACCCAGAATTTTGCCGGATAAATGGCGATTTCCGGAAGCGGTTCAAAATCCGTATTTAAAATTTGCGCCAATTTTCGGTTATGAAATTCCAAAACTAACTGGTCTTGTGTAACTAAATTGATAATAATTTTATCTTTTATAATTTTGAATTGACCCTGATTGGGGTCTTGGGTAGTGCGTTCGTACTGTAGGAAATTCAGATGGCGGGCGATATCCGCGGGATTAATGGGTTGGCCGACTTTTAATTCTAAACGAGTTCTTTGGTATTCGGACGGATCGCCAATGCCGTAAATGCAGGACACGGAAGAAACGACAATCGTATCCTTTCTGGAAAGGACGCCCTGAATAGCCGCGTGGCGCAATTTATCTATTTCTTTATTGATGCGTGCGTCTTTTTGAATGTAGATATTAGTATGCGGCAGATACGCTTCGGGCTGATAGTAATCGTAATAGGAGACAAAATAATGCACCGCGTTTTGCGGGAAAAAAGCTTTGAATTCTTGATATAATTGCGCCGCCAGAATTTTATTGGGAGAAATCACCAGCGTCGGCATACCTAATCTAGCGATGGCGGACGCCATAGTAAAAGTTTTACCAGAGCCGGTAACACCAAGAAGAATTTGATGCTGAGCTCCTTCAGAGATTCCCTGTGTTAATTTCTCAATGGCCAGCGGCTGGTCGCCCTTGGGTTGAAAATTGGATACCAGTTTAAACATAGGTATAATTGAAGGAGCGTTATTATGATTTATTCTATTCAAGGAAAGCTAACGTATAAGGGCGAGAATTTTTTTGTCGTAGACCTGAATGGTTTAAGCTTCAAAATTCGGACGTCCTTCAATGCATTGAGGAGTTTGCCACAAGCGGGGGAGGCGGTCAATGTAGTAACACATCTGCATGTTCGGGAAGATGCTCTGGAATTATTTGGATTTTTAGATAGAGAAGAATTAGAGCTATTTGAACAATTGATTAGTATTTCTGGGATTGGCCCGAAGTCGGCATTAGGCATTCTTGGGATAGATCAAATTTCTAAATTACGAGCGGCAATTGGCGAGGGTAAGGTGGAGCTTTTGACCAAGGCTTCGGGTATCGGCCGAAAAACCGCCGAACGAATTGTTTTGGAATTACGAAGCAAGATGAAACAAGAAGGATCGGGTACGATTGTCGGCTTGATGGAATCTGACCAAGATTTAGTAGAAGCGCTGGCGAATTTGGGTTATACCAAAAACCAGGCGCGCGAAGCGCTGGCGAAAGTGGGATCAACAGTTATTGGTTTGGAGGCGCGCTTAAAAGCGGCGCTCGGTTTTCTCAAAAATGGCTAGTAATTTTTTTCGTCAATTCCTTCATCATCTTCGAAACAATATCTACCACCGCGTTTTCGCGTTGCTTGGCGCGTATAAGTACAAATTTCCGTCTCGGAACTTAACGGTGATTGGCGTTACTGGCACCAAAGGAAAATCCACCACGCTAGAATTAATTAACTTTATTTTGGAAGGCGCCGGGAAGAAAACCGCGCTCCTTTCTTCTATTCGGAGAAAAATCGGCGATCATTCGGAACCGAATAAATCCGGTAATACCATGCCGGGCCGAATGCAGATTCAAAAATTTTTAGCAGAAGCGCGCGATATTCGTTGTGAATACGCATTGATAGAAGTGACTTCGCAGGGAGTACTGCAAAGTCGCCATTGTTTTATTGAATGGGACGCCGCAGTATTTACCCATTTGGAACCGGAACATATTGAATCGCATGGTTCTTTTGAAAAATATCGACAGGCCAAAGTGGATTTTTTCCGTTATGTTGCCGAGCATTCTCAAAAACCAAAAAAATGGTTTTTTATCAACAGCGAAGCGCGAGATCAAGAATATTTTGTCAATGCGGTTCGGGGGAAAGGAGAGATAGTATTGTTCAATAAAAAAGAAATCGCAAAATTAAAATTCAAAACCCAATTAACCGGAGAATTTAATCAGGAAAATATGGCAGGAGCAATTGCGGTCGCGCGAGAATTAGGAATAGCAGAGAATATAATCCGAAAAGCCTTAGTAAGCTTTACTGGTGTTCCTGGGCGTTTTGAATTTGTACAGGAAAAACCCTTCGCTATTATCGTGGACTACGCGCATACACCGGATTCTCTAGAAAAGGTATATCGGGCAGTCCGAAATCAATTATTGAAAGGGAAAAAAGGAAAATTGATTGCGGTATTGGGCGCGGCAGGTGGTGGACGCGATATCTGGAAGCGCCCAATAATGGGTAAAATTGCCGCGCGGTATTGCGATTTTATTTTTTTAACCAACGAAGATCCGTTTGACGAAGATCCGGTTGCTATCGTGGAACAAATCAAAGAGGGAATTCTGACGGAAAAATCCATTCCCACAGAAAGGTATATGGATCGCAAAGAAGCAATTACCAGAGCAATAAACAAGGCAAAAAAAGGAGATGTGGTGGTAATTACCGGAAAAGGATCGGAACATTTTATTCGAGTTGCTCACGGCCAGAAAATTCCTTGGAACGAGCGAGAGGTAGTATTAAGAATATTAAAAAGTATTTAGTTGACCATTTGGGTAAAAGTAGTATTATAGATTAATCCGCTTTGTTCTTTGAAATGCGGAAATTCTAACACAGGAGGTCATGTGTCTATGACTCCAGTTGCCATACCCGAAACACAAAAGAAAGTAAAGGATCCCTTAGCCGAATTGACTGCTCAGGTGAGATATTATAAATCACTTGGTTTTCCAGTTCCTATGGGAATTAAGGAACCGGACTCGATGGAAAATCCCGTGCTGGTAAATTACGGGTTGTCCCTTGAAGACGTGGAAAAGAAACTGGGGATAATGGTAAGTCTTTGTGGTTGTAAAACTAACCACCAAGATCTGCACCATCCTTTTCATCAGTGGGGATGGATCTATCGAGTTGATCTGGGTAGAAAAACTCGCGGTTGGCCGCCAGAGCGGGCAGAAGAATACCAGCGCAGTCATCACCTTGATCGTCTCAAGTTTGCTGAGGGCATGGCTGCCTTTATTAAGGAAAGCATGTTCTGGCAAAAGGAGTTTGAGCAAAATGGTCATGATTCTTATGCCGCGCGAAAGTTGGCGCGGATCAAGGTGCTGAGAGTCATCGGAGAGAGTGAGTGTAATAATTTTATTCCTCACTTTATTGGTTCTCAGTGCGTTGTGTGCCAAAAAGCGCCAGCGCTTTATCTGAATGGAGATTTGAAAGTGATATACTTTCAAATCAGCCAAAATCCTTGTTGGGGGATTGGTTACAAACAAAAGTTCTCATAGTTATGTGTGTTAGGGTTTAAAGTTTTAAATAAAAAAGGCACGTTTTTTGTCCGCCGAGGACAACTAGCGTGCCTTTTTGTTATTCGCCCGAGATTGACTTTTTACCATTTTTGATATATAATGAGTTCAACTGATATTAATGATTGCGGGAAAAGCCAAAGTAGCCAGGCTTTCGTACATTTTACAAAGGAGGAATAATATGCCGCCTATCCAAATGGAAGTGAGTGAAGCGATGGGAGTAAAATCTCTCCTATCGGGTTTTAATTGCCCGCCAAGTTTCGGCGATCTCATCAATCAGATTGGGAAAGAATTTCCGGGAGAATCCTTCAATAACGTTGGTATTGCGGTGGATCCCTATCTATCCTATACCCTGTGTTGCATTGAGGTGCTTTGCCTGAAAGATGTTCCTGCGGATTGGTTTTTTACAAGTATTGCCGATCTTCAGCGCGAGGCTTCGAAAAAATTTCATGGGATGAGTTATTACGACCTTTTTCCGGAAGTCCGGGAAGGCAAACGCGAAGATGAGTATGAAGTTCATCTTCGGGGGCGTATTCCTCTGATGGATGGTGATCCAGAAATTCAATCTGGCCACGAACTCCAAGCCGCCAGTTAACTGGCGCTTAGCACACAATAAAGAGCCGTCTGTGAAAACAGGCGGTTTTTTATTTATCCGCGGTATATTACAATCTATATATGAAACTTACATTCTATGGCGGCGTGAAAGAAGTAACCGGATCAAATTATGTGGTAGAACACGATGGAGTAAAAATTATGATTGATTGTGGATTGATTCAAGGAGGTTATTTTTCAGAAGAGCGAAATTGGGAACCGTTTGCATATAATCCTAAAGAAATCGCAGCGGTATTTTTGACTCATGCTCACATTGACCATTCTGGACGTTTGCCGAAATTAGTCAAAAATGGATTTCGGGGCAAAGTATATTCTACGCCGCCAACTCGGGATTTTGCGAACTTATTATTATTGGATTCCGAACACGTGATGCTACAAGCAGCCGAACGTTTAAAAAAACAACCATTGTACACGATTCTGGATATAGAACAGTTAATGACTTTATGGGAAGGAATGCCTTATCATCAGCCGTTAATAATTGGTCCTTTTAAAATAACATTATTCAAGTCAGCGCATATTCTTGGATCGGCAATGGTGCTGGTGGAGGCGGGAAATCGCAATCTTTTATTTACCGGCGATTTAGGGAATAGCCCGGCGCCGCTTTTAGGCGTGCCAGATACTTTAGAAAATCATAATGTGGATTATTGTGTGGTAGAGTCCGCGTACGGCGACCGAATCCATCCGCCGGAAAAAGTGGGAGTGATTGAAGACTTAATTGAAAATACTTTTAAAGCCGGCGGTGTATTAATGATTCCGGCATTCGCGATGGAACGTACCCAGAAACTGCTTTTCGAAATTAATGAGCTGGTGGAAAATAATCGGGTGCCACGCGTGCCAATTTTTCTGGATAGCCCGCTGGCGATAAAAATTACCGAAGTTTATAAGCGTTATAAAGATTATTTTGATAAGGCCACCTTGAAACTTTTAAAAGGAGAAGATCATATGTTATTCGATTTCCCCGGATTAAAAAAAACTCTCACCACCGAAGAATCGCGAGCGATTTTAGCGGTCAAGCCTCCAAAAGTCATCATTGCCGGTTCGGGTATGTCTCAAGGCGGGCGGATTTTGCATCACGAAAAAAATTACCTACCCGATCCGAATAGCGCGATTATTTTTATTGGTTATCAAGCGAAAGGTTCTTTGGGCAGGCGGATTCAAGAGGGTGTAGCCACTGTCACGATTCATGGAGAAACTGTATTGGTTCGTTGTCACATATTATCCGTTGAGGGTTATTCCGCCCATGCAGATCAAAAGCAAATTTTAGAATGGTTAGCGCCAATGCGATTCACGTTGAAACAGGTGTTCGCGGTTCAGGGGGAAGAAGACCAAAGCCAGGCGCTTGCCCATCGGGTAGTGAATGATTTAGCGATACGCGCGGAAATTCCGGAAATCGGCAAAAGCTACGAATTATAAGGTGTGATATAATCTAGTATATGCTCCACAAGCTTATTCGCCGCCATCAGCTAAAATACAAAATTTGTATTTCCGGAGCGGCAGAAACCGGTCATTGCGCGATTGACGCGGTGGAAAAAGCGGAAGAAACCGGCCGGGAAATCGCCCGCCGAGGAATGGTTTTAGTGACTGGCGCTACCGTCGGTATTCCGTATTGGGCCGCTAAAGGAGCGAAGGAAGAAGGCGGAATCGTAATCGGATTTTCTCCGGCCGCTTCGGAATTGGCGCATAAAAAAACCTATAAATTGCCGACTGATTATCACGATGTGATTGTTTACACCGGTTTTGAATATTCGGGCAGAAATTTGATTTTAACGCGTTCATGCGACGCCCTGATTAATATTTGCGGCCGAATGGGAACACTGAATGAATTTACCATTGCTTTTGAAGATGAAAAACCGATTGGCGTATTGGAAGGAACTGGCGGAACAGCGGACGAAATTAAAAGCATCGTGGAAAAAATGCATCGCGGACCTGGAAGTATAGTTTACGATAAAGATCCAAAAGGATTATTGGATAAAATTGAAAATTTGCTTGCTCAGCATAAAAGCGGAAAAAAAGTAGACCGCTATGTGCGAGGTTAAAACCACCGCCTTCGGCGGGGCAAAGGGTCGAAATAATATTAAAATATATGTTAAAGAAAATTTTACAATCTCTGGGATTAGCAAAAAAGAAAACGGTACGCACTGATAAGCCGATTGGGGGAGTAACGCATTTTTACGGCCATTTGGGCGTAGCGATCGTGAAGTTTAATCGGGATATTTCTACGGGCAGTAAATTAACGTTTGTTGGACCGACAACGGATTTTTCTCAAACCGCCGATTCTATGCAAATGGACCATAAACCAACTACTCAAGCACCAAAAGGAAAAGAAGTAGGTATTAAAGTAAAAGATAAAGTTCGAGAAGGAGATCAGGTGTATCTAGATTAATTATGCTTACAATTTCGTTTATTGCGTTACTCAAGCAATTATCGCTTGCGATTGTGCTTGGCTTTTCGTTGGGGGTAGAGCGGGAAATTGCCCGCAAATCTGCTGGAATACGGACTCATATCTTGGTTTCGCTTGGCGCAGCTTTATTTTCTATTATTTCTACTTCGGTTATTGGCCCGAATGTTGATCCAACTAGAATTGCTGCCCAAATTGTCGTCGGTATTGGTTTTTTAGGTGGGGGGATGATTATCTTTCAAGATTCTAAATTACAGGGTTTAACAACAGCGGCGGGTGTGTGGGTAGCGGCGGCGATTGGCATGGCGGTAGGATTTGAATTGTATCAGCTGGCCATCGTCGGAACTTTGCTTGCGCTCGGTGTATTTTTGGTCATTGGTCCGATAGAACGAGCAATTAGTAATGTATAAAAAATTAGTATTGCCGGCGAGTTTGCTGGCGGGAGTGATTATCGGCGCGGGGATGTTTTCCTTACCGTTCCTGTTTCGGTCCGTAGGGATTTTGACTGGATTATTTTACCTCCTATTTTTTTCCGCGGTATTCATTATTGTCTATTTTGTGTACGGCGATATTATTTTGCGCACGGCGGGACAACATCGCTTGGTGGGGTATGCGCGCTTATATCTCGGCCGGGGCGGATTTTGGTTTGCGTTATGGATGGGGCTGATTCAATTATTTTTCGTGCTAACGGTGTATCTGATTCTTGCTCCGAGTTTTTCGGAACTGTTTTTGCCTCATAGTCGGATTTTACAAGTGTTGTTGTTTTGGGTGGTTGGCTCTTTTGTAATTTTGTACGAGGGCCGAAAAATCGCTTTGTTGGAATTTTTAATTACATTTGGAATGGTGGCGATTATCGGTTTGGTATTTTGGTTTGGGGTACCGAGTTTTCTGGAGCTGTATCCGGATTGGGGGAATATCGATGTGACGCGGATTTTAATCGCCGGGCCGATTTTATTTGCGTTGTCCGGCACGTTGGCAATTCCGGAAGTGATTAGTTATTTTCGGGAAGCGCGAGTTTCCAAGCGGTTTATCGCATCAGCTTTAATAGTAGGAGGCGTGTTGCCGGCAATAGTGTATGCGATCTTTGTGGCTGGTGTATTGGGGCTTTCGGCCATTGTTTCGGAAGACGCGATTACCGGTTTAATCGGCCAAGTGCCAGGATGGTTTTTGATACTGTTCGGGGTTTTGGGGGTGTTTACTTTGATTAGTTCGTATATTGTTGTTGGCTTGAATGTGCGGCGGGTGTTGGAATTTGATTTGGGCTGGTCAGCTGCCGTGAGTCAGTGGAGCGTGGTGTTTGGTCCACTCCTGATTTATTTTTTGATTACCAAAGATTTTTTGGATTTGATTTCCTTTATCGGTTCCATCCTTTTGCCGATTGAAAGTTTGCTGGTGTTCGTGATGTGGTATCGGATGAACAAAAAATCTCCGGAACCACCAATACTGGCGCATAAATTAGTCCAGTGGTGCATACCGGTAGCCGCGCTGGTCTTTGGAGTTGTTTTGGTATTGGGTTTGATTTAATATAAAGCTACTTTGTCCCCATGGTCTAACGGATAAGACGTAGCCCTCCGAAGGCTGAGATTGAGGTTCGACTCCTCATGGGGACACATAATGATTAAAGTTTTATTGAAAATATTTTTTATTAGTTTTCTGCTCAATTTCTTTTGGGAAGTTTCCCAGATGGGTTGGTATTCAGATATGGGAATGGGAAGTTTGGCAAATTATAATCAATTCGTAAAAATTCATTGGCTGGTTTCCACGAAAGACACGCTGATGGTAATGTTGGTTATTTCATTAATCAGTTTGATTATAAAAAACTGGTCGTGGACCGAACGAGTAAATAAAATCTGGTTATGGCTTTTAGTATTGCCAATCTGGCAAGGCATTATTGAATATCACGCGGTGTATATTGCTCATCGTTGGGCGTATTTGGATGCAATGCCTTTAGTTTATGGCATTGGCCTTTTGCCGTTATTACAGATGCTGATTCTGCCGCCGCTGGCGGTTTTTCTGAGTAGCGCGGGTTTTGGAAGGAACAAGCTTTAACGTATAATAAAGGAGATGAATATCTCCATTATCTACATACTGAACCGAATTGTTTGGCGGGTGTGGATGTTTGTTTGGCATTGGTACGTAGATGGATTTTTACAGGCAATCCAATGGTATTTAGGAATATTAGAACAGATGGACCAATTTTTTGCGCTGAAAATCACTATCCATAATTGGCTGCAGCCGCTTTACCGAGATTACACACTAATCGGGTATTTTTTCGGTTTTATTTTCCGCACCGCGCGTATTGCGATTGCTTGCGTGATCTACTCTTTATACACTACAATCAGCGCTTTATTATATATCGCATGGTCGGTCATCCCAGTCGTGATTATATATAAAATATGGTACGAAATTTCAAGGACGTAGAATTTTATTTTTCCGAACCACGTTTCAAAATGACATCGGTCGGCCGATTTTCAGTTCGGATTTTTAGTTATTCCGTATACGTCATTTTAGTCGCAGCCTGTATTGCGTTCGTGTTATCAGAAGTTCCCGAAGTCCGTTGGGCCGGAATCTTGTTGGTTTTGTTTTTATTGGATGCAGCAAAACACGTTCGCCATGCCGATAAAACTTTTGACCATCGCATTAATCATAAAGTGAATGTAGCGGAATATCTTTCTCCAAATAGTTACACTATTTTAGAATACGCTTTTGAACGCGCGTTATTTACCAAAGGAAACTTTTATCTTTTTTTAATCAGTCGGCTGATTGATCGGAAAGAAATTCGCGGCGGTTTATTTCGAATGGATGTAGTGCCGGAAGAATTTGAACACAAAGTGGATGAATATTTAAAAACTAATTTACAAAGAACCGTAATTCCCGTAAGTCGGAAAGAATATCTAGATTTCATTCGCAATGCGGTAGAAAAAATTTCTCGTTTGGCATTCCAAAACGCAATGGCAACCGGAAGCCATTTTATTGAGCCGAAAGATTTATTTGGCGGATTAGGTTTAGTAGATGACGACGCTATTCAGCAATTGTTGCAATTATTTGATATCCGGCCGAGTGATTTGGAGCACGCGCTGATTTTTAGTCGTTTCTATATTCCTTTTTGGCAAACTTGGCGGATTCCATCCACTATCGGGGGTTTTGTGCAAAAGCCACATACGATTCGGCATCGGATTATGAATCGGTCCTGGAGCGCTCGGCCAACGCCAACGCTCGATAAGTACAGTGAGGATTTAACCGATTACGCCCGGGAAGAAAAAATTGGATTTTTAATCGGTCACACTCAAGAATACGAATGGCTGGTAGATATTTTGGGTCGGCCAATGAAACCCAACGCGCTTTTGGTGGGCGAACCGGGAGTCGGAAAAGAAACTCTAGTGGCTCATCTGGCATACCAAATTACCAAAGACAAAGTGCCGGCGCCATTATTTGATAAGCGGATTGTAATGTTGAATATCAGTAGTATGGCGGCTGGCGCTGAACCGGGGGAATTGCAAGCGCGCATCAAGAAAATTATTGAAGAAATTACCAAAGCAGGGAACATAATTTTATATATTCCGGAAATTCATAACGTGCTAAAAACCTCGGGAACGGCGTATTTAAGCGTGGCGGATGCGTTATTGCCGGCGATTGCTTCTACGGCATTTTCGGTAATTGGCACTACTTATCCCCGGGAATTTAAACAAACTATCGGTCTAAGAACAGATTTTGCCAATGCGTTTGAGACTATTCAGATTGAAGAAATAACCGAAGAAGAAGCAATTAAAATTCTGGTCTACCAAAGTATTATTTTGGAACGGCAATATAAAATAGTCATCAGTTACGGAGCGGTCAAGCAGTCCGTTCTGCTGGCAAAAAAATATTTTCGCAATCGGCTGCTGCCATCCAGCGCCGCGGAACTGCTGAAAGAAGCATTATCCAATGTCTCGGCGCGGGAAGAAAAAATCCTGCGCGCGGATGACGTGATTGATATCGCGCAACGGAAAGTGAATATCCCGCTGAGGCAAGCAAAAGAAGCGGAGGCGGAAAAATTGCTGAATCTGGAAACGCTGATTCACGAACGGTTTATTGATCAGGAACAGGCGGTAAAAGCAGTGGCGCAGGCATTGCGGGAATATCGCAGCGGACTTTCCCGGAAAGGCGGACCGATTGCTACGTTTCTTTTTGTGGGGCCAACCGGAGTCGGAAAAACCGAATTATCCAAGCTTCTTTCTAAAATCCAGTTTGGTTCTAGCGAAGCGATGACTCGTTTTGATATGTCGGAATATCAGGACAAGCAAAGTATTTTTCGATTTATCGGTTCTCCGGATGGATCTGCGAGCGGTCAATTAACGGAAGAGATTTTGAAAAAACCTTATGGGTTAATTCTGCTGGATGAATTTGAAAAAGCGCATCCGGATATTTTAAATTTATTCTTGCAAGTATTTGATGACGGCCGTTTAACCGATAATCTCGGACGAGTCGCGGATTTTCAAAATACCATTATTATTGCCACTTCGAACGCCCATTCGGATTTTATCAAATCGGAAATTGAACGGGGTCAATCCATGGAAGCGATTTTTGAAGAACTGAAAAAGAAACTCACCCAATATTTCAAACCGGAATTATTAAATCGTTTTTCTGGTATAGTCGCTTTCAAAAGTTTATCACCAGAAGATATTGAAGCTATTGCTAAAATTCAACTCATGGAAATGTCTGTTAATCTGCAAGAAACCCATAAAATTACATTGGAGTTTGCCCCAGAAGCAATTCGGCAAATTGCTCAATGGGGATATGACCCGGTATTTGGCGCCCGTCCGTTGCGGGGAGTGATATCCGATAAAATTCGGAGCGTATTAGCCGAGAAAATTTTGAAAAATGAGATTGGTCGAGGTACCCTAATAAGGGTGGTGCTGGAAAATAACACCTTAGTATTCCAAAGTTATGCGAATTAATTTTCGTTTTGATTTAAATATCAACAAAGTGGTCCGCTATTTCATTTTCGCGGATTTAACTTTTTTATCGGGGTGGGGTTTGATAGATCCGATTTTTGCCATTTTTGTCGTGGAAAAAATTCCTGGAGCGACCCTTACGACTATTGGTGTTATGGCGGCGATTTACTGGATTGTAAAATCTATTATTCAAGTACCGATTGCTTTGTATCTGGATAAACATGACGGTGAGAGAGACGATTTTTACGCATTGATTATCGGTTTATTGATTGCCGCGCTTACACTTTTCAGTTTTATGGCGGCAAGAGAAGTTTGGCATTTATATACCATTCAGCTTGTTAAGGCGGTGGCGTTTGCGTTGTATGTGCCGGCCTGGTCGGCAACCCTGGCCCGCCATTTGGATAAGCAGCAGATGGCTTTTGAGCTGGCAATTGCCAGCACTGCCGCCGGCGGCATGATCGGCCTAACCGGACTTTTGGGTAGTTGGCTGGCGAATTTCAGTTATAATTTTCTTTTCTTATTCGGCGGTTTTCTTGCTTTGGCCAGCGCGCTGATTCTTTTGTGGGTGCCGGATTTAATTTTGCCCGGAGGCCGGGGAGCGGTCTCTAAGCCGTTCTTGCGAGATCATGGACCGGCAAATATACAAAAGTAAAAAGGTATGATAGTATTATGTTACTGGCGGGCGTAAGGCCTGCTTTTAGTTTATCTACATCTATGCCTAAAGAAGTTTCCGCGGGAATCATTATTTATAAAAAGATGAAAGATCGCGATGGAAAAATAGATATCAAATATCTGCTTTTATATCATGGCCGGGGATATTGGAATTTTGCTAAAGGGAAATTAGAACAAGACGAGCGGAGCTATGAAGCAGCAATTCGGGAGGTGGGGGAAGAAACCGGCATTGCTCCGGAGTCGCTGCGGGTAGAACGAAATTTTAAAGTCGCGGACAAATATATTTACCAATGGGAAGGAGCCAAGATATTTAAAATCGTTATTTTCTTTTTAGCCCAAACTCTCAAAGCGGATATTAATTTATCCCACGAACACGAGGGCTACGGCTGGTTTTTATTTCGAGATGCCCAGCGCCTTTTAAAGCACAGCAATAGCAAGTCTATATTGCGTCAAGCTCATGACTATCTTCGCAGAAAAAATTTACCGAGTCGTCCAGCAAATCCCCCGAGGACAAACCCGAACGTATAAAGAAATTGCCCGTCTTGCGGGTCGTCCGAAAGCCTACCGCGTGGTAGGTACGATTTTGCATAAAAATCCGGACCTAAAGCGGATTCCTTGCCATCGAGTAGTGCGGAGCGATGGGAGTGCCGGCGGTTATTTATTCGGAACAAAACAAAAAATCGCCCTATTGTGCAAAGAAGGGGCTACGCAAAAGATTGTGCGATCAGCCCGATTACGAAAATCCCGATAAAGTTCAAAAGAAAAGAAATTGGGATAAAACGCGCGGTAGAAAGTTTGGAAACCCCCATCATAGCCAGGCCGATTTCGTCCGGGAGGGGAGAGGCAACGATAATCGCCCCAAGAAACGGAACGAGCCAGCGGAATATTCGCAATCGAAAAATTGCCAATAAACGTTCTTGCCTAGCTTTTTTCAGTAGGTAAACAATATCTTCTTTAATTGAATCCCGGACAAAACGAAAAATAATCAGATCTCCCAAAAGTCCTCCCAACGCTCCAAAAAAGGCAACCAGCAGCACTGAATTTGATTGAGCGAGTTCGCCGAGTGTGGCAGTGGCCGGCGCGGTGGTAAATACGGAAGTAAACATCATGCCGGCAATCAAGCTGCCCCAAATGTGCAATTGCCGGGAGGATCCGAGAAGATCGTGGATAATTCCTGTACGGATTAGGGTAATGGCCATAAGAATACTGATGACAACAATGCCCATATCCCGAATCACCATGTACTTTTCTTTTTCCATACGTCTTTATAAGTGTAACGTAAAATAATAACACCCGCCTAGGCGGGTGTTATTTACTTGACGGCGGCAACTATTTTTTCAAATACTTTTGGTTCATTGGTAGCGAGATCGGCCAGCACTTTTCTATCTAATTTAATCTTGGCTTTTTTTAACTTGCCAATAAATACGCTGTAACTCAAACCGTACGGCCGCACGGCGGCGTTCAGTTTCACATTCCATAATTGGCGGAAATTCCGTTTCTTTTCTTTCCGGCCGCGGAATGCGTGAGTCCAAGCGTGTAATAAGGCTTCTTTCGCCGCCCGTTCTTTGGATTTTCTTCCCCAACGAAACCCTTTGGTGTATTTGAGGATTTTTCGGCGGCGTTTGATTGCGATTGTGGCTCGTTTAACTCGTGGCATAATTTAAAATTATTTTAAAAATGTTTTCTAAACACCCGCATATTTCCGGCAGCAAAAGTTACCCCTTTGCGTTTATTTCTGGTTTGTTTGCCGGACCGTTTAGCGCGGAAATGGTCTTGGGCCATCTGGCGGCGCACGATTTTGCCGTTTTTAGTGACCCGCATTCGTTTGCTGTAACTTTTCTGCATACTTGAAATAAGTTATTGAATAGTACCCGTTTTGCCTTTAAAAAGCAAGTTTCCTTACTTCTTGGCCAGATGCATGAGAAATCCTCGGCCGCCGATCTTCGGTCCGGAAAGGACTTTGTGTTCAATGGTAATAAACTTGAGAAAATCCAACATTTTCTGGCGGGCAAAGTCCTTATTACCTTTTTCTCGGCCGCGCAGCACCATCATCACTTCTACGACGTTGCCTTCGGTTATAAACTCCATAATTCTTCCGGCCTTCATTTCCAAATCGTGCGGCGCTTCCCGAACGCTGATTTGCACCTGTTTCATGCCCCCTTCTTTCTGTTGGGAGCGGAGTTTTTTCATTTTCTTCTCTTCTTGATAACGGTACTTATCAAAATTCTGTATTTTGACCACCGGCGGATTGGCGGTCGGTACAATTTCAATCAGATCCAGGCCTTTTTCTTTTGCCAAAGTTTTTGCTTGTTCCAAAGATAAAACGCCAAGATTGGCGCCCATTTCATCAATCACCCGAACCTCGGGAGACTTTATTTGTTCGTTGATTCTAATCAATATTTGGAATATATCAGGTTTTGGCTGGTTTGTATAGATTCTAGAAGCATGTACAATAAGACCTTATGGACTTCCGATTTTGGCACCAATGCATCGCTTGCGATAAGCGCTTCGTGCCGGATAAGTTTTATTACACCTGCCCGGACTGTGGCGGTCTTTTGCTGGTGGCACGGGATGAGGAATTTATAAAAGCGAAGATTGGCGTTGGGGGAAAAGCCCGGAATTATTTTGACGCGCTTCGGTTTGGCTATGATCGCAAAAAATATCCGAATGATTCCGGAGTGTGGTTATGGCGGGATTTAATTTTGCCGGAATTCCCGGAGGATTCCATTATTTCTTTGAAGGAAGGACAAACGGATTTATTTGAAACTCCGCATTGGCTTAAAACGAAATTAGGACTGCAAAACTTATTTATAAAAATGGAAGGCCAAGCGCCGTCCGAGAGTTTCAAGGATCGGGGAATGCCGGTGGCGATTTCCGATACGCTGCGCTTGCAGAAAAATTATCCGGAATTGGGAATTAGAGGAGTATCCTGCGCTTCCACGGGCGATACCTCTGCCTCGGCGGCGATTTATTCCGCCTACGTGCAAGACAAACTTTCTTGCCTGGTGCTTTTGCCGTACGAAAAGATTTCCGATCCGCAATTATTTCAAGCCATGGCGCATAACGCGCAGGTGCGGGCGATTAAGCATAAGGATGGCTTTGATGGTTGCATGAAATTGATTCAGGAGTTTACGAAAATCCATCCGGAATATCTTTTGGTAAATAGTAAAAATGATATGCGGCTGGTTGGCCAGGAATCCATTGGTTTGGAAATTTTACAAGATTTGGGTTGGCACGCGCCGGATTGGATTTCGATTCCGGTAGGGAATGGGGGAAATTTAACCGCCTTGCTCAATAGTCTCTTGCGGGCAAAAGAATTTGGCTTGATTGATACCTTGCCGGGGATTATCGGCGCGCAAACGCAAGCCGCGGATACGTTGGCGCGTTGGCATAAGAGCGGTTTTAAGGAATATAAGCCGGGAGAATACAAAGATACGGTGGCAACGGCAATGAATATCAATAATCCGGTCAGTTTTCCGCGAATCAAAAAATTATACGACAAATTTAATATTCGTTTTTATAGCGTGCCGGAAGAAACAATTTACGATCGCTGGACCCAATTTACTAAAGCCGGAGCCAATATTTGTCCGCAGAGCGCTGTAGCACTGGACGCGGTAGTGCAAGCGCGGGAAGCGAATATAGTAAAAGAAAGCGGTACGATTGTTTCCATTTCCACCGCCTCGGCAATCAAATTTGCCGAAAGCGGCATTCAATATCACAAAAGAAAAGCAAAATACGCGAATCCTTATAAAATAGTAGATGGGAATTTGGGGGCGTTGGAGAAGTCGTTATAAAACAAAAACCCGCCACATCCGAAGATGGGGCGGGTTAATTCTTTATTTAGCTAGAGGTAATGGGTTCTTTTAACAAACGAATTTGTTCAGCATAACCCATGCGGAGTTGATTTTTAAAGGGAGCTGCCACTAAACCGCAGCCTTCATAAAGTCCAAAGGCAACCCCAAATTTCTCTTCGCACATTTCTCGAAGTAGATCAGAGCTCATGACTTTAATTAAATCCTGACCAGTCGGCCATTCAGGATTTTTTAAAAAAGCGACTCGCTTACCAGTTTTTTTTACTTCTTCAGCTGCCAAGTGAAGCAATCCAATTCCCAAGCCAAACTTTCTACTTGCGATTTCCCACATCATTGTTTTTTGTTCTTCCTCAGACAATGTCGAAGGATCAATGTTCATAGACATTACCGTCCTCCTTTATTAGTCTTTTAAAGACCCAGTGATATTACTGCAAGAGAAATAAATTGTCTAGACAGTGGAGATGGTCCAAAAAAATTGGAACTCACTCAAAGAATTTATCCTCAAGTGGAGTAAAGCATTAGAAAGTTAATCTACGTTTCCAACTTTACCGATCTCCTTTAACTGAGGCTTAGTATCCACACTTGCAATGTATTCGTCAAGAATCGGTTCGACGAACGCATATATAGCATCCCGAAGCTTAATGAGTTCTTTATCGGGCATATCTTTGAACTCAGGATCTATTCTACGGAATTCTTCGAGGGAGAGCATATAAGAGGAGAGTATTGCGGAAATGGGTGGTTTAGGCAAATAATGGGGGTAATGAATCGAATATAAATACAGCAGTAAGCTTGAGAAGCAAAAAGTATGAAAATTCATCAAAAAACAATCGAGAAATTACGTCAACTCATCAATGAAGAGACGCAGTATCGCTCTGGCCCAGATTTAATTGCTTTTTTTAAACCTTTTGGATTTCAAGACATTTATGGACCGGAATTTCCATCTCGATGGATGTATACCGAGAAAAAACTCAATGCTCTTAATGATACGAATGAATTAGAAGATTGTGTAACAACGTTATTTGCCCCAATAAACTTCATCGGCAAGACCCATCTTCTTGATAAGCTCATTGCAGATTTTAATCAGTATCTTATGTACGATGGATATAAAATAGTTCGAAATAATATTGAAATCAGTATTTGGGCGTTAAGTCCTGGTGAAATCAAAATCGATTCAATTGATACAAAAAGTGATTTTAGTGATGTTCCTCTTAATACACAGCAAGATTCGGTGTTACAGACCCAAGAAGATAAAGAAATTTTGAAACTAAAACCCGAAATTTATGGTATGGGTATTGATCTTAAAGCCTTGGGTCATTTGTTAAAGAAAAAATTCTCAATTAAAAAAACAAAAAACGAAAATATAAATAAGGAAACATTAAAAAGTAGCGACCAAAAAATAGAAATAAATGGTTCTCTAAAACAAGTTATTATTGGGGTTTTGATTTTAGTTATAGGTACGGTTATAGCTGCTTCAATTACTTATTTTGTTTTTGGTATTGGTAAGCCGCAATCTTCGCCAGCAACTAATGTCTACCAACCACCCCAACTAAAATTGACCTACGAACAACAAGAATCAGTACAGGATGAGGCAAAATTCTATCACACCAATTTTATTATATATGTCTATCAACCGCCCGGGAATTTTGATACAGGATTTAATATAGTTACTAATATCCCGGATGCTGAATGTTCTAAGCCAGAATGGAAAGGTACTACCTCAATGACCAGCGGCGCAATCGGTTCCACAACTGCGGAATATATAGTAAGTTGTACGTCTTATCGCCCAATTCTTGACACTCAAAATTTGTTTATTTTGAAATAATAGGGCATTTGACTTACATTGATTGTTGCTTTAGAATTATTAACACTTAGGGTTAATAAAAATTAAGCATATATGTTACTATGGGAATGGAGGTTAGGATAGCTTCGAAGTTCTACAAAGGTCCGCCTGATGGTTTTTTTAAGCATTGTAGGGGTGAGTATGGAAACCAAATGGCCAAGCTGATCGTTAGGAGAATTGAGAATGCAAAAGCCGCCACGGATCTTTCCGTGCTGATGCATCCCGGTTTTCCAGGGCGTTGGCACTGGCTTTCGGGGGAAAGGAAGTTTCAAGTAAGCGCCGACCTAATCCATCCTAAACGATTGATATTTGAACCACTCGAAAGTCCAGCTAATTTTTTAAATAGCGAAGGGCATTTGGATAATTCTAAAATCGTTAGCTTAGTCGTTAAAGAAATCAGTGATACACACAATGAATAAGAATGACACAATTAAATATGAAACAACTCAACCCATAGTTCCTGGGGAGACTGTTTTGGAGTTTTTAAAAAGTAGAGGAATGACTCAATTAGAACTTGCGAAACGTTTAGGTAGGCCAATAAAAACGATAAACGAAATAACTAAAGGTAAGGCATCTATAACGCCTGAAACTGCTATCCAGCTTGAGCATGTGTTTGGGATTCCGGCTAGTTTCTGGAATAATCTAGAATCTCAATATCAAGAAATACGGCTTAGACTTGAGTCGGAGAAACAGTATCATGGCCTAGTATCTAAAAGTAAAATATACCCGTACCGTGAAATGGTACGATATGGCTGGATAGAAGATGCTAGTAATTCACTTAGACAAGTAGAGCATCTTTTAAAGTATTTTGGAGTAACAAATTTTGGAAATATTATTGAAGAGTCAAAACTGAAGAGTGCATTTAGGATATCAGAAAAATATCAGTATTCTCTACCGGCAGTAGTTTCTTGGCTTAGAAAGGGTTCTATTGATGGTGAGCAGATTGCCACTGAGTCTTTTGATAAAAACCAGGTTTTGAAGTTGCTACCCCGTCTAAGGGAAATGACATTGATTACAAATCCTAATGAATTAATGCGAAAATTAGAGGAAGAATTTAAGAAATGCGGAATTGCCTTTGTAGTAACTAGAAGTTTAAAAAGTGCACCAATAAATGGAGCAACTAGATGGATTAGTCCTAATAAAGCTTTAATACAGATTAGTATTCGTTGGAAATGGGCGGATATTTTTTGGTTTAGCTTATTTCATGAGTTGGGGCATATCCTTTTAGATAAAAAGAAAGATTTTAATGTAGATTTAGTTAATAGCAAGATTGATAGTGCTAGTGAAAAAGAAAAAGATCAATTTGCAAGAGATCAACTAATATCTCAGGAAAGTTACCAGAAATTAATTGATAGTATTAAAGCAGTTAATAATTTCAGCAGTTATCAGTTAATTGAGAATTTTGCTTTACAATCTGGGATACATCCAGGAATAGTTGTAGGTAGATTGCAATATGATGGAGTAATACCTAATAGTATGAATAAATTAAGAATTCGATTTAGTTGGATTTAACTTATGAGATGCTGGGAATTGAACTAAGTTTGAAGCTAAAAACAAATTCACTACCCTTAAAAGGTAGTGAATTGTGCCAAATCGGCACATCTGTGGAAATGGTGGGAATTGAACCCACATCCGAATCATTGCCAAATGAAAACTGGTACGAGTGTAGCTAGGTCTGATTAAAGCGCATACATAGAGATCTAGCAAAAATGCACGCGCCGTTTCAGTTAAATTTACCCGTAATTACTGATGTTTTACGGCACAGCTTGATGTTTAACACCGATTAACAACCTATCAAGCATTAGTTGGTCGATGGCCCTAGAACAAAAGTTTGTCGGGCAAGCCAGTTACGCGAAAGCGAGAGCTGGCTGTTTGCTAAATGAGTTTGCACTTATTTAACGATGCAACATTAGTAACGCGGTTATTGCGCCGCGACTCGATTTTCATTTTTTAACGACCGTCGAAGCCTGTCATCCCCTTTTTAATGCTCGATTCATCTCTCTGTTTGTTTGGCGTTCTCGAATTGTTTCACGTTTGTCTTGTGTCTTTTTATGTCGGGCCAATCCAATAGAGAGTTTAATCTTGCTTTTATTAAAATAACACGAAAGTGGCACTATAGTCAAGGAACCCTCTTTTGCTTTGCCAAGCAGGTATTTTAATTCTTCTTTTTTCAAAAGTAATCCTCGGCTTCGGGACGGGTCGTAATCGCTTGGGGTATTTTTCGGCTGGTAAGGAGGAAGATTGGCATTCAGAAGATACGCTCCGTTGGGTTTTATAATCACGTAGGATCCGGCTAAATTTAGCCGTCCGGCCAGAATGGATTTCACTTCTTGGCCGGTCAAAATTATCCCCGCTTCAAAGGTTTCCAAAATCTCATAATCAAACCGCGCTTTTCTATTTTCTGCTAAAGTTTTCATGATTTTGTGATTACTTTTATATTACCCCCGTTGTTTGCTATTTGGGAAATTCAGATATAGCATGGGGATAGTATATTGTCGTATAAGGAGGAAGTATGCAGATTGTTCGAAATCTACTTGAACGCTGGCAACAGGAAAAGTGGTTGTTGTGTTTTGTGCGTGGTTCAACGCTTTCTATGAATTCCAAAGCAATTTTCAAAGCGTTGAAGCCGTTTCAAAAAGCTGGTTTGATTACCATGAAAGATTCCACGGCAGAGGCAGGAGGTCGCGGCAAAGGAGACTGGGTTGTGATGCTGATTACTCCAGACAGTGTTTATATGAGCAGAAACTTACTCTTCTTTTTAGAATCAGCTAAAGCGCTCAACCAAAAGTTGATTCAAGAAGAAAGACAAATCATGGACCGGTTCCAAGTGATCTTTCCGGATAATGTTTTAACAACGTAGGCTAACCCTACGTTGTTATATTTTGAGATTAGAAATAATTATTTGGTCAGAGTATACTAGTAGAATAAATATTGATTCTATATGGCAAAAATGAAAGACGGCATTATCAAGCTTTCTCCTTCCACGTTAAATCTTTTTTTGGAATGCAAAAAGTGTTTTTGGCTGGATCAGGTAGAAGGGATTCATCGGCCGCGCGGAGTGTTCCCATCGTTGCCGGGCGGAATGGACGGTCTGATCAAAAAATATTTTGATAAATACCGGGTGGAAGGGAAAATACCGCCGGAAATTGAGGGAAAAGTGGATGGCGTGCTGATGGATGATTTGGATTTATTGAATAAGTGGCGGAGCTGGCGGACTGGGTTGGTCTATAAAGACACAGAGACAGGTTCGATTTTGAGCGGCGCGCTGGATGATTTATTGGTTAATCCGGAAACTCATTTATATATGCCGTTTGATTACAAAACCCGCGGTTACGATTTGAAAGCGGACTCCTCTTCTTTTTACCAAAATCAGTTGAATTGCTACGCCTTGATGCTTCAGGAAAACGGGCTGAAACAGGCGGGCTTCGGTTATCTTTGCTACTATATTCCGAAAGACGTGGCGGAAGGCGGGCAAGTGCGATTTGATGTGACGGTGAAAAAAATGGAATTGGATCCGGAGGACGCTCGGAAAGTGTTTGAAGATGCGATTGCCCTGATTCACGGGCCGATGCCAACAGCGCATAGCGAATGCATCTATT
>DATDXY010000020.1:0-18775 GCA_036517155.1 Minisyncoccota bacterium
GTCAGCGCTTCTGATACTTGCACCAAATTCAGGCCAAATACCAAACCCGCGCTCGCCCCGGCCGCTGCTGCGTAAGCTTGCGCTTTTCCGAAACAACCGCTTAATTTTACCGGCACAAAACTGCCGCCATAATTTAATTTAAAAGAAATGCCAGTTGGACGACTACCTTCCATCTTGTATTCAAAATTACTAATCGCCACTTCCGCTTCCGGAGAAAAGCCGAAAGTGACCACGTGCCCCCGCGTCCGCTGTTTCATATCTTGCACTGCCAAATCATCAAAATTCAAAATAGCAAAACCGGTAGATGGTAAACACTCTACTACTTTGGATTTTTCCCGAGCGACTGCTTCCGGCCCGCTATAATATTCCACATGGACTGGAATTTCGCCTATCGTAGTCACTACGCCAATTTGCGGCCGCGCAATATCCAAAAGATATTTGATATCGCCTGGGCGGTCCGCCGCGTACTCTAACACCAGGACCTCCGGATACTTTACGCGAAACAAAAGCCGAAAGAGCGAACTAAAAATAACTTTTACCCAAAACCCATTGCCGGTAATTTTATTCCAATCTCCCAGAATGGTTAGCGGCACGCCGATTTCATTATTAAAATTTCCCTTCGTGGCGCGTACCCAGCGGAAAGAAGAAAGCACTACCGCAATCGCTTCTTTAGTGGAAGTCTTGCCGGCGCTGCCGGTAACTACCACAATCCCCGGCTGATATTTGGCGATCATCTTCACCGCCAGCCAACGCAATAATCGAATTAAATATTTTTTTCCTTTTTCTTTATTCATAAATTATCCGGTGGAACATTATAATAATTTAACAGAAATTCTGTCAGCTCTCGAAATGCCGGAACGACGGTCGCGCCAGCTAAAGGCGCTTGCGGCCGGTCCACTTTAAATAACACAACGAACTTCGGTTGGGTTGCCGGAGCAAAACCGACGTAAGTGTGAATATACGACTCTAAATAACCGCCATTTTTGGGATCGGGAATTTGCGCCGTACCGGTTTTACCAGCAATCCGATAATGGGGTATTTGCGCTACTTCTGCCTTTTTTACCGCCGAAACCATCATTTCCGTTACTTGTCGCGCCGCTTCTTCAGAAATCACTCTGCGTACTACTTGTGGTTCAACATTCGAAAGAATATATGGCCTCATGAGCTGTCCTCCGTTAGCAAGCGCGGATACCGCCGTAATCAACTGCAACGGCGTCACTGCCACTCCTTGGCCGAAAGATGCGGTAGCAAAATTAATATCCTGAAAACTGGTTTTCAAAGTTCCCAAACTGCCGGCCTGTTCGCCGGGCAATGCAATGCCTGTTAATGATTGAAATCCAAACTGTTTTACATAATTATAAAAACGATCTTTGCCAATCTGTTGCATCGCATATACCGCGCCAGTATTGATAGACTGCTCAATCACATTCGTCATGGTAACACGGCCATGCGCTTTCAAATCCCAGTTTTTAATCGTGCGGCCATCTAGCGTCACTGAACCGGTATCCACGAAAGTGGTATCGGGCGTAATTTTTTTACTGTCCAAACCAATCGCCATTGTCACTACCTTAAAAATAGAACCGGGTTCGTATATCGCTTGCACTGCCGGATTCATAAAATCTTTCAGTTCGTAATTTTTATAATTATTGGGGTCGAATGCGGGCGCATTCCCCATGGCCAGAATTTTTCCGGTATTCGGGTCTTGAACAATCACCGTTCCACCAGTAGCGTTAAAACGCGTAATAGTATTTTGTAATACCTCTTCCGCCTTAGCTTGCACCGTTGGATCAATTGTTAAGATTACATCTCCCCCCGCTTGCGGCCGAGTAATTGTATCACCTTCCACCTTGCCCGGTTGTCCAGCCAACAAGGTATCATACTGCGCCTCAATGCCATACTTTCCGGATAAAACGGAATCTTCCGCGCTCGGCGCGACAAAGCCTATAACCTGGGAAACTAATTTTCCCTTCGGATAAAAACGTAGCCGCTCTTCCTCCACATATATTCCCCGAAGATCAGCGCTCTGTATCGTATCCACTTGTTCGGCAGTTGCTTTTCTAACCAATAATTTATATTGGCTATTGGTTTTTTGTAGCGCGACGATCGTCGCATCTCGATCTACCCCTAGTAACGAAACTAATTTTTCGGTTGTCGCAAACGGATCGGTTATATCTTTTGGCACCGCAAAAATCATTGGGTATTCTTTATTAATTGCCGCCGGTGAGGCATTGCCGTTTTTATCCGTAAAATAAATCCCGCCACGAATAGGACTCAAAAGACCGGCAACTTTATTTTGGGCTTCCGCTTTGGTGGCGTAATAATCGCCATTTTTAATTTGCAGACCATATAACTGAAATACCAGCGAACCATACAAGACCAAAGTGCCGATCAACAAAAGAACTGAGCGCATAAGTTAATAATGGATTAAAGAAATTGCTTTGCCCTCCAAATATTGCGGGTTTTTCTCTTTAACTAATTGATATTTAGCAACAAACGCTTCTACCGACACGCCTTCCAATAACGTGTATAATTTGTTTTTATATTCCGCATTGGCTACTTGCAGGGTCTCCACTTTTTGGGACAAGTCAGCGGCCGCGTGCCGCAATTCTACGTTTTGATTATAAAAATAAACGCCACTGACCGCTAATATTATAAAAATCGCTGCCATACCGACGATGGGCAATACCCAGAAAGAATTTTGTTTATTGGGTTCAATGACTGTCATGAAAATTAAATAATAATTGCGACTCTTAATTTTGCGGATCGAGCGCGGGGGTTGCTTTTTACTTCTTCAAGGCTTGGTCGCACGGATTTTTTCGTAACCAATTCTACCCGGCCCTCTTTTTTCGCTTCCCGCAGCGAATGTTTCACCAAACGGTCTTCCAAAGAATGAAAAGAGATAATCGCTACTCGGCCGCCGGATTTTATAATCTGATTGAGCTGCCGTAACACCGTATTCACATTTTCCAATTCGTGATTAGCATAAATGCGAAACGCCTGGAAAGTTCTGGTAGCGGGGTGAATGCGGCCGTGTTCATAATTGTTCGGCACTACTTTTTGGACCAGCTCCGCTAATTCTTTACTGGTTTTTACGAATCGACCGCTCGCTCGTCGCGCAACAATCGCTTGGGCGATTTTACGGGCATAACGTTCTTCCCCGTATTCTTGAATCACCCGCTCTATCTCTTCTTCCGGCAAACGCGCTAATAATTTATAAACCGGTTCGTCTGCGTCGTTATATGTCATAATCAACAATTCGTCTTTTTGAAAACTGAATCCCTTTCCGGAATTTTCAATTTGATTGGAAGAAAAACCTAAATCCAAAAGTAATCCATCTGCTAACGGCAAATGCTGTTCTTTGAGCACCTCCGGTAATTTGGCAAAATTACTATGCACACAGATCATATTCGGTAATTCACATACTTCTTCCCCATTTTTTAAAATTGCGGCTTCTTCCAAATCAATCGCCAATAATTTTCCTTGCGGACCAATTTTCTCTAAAATCATCTTAGAATGCCCGCCGCCGCCAAAGGTTCCGTCAATGATGAATGCCCCCGGTTTCGGATCTAATAATTCAATGACTTCGTGTAAAAGGACGGGAGTGTGCATATGGTTAGATTCCTAGTTCGCCGAGCTTCTCGGCAATTTCTTCGGAAGCGGATTCAGTTTTTGCCTTGTACTGCTTCCACTGTTCCGCGTCCCATAATTCAATCCGATTGTACAAACCGGTTACGACCACGGTTTTATTCAAACCCGCATACGTTCGCAAATAATCCGGAATCAAGATTCTTCCTTGCGTATCAATTTCCACGTCCATCGCGCCCGCAAGCATTAGACGGGAAAAGGCCCGCGAGTTTGCCTGCGCGAGCGGTAAGGTAATTAATTTTTGCGCCAATACCTCCCAATCTTTATTGGAGAAAAGAAATAGACAACGATCAATCCCCCGAGTGACAATCGCACCGCTTTGCAGTGATGCACGAAACTTCGCCGGAATCGCCATTCTTCCCTTAGTATCCAAGCTATGTTGATATTCTCCGATAAACATATATTTTGGTGAGTTATCCCCAGAGAATCGTGGTTATCCCCACACTTATCCACAATTCCCCACCACCACTTTATTTTATCCCACTTCCCTCCAAAGTCAAAAACAAAAAACCCACTTCCAAAGAAGTAGGTTTTAAGGGCTTTTTAAGCTAAAAACCGAAAGTTATTCACATATCATTAACAGTGTGCGCCTTGTAGGGATCGAACCTACGGCCTTTGCAATGTGAATGCAACGCTCTACCATTGAGCTAAAGGCGCTTGATGTATCTATAAATATACATCAAAAAAAATATATTTGTCTATAAAAAGAGGCGTTCTCACAAGAACGCCTCCCAACTAACTCAATGAACAATTATTTATCCTGACACGGGCTACAGGTGTCGTCTCCATTAGTAGAACGTAAAAATGCCTGGCACTGTTTGCATCGCCGTCCTTCCGGATATCTCTCCAACTGCTGGACGCGACGACTCGAATAAAAATCATCCCCCTTCACTTCTTCAGTTTCCGCAAAGAGTGATTTCAAATCAATATCTCCCACAAAAACCTCCGGACTCACGAACGCGCTAGGAACAATAGAATTTTTTGATTGCATTATACCCCCTTGGTATTGATAGATGTAGTTTTTAGTTGATATCCAACTATAAAATATATAATACTCTATTATAGATAGAAAGTCAAGTTTTGAATATAAAAACGCCCCCAATATTGGGGGCGTTTTTCCAGAAACCAAAACAACTCTAGAGCAATTCTACGGTTGCTCCGGCGGCTTCTAATTTCTTTTTCAGTTCTTCTGCTTCTTCTTTCTTCAATCCTTCTTTCACTACTTTCGGAGTGGCATCAGTCATATCTTTCGCTTCTTTTAAACCAATACCAAGAACTTCTCGTAATACTTTAATTACTTGAATCTTTTGCGAACCACCATCTTTAAGACTTACTTTCCACGCGGTTTTTTCTTCCGCTTCCGCCGCGCCGGCTCCGGCGCCCGCCGCCATCACTGGCATCGCTGCCGATACGCCAAATTTCTCTTCCAATGCTTTTACTAATTCGCCAAGTTCGGTGACTTTCATTTCACCAATCTTGTCGAGTAATTCTTTGTATTTTTCCATAATGTTTTAATTTTTATTAATTTTAATACATACACTAAACTGTCTGCTTTGCCCGTTCGTTGAGCGCAATCAATACTTTTTTCACCGGCATCGTCAGCAACATCGCGATTTGTGCCAGCAATACTTCTCTCGACGGCAAGGTGGCAATCACTTTGAATTCATTGCCATCCACCAACTGCTTATCAAGAACATTGTACGCGCCAAGAACAGTTAATTCCCCTTTCTTCCCTTTGATAAGAGATTTGGAGAATTTATGGATGATGGCCGCAACACTGCTAAGATCGCCTTTGGCGAATATCGTACCGAGTTGCTCTTTTCGCGTTTGCGGATCAAATGCCACACCGGCATTTTTCAGAATTACGTTGAGTAATCGCTTTTTCAGTACTTGGATGTCCGCGCCGACACTCTTCAATTCCCGGCGCAAACTCTTAAAATGCTCAACGGTAACACCCTTAAACTCGGCAAAGACCAATGTCTGATTTTGCTTTAGCCGTTCGCTCCCCTGATCGATTAATTCTGCTTTTTGTTTTTTGGTTAATGCCATAGCTTTAAAAATAAAAAATGGACCTTTAGGCCCATAGACGCATCCACTAATCAGTGAATCAAGAGGTTTTCCTCGACGGGACTTATTGATCGCCCGTTGTCTACGGATTACTTAATACTATACTCTCATTTAAATAAATAGTCAAATATTGTTATTTCCCCCTCACAAGCGGAACAAAATTAAAGCCGAAATATTCTTTCGTTTTAAATTCATCCTTACTGATTTTTTCCAGCACTACGATACTTTCTTTTACCGGCGCGACAATCCGACCGCCAATCTTGAGTTGTTCTTTCCAGGCGTCCGGAATTGTTTCTGCTGATGCCGCGGCGGTAATTTTATCAAAAGGCATTTCGTTCGGATAACCCAGCGAACCATCCCCTTCCGCCAAAATTACATTTCCTTTTTCTAGAGAACCAAAATTCTGCAACTGCTCCTTTGCCATTTGATACAATTCCGGAATGCGTTCCAACGATACAATTTTTCCCGTCTCTCCAACCAACTCTGCCAACAGCGCAGTTTTCCATCCAGAACCGCTGCCGATTTCCAATATTTTTTCTCCGACTTTCGGCTCCAGCAGTTCCAACATAAAAGCGACTACCAACGGCTGGGAAATAGTTTGTTTGTATCCTATTGCTAAAGCGGTATTTTCATACGCACGATCTTGAACTTCAGACGGCAAAAATAATTTCCGGTCTACTTTTTGGAATGCTTTAATAATCGGTTCGTGCTTGAGATAACCGTCCCGAATCAACGATTGCACTAAAGTTTCATTGTTATTCATAACGCAAAGCTTCAATAGGACTTTTTTTGGCCGCTTGTTGAGCTGGATAAATACCAAATACCAAACCGATTCCCGTAGAAACTCCCAAAGCAATCAGGGTGGCATTCAATGGAAAGGAAAACTGCCAGCCAAAACCGATGACTCGAGTTAATACCAGCGATGCGCCAAAAGCGATACTCACCCCCAAAATAATGCCAATGCAACCGCCGATTCCAGTTAACATCATTGCTTCCAATAAAAATTGGATCAGAATATCCCGATCCGTCGCGCCTAACGCTTTTCGTAAACCGATTTCCCGAGTACGTTCGGTTACTGACACTAACATAATATTCATAATGCCAATGCCACCAACCACCAACGAAATCGCCGCCACCGCAACCAGAAAGAGCGTGAGCACATCCGTGATCACACCTAATCGCGAGGCCAAATCCGCTTGAGTTTGGATGAAGAAATCGTCTTTATCCGGATTAGTAATACTGTGAGCATTCCGAAGAGTTTGCGTTGCGTCCTCTACGGTGCGTTTAATAGTTGCTTCAGAATCCGCTTCAATAAAAAACCGATGAAAATATTTTATGGAAAATATGTATTGCTGAGCAGTCGTATACGGAATAATCGCAGTTTCATCAAAATTAAAAAAGGAAACCTGGCCCTTTTTCGGCAAAATGCCGATAACCCGAAAATTCCGGTCCTTGACTCGAATTCTCTGCCCAAGCGCATCCGCCGAACCGAATAATTCTTCTCGTATCCGATCGCCAATCACCACTACATCCGCGCGGCTTCGAATATCTTCTGCGGTAAAAAAGATGCCTTGCTCCGGCGCCAAATCAAAAAACTCCGGAATATCCTCGGAAGCGCCAAAAATGGTCAATCGAAAAGTTTCGCCGCCATAAGAACCAGTTTCGCCACCAAATAAAATCGGCATTACTTTGCTGGCCGTCGGCACATTGATTTTATTTCGAAGCAGCGCTAAATCGCGCTCTTTCAACGAATCACTGAAAATTTGCGCCGAATCGGCCGGACCCTTTGGCTCTCGTCCCGGAATCACCACCACCGTCCTAGATCCCATGCCTTGCACTTGATTCAAAATCAAATCCTGCGCTCCTTGGCCAAGCGACATGACGATAATAATCGCGGTAATACCAATGACAATTCCCAATACAGTTAATGTAGATCGTGATTTATGCGTGGTAATTCCGGCAAGCGCAGTATGAAAACTATATTTGATATGCATAATTTATTTAAATAATGTTCCACGAATCCGATGACGGCCATCTACCGGCGCATCGCTTGCGATTTCACCGTCATGAATGCGGATAATCCGTTCGGCATGTTCGGCGGTATAGGTTTCGTGCGTAATCAAAATCACCGTGTGTTTATCGGTTTCATTCAGTTTTTGCAAAATATCCATTACTACCGCACCGGATTTGGAATCCAAATTTCCGGTCGGTTCGTCGGCAAAAATAACTTCTGGATTATTGACCAGCGCTCGGGCAATCGCTACCCGTTGTTTTTCCCCGCCGGAAAGTCGGTACGCTTCGTGATTCATCCGGTGCGAAAGACCAACCGAATCCACCGATTTTCGCGCTTGTTCTTCCCATTGGGAATCTGGAACACTGGAGTATAAAAGCGGCAATTTCACATTTTCTAATACCGATGCCCGCGGCAATAAATTAAACGCCTGGAACACAAATCCCATTTTTTCATTGCGAACCCGGGCAATTTCCGCGCCCGAATGTTCGTCAAAAGATTTCCCGTGAAACCAATATTTCCCGCTGGTTTGTCGGTCCAAAAAACCCAGCACGTGCAATAAAGTTGATTTCCCAGATCCTGATGGCCCCATAATGGCAATAAATTCTCCTTTCCGAATAGAGAAAGAAACCCCGCGAATTGCTGGGGTTCCTTCAGCGCCATCTTCATAGATTTTCGTTACGTTTTCCGTTCGGATTAACTCCATATAAGAAATAAATTCTTATTTTTTATTCACAACCACCCGATCGCCTTCCTGCACGCCATCTAGTATTTCCACCATACCATCAGAACTCCGAATACCTACTTTCACCGGTACGCTTTTCACTATTTCGGTTCCATTTTCTTGAATTAATATTTCTACTGTCCGTTCGTTATTCCGGCCCTGCACAGCGCGTTGCGGCACCACAATCGCTCCATTGCTCCGATTAGTTTCAATATCAATATTGGCCGTCATCCCAGACCGCAAACGATTATCGTCTTGATGAAATTGCAAAGTGATTTTATAGGTAGAAACGCCATCAATCACCGTTTCCGCCGGATCAATTTTCACCACGCCCGCTCCAAATTCCACGTCGCTGCCATATGCGTCCAGCGTAATTTTTGCTTGATTGCCAATAGTAATTTTTGCGATATCCGCTTCTGGAACATTGGCCTCAATTTCATATTTTGCATCGCTAATTACGTTCGTTAGGATGGTATTTGCTCCCACAATTTGTCCAATCTTCGCATCTTGCTTGGTAATAATGCCATTAATTGGCGAACGAATGATGGTTTTGGCAATTTGAGCTTGATAATTATTCACATTAGCAATCGCTTGTTCCACTTGCGCTTCTTGAGCTGCAATCTGTTCGGGCACTGTGCCAGCTTGCTTGAGTAATAATTCATTTTCTTCCAAAGTAACCAATGATTCTGCCGAACGCCATTTTTCTGCCGCCGCAGAAAGATTGGTAATGGCCGTATTGACATTGGTACGGGCGGTAGAAATATCGGTTTTATACCCATCAATCGTGGCTTGAGAAAGAGCGGAATTAGGAGTAAGCGGATTTATAAAAAGCGCTGTTTTTTCTAAAAAGTTTTTAATGATGGTTAAATTATCGCTTGCGATTTTCCGCGCCCATTCTAAATCGCTTGATAACGATACCGCCAATAAACTTTGATTCCAATCTATAAATAGGGCTTCTAGGGTCGGCCGCGTTGATTCCAGGTATTGTTCCAAGGCCGAATCACCACCAGAGAAATTTACTTGCGGAGAGGCGCTGCGCGGATTACTGAAAATCTGGTCCACCTTATTCCGAATCGCATCTTCGGATTTCGTATACGCATCGTTCACTTTATCCACCATATTTTTCTTAGAATCTTCCAAAGAGGTTTTAGCGTTCTGTAATTGCACTTCTTGAATTTTAATCTCCTCCAGGCGCGTGCCTCGTTTAAGTTCATCTAATTTTGCTTGCTGGGCTTTTACATTGGCCTCGGCTTGCTGCAATTGAGCATATAAATCAGCATTATCTAATCGAACAATCATATTTCCAATTTGTATTCTACTTCCAACACTCGCATAGATAGCTGCCACTCGCCCGCTTTTTTCAAATGCTAATTCTACGCTTTCCGCCGGCTGCACTCGACCAGTAACGCTTACTTCTTCTATAATATCCGCTTGTTGAGCGATAGTGGTTTCGTATTGAAATCGATCCGCGGGACGAAAGATTAGATAACCGCCGCCTAAAATCAAAACGCCAATTGTGGCAGAAAGCCACGGCCGGCGCGTTACAATAGAAAACCAGTGAGCAATTTTCATATTCCATAGTATAATTCAAAATTATCAAATAAAAAAGCCTGGCGCGTTATAAGCCGCCAGGCTTTTCTTGCATTGTTTTTTGCACTAATTCCGAAGTCGGAATTTTCAAATCCCAGACAATGCCCAAAAGGCTTAGGAATTTTAGGATATAATAACTCACGTCAATTTCTGTCCAGAAGAGTCCCTGTCGGACACTCCACTGAAATTGATGATGATTATTATGCCATCCTTCCCCGCACGTGAGAAACGCCAGCCAAAAATTATTTCGGCTGTCGTCTCCGGTAGCAAACCGTTGAGTGCCAATTACGTGCGCGAGCGAATTCACGAAAAAAGTTCCATGCCACAAAAATACTGTGGAAAGGAAAAAGCCGATACAAAGACTCGGCATGCCACCGATATAGAACATAATGGTTCCAAGCACTATCGGCGGCAAATAATGCCATTGATCCAAGAAACGAATCTCGGACGTATTCAAATCTGGATCTTTCACTACCGGCGCGTAATTAGTTTTTCGCGCAAGCACCCAGCCAATATGGCTATACCAAAAACCTCTTTGCCGCGGAGAATGAACATCTTTCGGTTGATCCGAATAGCGGTGATGGTGGCGATGCCAGCCTGCCCACCACAATGGTCCTTTCTGGACAGACATCACTCCCAGCAACGCAAAGATAAATTGGAACAGCCGATTTGTTTGATACGAACGGTGGCTGAAGTAACGGTGATATACAGCAGTAATGCTAAACATTCTTACTGCGTATAAAAACGCCGCCCACCATAACCACACGTTGTGCGTCCAATCGATTGACAACAGATAGATTCCATACACTCCGAATCCGTGAGCAATCACAAACGGCCACGCCCGAATCCAATCAAATTCATGCTGAAAATAATTCGTTAATCCTTTCATAGTTCTTATCTCCTTTATGTGTGAAATTAAATTTTTAAACAACTGCCCGTATTAAGTATACCCAATAAAAATCTGCTTTGGCATAGGCAGCTTTTGGGGCTGATATCTAAAAAATTATTTGCGGGGGTAGTAGGAATCGAACCCACAGTTGCGGTTTTGGAGACCGCTGGTTTACCATTAACCGATACCCCCTTCTTTACCTATTCTAGCGAAAAAAATATATCCCGCAAGCGCGGGATATATTTTTACTTATCGTTTTGCTTCCTTATGGATTGTGTGCTTTCGGCACCAGTTACAGAATTTTTTGGTGGCAATTTTCCGTTCCACCAGTTTTTTATTTTTTCGAGTATAGTAATTCACCCGTTTGCAGGTCTCACATTTGAGCTTTATAAGATTAAGCGAGAATTTTGAATCTGCCATAATGTTGAAAAATATATCCTAAATCCGGACAAAATGCAAATTTGAGCCGAAGGGGAGGATTGAACTCCCGACCTACTCCTTACCATGGAGTTGCTCTACCACTGAGCTACTTCGGCACGCCGAAATAAAAATGCTACCTCTGATGGTAGCAGAAAATCTTATAATTTCAAACCGGAGCCACCTCCCGGATTTGAACCGGGGACCTTCTCTTTACAAAAGAGTTGCTCTGCCGCTGAGCTAAGGTGGCATGGACTCTTGGTGGGCGCTGAGGGACTCGAACCCCCGTAGTCGTTAAGACGTCTGGTCTACAGCCAGATGCAATTGCCGCTATGCGAAGCGCCCAATTTATTCTTTATTCTGCGTTTCCGAATTGTTATTCTCAAACAAATCCGGCTTAACCGCTTCCTTTCCGTTCCCGTTCTTCTTAAACTTATTTAAATAGAAAGTGACCCGATTGTCCACTTTTAAAATAAAGATCTTGGATTTCCGCAAGATTTTTTCCAGGGTTGCGTTTAAAAACGCGTCCAATTTTTCTATTGGAATTTTCTTTACCAATTTATCCATATATTGCGCCGGACTGCCGGGCACGACCCGTTCGCCTACCCGTGGCAAGGCCCGAGCGGCTAAATACACCACTGTCCCCAAACTCAACATCATAATCATTTGTAAAACAAAATTGTACATTGGCAAAATTAAACTTGATAGCGGACAAATTTCGCAATTTTCATATTTTCTCCCACTTTTGCGATGACCTGCTTTAAGACTTGTTCTACCGTCTGCATTGGGTCTTTCACATACGGTTGCGCCAGCAATGCTTCCACATTTTCCGGATCCATCGCCGCAATATGCATCGCCAATTCATGGACTAATTGCCGCACTGGCTCGGCTCGCGCCACAAAATCAGTTTCACAGCGCAATTCCAGCAACACGCCGACTCTTCCATTATGGATATATGATTCCAATAATCCCACGCCAGTTGCCCGATCGCCTTTTTTGTCCGCTTTAATCAAACCCCTCTCGCCAATCAGCGTTTTTGCTTTCTCAAAATCCCCGCCCGCGTCCTGAAGGGCTTTTTTACAATCCATAATCCCGGCGCCAGTTATTTCTCGTAATTGTTGAACCAGTTGAGCATTCATCGATGCTTCTTATTTTACCACAGTTCCAGTCGTGGGTTGAACTGTTTTTTGTCGCACTGCTTCCAGCGCAATTTCTAACTTCGCAAATATCCATTCCAAACCAGTCCGGCTTCGATCATTCGCTGGAATAATATAATCTGCTGCCCGCGGATCGGCATTGGTATTAGCAATAGCAATCACTGGAATATGCATTTTTCTGGCTTCCCGCGCGGCTGTCATGTTACTTTCTAAATCAACGATAAAAACCACTTCTGGCAATTTTTCCATAAACTCCACGCCAGAAAATTTCAAATGCAATTTCGCAATTTCCCGATCGATGTCCAGCCGTTCTTTCTTAGTGTATTTGTCCAAGCGTCCGGCTTCTTTATCCGCTTTCAATTTTTTGAAATAGGAAATTCGTTTTGCCAGAGTGTTGAAATTGGTCAACGTGCCGCCCAGCCATCGTTCCGTAACGTGAGCTAAGGCAAACTTTTTTGCCAAGGATTCAGAAATTTGTTTTGCTGCCGGCGTATTACCGACGATCAATATTCCAGACAAGGAATGCAATGTGGTTTGCATAAATTCCATTGCTTTTTCCAAAGAAACAAGGGTTTGAGGCAAATCAAATAAAGCAACGCCATTCCGAATGCCATACACATATTGCCGCATCAATGGATGGGTTTTGGATTTTTTATGGCCAACAAAAATACCCGCTTTTGCCATTTCCTCCAAAATCGGCAAATTCGCCGGCAATTCTTCGGTTTGTACAGCTTCGCTTTTGATGTCGTCCTCAAGCATGGTTTGATCCATATGAAATTGAAGTATATATAAAAAACTTTAATTTGGCAAGGAATAACTAGGTACTGGACTGGTCCCGCCACGCGTCAATTTTTGCATGATTCCCGCCCAAAAGAACTTTTGGGACCGATCGTTTTTTGCCATCAATGATGGCTGTTTCTGGTTTGGTATATGTGGGATAGGTACCCTTATGTTCTTCCAATGAATCGTGAGTGCCAAGCATTCCTGGAATCAGCCGAGCAACTGCTTCAATGACAATTGCTGCCGGTAATTCCCCGCCAGAAAGCACAAAATCGCCCAAAGAAATTTCTTCATCCGCAATATATTGCGCTACTCGCTCATCGACGCCTTCATAACGCCCGCAAATAAAAATTAACTGGTCATATTTGGAAATTCGATGCGCTGCCGCTTGATCAAATTTTTTTCCGCGAAGAGAAAATAAGATTACTCTTTTTTTCTTGGCGGTTGGATTTTGATTTTTAATATTCTCTACTACTTTTACAATCGGTTCAACTTTCAAGACCATTCCCGGTCCGCCTCCATAAGGAGTATCATCAACTTTTCGATGCCGGTCTTCCGAAAAATCCCGGAGATTATGGGTAGTAATGGAAAATAAACCCTTGTCTTGGGCTTTTTTCAAAAGCGACTCTTGAAAATAAGAGTCTAGAATATTGGGAAAAATTGTAATAACATCAAAACGTTTCATAATGTATAGTATAAACCAAAATCCTCCGCCAATGAGCGGAGGATTTTGTAAAAGTCTTTTTTGCCTTAAAGGCTAAAACCAGACTCTTCGCTATCGCGCTGCGGGCGCATTCCCCGAGTAGAACCTTCTGGTTCTTCAATCTTAAGGTTTACGCGAGCATTATTCCTAATGCCGACGATTCTTAAGAGTGAACGAATGGCTTTGGCCGTGGAACCTTGCCGTCCAACAATTAGTCCCATGTCCTGGGGCGCTACTTTCAAAGAAAGTAATACTCCCATTTCATCCACTTTGCGGACAATTTCCACTTTGTCCGGATTTTCTACAATGGATTTCACAAGAAATTCCAAAAATGCCTGGTCCGGATATTCTGATTTAGTCATTTCAGTTTTTCTAAAAATTCATCAAAACGACCTTTCTGTTAATAACTGGATTATAGCACGTTATCTAACTAAAGTCAAACTTTTGCTTCTGCCTTTTTAGCTTGCTTATGAACCGCAATCTTTTTACCTTCGATAACTTTATATTTCAATAAAATGTTGTTGGCGGTTGGCGAAAGTTTGGCGCCTTTTTGCAGCCAATAAGCAATGCGTTCCTGGTTAAAACCAGCTTTATCAATGACTGGGTTGAACCAGCCAATTTCTTCTAATTGCTCTCCTTTAAGTTTAGATCGCTTCTCCCCCACTACCAAACGATAGGCCGGCTGATGGAGTTTTCCGCGTCTCTGTAGTCTAATCATTAACATAACAATTGCTGTATTATACAATCCTGCCGCCGCGAGTCAAGTTATTCGGCGATTTCTTCTGGAGAACTAGAGGCATTTTCTATAACAATAGTAGTATCAATAACATTCACCTGGCGAGTAGTAGTTCCGATATTTCCGGCCTGATCGGTCGCACTGTATATAATGATATGCTCGCTTACTACCGCAGTATCGATTTGAACTTCTAATGTGTCTACGCCGTCAACGTTAAAATGCAATCCCAAATTATCATTTACATTATCCGTCACCGTTGCTCCGGGGTCTGCCCAAGAAGTTCCTTTCTCTAATTCAATCAAGGCCGGCCCATTCAGATGAATAACGGGCGGTTCGGTATCTTCTGGCGCGGTAATTTCTTCAACGCTTTCTTCTGTGGTTAGCGGAACATAGGAACTGCCTAATAAAGTTTGAAGTTGTTGCTTATCAATACAGACATCTTCCAAGCATAATTGCTTGGCGGTAATTTTTTCAGTAACAATTTCCTTAATGTACGCAACCGCATTTTGGAGCCACCCCTTCACCCCCTCAATCAAAGAAGCCAGTAAGTTCGGATCTTCTGTCTGGGACGAAGTAGTATTACTACTCTGGGCTAGGCTTTCTGGTGATAACCAATAACTCAAATTCACAAAGACGAGGACTTTTCCTTCATTTTCAGGCGTAGCTCCAGAATAGGTCTCTAAGGCATAACCCACAATTCGGCCCGATTGAGTGGCTTTCTTGCCAGTACCTGCTTCGGAAGCAAGGGTAATTGGATCACCAATCTGGATAACGCCATTCTCGGTGGAAGCTTTGACTGGGACTCGTCCAGATAGAGCCACCGCTGGTCTTCTTGTCTGATGCCTATAGTTCGATCCAGCCAATAATTGGAGAGCTGAACCCTCAATCACAATGGCAGGATTGGTAGAGACGATACCGATGACTCGAGAACCATCATTATTGTTGGCTTTCTTCACTGTGGTATTCAGAACAGAATCCAGAGCGAGAATATCTCCCGGTTGGACATCTTCCGAGGCAGAATACAACTCGGCTACGTCCGCGCAACCACCACCGGTATCCACACACGTTCCTTCAATGGAGAGACGGGAGGATGGAGAAGAAGTGCCGATACCGACTAGACCGTTGGAGTCGATCATAAGGGCGGGAACGGAACTAGTGGCAAAAGTGGTATCAGAGGATGTGGCCATGTAGAAGTTGCCGCCTCGAGAGGAAAGTATCCAATGTTTGAGATCAACACCTGCGCTGGTATCCGAGAGGGCCAACATTGGTCCGGTACTGCTGGCGATTTGGAAGTCCCAACGAGGAGTAGTGGTGGTTATGGCCACGAATCCGGCTGGATTAATTCCAAATCTCAATGTGCCGCCAGTAGTAAATCCAAGCGTGTCCGCAGCTGGGAAATACATTCCGGTATTCGTATCACTATTACTGCTAAAGGTCGGATCAGTGTTGGAATTTGAATTACCGCCTCCTTCAAAGCCACCGTTAGAAATTATTTCAGAACCAGAAGTATCCACTGTTAATGTTACGCCTCCGGAGGAATTTATCACTCGAAATGCAGTTGTAGAAAGAGCGCTCGGTCGAGTAAAGGTTACTTCTCCGTTTGAATCAATCGAAAATACTTGAGTTCTGCCAATTCTCGTTCGAATTGCGTCAGTGGCAGTTGGAGCTTCAATCGACAAAGCCGCAGTTAAATTCCCCGGAGTAGAACTGCCAATGCCAAATCTTCCATTACTATCAATCATCACTGCCGGAGCAGAACTGGTCGCAAAAGCATCGGAAGAAGAAGCTATGTAAAAGTTTCCTCCTTGGGAAGAGAGAGTCCAGTGTTTGAGATCAACGCCGGCAGTTTTATCAGACAATCCAATCATAGCTCTTTGGGTGCTGCTGCCAGTCACCTGAAGAAGCCACTGGGGCGTGCTGGTGCCGATACCAAATCTCCCATCATATTGAACCGTCAACAATGGGTCGGTCCCAGTCGCGTTTTGAATAGAGAAAATGGAATTAGTTTGTTGAATGGAAGAACTGGCGGTAATCGCAAGCGAACCGTTAATGCCAACGTTATTCCAGAATTGCGCCGAACCAGCGACTTCTAAAGAATTGTTGCTGAAAATGCTACCGGCAAATATGGAGGATCCTTGATCGCCAATATCAGAAAGCGTTGTGGAAGCAAGACCCAAAAGATCGATGGTGGTAGCAAAAGAAGTCCGAGCTCCGGAAGCATAGTAAATTGTATTCTGCCGATTAGTTCCGTCTGTGCCAGCGATTACGTACGCATACCCATTTGCGGACACGGTTCCATGCCACCCACGCAAACCCGGCAATGGTCGGCTGCTGGTTGTCCATACGCCTGTGGAACCGTTGGGATTTAATTTCGCATAATAAACCTCTTCTTCATATACCGTGCTGTGACCGCCAAAAGAATATAGATAACCGTTAATAACTACGGAATTATTGCGCTTGCGGGCTGCTGGCATATTGTTTGCGTTGGTAGTCCAACTGCCGATTGTGCCGTCTTTATTTAATTTAGCGTAGTATGTTGTTGCTATAGAATTGCCGCTAGTGTTCCGGCCACCGACGGTATACACATATCCATTCGCAACCGCAACGCCAAAATCTTGCAATGCTTCCGGAAGCGAAGTGGTGGTATTCCAGGCGCCAATTGATCCATCGGAATTGGCTTTTGCATAATACACATTGACCGCTTGCCCGGAAATTAAATAAATGAATCCGTTGGCAGTCACCGCATCATGATATCCATTCGCGGCCGGCAATGGCGTGCCATTTTTCCATCCGCCCAAAGTTCCATCCTGGTTAATTTGCGCATACCAAACTGTGGTTTGATTGGTATCGGAAGTATTGGCGCCGCCAAGAAAATAAATATAGCCATTTACAGTAACTGCCGCCGCGGCAATTCGAGCAGCCGGAAGAGAAGTAGTCGTAGACCAAGTTGGAATGGAGCCATCGCTGCTAATTTTGCCAAAACGAACCGTTGATTGATATGAACCAGTATCACCGCTCATAACGTAGACATATCCATTTGCAGCTACAGTTACGGGTAATTGCACCGCCGCAGGAAGCGTACTCGTTGCCCACACATCCAGGGAACCGTTCGCATCCGAATTAAACGCAATCGTATTGGTGGCTACGGTAAAACCATACATCGGCGAGGAAGTGGCAATACCCACATTGCCATTCTGCTGAACAACAAATTGGCTGGTGCCAATGGTAAATCCTTGTCCAACCCCAATCGTAGAAGTTCCCGTTGTACCCGTAAGTGATAGCGTTCCGGTAGCTGTGATATTAGAAACGTTGGTAATGCTCGCATCAATGTAGACATTGCCGTGGACACTGAATTTTGCCGCGGGAGTACTACTCGCAATACCCACATTACCGCTGCCGGTGCCAATATTAACCACTCCTGCGGTATTCGTTAGCGTTAAACCGTTTGATCCGGTAATCACAAGCTGAGAAGAAGAAATCTGGCTCAAAGCAATGGAACCAGTATCATTACCATTGCCAAAACTAATCGATGAATTACTGCTGTTATTAAAAAGACTGATTACTCCGCCATTGGTTATTTCCGATCGAGTGCTATTGGTAACGCTTTGCAATAAAAGACTGCCATTCACCGCTAAACGATGATTCGCGGAAGGACTTGAGGTTCCAAGACCAACGTTGTTATTAGCGGAAATAGTAATCGCCGGTGTCGTACCAGTAGCGAAAGCATCGGAAGAAGTGGCGATATGGAAGTTTCCTCCTTGGGAAGAGAGAGTCCAGTGTTTGAGATTGGTGCCACCATTAGTGTCCGAAAGAGTAAGCTGTGGTCGCACACCGCTAATTTGAGTCAACCATTCCGGCGTAGTTGTTCCGATACCAAGCCGGCCAGTAGTTTGTTGCAGCACCAATTGACTCGTTCCAATCGTAAACCCCTGCCCACTGGCAATCGTAGATGTTCCCGTCGTGCCAGTCAGAGAAAGAGTTCCCGTCGCCGTAATATCCGCTAAACTCGCTGTCCCATTCACCGTCAAAGTAGAAGAAGCGTAGATAGGGGCTTTG
>DATDXY010000021.1:0-21431 GCA_036517155.1 Minisyncoccota bacterium
GCCCGCCGCCATTTGGCACCAGCTCCACATTATGGACCAAATAACCAATCGGGATTTGTTTTAGCCTCATCCGATTGCTTGGCGTTAACGGGGCGGAATCCGCAACCAGCACAGAATCGCCTACTTTTAATTCTTTTGCAGCAAGAATATATCGGCGATTGCCATCCCGATAAATCACAAGAGCGATAAAACAAGTCCGATATGGATCATATTCCAATGTTTCTACGCGGCCCGGGACATTCAGTTTTGCCTGGCCAAATTCTACCACTCGGTACACTCGTTTATTGCCACCGCCCTGATGGCGCATCGTAATGCGGCCATGATGGTTTCGACCGCCAGCTTTAGACATTCCTTGCGTCAACGACTTAAAACGATCTACTTTAGAAAGTTGATCGTATTCAATGGTGGTCATTTGGCGCCGAGATGGCGATGTAGGTTTATAAGTTTTCATGATTATTGGGGAAGGATATCTAATTTCTGGCCCGCTTTCAATGTAACAATCACTTTTTTATACCCGGACTTAGTGCCCACGGAACGGCCCAAACGTTTTTGTTTTGGCTTTACGTTAATAACATTAGTTTTGGTTACTTTCACATTATATTTTTGCTCCACCACTTTTTTTATTTCCGATACGGTCGCTTCCGGACGCACTAAAAACATATACTTGCCAAACTGGCCAAGCGCTACGGCCTTCTCGGTAATTAAAGGATGTTTGATTAAAAATTTATTGGCCATAAGTTTCTAGCGTGGATTTTTCAAATACGACATCCTTGTGATTCATTAAATCATAAACATTCAATTGGTTGGGAGCTACAATTTTTACTCGCGCCAAATTTCTAGCCGCTTGATGCACCATAACTTTGTCCATCGGCACCACAAGCATCGCGGAACGATTTACGATAATGGGTTTCAACGATTGCGCTAATAATTTTGTTTTCGCTTTGGTAATTTCAAAATTTTCTACGGCTTTCAATTCGCCGTCTTCCGCTTTCTTGGAAAGAATAGTTAGGACTGCTTTGCGAAGCATTTTTTTATTGATTTTTTTGGAATAATCCCGATCAGAACGTGGCCCAAAAGTCGTGCCACCACCTTTCCAAATCGGAGAACGGATAGAACCGTGCCGAGCGCGGCCGGTACCTTTTTGATTCCAGGGTTTTTTACCGCCGCCGCGAACTTCCGCGCGATCTTTTGTATGCGCAACCGTTGACCGACGATTAGCTTCCATTGATCTAAGTACTTGGTGAATTAGTTCTGGATTCCATTCTACGTGCAAAGCTTTCGGCAACGCCATTTCCCCGCTCAATACTCCTTGTGAATTGTAGACCTTAACCATAGTCATATTATTTTATGCGTTCTACTTTTCGAAGCTTAATCCGACTATTGGCATTGCCCGGCACGGAACCGCGAAGCAACATTGTCTGCCGTTCAGCATTTACCTGAACTACTTTCAAATTCCGGATAGTTTTAGTTGCGCCGCCCATTCGTCCCGCCATTTTTCTACCAGGAATAACCCGCTGCGGAGCAGTAGCGCCAATAGAACCCGGGGCGCGATAACGATTTTTCTGGCCGTGAGTTTTTGGACCGCCGGCAAAACTGTATCGTTTGACTACGCCCTGAAAACCCTTGCCCTTTGTAATACCGGTTGCAATAACAAAATCACCTTCTTTTAAGGTGTCTAGGTCTTCCTTTTTTACAACTTTAATAACCGTTACCGGAATAGAAGTATCGTCTTTGAAAATCTGAGTCATTTTTAATTTTTTTCCGATGATGGTCATGGGCTGTTTTTATTAATATAAAAATCACAGGCTTAGCCTGTGATTTTATTCACGATGCGTGGCTAAATCCTTACGATATGTATATTGAAATGCAATGGATATATACTACACCATTTTCACTTCAATATCAACACCTGCAGGCAAATTCAAACCAGAGAGCGATTCAATGATACCCGGAGTCGGATTTAAGATATCAATTAACCGTTTGTGCACCCGAAGCTCAAATTGTTCCCGAGAATCCTTATGGACAAACGTAGAACGGTTGACGGTGTATTTTTTCATCTCTGTCGGCAAAGGAATCGGCCCAATCACTTCCGCGTCTTGACGCTTCGCCGCTTCAATAATCTGACGGCAAGAATTATCAATGACTTTATGATCGTAGGCCTTTACCTTTAACCGCAATTTTTCTTTTTCAACTTCTTTTTTCTGACTCATTATTTCTGAATTTTAGTCACTGCTCCAGCACCGACAGTTTTACCACCTTCTCGAATCGCAAACCGCTGCTTCTCTTCCAATGCAACCGGCGCAATCAATTTTACGGTAATTTTCACTGTGTCGCCTGGCATGACCATTTCCATTCCCTCCGGCAAAATTACTTCACCAGTCACATCCGTCGTTCGAATATAAAACTGCGGTTTATATCCCTTAAAGAATGGGGTGTGCCGGCCGCCTTCCTCTTTACTTAACACATAGACCTCAGCTTCAAAATCAGTGTGCGGAGTAACGCTGCCCGGTTTAGCAATAACTTGGCCGCGTTCTACATCTTCTTTTTTTAAACCGCGGAGCAAAATACCAACGTTATCTCCAGCCCGTCCTTCATCTAGTAATTTATTAAACATTTCAATGCCAGTCACAACACTTTTCACTGTTGGCTTCAAGCCAATAATTTCTACTTCTTCGTTCACTTTTACGATGCCACGCTCCATTTTTCCAGTGACCACTGTACCTCGGCCTTCAATCGAGAAAATATCTTCAATTGGCATCAAGAATGGCTTTTCTGTATCCCGAACCGGTTCCGGAATAAATTCATCTAACGCTTTAATCAAATCCATAATCGGCTTTGCGTCTGGATCGTCAGCGGATTTCGCAGCCAATGCTTTCAATGCCGAACCACGAATAATTGGTGTGGTGTCTCCCGGAAATTCATACTTTTTCAAAAGTTCCCGGACTTCGGATTCCACCAAGTCAACCAATTCAACGTCGTCCACCATGTCCACTTTATTTAAGAAAACTACCAAAGCTGGGACGCCTACCTGACGCGCAAGCAAAATGTGTTCGCGAGTTTGCGGCATCGGACCGTCTGCGGCAGAAACTACCAATACGGCTCCGTCCATTTGAGCAGCACCGGTAATCATGTTTTTGATATAGTCGGCGTGACCAGGAGCATCAATGTGCGCGTAGTGACGCTTTTCGGATTCATATTCGGAATGGTGAAGCGCAATAGTAATGCCTCGGGCTTTTTCTTCCGGAGCATTATCAATTTGATCTACTTTTTCTTCTTTGGACGCCCAACCTTTTAAAAATAAAACGTGCGTAATAGCCGCGGTAAGTGTCGTCTTGCCGTGGTCTACGTGTCCGATAGTGCCAACATTAACGTGCGGCTTTTTTCTTTCGAATTTTGCTTTTTCTGCCATAGTTTATAACTTAATTTTAATTTTTACTTAAATAAAGGCCCGGAATAGGCCTATTCGACAATATAAAGATAGTATACAGGTATCCAAAGCTTGTCAAGGGAGATAGTTGTTGATAAACTCCTTAAAATCGTTCCTTTACATTAAGGAGGTTAAGATGCCTATTTTAATTGAGCTCAGTCTTGTTTTTGGACTTGTGTTAGCGCGCGTGTGGCTTTGGCAACATGATCTTCTGGTGATTGCCGCAATATGCGCTGCCTTCGCGGTGTGGAAACACAAGAAATATCACTTGCGGCGTTTGGGAATCCGACCTTGGCCATTTTCTAAACGGCATTGGTTTGCGATGGCATTCATTGCCTTCCTCTCCATCAACACTGTGGCGAGCATCTACGGTTTCGGAATAATCTTCAATTCTAATTTAACCGTACAATCTTCCGATTTACTCCAACTACCCAAAGCGCTTGCCTATTATTTTGGATGGGCATGCTTTCAACAACTGTGGATGAACGGATATTTTGGGATTCGATTAAAAACTATGTTTCGTCACAAAGTGCATGACTACTTATTCGCGACTTGTCTCACGAATGGAATTTTGTTCTCCATCGTGCATATTCCTAACCTAGTTCTGTTCATCACAACGTTCATCGGTGGAGGTTTAGGCACGTACTTTTTTTTCAAGACCCGTAATCTTTATATAATCGCTCTTGCTCATGCGATTGTTGCCATAGCCATTGGTTACTTTTTACCAAACTATGTCCACCACAACTTACGGATCGGCCCTGGCTTTTAGCCAGGGCTTTTGTTATCAACATCTAACCGGTCAAAATAGTTTATACTTTGACTATACATTGTCATGATATACTCTCGACGCAATGCCGGTTTTACTCTCCTTGAATTACTTATCGTTATCGGCATTTTGGGAGTTTTAGGCACGGTGGCTGTGCTTATTTTAAATCCCGGGCAACTTTTTAATCAAAGCCGCGACGCAAATCGAATTTCGGAAATTAATAGCATTAATAAAGCCATTGTAATTTATAAAGCGCTTGGCGGTAAACAATATGGCAATCCGAACACTATATATATTTCCGTACCTGATTCTTCTTCTAGTTGCGCTAATTTAAATCTACCAACATTGCCGATTGGGTGGTTATATAATTGCCGTCCCGAATCTGAATTTCGTAATTTAAACGGTACTGGTTGGATTCCAATCAATTTTACTTCCATCAGCGCCGGCTCCCCCTTTTCTGCTCTGCCGATTGATCCAATTAATTCTCCTCAAAAAAATTTATATTATGCATATGTAACTGGCGGTGATGTTATAGAAAGTTGGGCACTAACCACATTATTACAATCGGAAAAATATCTGCAAAAAACCGCCGCAACTGATTCCGGAAATGATCCCGCTCGATTTGAAACTGGTCCAGACCCGATCTTATGGGAAAACGCGAGTGGCCTTTTGGGTTATTGGCCGCTGGATGGCAACGCCAATGACTCTTCTAGCAACAAATATAATGGCATACCTATTGGCAATCCGATTTATGTCACCGGTAGAATGGGAAGGGCAATTAACCTGAATGGTATTTACCAATACATAGATGTCGGCAATCCGCCGGGGGTTCAATTGACTGGACCCATGTCTGTATCCGCGTGGATTAACGTAGATCATTACGAAAATGGGCGGATTATTGCCAAGGGAGGCGCTCCGGGAAATCGATCTTGGAATTTAAATATTGAAAGTACTAATCAATTAGTATTTGCAATTGCCGCTGATGGCTCTTCAGAGGTTCCTGCAATTTACAATATGAATACCACTAATGAGTGGGTGTATGCGGTAGGCGTGTATGAGCCGAACACCGCAGTTCGTCTTTATGTTAATGGATCGCTCGTTTCGGAAAACACTATGGGTATACCAGCAAACCAATATGACGCGGGCTTAAACCTAAATATTGGCAGACGCGCTGATGGCTTAAGCAATGTGTATTTCCCGGGGAAAATTGATGAGGTGAGAATTTACAATCGGGTTTTGACCCCAGAGGAAATTCAAGCTGCTTATGATGCCCAAAAAGATAGTCCGACCGAAGGCAACTCGGTAGTAATCGATACCGAACCGCCAACCGCTCCAACCAATCTTGTTGCTACTACGATTTCTTATTCTCAAATTAATCTTGATTGGACTGCTGCTACGGATAATGTTGGCGTTACTGGATATAATATTTATCGCTGCGAAGGATTTGGTTGTACGCCAACAGTTTTTCTTGATTCCTCACTTCTTTCAACTTATTCGGATAACGGATTAACGGGTGGAACCATCTATACATATAGAGTCACGGCCTTTGACGACGAAGATAATGAATCCTCTCCTTCCCCGTCAGCTCACACAGCCACGGCAACATTAGTTCGGGAAAACTGTTCCGGCTACACAAACTGCTACACTTCTTTGGCTTCGTGGGAAGCCGCGTATGGCGGTATCAATTTTGGAATCTGCGCCCAAGGAGATTTAGTCTGTATCAATACAGTGGCGATAGCACAGATTGATGGAACCTGGACAAATCCAGATAGCGTAATGACATCCATTAATGGTTGGACCACTGATGCGAATCACTATATAAAAATTTATACTACTGCCGCTGCCCGCCATTCCGGCACCTGGGGAACAACCAAATATCGTTTAGCAACTAATGATTTTTGGCGTAGTTTAGGCGTGTATGTAAGTAATATTATTTTGGACGGCCTGCAAGTAGAAAATAATCGAACCAATGCCGACACTCCACAAGGAACAGCAATTCAATGGGTTAGTAGCGGTGATAACGGTATGTTTCAGTTAACTAATAGTATTCTAAGAAAAGTAAACTCTGTACCGGGATACAACAATGCCGGATTGATTGCTGACGTGAATACTGGTGGAATTGGCAAAAAATTCATTGCGGTGAATAACATTATCTACGGTTTCCATCATGGCCTATATTATGGAACCCGAGACAATGATGAAGCAATACTTTATAACAATACATTACCAAATAACACGGTGGGAGCATCGTTCTCTCCGTGGGCGAATAACGATACAGTAAGAATGAAAAACAATATTGCAACAGCTTATTCCTTGCCCTTAGGCGCTTTCTCTTCGCAAATAACCACTAACAATATTTCTTTTGACTCCTCTTCTCCAGACAGCGCATTTCGGAACTTAGCCGTAACATTTGTTAATGCGCTAGGAGACGATTTTCATCTTTCCGCAAGCGATATTTCTGCTCGCAATATGGGCATAAACTTATCCGCAGATGCCAATTTTCCTTTTTTGGATGATGTTGATTCTGCCACTAGAGTCGGAACTTGGGATATTGGCGCGGACGAACAGTAAAAAAATAATATAAGTTTATTTTTTTCCTTCGACAATCTGTTGCGCTACATTGCCAGGCACTTCTTCATAACAGGAGAATTCCATACTAAAAGATCCCCGTCCTTGAGTCATAGAACGAAGTTTGGTCGCATAACCAAACATTTCCGAAAGCGGAATCTTAGCATCCACTACTTTGATATTCATTCGGTCATTCATCGCTTCAATTTTGCCGCGTTTAGAATTGATATCGCCAGTGATATCTCCCAAAAATTCCGATGGCATTAATACTTGCACTTGCATAATCGGTTCCAGCAGAATCGGCTTAGAGCGTTTGGCTGCTTCTTGAAATGCCATCGAACCGGCAATTTTAAAAGCTGCTTCAGAAGAATCCACTTCGTGATAAGAACCGTCGTACAGGGTCACTAAAATATCCACCATCGGATAACCGCCGACAATGCCTTTAGTCATCGCCTCAATAATTCCTTTTTCCGCCGCCGGAACGAATTCTTGCGGAATTACACCGCCTTTAATCGCATTTACAAATTCAAATCCTTTACCGCGTTCCATTGGTTCCACCTTCAAACGCACGTGACCATATTGTCCGCGACCGCCAGATTGCCGGATATATTTTCCTTCGGCATCGCCGTTGTTTTTAATCGTTTCCTTATAGGCAACCTGCGGCCGGCCGACATTGGAAAGCACCCCAAATTCCCGTTTCATGCGATCCACGATGATTTCTAAATGCAATTCGCCCATGCCGGAAATAATAGTTTCACCCGTATCCGGATCGCCAGCCACACGGAAAGTCGGATCTTCTTCACCAAGCCGATGCAACGCAATACCCATTTTTTCTTGATCTGCTTTAGTCTTCGGTTCAATTCGAATGGAAATAACTGGTTCTGGAAAAATAATTTTTTCCAAAATAATCGGCTTTTCCGGATCGCACAAAGTATTGCCAGTGGTCGTATTTTTCAAACCAACAATCGCCCCCAAATCACCCGCGTACAATTCATCTACTTCTTCTCGATGATTTGCGTGCATTCGAACCATTCGGCCAATACGTTCTCGATTATCTTTAGAGGTATTTAAAATATATGTTCCTTTTTTAATGACTCCGGAATAAACTCGAAAGTAAGTTAAGCTTCCCACGAATGGATCGGCGGCAATTTTAAATGCCAGCGCGGAAAACGGCTCCTCATCTTTCGGGTGTCGTTCCAGCGTTGCGCCATGCAAATCCAATCCTTTAGTGGCCGGCATATCTGCCGGAGATGGCAAATAATCGATTACTCCGTCTAAAACTAGTTGCACGCCTTTATTTTTTAAAGCCGATCCAGTAAATACTGGTATCAATTTCACCGCGATGGTCGCTTTACGCAATACCCGCTGCAAATCTTCCAAAGAAGGTTCTTTGCCATCTAAATATGCCGCCATTAAGTGGTCGTCATTTTCTACAATTTTCTCAATCAAATCGTGGCGGTGTTTCTTTACTTCCTCCGCCATATTTGTTGGCACCTCTCCTTCAATAATTTTTTCCCCTTTGTCACCTTCAAAACGATAAGATTTCAAACGCAATAAATCCACCACCCCTTCAAATCCGCTTTCTATGCCAATTGGTAATTGCACCGGAATAGCGTTCGGGTTCAAACGTTCTTGAATAGATTTCAAACTATTTTCAAAACTCGCTCCCGTCCGGTCTAATTTATTAATAAAACAAATTCGGGGAACAACATATTCGTCCGCGTAGCGCCAATTAGTTTCTGACTGTGGTTCTACACCTGCTACGCCATCAAACACCACTACCGCGCCATCCAATACTCGCAACGATCGTTTTACCTCAACGGTAAAATCGATATGCCCCGGAGTATCAATTAAGTTTATACGGTGTTCAAATTTTTTATCGCCCTTCGCATAAGTCGGTGTCCAAAAACACGTAGTCGCGGCAGAAGTAATGGTAATACCGCGCTCCCGTTCCTGTTCCATCCAGTCCATGACTGTATCTCCTTCGTGTACTTCGCCGATTTTATGGGCAACGCCGGTATAAAAAAGAATCCGTTCGGAAACGGTAGTTTTTCCAGCATCAATGTGGGCAATAATTCCGATATCTCGGTACTTTTCAATAGGATATTGTCGTGGCATATAAAAACTGTGGCTCTTATCTCATGAAATGAGCAAAAGCTCGGTTGGCTTCGGCCATTCTGTGGGTGTCTTGTTTCTTTTTAATTGCCGAACCCTCGTTTTTAACAGCTAACAAAATTTCTTCCGAAAGTTTTGCCGCCATGGATTTTCCTTTTTTATTTCGGGCGGCATCAATCAGCCAACGGGCAGAAAGCATAAACTTTCGAGCCGGACGCACTTCCCGCGGCACTTGATAATTAGCGCCACCAACCCGTTTGGAAACTACTTCCACCATTGGAGAAATATTTTCCATTGCTTTTTCAAACACGGTTAAAGGATTTTCTTCTTTGGTTTGTTTTTTAATTTCTTCTAGGGCTTCATACATTACTTTTTCCGCCACCGTTTTCTTTCCGTCTTCCATTAAGTAGTTAATAAAGCGGCCCAGCATGGCGCTTTTATATTTTAAATCTGGTTTGTGTTCTCGAGTATAATTTCTTTTTTTACGCATAATTATTTGCCCTTAGGCCGTTTAGCTCCGTATTTGCTTCTTTGCTGTTTTCTTTCCACGCCAGTTGTATCCAATACGCCACGAACAATGTGATATCGCACGCCCGGTAAATCTTTTACTCGTCCGCCGCGAATAACAACTACAGAGTGTTCTTGCAACGCATGGCCTTCTCCCGGAATATACGCTGTTACTTCCATGCCATTAGTAAGCCGCACTCGAGCTACTTTCCGGAGCGCTGAGTTTGGTTTCTTCGGAGTAGTCGTGAATACCTTTAAACATACTCCCCGTTTAAATGGCGAAGCGGTCTGCATTGGACGATTCTGAAGATAATTAAAATAACGCCCCAAGGCTGGGGATTTGGATTTTGTTGGGTTGCCCTTTCTACCCTTTTTTAGCAGCTGTCTAATTGTTGGCATATATCAAGAATGGTTTAAATTATAGCAACATATTCTTTCTACTGTCAAACGCAATACAAAAATATTTATTAACCGACTATTAAACCGTATACAAGCCCTATAATGGGAGTAATAAATGGAAATCCGAACATTATAAAGGCAATCAGTAAAAATATGCCATATTGTTCTAAAAATCTTTGGATTCCAAAGTATCGATTCGGTAATATAGCGAATAAAGCTTTAGAACCATCTAATGGCGGAATTGGCACGAGATTAAAAATCGCCAGCAAAACATTGATAAATACAATCACCTGAAAGAATTCAATTAGTATGCCATTTTGAAAATTAGAAATAACGCCAAAAATCCTAATCAAGATGCCAAAAATAATTGCCAGCAAAAGATTGGTTACTGGGCCGGCAATGCCAATTAAGGCGGCGCCGGTTTTCGGATTTTTTAAATTAAAAGGATTATAAGGAACTGGTTTTGCCCAACCGATTAAAATCGGGCTGCGGGTTATAAATAAAAACAACGGCAGAATAATAGAACCCATCATATCAATGTGTTTCAAAGGATTCAGATTTAATCGGCCCATATCTTTAGCGGTGGTATCCCCCAATTTATAAGCAACCGCTCCGTGTGCCACTTCGTGCACCATTACGGAAAAAATCAAAACTATCAATTGAAAAACCGCTCCTGTAATTTGATTCATATTAGCGCGGTAATACCTTATCTTTTGCCCAACGATCCGGATCTATAGTTCGTTCAAAACATTGCGTGCCGCCAATATGATCCCAATTTTCCGGTTCGTATCCCTCATACGGATAGGCCATTGGCATTGGTTTAGATAACCGTAAATCATCAGCGGAAGGCAAATTAAAATCTGCGCAAAGTTCGAATCGCAAGGATGCTTTTACAGAATATCCGTAAGACTGCCGAGTCGCTGGATCTAATGGCGGAGTAAAACCGGAAATAGAATCTCGTAAATCATTCAATGTTGCCGGCAATGCATTTTTTGTCTGCCAATAAGAAATAATTTGCCACTGCAGGGAACTTAAATCGTTGACTCGCTGAGTATCAAACCGATACTGTCGAGCGCGCAACGGCGATCCAACGGTAAAAAATCCGGCGATAACGCTCGCGGCCACTAACAAACCAAGTCCCCAAGCTAATATTTTTATATTTTGAGCAGACCATTTTTCTTTTAGTTCCCATAAATAATACCAAAAGACTTTTCCGGCTACGAATAAAATTACCGCGATTTTCAAGGCGAATCGGAGCGTGAGATCACCGCCCAAAAAGTTATAAATTAAACTCACTAAATCCCCGATAATAACCAATGCGGCGACAAATAAGGTTAAGTACACTAGCCACTTCCGAATTTTTAAATCTTTCTTTTCCGGAAATAACGCGTATTCTTTGCGGAGTAAATGAGACACCCAAAGATACACCGGGAAAATAATCATCAACGATGCCATGGACCACCGAATCGGACCGGAAACTCCTGAATAGGAATATTGATCCAGTGGATCCGGAACTAGCACGTTTACATATTGGAAATACAACGTAATAAAACTGATAGCGCTTACATACAAAGTAAGCATCGCAAGCAAATGTAAGAATACGTCTTTGGGCAGGCTTTTATTTTCCATGATTAACAGTATACCACAGAGCGGCTTTCATGAGTCCGACAAAAAGCGGGTGCGGTTTTAATGGATGCGATTTGAATTCCGGATGGAATTGCGACGCCACGAAATACGGATGATTCTTGATTTCAATAATTTCCGCGAGATTTTGTTCTGGATTTACTCCGGAGATAACCAATCCTTTTTCCACCAGGATATTCCGATATTCATTATTCACTTCGTACCGATGCCGGTGCCGTTCATCAACGGCCGTTTTTCCTTTATTAGCGAAGATCCAATGCGCCACGCCACGATAGGCTTTTTCTGCCTGCGTGCCAGCGGTTAACTTACAACGATAATTTCCCAACCGCATCGAACCGCCAAAATCTTTGATGGCTAACTTTTCTTTTTGATCTGGAAGAATATCAATTACTGGCTGCGCTGTATTTTTATTGCACTCGGTCGTATGCGCCTCTTTCAAGCCGGCAACATTTCTGGCAAACTCAATAACCGCTAATTGCATTCCATAGCATAAACCTAGAAACGGAATTTTATTTTCTCGGGCGAAGTTAATTGCCGCGATTTTTCCCTCTACCCCCCGCTTGCCGAATCCGCCGGGCACAATAATAGCGTCATATTTTTTTAGCTCGTTTAACGCCTTTTGATTTTTTTCATAGATCTCCGCGTCCAGCCAGGCAATATTCGCTTTGGCATTCTGGAAATAAGCAGCGTGCTTAATCGCTTCAATGACGGAGATATAGGAATCGCTTAACGTAAACGCGCCAATGCCAAAATATTTTCCCACCACGGCGATATTTAATGTTTTTTTGCCATCGTGCGACCGAGCGACAAACCGCCGCCAGTCATCTAACTTCGGCCGGCGATGTTTTAAACCTAATTTAGTTAAAATTTTCTCACCCAGTTTTTCTTTGGCAAAATTAATCGGAATGTCATAAATACTGTCCACATCCGGCGCCGATACCACGTCTTCCGGCCGAACATTGCAAAAGACGGAAATTTTTTCTTTCCGAACCGAATCAATCGGATGAGTGGACCGCCCCAAAATAATATTCGGCTGAATCCCCGAGGCATTCAAAAGCCGCACCGCGTGCTGGGTGGGTTTGGATTTCATTTCTCCGATTTTATGCGGCACCGGCAGATAAGTGACCAATACCCACAGCACATCATTCGGATTTTGCAGATGGAGCATTCGGCCCGCTTCCAGAAAAATCAAATTTTGGTATTCTCCTACCGTACCACCGATTTCAATTATTAAAATATCCGCGTCATTTTTTTGCGCCGCCCGCTTGAGCCGTTCCATGATTTCTTGAGTAATATGCGGAATGGTTTCTACGCATTTCCCCTTATAGCCAAGATTCCGTTCCCGTTCTATGACCGACAAATACACCTGTCCGGTCGTCATATAATTCACCCGAGTCACTTCCGTATCCAAAAACCGTTCGTAATTACCCAAATCTTGATCCGATTCCAAGCCATCTTTGGTCACGAATACTTCGCCGTGCTCAGTGGGATTCATCGTCCCCGCGTCTACGTTCAAATATGGGTCCACTTTGACCGCGCTGACTTTGTGTCCAAGCCGTTGCAATAAAAGGCCGATGGAAGATACCGCTGTTCCCTTACCCACCCCAGAAATAACCCCGCCAACTACAAAAATAAATTTCGTTGGTTTCATTGTTGAGATTGTATCATACAAAAATCAATTTTCTCAACCGGATACTGTCTTCCCTATCTCCATACGGCAAATAACGCTCCCATGATCAAAAAAGACGCCAAGTAATACACAACATTGATCCAGAATAAAGACCAGGATTTATTTTCCCACAAAACACTGCCCAGGATAATCGGCATTGGAAACCCCAGCCACGCCCAAAAACCAAATTGTAATCCGTCCAGGATATTTTTCGCGCCGGCATATTCAGCAAAGTGAGCAAAAACATATGCAGATATAAATCCAACCAGCGTCGCCAACAAATACGCCCTCTTAGCGGTCATTTTCATGGACTGCATTATTTCCGGCGTAAAACCCATTTCCACTTTCCATTGTTTTCCAAACAACAGGGAATACCACAAGCTTCCTAGAATCATATTCACAATCGTCACAGTTAATATTGCCAATAAATTGGGCGAGAAATTCATTATATAATCAGTATAACGAAATCTGCTTGAGATTCAAAAATATATACGGTAGAGTAATACAATCTGGAGGTGTCGCATAGCTCCCGCCTATGGCGGGACAAGGGTCTAGCTTGCCCCGCTTCGCGGGGTGCGGTAAAAAGAAAATAACAATGTACTTTGTTTATATTCTCAAAAGTAAAAAGGATAATGGTTTTTATATTGGATGTACTTCAAATTTACAAAAAAGAATTGAAATGCATAATTCCGGTAAGACACAGTCCTTAAAACACAGAAGGCCATTGGAAATTATTTACATAGAGGAATATACTGATTCCAGTCGCGCTTATCAAAGAGAAAAGGAAATTAAATCCTTTAAAGGCGGGCGCGCATTTCAAAGTCTAATCAATGGAGGTGTCGCATAGTGGTCTAGTGCGGCTGCTTGGAAAGCAGCTATGCCTGAAAGGGCATCAGAGGTTCGAATCCTCTCACCTCCGCCAGTTAGGGATACTTGCTGTGATATACTGAAAAGTAATGATCAAACGGATTTTCTTTATAGCAGTAGCAATTATTGCTGTTTTTTTTCTCACGAATAGTTTTTTAGAAAAGAAAACAACGACAAAAAACACAGAGACCAATGAGTGCGCGCCAATTGAAAAAGCAAGGGAATTTCAATCCCAGCCTTACTACAATGGGAAACTTATCGATGCCCACGTGCACATGCCAGTTTCTTCCACTATCGTTGGGTTTGTTGGGAGGCAATTAGGATTTGAGGGTATGCCCGCTTTCGGTGGCAATCTAACCATGAATTATGTTAATTGTCTTTTTCAGAGCGAAGGAATTACCCAAAGCATTGGTTTTTTCTTGCCTACAAAATTTTCTTTATCGCAAGAAATCAGCGCAGTTAAAAATTCGGAAAAAAAGTATGCCGGAGCTATCGCGCCATTTTTAATGCCCGCGCCTTATTCGGCGCTTCGGATTACTATAAAAGAGGTGCGAGACACATTGGATAAAAACAAAGGCCTTTTCAAAGGCATTGGGGAAATTAAAGTTTTTGATGGTACAAATTTGGACAACCCTTATTTTACTGAACTGTTTCAAATTGCCAGTGAATATAATTTACCGGTCATGATGCATCCTTATCAAAAAGATAAAGCTACAGTAGAAAAAATATTAAGACAGTATCCAAATGTTAATTTTCTCTTGCATGGCGGCGATGATAGAGAATGGATTACGGACCTTATGGCAGAATACAAAAATGTATACCGTTCTATTGACGCTGACACGACTTTTCTCTACGGCTATAAACCGGAACATCAGCAGGGCAAGGGTATTACTAAAGAAGAATGGTTGGCGTATATTCGTGAAAATTTTGAGACCCGACTCAATAATGAATTAGACTTTTGGAAACCAAAAATAGAAGCTTATCCAGATCGGTTTATGTGGGGAACCGATCGCTGGTATAGTTGGCATTTTGATTTTGAAGTCGGCGGTTTGTTGGAAGAATTTGGCCGGAGCTTTATCGGTAAATTAGATCCAACCGTGCGAGAAAAATTTGCTTATGAAAATGCAGAGAGATTATTATCTTCAAGCAAACAAAAAGCCGAGTGATATTACCTCGGCTTTTTTTATTCCATTTCTATTCTGGTTTTCCGTAACTGCTTTTTCTGGGCAATGTAACGTTTAGTTGCCAAACGTTTTACCCGTTCCCGAAACGGGACTTTAGTTGCTTTCCGTTTCGGATGCGCGATTAACGCTCGCATTACCAGTTGATTCAGATTCGCAATCGCCTTTCCCCGATTTTGCGATTGCGAACGCTCCGTCTGGCAGGAGACCATTAATTTCCCGTCCGTACTGATTCGCCGCGTGAATTTTTTCGCCAGCAAAAGTTTTTGCGCGTCATCCAATAAAGATGAGTGGTTAAAATCCCAAGAAACCGTTACTTTGGTTTCCAGTTTATTGACGTTTTGTCCCCCGGCGCCGCTGCTGCGGCTAAAGCTGAAAGCCAGCTCTTCCGGAGGAATAACAATATTCAGATTATTGCTCATAAAAGATCCTCCTTTTTAATTTAAGCTGCTGACCTTACTATACTTTGATTCCCTTAAGGGCGGCAATTCGTTCCTCCACCGGCGGATGTGTCATAAAAAGTTTATGAAACCACGGCGTCCCTTCTTTTTTCTTGCCTTGATAGTCAAATGGATCATCAAACCAAAGATGCGCGGTCGTATTACTTGCCACTCGCGAGGGAGTCGGATCGGAAGATATTTTATTGAGCGCGCTGGCGAGCGCGTCCGGATACCTAGTTAGCAACGCGCCAGATGCGTCCGCCAAAAATTCCCGTTTTCTGGAAATCGCGAGTCGCATCAAAGTGCCGGCAATCGGCGCCAGGATCGCCAACGCAATCGCAATCAATAAAATAACCGGATGAGTACCGCGATTTCCTCGCCTACCTCTGCCCCACCACAATGACCGCATAAAAAAATCCGAAGCGATGGAAATAAAACCAACGAGAATTACCGCCATTGTGGAAATCAGCATATCGCGGTTTCCAATATGAGAAAGCTCGTGGGCAATCACTCCTTCAATTTCTGAACGATCCAATCGTTGCAATAATCCGGACGTCACCGCTACTACTGCGTGTTCTGGATCACGTCCGGTGGCAAACGCATTTGGCGCGGCTTCGTTAATAAGATAAATTTTGGGGAGCGGCAATCCGGCGGTAATCGCCAGATTTTCCACGATATTATAAAGCTCTTTCGCATTTTCTTTGGTAACCGGTTCCGCGTGGGACATCCGAAGCACAATTTTATCCGAGAACCAATAACTCGTGAAACTCATTCCTAAACTAAAAACAACCGCAATATACAAAATTCCCGGATCACCGTACGCCTGCGAAAATATCCAGCCAATCGCAATCACCACGCCAAAAAACAACATAAAGAGCAACCACGTTCTCCGGATATTAGAATCCTTGTGCGTATACAAGTTCACCATATAAATAAAACTTTAAAACTTAACTTGTACTGGTTGTTTTTCCGCTGTAGATTCTAGTTCAAAAAACTTTTCCTGATGGAAACCGAACATACCCGCAATCAGATTAGTCGGGAACGTATCCACTTTTGTATTCAATGCCATAACCGTGGAATTATAGAATCGTCGCGCCGCTTGCATTTTATTTTCCGTATCGGAAAGTTCTCGTTGTAATTCCAAGAAATTAGTATTGGCTTTTAATTCTGGGTAATTCTCGGAAACGGCAAATAGAGTTTTTAACGTATTTGATAATGCATTTTCCGCGTTGGCTTTATCTAAAGCAGTGCCACCCGAAGCAACTGCGGCTCGAGCTTTTGTTACATTTTCCAATACAGATTTCTCATGCTGCATATAACCCTTCACGGTTTCCACCAAATTCGGGATAAGGTCATAGCGCCGTTTGGATTGGACATCGATATCCGACAACGCTTCTTTCGCGCGATACCGCAATCGCACTAAACTATTATAGGTAGCAATTAACCAAAGAACGATAACGCCTAAAAGAATATAAAAATATTTCATAAAATACATTATACCACCTTTAGAAAATAGATTAAAATCTGTTATAATTTAGTTTTTAACCGCTTATTGTGCATATTCGCGCATATCTAAAAAATAACCAGTCTTTTACGATTCTAGAACTATTGATAGTTATTGGTATCTTGGGTGTTTTAAGCAGTGTTGCGATTTTAATATTGAATCCTTTGGGTTTTTTTGCTCGGGGTAGAGATTCAAATCGAATCGCCGATATTCATCAACTGAATACTGGCGTTGAACTTTATAAAACCCTTGGCTATAACATCGCTCCCACTCCCAACATTATTCACATTTCCGTCCCAGATACTTCTACGGTGTGTGGCAATTTAGATTTGCCGGTTTTACCCAGCGGATGGATTTATCAATGCAAAACTAGCTCAAATTTTCGCAAAACCGATGGCTCTGGTTGGGTTCCAGTGAATTTTTCTTCCATCAGCGCCGGATCGCCATTTTCTACCTTGCCAGTTGATCCCATTAACGATGCCAGTAAAGGTTTATATTATGCCTATATTAATGGCGGCATAGTGCAAAGTTACGAATTTATCGCGCTACTGGAATCAGACAAATATTTGCAAACTATTGCTGCAACCGATAATGGCAGCGATCCAGCTCATTTTGAATTAGGAAACAATCTCAACCTCTGGAATCAAGCCAGTGGATTGGTTGGATATTGGAAGTTTGATAACAACACCAATGATTCTTCTGGAAACAATCTTAATGGCACCCCCGCAGTCCCAGCCACATACCCAACTGGAAAAGTTAACCAAGCAATGAATTTTAATGGCGTAAACCAATATGTTAATTTAGGCATACCTACGCCACTGCAAATCACCAGCGATCTTTCGCTTTCTGCGTGGATCTATGCGAACAATGTTACCTGCAACACCTGGATTTCCTGCGGTATTATTTCCAAACACTTCCAAACATCTTCGTATGGCTGGTCGCTTTTTATCAATACAACTCTCCCCGATCTTTTCATTCCTGATTTTCCAATGAATGGCACAGAAGTTACCGGCGCAGCTTTAACTACGGGCCAATGGTATCACCTTGTAGGCGTATTTGACCCGCTCGCCCTCAAATTACGCATGTATACCAATGGCATTAAAACTGGCGAAGTGCCATATGTCCGAACCTTATATAATGATCCCACTGTGCCAGTGTACATTGGCCGCCATCCAAATGCTGGTAGCGGTAATCCATATTTTAACGGCTACATTGACGAAGTCCGCGTTCACAATCGCGTTTTAACTGACGCTGAAATCAGCGCAATGTATAACGCTACTCAATAGAAAAACTTTTAGTAAGTGACGGCATTATTTGCCCGCACCCGTCCCCAACCGGAATCGTTATCCTTACCCGCTTTTCCTAGATTCTTAGCAGTTTTTATCAATGCTTCTTCTACTTTCACTGCCGAATATGTCGGGTGAGCCGTATGCACTAATGCCGCAACACCGGTAATAATCGGCGTCGCCATACTGGTGCCGCTAATCGTCACATAACTTGTACCAAGCCATGGCCCAAATAGGCTGACTCCTGGCGCAACAATATCTAATGCGCTACCGCGGCCGGAAAAACTGGCAATTTGATCCGAACTATTCACCGCGCCCACCGTCGTGGAATAACTGATGCAACCCGGAAGAGAAACTCCGGCTCGTCCCTCATTCCCCGCCGCTACCGCAACCAAAATATTATGTTCTCGCGCGTATTTAATGGCATTGGTTAAATCTGGCAATATGGAATCGCAAAATCCTTTATAGACGTATGGTTTTCCAGTACCCAAACTTAAATTCATTGCGGCTATACCAGACTCATCACCATTTCCGAAAATATTGTCCGGTCCGTTTACTGCCCAATAAATCGCTTCCACCACGTCACTGAAAAATCCCGATCCGTTCAAATCTAATACTTTCAACGCAACCACCGCCGCGTCTGGTGCAACACCTTTTGCAGACGTATTGATTCCATCGGCAGCAATTAAACCGCCAACGTGGCTGCCGTGGCCATTATCATCCATCGGATCGTTATCATTATTTACAAAATCGTATCCGCCAGAATAACTAGAACTTAGTTCCGAATGCAGATAATTGTAACCGGTGTCTAGAATAGCAATTTTCGTGCTGCTGCCGGTATTGCCGCCGCCCTGCACGATATTCGCTCCAATTTGCGTATTGGCTCCCGCATCTGCCGCAAATACTCGGATGTCCTCCTGTAATCCTAATTCCTGGCCAACAACATCATCGCATTGCAAGACAATTAATGCTTTGTTGTTTTTCACTCTTGCGCAGGCACGTTCTAGCCCCAGCGCCGCTTCTGACTCGGTATGGACAATAAACCGCGTCTGGCTTTTGGGCCTAACCGTATCTGGCCCTTTTGCGCTAACAATTGTTCCAGCTACGAAAACAACAGCCAGCGTATAAAATAAGTATTTTTTCATGTTTTTTATTATAACACACCAAAACAAAAAATCGGTCCGATGTTAATCGGACCGATTTTTGAAGTTACTTCATTTTAGACTGAAGAACACAACGCATCCAAAGGGATGCCTTTGCTACCACGGGCAAAGATATAGCCCGAAACAATATCGGCTCGGGAAATATTTCCCCACCAACGATATCGATGGCTTAATCTCTCCTCCATACCCAGGAATACTTGCCGCACTTCATGGTTAACGCTGAATTTGCTGCGTTGCCAATTGCAGAATTCCCATTGCAATAAATTGGCGCTCGAACGGAAACCGATTAGATTTCCCAACGCCAACGGATATTGCATTAATATGGGCGAAACATTTAACTGTTCCATTTCTGAATATGCCCTCTCTCCTAAGGAATGGAATTGCTCGCAATCTTCAAGGAATATTTTGGGGGCGGGTTTATCATAACGATAAAACCCAAGGTATGGTGTAAGCAATGTTCGAAGATGCATATTAAAGCTCATCCGCTGCAAATCGCGATGTCCGCGAAATGTCATCAGACCGGAACAACTCGCTGTTATTTCTTCAAAGTCGTTCCAAAGCTTATCGTGGGACTGCCGATCGACTTCTTTAAGCATTTCGAGAACTTCAGCAAAGTTTTGGCAGTGGGCAAACTTCTTGCGATACCGGAATGAATCCAGCAATATTTCCTCGGCTGCTTCTTGAGGTAAAATATCCGCGGAAATAATTCCGACTTGCCCCCTATATGGCGCAAACCTGTCAGTGGACAGATATTCCCAAGAAGCTTTTTTCCATTCGCTCGGTTCGTAGTGCCGCGCGAATTGATCGCCGCCTACTTTCTTCGCTTCTTGCAGGGTCAATTCCACAAGCGCGTAATTTTCCGGCGTTTCATCCAGCAACAAATGCTTAATCAGCTCTGGGAACGCTTCTCCGGAAATCGCCACGCCCACAGACGTAAGCGTTGCGGCGGGCAGGAAATTACCCAGCACATCACAGGTCTCGCCGATTACTCCGCTTTCCAAGTCTTTTGGAGCTTCAGTGAAATATTTTCCGTAAGTGTCCCGCAAAAATTGCGGAAATGGGCCGGAAAAATTTTCTCCCTGCCAATTCCGATAACGCTTAAACGACTCGTCCAAAAGATTGAAAACCAACTCTTCAGAAACTCCCAAGATTCTCAATTCTTTTTCAATCGGATAGCAGTTTTTGCCGCTCATATCCACATAACGAGTGGAAAGCTCAATGTAGGCCGATCCGGGCCGCCCCCATTCCAACGATTTTGCCGCCAGAATGGAGATTTGCTCGTAGCAGACCCACATTGATCCCGCTCGGGCAATGGAATTATGGCCATATTGGTCCAGCCAACGACTAAGAAATTTCTTAATTTTTTCTCCTTGGGCGAATTCTTCCAGATAGTCCGGATCCACAGAAATCGCATTGAGAAATTGATCAAGCAATTCCTTTCCTCCCGGAAAATTAGTTTCAAATGTTTCAATTGAAACCACGTTGAAGTGAGCAAGAGCTTTTGTTGGATCCCCGCCGAATTTTTCTTCCGTGACCACGCTCGTGCTTGCCAAAAATTCTGGCAGGAAACGGTCCACAAAGACCCCCCGCAAACCTCTGGTATTTTTAATCCGGGAATACATCGCGATGAGCCCAGCGCCAACATTGGCTGGAAGCGTGTGGATAAAAAATACCCGTTTTTCGGTATTAGTGAAAAACCGGCGCAGTATTTCTGTTTCCCGTTGGGAAAAGTAATATACTGTTTGAAACACAAACTCCCTGGCGATATCTAACAGCATTGGATGCATTGTCGTATCCTCCTATTAACTAGATTGATATGAACTGCCTTCACCCTAGCGTTTTCCGCTAATGCGTGTCAATAAAATGAAAACGAGCCGAGTGGTTTACACTCGGCT